>KZ836108.1 GCA_003265685.1 Piscinibacter caeni | reverse complement strand
GTGCTGGTCTGGTCTAAACATACAAGCACGGCCGGGCGGCGGTGACCCCGCCGCCGTCCCCGGCTTCGTGGCGCGGGCAGCATCGCGCGATGCTGTCCCGTCGCCACCTGCTCGGTGCCACCCTCGGCGCCACCTGCCTGTCCGGCCGCGCGGCCGACGCCCCGAACGATGCGGCCGAGGCCGCGCTGCGGCGCGGTGGCGTGGTGATCGCGTTCCGCCACGCGCTCGCACCGGGCACCTTCGACCCGCCCGGCTTCAGGCCGGCCGACTGCTCGACGCAGCGCAACCTGAACGACGCCGGCCGCGCCCAGGCGCGCCGCATCGGCGCCTGGTTCGCCGCGCGCGGGTTGAAACCCGAGCGCGTGCGCTCGAGCCCCTGGTGCCGCTGCCTCGACACCGCGCAGCTCGCCTTCGGTGCCGCCGAACCGTGGGCGGCGCTCGGCTCGCCGCGTGGCGCGAGCGAGACGACCAACGCCGAGTCGCTCGAGGCGCTGCGGCGCGCGGTGGCCGCGCGGCGTGAGGGCATCGAAGTCTGGGTGACGCACATGTTCGTGCTCTCGGCGCTGGTGGGCGAGGGCAGTGCGTCGGGCGAAGGGCTGGTGCTGGCCGGCGCCGACGGCGCGGTGGCCTTGCGCGCGCGCCTGGCCATCCCATGAACCCCTGAGGCGACGCGCACGCCGCTCGCCTATGCTCGCGGCTTTTCCGCCGCGCGCGCTGGCCACGAGCCCGCGCTCGGCGGGTCCCGTGGACAGCTCCAACCCGTCTTCGCCATGCGACCATTGAATGAGAGTGCCCCCAGGGCCGGGCTGAGCCCGGCCCGCCCCCCGCGGGGGTCAAGGAAACTTGGGGCGGCCCGGCGTTTCCTTGTGCACCACGCGCTCGCCGCGTGCCTGACCCTCCTCGCCGCGTTGCCGGCGTTCGCGGCCGAGCCGCTCGGCGCCATCGACACGCCGCTGTGGCTGCGCTACCCGGCGATCTCGCCCGATGGCCGCCAGGTCGCGTTCAGCTTCCAGGGCGGCCTGTACGTCGTGGGCGTGGAGGGCGGGCCGGCGCGGCTGCTGGTGGCCAACGGCCGGCGCAGCCACTCGCCGGTGTGGTCGCCCGACGGCCGCGCGATCGCCTTCGCGTCCAACGTGTACGGCAACGACGACGTGTTCGTCGTTGCCGCCAGCGGCGGCCCGGCGCGCCGCCTGACCACGCATTCCGCGCCCGAGCAGCCGACCGGCTTCACGCCCGACGGGCGCGAGGTGCTGTTCGCCGCGCAGCGCATGGACGACCGGCGCAACGTGTTGTTCCCGTCGCGCTCGGCCGGCGAGCTGTACAAGGTGTCGGTGGAGGGCGGCCGGCGCCCGCAGCAGCTGCTCAGCACGCCGGCGCTGGCCGCGCACTTCGACCGTGCCGGCACGCGCCTGCTCTACGAGGACTGGAAGGGCTACGAGAGCCCCTGGCGCAAGCACCATGTCTCGCCGGTGGCGCGCGACGTCTGGCTGCTCGACGTCGCGAGCGGCAAGCACCGCCGGCTGACCGAGTTCGGCGGCGAGGACCGCGACCCGGTCTGGTCGCCCGACGAACAGGCCTTCTACTACCTCAGCGAGCGCAGCGGCAGCTTCAACGTCTGGCGCCAGGGTCTCGACGGCGGCGCGCCGCAGCAGCTGACCTTCTTCGAGCGCCACCCGGTGCGCTTCCTCAGCATCTCGGCGCAGGGCACGCTCGCCTTCGGCTTCGACGGCGAGCTCTACACGCTGCCGGCCGGTGCCGCGCAGCCGCGCAAGCTGGCGGTGCAGATCGCCTCCGACACGCGTGGCCGCGGCGTCGAGCAGCTCAAGCTGGCGCAGGGCGCCACCGAGATCACGGTCAGCCCGGACGGCAAGGAGATCGCCTTCGTCGTGCGCGGCGAGGTGTTCGTCGCCTCCACCGAGTTCGGCGACACGCGCCGCATCACCGACACGCCGACGCAGGAGCGCTCGGTGCAGTTCAGCCCCGACGGCCGCAAGCTGATGTTCGCCGGCGAGCGCGACGGTGCCTGGAACCTGTACGAGGCCGCGATCGTCGGCAAGCGCGAGGACGTGCCGCACTTCTTCGCCGCGCCCGAGGTCAGCCTGCGCACCGTGCTGGCCAACGGGCAGGAGAACTTCCAGCCGCGCTGGTCGCCCGACGGCAAGGAGATCGCCTTCCTCGAGAACCGCACCACGCTGAAGGTGCTGGACCTGGCCAGCGGCAAGGCGCGCACCGTGCTGCCCGGCGAGGCCAACTACTCCTACGCCGACGGCGACCAGTGGTTCGACTGGTCGCCCGACGGCCGCTGGCTGCTCTCGCAGATGCTGGACCGGCAGCGCTGGACTCACGAGGTGGCGCTGGTCGACGCGGCCGGGCAGCGCCCGCCGCGCAACCTCACGCTCAGCGGCTACGAAGACCTGCACCCGCAGTGGGCGCGCGGTGGGCGGCAGTTCCTCTGGGTCAGCGACCGCATGGGCCTGCACGGCACCGGCGGCGTGGCGCAGACCGACATCTACGCGATGTACCTGACGCGCGAGGCCTGGGACCGCTTTCGCCTCGACAAGGCCGAGTACGCGCTGCTGAAGGAGAAGGAGTCCGAGCAGGAGAAGGCCGGGGACGACACGAAGAAGGACGCGAAGAAGGACGTCGCGCCCGAGCCGAAGCGGGCCGACCCGGTGGCGCTCGAGCTCGACGGCGCGGACGACCGCGTCGCGCGCCTGACGCCGGGCTCCGGCTCGATCCGCGCCCTGGCGATGACGCCCGACGGCGAGACCCTGCTGTACCTGCAGCAGGGCGCCGAGGACATGGAGCTGTGGCTGCACCGCCCGCGCGAGAAGGAGCTGCGCCGCCTGTTCGGCCTGCCCTCCGAGAACGCGCCGGTGTGGGAGGCGCCGCCGGCCGACCTGCAGCTCGACGCCAAGGGCGAGACGGGCTACCTGCTGGTGGCCGGCACGCTGCACAAGTTCAAGCTGCCGCAGGGCGATGCGCCGGCGAAGGACGAGCCGGTCAAGTTCAGCGCCGAGCTCAACCTGGACCGCGCGGCCGAGCGCACCTACCTGTTCGAGCATGTCTGGCGCCAGACGCTGAAGAAGCTCTACGTGGCCGACATGGGCGGGGTCGACTGGGCCTTCTACCGGCGCGCCTACGAGCGTTTCCTGCCCTTCATCGGCAACGACGACGATTTCGCCGAGTGCCTCTCCGAGATGCTCGGCGAGCTGAACGTCTCGCACACCGGCGCCGGCGTGGTGCGGCACGACCCCGACGACGACGCCACCGCCGCGCTCGGCGCCTTCTTCGACGAGCGCCATGCCGGCGCCGGGCTGAAGATCGCGGAGGTGATCGCCGGCGGCCCGCTGGACACGGCCGGCAACACGGCGCGCGCCGGCAGCGTGATCGAGCGCATCGACGGCACGGCCATCGGCCCGGGCCGCGACGTGGACGCGCTGCTCAATCACAAGGCCGGCAAGCGCGTGGTGCTGAGCCTGGTCGACGCCGCCGGCAAGCGCAGCGAGCAGGTGGTCAAGCCCGTCACGCTGAAGCAGCAGGGCGAGCTGCTCTACCGGCGCTGGGTGCGCCAGCAGCGCGAGACGGTCGAGCGCCTGTCCGGCGGCCGGCTCGGCTACGTGCACGTGCGCGAGATGGACGACGACAGCTACCGCGACACCTATGCCGAGCTGCTCGGCCGGCACAGCGCCAAGCAGGCGCTGGTGGTCGACACGCGCTTCAATGGCGGCGGCAACCTGCACGACGACCTGGCGGTGTTGCTGGCGGGCAAGCGCTACCTGGAGTTCGTGTCGCGCGGCCAGTCGATCGGCTGGGAGCCGGTGGGGCGCTGGAGCAAGCCCTCGATCGTGCTGGTGGGCGAGAGCAACTACTCCGACGCGCACCTGTTCCCCTGGACCTATCGCCACCTCGGGCTGGGCAAGCTGGTCGGCATGCCGGTGGCGGGCACCGGCACCGCGGTGTGGTGGGAGACGCTGCAGAACGACGCGCTGTACTTTGGCATCCCGCAGGTCGGCTTCCGCGACGAGCGCGGCGAGTACATGGAGAAGGCACTGATCGTGCCGGACATCCTCGTGCCGCACGATCCGGCCGAGCTGGCCGCCGGGCGCGACGCGCAGCTCGAGGCGGCGGTGCGCGAGCTGCTGAAGTAGGCGCGGGCGGGGCGCGGCGCGCGACAATCCGTGCCATGCCGCGCCCGGACCTCGAGCTGCTCGCCCCCGCCCGCGACGCCGACATCGGCATCGAGGCGGTGAACCATGGTGCCGATGCCGTCTACATCGGCGGCCCGGCCTTCGGCGCGCGCGACAAGGCTGGCAACTCGCTGGCCGACCTGGAGCGCCTGGCGAAACACGCCCACCGCTTCGGCGCGCGCATCTTCCTGACGCTCAACACCATCCTGCGCGACGACGAGCTGGAGGCCGCGCGGCGCCTGGCCTGGGACGCCTGGAACATCGGCCTGGACGCGCTGATCGTGCAGGACATGGGCCTGCTCGAGCTGGACCTGCCGCCGATCCAACTGCACGCCAGCACGCAGACCGACATCCGCACGCCGGAGAAGGCGCGCTTCCTGCAGGACAGCGGCTTCTCGCAGATGGTGCTGGCGCGCGAGCTGACGCTGCCGCAGATGCGCGCCGTGGCGGCGCAGGTGAACGAGGCGACGCTCGAGTTCTTCATCCACGGCGCGTTGTGCGTGGCCTACAGCGGGCAGTGTTTCATCAGCCATGCGCACACCGGGCGCAGCGCGAACCGCGGCAACTGCTCGCAGGAATGCCGCCTGCCCTACACGGTGACCGACGCGGCCGGGCGCATCGTCGCGCACGAGAAGCACGTGCTCTCGCTGAAGGACAACGACCAGAGCGCCAACCTCGCCGCGCTGGTGGAGGCCGGCGTGCGCAGCTTCAAGATCGAGGGCCGCTACAAGGACCTCGGCTACGTGAAGAACGTTACGGCGCACTACCGCCAGCTGTTCGATGCGCTGCTGGAAGGCCGCAGCGACCTGCGGCGCGCGTCGTCGGGCCGCTGCCGCTTTCACTTCGTTCCCGACCCGGCGCGCAACTTCAACCGCGGCGCGACCGACTACTTCGTCAACGGCCGGCTCGAGGACATCGGCGCCTTCGACACGCCCAAACACGCCGGGCTGCCGCTCGGCCACGTGACCAAGGTCGCGCGCGAGCACTTCGAGCTGGAGACCTACGACGCCGCGACCGTGCTGAACAACGGCGACGCGCTGACCTGGGTCGACCTGCAGGGTGAACTGCAGGGCGTGCCGGTGAACATCGCCACGCACCTGGGCGGCCGCCACTGGCGCATCCTGCCGAATGCCGAGGTGGCCGCGCTCAAGCACCTGCGCCCGGGCACCGCGCTCAGCCGCAACCGCGACATGGCCTGGGAGCGCCTGCTCGCGAAGAAGTCGGCCGAGCGTCGCATCGCGCTCGACCTGCACTGGCGCACGGCCGGCGACGGCTTCGTGCTGGCGCTGACCGACGAGGACGGCCACCACGCCGAGCTGCGCGCCACCCATCCGCTCGAGCCGGCGCGCGACGCCTCACGCGCGCGCGAGGCCTTGCGCGAGTCGCTCGCCAAGCTCGGCGCCACGATCTTCGAGGCGCGCTCGATCACGATCGAGGGCGATGCCTTCGTGCCCGCGTCGCTCGCCAACGGCCTGCGGCGCGATGCGGTGGCGGCCCTGGAGGCGGCCCGCGCCGCCGCCTTCGAGCGCCTGCCGCGCGCCGTGCCGGTGGCGCCGCCGGTGCCCTACCCGGAAGACACGCTGAGCTACCTCGCCAACGTCTACAACTCGAAGGCCGCGGCTTTCTACGCGAAGCATGGTGTCAAGGTCATGGCCGCGGCCTACGAGAGCCACGAGGAGCTGGGCGAGGTGCCGCTGATGATCACCAAGCACTGCGTGCGCTTCAGCCTCAGCCTGTGCCCCAAGCAGGCCAAGGGCGTGATCGGCGTGCAGGGCACGGTGCGCGCCGAGCCGCTGACGCTGGTCAGCGGCGGCGACCGGCTGACGCTGCGCTTCGACTGCAAGCCCTGCGAGATGCACGTGGTCGGCAAGATCCGCAAGAGCGTGCTGAAGGACGCGGCCAAGGAGGCCGCGGTCGTGCCGCTGACCTTCTACCGCACGCGCCCTGCCGCATCGGGCTAGCGCTTGAGCTCGACCATGATCACGTGCGTCGGCGTCGTGCCGACGTTCTCGCCGACATGGGCCTGCGCGTCCGAATACATCACCTCGCCGGCCTTGAACTCGCGCACCATCGTGCGCCCGTCGGGCAGGTGCAGCCGGCGCCGGAACGGCTCGAGCGCAATCACGACGAAAGCCGGGTGGCGGTGCTCGTGGGTGCGCTCGCCGGGGCGGTCGCGGTACTCGAGCACGCGCACCTGGTCGTTCTCGAGCAGCAGCTTGTACTTGTCCGGGTCGGTGATGGTGGCGTCCTGGGCGGCGGCGAGCGGCAGCGCGGCGGCGAGCAGCAGCGGGGCGAGGGATCGGATCATGGCGGGCCTCCTGGTGTACCCAGACTAGGCGCCGCGCACCGCCGGCGGCAGCCGCAATCTTGCCGGCAGGGGCCGCGGAAATGCATGATGGGCCGTGTTCGACTGGGACGACCTCCGCCA
This sequence comes from Piscinibacter caeni, assembly GCA_003265685.1. Lineage (GTDB taxonomy): Bacteria > Pseudomonadota > Gammaproteobacteria > Burkholderiales > Burkholderiaceae_C > Piscinibacter > Piscinibacter caeni. The sequence continues at coordinate 95,735 of KZ836108.1, read as the reverse complement.
CCTGCTCGCCGTCGCCGAGCATGGCAGCGCGCTGGCGGCGGCGCGGGCGCTGCGGGTCGACCAGTCGACCGTGCAGCGGCGCCTGGCCGAGCTGGAGCGCTGCCTCGGCCAGCAGCTGGTGCGGCGCGAGAGCGCCGGCTACCGGCTGACCGAGTTCGGCCAGGCCCTGCTGCCGCGCGCGCGCCAGGTTGCCGAGGCGGTGGCTGCGCTCGAGCAGCAGGTCGAGGCCGAGCGGCGCGCGGCCGTCGGCGTGGTGCGCGTCACCTGCCCCGAACCGATCGTCGCGCGGCTCGGCGCCTCCGGGCTGATCGACCGCTTCCACGCCCGCTACCCGGGCCTGCGCATCGAGTTCGTGATGAGCGACCGCTACCTCGACCTGTCGCGCGGCGAAGTCGACGTTGCGCTGCGCTCGGGCGACACCGACGACGGTGCGCTGGTCGGCCGCAAGATCGGCGACTCGCTCTGGGCCGTCTATGCGAGCCGGGCCTACGTCCAGCGCTGTGGCCGGCCGGGGACGGTCGAGGACCTGAATGCACATGAGCTGGTCGGCTTCGAGGCCGGGATGGCCGGCCACCGTGCGTCGCGCTGGCTCGCCGAGGTGGCGCCGCAGGGGCGCATCGTCGCGCGCAGCCACAGCGTGCTCGGCCTGCTGGGCTCGGTGAAGGCGGGGCTGGGGGTCGCGGCGCTGCCCACCGCGATTGCGGACGCGGAGCCGGAACTCTTGCGCGTGCTCGGCCCGATCCCCGCGCTGACGCGGATCTGGCGCATCCTGACCACCGCCGAGCTGCGCCGCACGCCGCGCGTGGCGGCCTTCTTCGACTACATCGTCGAGGAGGTCGAGGCGCTCCGGCCGGTGCTCACGGGCTGAGCCGTGCCGCGGCCTCGCGCAGCACGGCGATCGCCTCGTCGCCCATCAGCGGGCCGTCGACCTGCACCGCGGGCGACGCCCCGACGTAGACCTGCGCGCTGCGGATCGGCAGGCTGTCGCCGCCGAGCGCGGCACCGATATCGTCCTGCGAGGCGGCGAACACCACGCGCCGGATGCCGGCCCAGAACATCGCGCCGCTGCACATCGCGCAGGGCTCGCCGCTCGCGTAGACCGTGCCGCCGCGCAGCGCCTCGGCGCCGAGCGCGGCGCGGGCGTCGCGCACCAGCACCAGCTCGGCGTGGCCGGTGCAGTCGCCGCTGGTCAGCTGGTTGTTCTGCGCGGTCCACAGCAGGCGGCCGTCGGGCGCGACCAGGGTCGCACCGAAGGGCATGTTGCCGGCGGCGACGGCCTGGCGCGAGGCCTCGATCGCGCGGCGCATCGGGTCGTGGTCGGCGGCGGTCAGGGGCATGGGGCTCTCCTTCAGATCTCGTCGATCGGCGTGCTGGCGCGGCTTTCGCGGTCCTGGCCGTCGATCGCGAAGCGGTCGCGCGTGGTGACGTAGAAGCTCGCGCCGAAGCGGCCGACCGGGTGGTAGTCCTGCAGGCGCACGCGCCAGGTGGTGGTGTCCACCAGGCCGTCGCGGGCGTGCAGCCATTGCACGCGGCCGATGAAGACGTAGCGGCTCTCGGTCTCGAGCTTCTCGTGCAGCACGCACTCGAAGGCCACCGGCGCCTGCGCGATGCGCGGCGGCCGGATGGTCTGCGAGGGCAGCGCCTGCAGGCCGAAGCGCTGCAGCTCGCTCACGTCCGGCGGCAGCGATTCGCCGCAGGCGTGCATCTGCGCGGCCATCGCCTCGTCGCTGATGTGCACGACGAACTCGCCGCTGCGCAGGATGTTGGCCGCGGTGTCCTTCAGCCGCCCGTCCTTCAGCCGGTTGATCGAGAGCATCACGATCGGCGGATCCTCGCCGAGCATGTTGAACATCGAGAACGGCGCCGCGTTGGCCACGCCGTTCTCGCCCAGGGTCGTGACGAGCGCGATCGGCCTCGGCACGATCAGGCTGGCCATCAGCTTGTAGCGCTGGTAGGCCGTGAGTTGCGCGAAATCGATCTCCATGGGCCCGCTCTCAAGGTTGCTTGCCGAGCACGCCTTCGGCGTACCACTTCATCTTCCAGAGCTCGTCTTCCGGCAGCACCTGGCCCGCAGCGACCTTGATCGCACCCGTGGTGTCCTTGATCGGGCCGGTGAAGGGGTGGAACTTGCCGGCCAGGATCTCCGCCTTCTTCTGCTCGAAGAGCGCGGCCACGTCCCTGGGCACCTCGGCGTTGGGCGGCACCACCTGCACGATGCCTTCCTTCATGCCCCACTTGGTGTCCTCGCTCTTCCACTTCCCCTCGAGCACCTGGCGCACCTTGTGCACGTAGTACACGCCCCAGTTCAGCGTATTGCCCGAGAGGTGGGCGCGCGGGCCGAAGCGCGTCATGTCCGAGTCCTGCCCGAAGGCGTACAGGCCCTTGCTCTGCGCCAGCTGCACGACGGCCGGCGAATCGGTGTTCTGGTAGAGCACGTCGGCGCCCTGGTCGATCAGCGCCTGCGCGGCCTCGCGCTCGCGACCCGGGTCGTACCAGGAATTGATCCACACCACCTTCACGCTGACCTTCGGGTTGACCGCACGCGCGCCCAAGGTCCAGGCCGACAGGTTGCGGATGACCTCGGGGATCGGGAACGGCGCCACGTAGCCGAAGGTGTTGGTCTTCGTCATCCGGCCTCCGAGCAGGCCGATCAGGTAGGCGCCCTCGTAGAAGCGGGTCTGGTAGATGCCGACGTTCTTCGCGGTCTTGTAGCCGGAGCAGTGCTCGAACACCACGTCCGGGTAGTCGGCCGCGACGCGGATCGTCGGGTCCATGAAGCCGAAGGAGGTGGTGAAGATCATGCGGCAGCCGTCGGCGATCAGCTGGCGGATCACGCGCTCGGCTTCGGCCGACTCGGGCACCTTCTCGACATGGACGGTCTCGACCCGCTGGCCGAACTCCTTCTCGACCATCTTGCGCCCCAGGTCGTGCTGGTAGGTCCAGCCGATGTCGGCGATCGGGCCGGGGTAGATGAAGCCGACCTTCAGCGGCGCGGCAGCACGTGCCGGCGTGGCGACCAGGGGGGCGAGGGCGGAGGCGAGCAGGAGCTGGCGGCGTTGCATGGCGGACATCCGAAAGGGGGCCGGGGATTCGGCAGATTGTATACATGCATCTGCCATGCCATGCATATTTGGCAATCAAGTTATTGAAAATCAATGACTTATGGTGAATCTGACAATGTATACAATTGCCTCATTTCGGTGCCTCCGCACCGTGACGGGGCTCACAAGCTGTGAACGAACCCAGGCTGCCCGCGTTGCCCCCGAGAACGCGCCCAATCGAGGCGCAAAGCACAGACGTGTCGCGTGACACGTCGAGCATTTGCAACGACGAGTGGGCGCGTTCCCGGGGGCAACCCGAAGGGCCGGGGTATCCAAGGGCCCTGGGCCGCGTTGCGTCACTGGCCCAGACGGCCAGTCTGGGCGGCGTGCCGCGCCTTGCCCAGGGCCCTTGGCCACCCCGGCGCGGGCAGCCTGGGTTCGTTCACAACTTGTCAGACCGGCAGGGCCAGGCGCGCTTCGAGGGCGCCCAGGTGCTGGTCCATCAGGGCGGCGGCGGCATCGGCCTCGCGCAGCGCGAGCAGGTCGACCAGGCGCTGGTGCTCGTCGTGCTCGCAGGCGGCTTCGCCCGGGGCCTCGTAGAGGGCGACGATCAGCGAGCAGCGGGTCATCAGCTCGGTGAGCATGCGCTGCAGCACCCGGTTGCCGGCGAGCTGGGCGAGGGCGAGGTGGAAGCCGCCGGCCAGCATCACCCAGCGTGCGTGGTCGCCCTCGTGCAGCGCGGCATGTTCGGCCGCGAGCCGCTCGTGCAGTCGCTGCACCTCGCCGTGCGTGATGCGCGCGGCGACCAGGCGCACGATGGCCGCCTCGATGGCGCGACGCGCGACGAACACCTCGCGCGTCTCCTGCGGCGTGGGTGCCGCGACGGTGGCGCCCTTGTTTGGCACGATCTCCACCACCTGCGCCTCGGCCAGCCGGCGCAGCGCCTGTCGCACCACGGTGCGGCTGACGCCGAACTGCGCGCACAGCGCCTCCTCGCCGAGCCGCTCGCCGGGCCGCAGGCGGCCCTGCATCACGGCGTCGAAGAGTGCGTCGTAGACGGTCTGGTCGAGGGTGCCGGTGACGGGTCGGGCCGCCGCGCGTCGCTTCAGGGGAGTCGGGCTGCGTCGGGACGTCGGCATCAGCCGGGGAGTCTAGCGACGGAACTTGCCGTCCGGGCCGATGATGGACAGGTCGACGAAGTCCAGCCCGGTGTGGTCGGTCGGGCTGTAGTTGACCTCGAGTCCGCCGATGTCGAGCTTCTGCAGGCTCTCGAGCGACTGCTGCAGCTTCAGCCGCGTCGGGCTCGGGCCGGCCTTCTTCAGCCCCGCCACCAGCACCTTGGCCGCCGCGAAGCCCTCCAGCATCGCCGGGGTCACGCCGTCCATGCCCTTGGCGACGGCGAGGTCGTGCGCCTCCTTGACGATCGGCGCGGCCAGCGAGCGCTCGTACGGGAACACCTGGGCGACGATGGTGCCGCGCGCGTTGTCCTTGAGCGACTTGACGAAGCCGCCGGACGCGTTGTTCGAGAAGGTGACGATCTGCGCGCGCGAACCCGCCTTGCGGATCGCGTCGACCCCGTCGGCCGCCGCGGTGCCCGAGCCGATCAGCAGCACCGCCTGCACGCCCGAGCCGGCGACCTTGGGCGCGATCGCCGAGAAGTCCCACTTCTCGCGGTTGAACTTCTCGACGAATACCGGCTGCTTCGCGACGGCCGCGAAGCCGCGCTGCGCGCCCTCGAGCAGGTCGGCCCCGAAGCTGTCGTCGACGTGGACCACGCCGATGCGGTCCATCCCGATCAGGCTGAGGTGCTGCACCGCGCGTTCGGCCTCGCGCTGGTAGGTGGCGCGCACGTTGAACACCCAGGGGTTGACCGGCTTGTGCAGCACCATCGCCCCGGTGGACGGGCCCACCAGCGGCACCTTGTACTCGGCCAGCAGAGGCATGATGGCCTGGGTGTGCGGCGTGCCGCGGTTCAGGAACAGGGCGACCACGTTCTTCTCGGTGATCAGCACCTTGGCGTTGGCGGCCGCGAGCTTGGGGTCGAACTTGTCGTCGATCGAGACCAGCTCGATGGACTGGCCGTTCACGCCGCCCTTGGCGTTGACCGAATCGATGTAGAGCCTGGCGCCCTCGGTGGTCTCCTTGACGCCCGCCGCCACCGCGCCGCTGAAGCCGGCGGTCTGTCCGATCACGATCTGCGCCTGTGCGGACAGGCAAGCCCAGGCGCCGGCCAGCGCAGCCAGCAGTCCAACGACCTTGTTCATGTGCATCTCCGAAGCCCGGCGCAGCGTGCGGCCCAGGGCCGCACAGTGTCGCCGCTACCGAGCGCGGGCGGACGCCCGACCCGCCGGCCGCGTGACACCCTGCACGAGTGGCACGCGCCGGAGATGCATCAGTTCGTGTACAGGCTGGCCGCCGGAATGGCCACGTAGCTCGTCGTGCCGGGCAGGCGCCAGCGCAGCCGCATCACCGCGTTGCCGGTGTTGTCGTAGTACTCCACCCGCACCGTGTAGCGCTGGCCGGCCGTCAGGTTCACGTTGCCGCTGGTGTTGGTGGTCGACGAGTGGTTGGTCCAGTTGTTGATGACCTGGGTGCCGTTGATCCACACCCGCACGCCGTCGTCCGAGACGGTCTGGAAGCGGTAGCTGCCGCTGCTCGGCGCGAGCAGGCTGCCGGTCCAGCGCGCCGAGAACCCGTTGCTCGGCACGCCGGTGCCGGGCGAGCCGCTGCCCCAGTTGAAGTCGATCGCCTCGGTGCGCGTCAGCACCGCGGTGCCGGACAGCGAGGTGTTGGCGAAGTAGCTGCCGGCCAGGCCGCTGCCCGCCGGCGGACGCGCCAGGCGCGCCGCCGGGATGGCCGCGAAGCCCGCTTCACCCGGCGCCTGCCAGCGCAGCCGCATCACCGCGCCGCCGCCCTTCTCGTAGTACTCGGCGACGATCTCCACCTGCGTGCCGGCCACCAGGTTGATCACGCCGCTGGTGTCCACCGTCGGGGCGTGGTCGGTCCAGTTGTCGATCACCAGCACGCCGTTGACCCACAGCCGAACGCCGTCGTCCGACTCGGTCTGGAAGCGGTAGCTGCCGCTGGCAGGCACGAGCAGCGTGCCGCTCCAGCGCGCCGAGAAGTTGTCGGCGTTCACCCCGGTGCCCGGCGAGCCGGTGCCCCAGTCGAAGTCGACCGCCTCGGTGCGCGACAGCACCGCGGTGCCGCCGGGCGTGACGCTGTTGTAGTAGCTCGCGGCCAGGCCCGTGCCGGTGCCGGCGGCCTGCGGCGCGGCGGCCTCGTCGCTGCCGATCTCGCGCAGGTAGGCCACCAGGCTGGCGAGGTTCGCGTCGGTGATCGTCACGTTGTTGTGCGCGCGCACCGCGGCCTCGAGCGTGGCCGCCGAGCCGTCGTGCAGGTAGGGCGCGGTGGCCCAGACGTCGCGCAGGGTCGGCGGGTCGATGCCGGTCAGCGCGCCGCCGAGCCGCTGGCCGCTGGTGGACTTGAGCGTGCCGATGTTGGCCGGCGTGTTGATGCCGCTGGCGCTGAACGCCGTGCCGGCGTGGCAGGCGGCGCAGTTCATCGACGTGAACAGCGTCTTGCCGGCGCTGCCCGCCGCAGACAAGGACGCGGCCGAGGGCCGGTGCGGGCTCGGCTCGAACGCGTTCAGCGAGGCCAGGTAGGCGGTCAGCGCATCGAGGTCGCTCGACAGGCCGGTCTTCGCGTCCCCGAGCGGCTGGCTGCGCGTGCCGGCCGCGAAGTCGGCGTCGGCCATCAGGCCGCTGCCGCCGGCGAGGTTGCGGATCTGGCCTTCGAAGTCCTGCACCTCGTCGAAGTTGTTGCTCCAGTGCAGCCAGCCCTGGCCCATGCCGGCACGGCCGCGCAGGCTGATGGTGTTGCGCAGGCCTTCGCCGAAGTTAGACAGGTCCCAGGTACGGCCGTCGTGCCCGCCGTCGTTGTGGCAGCTGGCGCAGCTCATGTAGCGGTCGCGCGCCAGGCGCGGATCGGCCGCGTCGTAGAAGAGTTGCTTGCCGCGCAGCACGGTGGGGGCGAGCTTGTCGACGCTGATCGTCCCCAGCGTCGCCTGCAGCGGCGCCGACAGCTGCCCGCCGGCGAGCGGCCGCAGGTCGTGCACGTTCACCGTGCGGTCCATGAAGTTCTGCACGTACAGCGTCTGCCCGTCGGCCGAGACGGCCAGACCCTGCGGCGCGAGGCCGGTGCCGAAGCGGAACAGCTCGCGCTTGCCGTGGGCGTCGACCACCGCCACCTCGCGGCTGGTCTCGAGCGCGACGAACAGGTACAGGCCCTTCGGGTCGAAGGCCGCGGCGCTCGCCAGGCTGGCGTTGTCGTGGTCGATGCGGCCGGGCAGGTCCTCGCTGCCGCTGGCCAGCAGCACGCGCGAGCTGATCGCACGCACGGTGTTCTGGAAGTTCAGCGGCAGGCCGTCGCGCGCGCCGCCGCGCTGGATGTTGTCCTGCTTCGAGGGCACCCAGGCCGCCGTGCCGTCGGGCGAGATCGCTGCCGCGCCGAGGTAGTTCGGCAGGCCGCGGCCCTGGTTCTCGAAGTCCGGCTTGCTGCTGGTGGCCAGCGTGATGGTGCGCGTCAGCGCCAGGCTGGCAGTGTTCAGCACCAGCAGCTCGCCGTTGCCGTTGCCCGGCGTGGCCGTCGCCTCGCCCGGCGCGGGCGGGGTGATGAAGCGGCTCACGTAGGCACTGGCGCCGTCGGCAGCCAGCGCCACATGCCGCGGGTTGGCACCCACCGCCAGGCTGCCGGTCTGCGCGAAGCTCGTCGTGTCGAACTTCAGCACCGTGCCGCTGCCCTCGAGCACCACCAGCGCGAAGCCGTTCGCCGAGGCCGCCACGCCGTAGGGCGCCGAGCCGCGCGGCAGCGCGATGGTGCGCACCACCGACAGCGAGGCCGGGTCGATCACCGAGAGGCTCGCGGCGCGCTTGTTCGTCACCCACACCAGCCCGTTGGCGGCGACCGCCAGCGTGCGCGGCGCGGCACCGACCGCGATCTCGGCCAGGCGCGCACGCGTGCCGGTGTCGAACACCGACACGCTGTCGTTGTCCGGGTTCACCACCCAGAGCCGGCCGCCGGCCAGCGCCAGCGGACCCGAGGCCACCGGCGTGCCGGCCGTCGGCGCGAGGTAGATCGCCTGCAGCACCGAGGCGCGCTGCTCGATGCCGCTGTCGTCGGTCACGCTGACCGTCACCGTGTAGAGGCCCGGCTGCGCGTAGGCGTGGCTGGCATCGGGCGAGCTGCTCCAGTCGGTGGCGCTGCCGTCGCCGAAGTCCCAGCGGTAGCGCACGTTGCTGCCGGTGGCGCTGGCGGTGAAGCTGGCGTTGCTGCCGGCCAGCGTCGCACCCGGGGCAAGCCCGATCGAGACGCTCAGCCCGCCGCCGCTGCCGTTCACCGTCCAGGTGAAGCCGACGCTGGCGTTGTTCACGCCGTCGCTCACCGCGGCGACGACGTTGTAGGTGCCGGCCGTCGTCGGCATGCCGGAGATCAGGCCGGTGGCGGGGTCGATCGCGAGGCCCGGCGGCAGGCCGGTGGCGCTGTAGCGCAGCGTGTCGCCGTTCGGATCGCTGCCGGTCAGCTGCACGCTGGCGGGGCTGCCGACGGTGCCGGTGCGGTCGCCCGGCGACGCGAGCGTCGGCACGGTGGCCGGGTTGGGCGTGGCCGCGACGTTGACGCGCACGATCTTCGCCTCCGACGGCACGCCGTTGGCATCGAGCACGAACAGCATGTAGAAGCCCGGCGGCGCATCGGCGGCGCGTGTGGGCGCCTGCACGGCGAGGCGGTTGCCGTCGGCCGCGAAGGTCAGCTCGATGAAGCGCTGCTCCATGTTCCAGCTGTGCGTCACCGAGCCGGTCTTGATCATCACCACGCGCGCGGCCGGGCCGGCGCCGGAGGTGTCCAGCGTGTAGGTGCGGCCGATGTCCATCACCGTCGGCGCCGCGTCGATCACCGGGCGCGGCGCGAGCTGGCCGCCGGCGGTGAACAGGTAGGGCGGGAAGTACAGCTCGAAGTTGGTGTTGTTCTGCGGCCCGGGCGCGCCGCCGCCGCCGACCATCACCGAGCCGTCGGGCAGCAGCAGCGAGATCGAGTGGTACAGGCGCGCTTGCACGCCCGAGGCGCCGACGGTCCAGGTGCCGGTGTCCGGGTTCCAGATCTCGGCGCTGTTGTTGACCTGATCGAGCTCGTTCCAGGTGCGGCTGCCGCCGGTGGCAAGCACCCGCCCGTTGGGCAGGATGGTGGCGTTGACGAGCCGGCGCTGCGTCGACATCGAGCCGGTCGGCGTGACCACCGGCGTGCCGCCGCGGATGTCGATCACCGCCGCGCCGTTGCTGTTGCCGCCGAACTGCAGGATGCGCCCGGGCCGGAACATCGCCGCGCTGGCGTCGCTGCCCGTGTAGCTGCCGGAGAACTGCCCCAGCGAGGTCAGCGTGCCCGTGCCGCTCGGATCGACGTAGTACATGCGGCCGGCGCTGTCGTAGCCGAACACGCGGCCGTCCGGCGCGACGAAGTTGCGCGGGTACATGAAGTCGAGGCTGCTGGTGTTCGCGCCGGAGAGCAGGCGGAACACGCCGTCGGTCTGGCGCACCTCGGGCCGGTCGGTGCCGCTGCTGCCGCCCTGGACGTAGGTCTCGCCGTTGAGCAGCGTGGTCGAGCTGGAGTACCAGCGCGCCCGGTTCATGTTGGACTGCCGGCTGAGCGAGTTGTCCGAGAGCCGGAACAGGTTCGAGTTGTTGTTTCCGGTGTTGGTGGTGGCGCTGCCGGTCCAGTTGTCGCCGCCGGCGATGAACACCGCGTCGCCGCTGGGCAGCAGCAGCTGCGAGCTGCAGAAGATGTCGGTGCCGGTGACGTTGTCCAGCGTGCTGTGGCCGCCGGCCAGCCCGCCGGCCGGGTCCCACACGTCGTAGATGAAGTAGGCGGTCTGCGTGCCGTCGGCCTTGGTGCCGTAGCTCATCACGCGCCCGTCGGGCAGCAGCACCGCGTGCAGCGGGATCAGCGGCCAGGGCGTGACCGGGGACCACATGCCGCGCAGGTTGGCATCGCTCGGGATCGCGCCGCTGGGCACGAACGAGGCGCGCTTGGGTGCGCTGCTCGTGCTGGGGGGTGCCGCGGGTTCGGGGTCGCCGCCGCCACAGGAGGCCAGCAGCGCCGCCGCGACGACGAGCGGGATCGACACCGGGAGCGCACGCCGTGCCTTGATGTTCTTCATGGCCTTGGGCACGGCCACCCCTCCAGGGCCCGCGCGATGTTGGGATTTGTTACGAAAGTTTCGATTCCGACCCCGCCGCCCAACAACCCCCGATGTCCGGGACCGGGTTCACCCCGATCCGTAGAATCTTCCGCCTCCAACCAGGCACCCCATGGACAGACGCCGCCAAACCGAATCGGGCCTGATCCGCATCCGCGGCGCGCGCCAGCACAACCTGAAGAACCTGGACCTCGACATCCGCACCGGCGAGATGACGGTGGTCACCGGGCCGAGCGGCTCGGGCAAGTCCAGCCTGGTGTTCGACACGCTGTATGCGGAGGGGCAGCGGCGCTACGTCGAGACCTTCAGCGCCTACGCGCGCCAGTTCCTAGACCGCATGGACCGCCCGGCGGTCGACCGCGTCGACGGCGTGCCGCCGGCGATCGCGATCGACCAGACCAACCCGGTGCGCTCGAGCCGCAGCACGGTCGGCACGATGACCGAGCTGAACGACCACCTGAAGCTGCTGTTCGCGCGTGCCGCCGAGCTGTTCGACAAGCAGACCGCGCAGCGCGTGCGGCACGATTCGCCGGAGACGATCTACGCCGAGCTGATGGCGCGCACCGCGGCCGACGACCGCCGGCTCGTCGTCACCTTCCCGGTCGAGCTGCCGGCCAACACCAGTGCAGCCGACATCGAGCAGTGGCTGGCCGCGAGCGGGTTCACGCGCGTGCAGGCGCAGCGCGAGGTGGCCTCGCCGACCGGGCCGCGCACGCTGCTGGACGTGGTGGCCGACCGCTTCCGCCTCCAGGGCACCGAGAAGATCCGCGCGATCGAGGCGATCGAGACCGCGCTCAAGCGCGGCGCGGGCCGCGTTAACGTCTATGCGCTGAAGGACGAGGGCGAGCCGGAGCTGTGGCGTTTCAGCACCGGCCTGCACTGCCCCGACAGCGACATCCGCTACGCCGATCCGCAGCCCGCGCTGTTCAGCTTCAACTCCGCCTACGGCGCCTGCGACACCTGCCGCGGCTTCGGCCGCGTCATCGGCGTCGACTACGGCCTGGTGATCCCGGACCACCGCAAGACGCTGCGCTCCGGCGCGGTCAAGCCGATGCAGACGCCGGCCTGGAAGGAATGCCAGGACGACCTGCTGAAGTACGGCGGCGAGGCCGGCATCCCGCGCGACACGCCCTGGTCGCAGCTCACCCAGGCCCAGCGCGACTGGGTCATCAACGGCTCGCCGCACTGGAACGGCAACTGGAACAAGCAGTGGTACGGCGTCCGGCGCTTCTTCGAGTACCTCGAATCGAAGGCCTACAAGATGCACATCCGCGTGCTCTTGTCGAAGTACCGCAGCTACACCCCCTGCACGGCCTGCGGCGGCGCGCGCTTGAAGACCGAGGCGCTGCTGTGGCGCCTGGGCTCGAAGGAGGATGCCGACGCGGCGCTGCCGCCGGGCCAGCGCTTCCTGCCGCGCGGCGTGCAATGGTCGCGCCAGCAGCTCGAGGCGCTGCCCGGGCTGACGGTGCACGACCTGATGCTGATCCCGATCGAGCGGCTGAGGCGCCTCTTCGAGCGGCTCAGCCTGCCGAGCTCGATGCTCGACGAGGCGCTCAAGCTGCTGCTCGACGAGATCCGCACCCGGCTGAAGTACCTGTGCGACGTCGGCATCGGCTACCTGACGCTGGACCGCCAGAGCCGCACGCTCTCCGGCGGCGAGGTGCAGCGCATCAACCTGACCACCGCGCTCGGCACCTCGCTCGTCAACACCATGTTCGTGCTGGACGAGCCGAGCATCGGCCTGCACCCGCGCGACATGGGCCGCATCGTCGAGGCCATGCAGCGCCTGCGCGACGCCGGCAACACGCTGGTGGTCGTCGAGCACGACCCGGCCGTGATGCTGGCCGCCGACCGGCTGATCGACATGGGCCCGGGCCCGGGCGAACGCGGTGGGCAGATCGTGTTCGACGGCACGCCCGAGGCGATCCGCAGCGCCGACACGCTGACCGGCGCCTACCTCGGCGGGCGCAAGCACGTCAGCATGGGCATCAAGCGGCTGGTGGGGCCCGCCACGCCGCGGCTGATCGTCGAAGGGGCGCGCGAGCACAACCTGAAGAACATCACGGTCGAGTTCCCGCTCCAGCACCTGGTGTGCGTGACCGGCGTCTCCGGCTCGGGCAAGAGCACGCTGATGCAGGACGTGCTGCACCCCGCGCTGCAGCGCCACTTCGGCAAGGCCACCGAATCACCCGGCGAGCACGACCGCCTGCTCGGCGCCGACTGGCTGGCCGATGCGGTGTTCGTCGACCAGTCGCCGATCGGCAAGACCGCGCGTTCGAATCCCGCGAGTTACGTCGGCGCGTTCGACGAGATCCGCAAGCTGTTCGCGCAGGCGCCGCTCGCGCTGCAGCGCGGCTACGGCGCCGGCATGTTCAGCTTCAACGCCGGCGACGGGCGCTGCCCGACCTGCGGCGGCTCGGGCTTCGAGCATGTGGAGATGCAGTTCCTCAGCGATGTCTACCTGCGCTGCCCGGATTGCGACGGGCGCCGCTACCGCGCCGAGATCCTCGACATCAAGATCGACCGCCGTGTTCCGGGCGAGGTGCTGCGCGAGCTCAGCGTGGCCGACGTGCTGGAGCTCACCGTCAGCGAGGCGGTGCAGCTGTTCCGCGACGACCGCGAGGTGCTGCGCGTGCTGCAGCCGATCGTCGACGTGGGCCTCGAGTACGTGAAGCTCGGCCAGCCGGTGCCCACGCTCTCGGGCGGCGAGGCGCAGCGACTCAAGCTGGCCGGCTTCCTCGCCGAGGCGGCGGGCGGCCCGAACCAGCCGGCCGCGCGCAAGGGCACGCTGTACCTGTTCGACGAGCCGACCACCGGCCTGCACTTCGACGACATCGCCAAGCTGATGCGGGCCTTCCGCAAGCTGCTCGACGCCGGCCACTCGATTGTCGTGATCGAGCACAACCTGGACGTGATCCGCGCCAGCGACTGGCTGATCGAGCTCGGCCCCGAAGGTGGCGAGGCCGGCGGCGAGCTGGTCTGCGCCGGGCCGCCGGAGGAAGTGAAGCGGCATCCCACGTCGCACACCGGAAAGGCGCTGGCCGACTACGACCAGGCGCTCGGCGTCGAGGAGGCGCGGCCGCTGCAGAGCGTCCTGCTGGAAAGGCGCGATCAGCGCCGCGCGGCGGAGGAGGTGATCCGCATCGTCAACGCGCGCGAGCACAACCTGAAGTCGCTCGACGTGGACATTCCGCGCGGGCAGTTCAGCGTGATCACCGGCGTGTCGGGTTCGGGCAAGAGCACGCTCGCGTTCGACATCCTGTTCAACGAAGGCCAGCGGCGCTACCTGGAGTCGCTCAACGCCTACGCGCGCAGCATCGTGCAGCCGGCCGGGCGGCCGGAGGTGGATGCGGTGTACGGCATCCCGCCGACCGTCGCGATCGAGCAGCGCCTGTCGCGCGGCGGGCGCAAGAGCACCGTGGCGACGACGACGGAGGTGTGGCACTTCCTGCGCCTGCTGTACGTGAAGCTCGGCCTGCAGCATTGCACCAAGGACGGCGCGCCGGTGCGCCCGCAGAGCGCCGAGAGCATCGCGGCGCAACTGCTGCGGGATCACAAGGGCCAGCATGTCGGCCTGCTCGCGCCGCTGGTCGTCAACCGCAAGGGGGTCTACACCGACCTCGCCAAGTGGGCCAGGCAGCGCGGCCACACGCACCTGCGCGTGGACGGCGAGTTCCTGAAGGTCGACCCCTGGCCGCGGCTGGACCGCTTCAAGGAGCACACGCTCGAACTGCCGGTGGGCGACCTGGTGATCGATCCGGCGAACGAGGTCGAACTGCGCGCGCTGCTCGCGAAGACGCTCGAGCTCGGCAAGGGCGTGATGCACCTGCTCGCGCCGCTCGACGGCCTGAAGGGCGCGATGGCCACGGGCGCGCCGACCGGCCGCATCGGCACCGTGAAGGTGTTCTCCACCAAGCGTGCCTGCCCGGTGTGCGGCACCAGCTACCCCGAGCTGGACCCGCGCATGTTCAGCTACAACAGCAAGCATGGCTGGTGCAGCAGCTGCGTCGGCACCGGCCTCGCGCTGACGCGCGAGCAGCGCAAGGCCTACGACGACAGCCGGCGCGACGATGATGACAAGGGCCGCGAGCAGAGCTTCCCGTCCGAGGAGCCCGAGGTCGAGGGCGTGGTCGACGCACCCTGCCCGGACTGCGCCGGCACGCGCCTGAACCCGGCCTCGCGCGGCGTGACCTTCGACGACAAGGCGATCACCGCGATCGCCCAGTGGAGCGTCTCGGACACGCGCCGCTGGATCGAGGCGCTCCGGCTCGAAGGCCGCGAGGCCGACATCGCCCGCGACGTGATCAGCGAGATCCGCAGCCGGCTCGAGTTCCTCGAGGAGGTGGGCCTCGGCTATCTGACGCTCGATCGCGCCGCGCCCACACTCTCCGGCGGCGAGGCGCAGCGCATCCGGCTCGCGGCGCAGCTCGGCAGCAACCTGCAGGGGGTGTGCTACGTGCTCGACGAGCCGACCATCGGCCTGCACCCGCGCGACAACCAGATCCTGCTCGACGCGCTGCACAAGCTGGGCGACAAGGGCAACACGCTGGTGGTCGTCGAGCACGACGAGGACACCATCCGCCGTGCCGACCACATCATCGACATCGGCCCCGGCGCCGGCAAGCGTGGCGGCCGGCTGGTGGCGCAGGGCGACCTGCACGCGCTGGCGGCGCATGCGGACTCGGTGACCGGCCGCTTCCTCGCCGCGCCGATGACGCACCCGCTGCAGCCGCGCCGGCCGGTCGACGACACCACGCCGCAGCTGCTGGTGCGCGGCGCCGCGCTGCACAACCTGCAGGGGCTCGACGTGGCGGTGCCGCTGGGCCGGCTGGTGGCCGTCACCGGGGTCAGTGGCTCGGGCAAGTCCACGCTCGCGCGCGACGTGCTGCTGGCCAACCTGCAGTTCGTCAACACCCGCGGCGGCAGGCCGGCCTGGGCCGGCTGCAGCGCGATCGACGGCTACTCGCGCATCGACCGCGTGCTCGAGGTCGACCAGACGCCGATCGGCAAGACGCCGCGCTCCTGCCCGGCCACCTACATCGGCTTCTGGGACACCATCCGCCGCCTGTTCGCCGACACGCTGGAGGCCAAGGCGCGCGGCTACGGGCCGGCGCGCTTCTCGTTCAACACCGGCGAGGGGCGCTGCCCGGCCTGCGAAGGGCAGGGCCTGCGCACCATCGAGATGAGTTTCCTGCCCGACGTGAAGGTGCCTTGCGACGTCTGCCACGGCCAGCGCTTCAACCCCGAGACGCTGGCGGTGAGCTGGCGCGGCAAGCACATCGGCGAGGTGCTGACGATGGAGGTGGACGAGGCGGTCGAGTTCTTCGCCTCGATGCCGGCGATCGCCTACCCGCTGTCGCTGCTGCGCGATGTCGGCCTGGGCTACCTGACGCTCGGCCAGCCGAGCCCCACGCTCTCCGGCGGCGAGGCGCAGCGCATCAAGCTCGTGACCGAGCTGACCAAGGTGCGCGACGACGTCACCCGGCGCGGCAACAAGGCGCCGCACACGCTCTACGTGCTGGACGAGCCGACCGTCGGCCTGCACATGGCCGACGTGGAGAAGCTGATCCGCGTGCTGCACCGGCTGGTGGACGGCGGGCACAGCGTGGTGGTGATCGAACACGACCTGGATGTCGTCGCCGAGGCCGACTGGATCGTCGACCTCGGGCCGGAGGGCGGCGCGCGCGGCGGCCGGGTGGTGGCCGCGACCACGCCCGAGTCGCTCGCGGCGAACCCGGCGAGCCACACGGGTGCGGCGCTTGCGCCGGTGCTGGCGCGGCGCTGATCGCACGCAATCTGGCGCTAAGCCAGCCGGCGCATGCTGGCGTCTCGAGGTGATCGAGAGGTTTTGGCGTGAGGTCCTTTCGCGTGGCGTTGCCTGCCGCCCCGGATGCCCCGGCGTCCCTGGCGGGCCCGGCGGCATTCTTGCCGGAGCCCCCTGAGCGGGCCGGCCGCAGGCCCAGCATCAGCTGCGTGATCCCCTGCTACAACGAGGCCGACAACCTGCGGCGCCTGCTGCCCGAACTGCAGTCGGTGCTCGCCGGCACCGGCTGCGCCTGGGAGGTGCTGCTGGTCGACGACGGCAGCCGCGATGCCAGCGCAGCGCTGCTCGCGGGCTGGTCGCGCCGTGCCGGATTCCGCGTGCTGCAGCTGTCGCGCAACTTCGGCAAGGAGGCGGCGCTGACCGCCGGCCTGGAGGCCGCGCGCGGCGAGGTGGTCGTGCTGATGGACGCCGACCTGCAGCACCCGCCCGCGCTGATCCCGGAGTTCCTCGCGCGCTGGCGCGGCGGCGCCGACGTGGTCTACGCCCTGCGCGAGGACCGGCACGACGAGAGCCTGCCGAAGCGCCTGGGCACGCGCGCCTTCTACCGCCTGGTGAACCTGGGCGACCGGTTCGAGCTGCCCGAGGGGGCGGGCGACTTCCGCTTGCTCGACCGGGTCGCGGCCGATGCGCTGCTGTCCCTGCCCGAGCGCAACCGCTTCCTGAAGGGCCTGTACGCCTGGGTAGGCTTCCCGACCGAGGCGGTGCCCTACCGCCCGCCGCCGCGCGCCTCCGGCCGCAGCCACTTCAGCCTCTGGAAGCTGTTCCGCTTCTCGGTCGACGGGCTGACCGCGTTCACCACCTGGCCGCTGCGCGGCGTCACGATCGTCGGGCTGCTGATGGCGGTGTTCGGCTTCGGCTACGGCAGCATCCTGTCGCTGGACTACCTGATGTTCGGCCACCCGGTGTCGGGCTGGACGACCATCGTCGTCACGCTGCTGTTCTTCATCGGCGTGCAGATGATCTCGCTGGGCGTGATCGGCGAGTACATCGCGCGCATCCACGAGGAGGTCAAGGACCGGCCCCTGTACGTGGTGCGGCGCGCGCTCGGTGAAGGCCTGCCGGGCCCGGTCGATTGAGCGGGCTGCCGCCGCGGCAGCGCTTCGCGGCGCTGCTGGCGCTGACCCTCGCGTGGTTGGCCGCCACCGCCTGGATGCGCCCGCTGACCCTGCCCGACGAAGGCCGCTACGTCGGCGTGGCCTGGGAGATGCTGCGCTCGGGCGACTGGCTCACGCCCACGCTGGACGGTCTGCCCTTCTTCCACAAGCCGCCGCTGTTCTACTGGATCACCGCGCTGTCGCTGGGCCTGTTCGGCCCGCACGAATGGGCCGCCCGGCTCGCCTCGCTGCTGGGCGCCGGTGCCGTCGCGCTGGCGCTGGCGCTGTTCGTGCGGCGCTGGCGCGGCGAGCCGGCGGCGCGCGCCGCGCTGCTGGTGCTGGCGACGCAGCCGTTCTTCTTCATCGGTGCGCAGTTCGCCAACCTGGACATGCTGGTGGCCGGTTGCATCGGCGTGACGATCCTGCTGGCGGCCCATGCCGTGCTGGCCGCCGAGGCGGGTGCGCCCGCGCCGCGGGCCCGGCTGGGTGCCTATGCCGCCGCCGCGCTCGGCGTGCTGGCCAAGGGCCTGATCGGCGCGCTGCTGCCGGCGCTCGTCGTGCTCGCCTGGCTCGCGGCGACGCGCCGGCTGCGCCGCCTGCCGGTGCTGCTGTCGCTGCCCGGCGCGGGGCTCTTCGCGGCCCTCGTGCTGCCGTGGTTCATCGCGATGCAGCTGCGCCACCCCGGCTTCCTGCACTACTTCATCGTGGTGCAGCACTTCCAGCGCTACGCCGCAGGCGGCTTCAACAACGTGCAGCCGTTCTGGTTCTTCCCCGCCGTGCTGCTGCTGCTGGGGCTGCCGTGGACGGCGTGGCTGCCCGCCTGGCGCCGGCCGCCGCCGGCCGCCGATGCCGTGGCGGCGCAGCTGCGCTGGCTGATGCTGCTGTGGCTGGCGATCGTCACCGGCTTCTTCTCGCTGCCGCAGTCCAAGCTGGTCGGCTACGTGCTGCCGGCCGTGCCGCCGCTGGCGGTGCTGGTGGCCGAGGCGGCGGGCACGGTGACCGCCTCGCGCCGCTGGCGCGCCGGCGCCGTGGCGGCCCTGGTGCTGTGCGCCGGCGGCGCGGTCGTGCTGGCGCGCGTGCCGGCCGCCTCGACGCGGTCGCTGGGCGCCGCGTTGCTGGCGCAGCGCCAGCCAGGGGACCCGCTGCTGTTCGCCGGCGCCTACTTCTACGACCTGCGGGTGTACGCCCGCCTGTCCGGCCCGGTGCCGGTGATCGACGACTGGCAGGACCCGGACATCGCCCGGCGCGACAACTGGCGCAAGGAGCTGGCCGACGCGGCTGCGTTCGCCCCGGATCGAGGCCGCGCGACCCTGGTCGACGCCGGCGCGCTCGCGCGTGCCGCCTGCGTGCGCGGCACGGCCTGGGTCGTGGCCACCCGCGCCGCGGCGGCGCGCTGGCGGCTCGACGCGATCGGCTGGCGCGTCGCCAGCCAGGGTGATGCCGGCCTGTGGCGCCTCGCCCCGCGGCCGCCTAGCGACTGCCCCGGAACGCCCAGTGGCGACTGAGCAGCCAGGTCAGCAGCGCGACGCCGGCCAGCACCGCCGCCAGCGCGATGCGGTAGCCCAGGCCGGCGCCGTGCAGCAGCGCGGCGTAGGCCGCCTCGTTGAGCACGAAGCCCAGCGCCGAGGTGGCGAAGAAGCGGCGCGCCGCGCGCAGCGGCGGGGCCGCCTGGTCGGCGAAGCTGAACCGCAGGTGTCCGGTGAACGAGACGACGAAGGCCGTCAGCCAGGCGGCCCCGTTGGCGACCAGCGGCGCCCAGCCGGCCCGCTCCACCAGCCCCACCACCACCGCAAAATGCACGGCGGCGGCCGTGCAGCCGGTGGCCACGAACCAGGCCAGGCGGCGTTGCGGCGCGCTCAGCCGCACGCCGGCTCCGCTGCATGACGCGACTGACGATCTGCCTCGACGACCTGGGCCTGCACGCCGCCGTGAACGCCGCGGCCGTGCGCCTGGCCGGGCTCGGGCGGCTCGATGCGGTCAGCGCGATGGTCGGCGCCCCCGGCTGGGCCGAGGCGCGCACGCAGCTCGCCGCCTTCGTGCCCGGGCGGGTGGACGTCGGCCTGCACCTGGACCTGACCGAGGCGCCCTTGCGCCCGCGCCAGCGCCACGGGCTGAAGGCGTTGCTCGTGCGCGCCGCGCTGCACGCGCTGCCGGCCGCCGCCCTGCGCGACGAGATCGAGGCCCAGCTCGACGCCTTCGAGGACGCCCGTGGCGCGCCGCCGGACCATGTCGACGGGCACCAGCATGTCCACCAGCTGCCGCAGGTGCGCGACGCGCTGCTCGCGGCGCTGCAGCGGCGCTATCCGCAGCGGCCGCCGTGGCTGCGGGCGACCTTCCATGCCGCCAACCTGGTTGCGCCGGCGGGCGCCGGAGCGGGCGCATGGCTGAAGCCGCGGGTGATCGAGGCGCTCGGAGCGGCCGGTCTGGCGCGGCGTGCGCGTGCCGCCGGCCAGGCGCAGAACCGCCGTCTGCTGGGCGTGTACGACTTCACCGGGGGCGCGCCCGGTTATGCGCGCTGGCTGGCGGCCTGGCTGGACGCGGCGCGCGACGGCGACCTGCTGATGTGCCACGCCGCGCTCGGCGAGGTGCCCGGCGACCCGATCGCCGCGGCGCGCCATGCCGAGGCGCAGGTGCTTGCCGGCGATGCATTCGAGGCGGCGCTGGCCGGGCGCGGGCTGAGCCATGGTGTGTTGCGGCGTTGAGCTCGGCATCGGCGCGACGGGGCGGGCGGATCGCGGCATCATGCACGCATGAAGCGATGGCATCCGATGGCGGCAGCAGTGCTGGGCCTGGCCGGCGGCGCCGCGGCCGCCGACCTCGAGGCGCTGCGCGCACAGGTCGAGGCCAGCGAGCGCGCGTTCGCACGCACGATGGCCGAGCGCGACGTCAAGGGCTTCGAGGCCTTCGTCTCGGAGCAGGCGGTGTTCTACGGCAGCCGGCGCGTACTGCGCGGCAGGGCCGAGGTGGTGGCAGGGTGGCGGGCCTTCTTCGACGGACCGGTCGCGCCGTTCTCGTGGGAGCCCGACCAGGTCGACGTGCTGGCGGACGGCACGCTGGCCCACTCCAGCGGGCCGGTGCACGACGCTCAGGGCAAGCTGATCGCGCGTTTCAACTCGGTCTGGCGCCAGGAGGCGCCGGGCGTGTGGCGGGTCGTGTTCGACAAGGGCGAGGCGCCGTGAGGGCGCTCGGCCGGCTCGTGGCCTGGCGCTTGGCCCTGCCGCTTACGGCCTGAGGCGAACGCGCCGCCCTGCCCCCGGCCGCATTGGCGCCGGCGCAGGCCGGCGCGCTGTTGGCGCTGCTGCGAGGCGCCGAGATCCTGGCGGAAACGGATGCTCAGCGCACCGAGCTGGACCGCGCGCTGCGCGGCCTGCGCGATCACCTGCTGGCCGAGCTGTAGGACGCGCGCTATGCCGGGCCCGACGGCACGCCGGGCCAGCGCGCCTCGCCGTGCTGCTGCATGTGCCCCTGGTGCCGGACCAGCCAGCCGCGATCGAGCTTGAGGCGCTCGTCGGAGCATGCGCCTCGCCCGAGGGCCGCGCTCTGCTCGACGAGGCGATCTCGCGCATCGGCAAGGGCGTGACGCACCTGCTCGGGCCGCTCGACGGCCTGAAGGGTGCGATGGCCATGGGCGCGCCCACCGGCCGCTTTCTCGCCGCACCGATGACGCACCCGCTGCAGCTGCGCCGCCCTGTCGACGACACCCTGCCTCAGCTGCTGGTGCGCGGCGCCGCGCTGCACAGCCTGGAGGGGCTCGACGTGGCGGTGCCGCTGCACCCCCTGGTGGACGGCGGGCACAGCGTGTTGGTGATCGAACACGATCTGGACGTGATCGCCGAGGCCGACTGGATCGTCCACCTCGGGCCGGAGGGAGGCGCGCACGGCGGGCGCGTGGTGGCCGCGCCGAGCCCCGAGGCGCTGGCGGCGAACCCGGCGAGCCACACCGGCCCGGCGCTGGTGCCGGTGCTGCATCGCGGGAGGCCTGCCGCGACATAGTCTGCGGCCCGGGGGGGTAATCCCACGGCATAGGGATGGGATCGTGTTGCTCGTGGGCTGGACACTCGGCCCTCCTTCGTGGTGGGCGCACGAGGCCGCGGTGTCCATCGGCGCCGTCGACGAGCACAGGGAGATCCCATGTCGGAAGCAAAGGCGGGCCTGCGGGCCTGGTCGTCGGCGTGCGCGCTGCTCGCGCACAGGGCGGTGACACGAGCGCTGGCGGTGCTCGCGATCGGCGGGCTGCACGCTCTTGCCGCGCAGGCCCAGGAGGTAATCCCGGACTTCTACAAGGAGCCGGGCATCAACCCGAACCGCTCCTACGTCAACCAGAACTTCAACGAGCACATCGACCCGTTCACCGGTTCGCTGCAGCTGCATTACGTCGATCTGCGCCTGCCGGGCAACGGTGGCTTCGAGCTGCAGGTGGTGCGTTCATACAACAGCGCGTCGGTGGATTCGCTGAACCCGGCGCGCTACGAGGGCCTTGCCGGTGTCGGCTGGAACGTCCACTTCGGCCGCCTGCTGAAGAAGGACACGGCGATCTGCTCGACACTCGGCGCAACCGTCGCGAACAACCCGGTGATCGAGACACCCGATGGTGGCCGCCAGCTGCTGGCCGTGACCGGCCAGACCTCGCCGCTGATGCTGACCACGCAGCGCTGGCGCGCCGACTGCCTGGGCGCCGGCACCGGCATGAGCGTCTATGCGCCCGACGGCACGCGCTACGACATGGACCACCTGGTCAACATCAGCGTGGGCACGGCGACGCAGTACGCCTGGTACACCACCCGCATCACCGACCGCAACGGCAATACCGCGACGATCAGCTACGCCGCATCGGCCAGCCCGCAGATCGCATCGGTGAGCACCAGCGACGGCCGCACGCTGAGCTTCTCCTACCTCGACAGCGGCCAGGCCTCGCGGCGCATCGCCTCGATCAGCGGTGCCGGGCAGACCTACAGCTACAGCTACACCGCGATCCCGAACGTCACCGGCAAGTACCAGCTGACGCAGGTCACGCGGCCGGGCGGCACGAGCTGGCGCTACGCCTACCACGGTGACCTCGCCGGGGGTGCCGGCGGCTACCTGATGAGCCAGCTGACCTACCCCGAAGGCGGAACGGTCGGCTACGCCTACGACTTCGTGCACTTCGACACCCAGGCCAACCCGAACAGCCGCTCCACCGTCGTCAAGACCAAGACCACCAGCGGCGGCAGCTGGAGCTTCGGCTATGCCCCCGGCAGCCCCGGCGCCTACGACACCACGACGGTCAGCACACCGTCGGGTACGATCACCTACCGCCACGTTGGGCCGAACTACTCGGCCTCGGGCACGGTGTGGATGGTGGGCCTGCTGATCTCGCGCCAGGTCGGCTCGGTGCAGACCGAGACCAACACCTGGACCAAGCAGAAGATCTCGAGCCAGAACAACTTGCGGCCCGGTGCCTTCGTGCTGAAGGTCGACACGGGCGAAGTGAACGCGCCGGTGCTCGCCTCGCGCAGCGTCGTGCGCGATGGCGGCACGCACAGCACGACGTTCGGCAGCTTCGATGCCTACGGGAACCCGGGCACGATCACCGAATCCGGCCCGGGCGGGGGCAGCCGCAGCCGGAGCGTCACCTACAACGTCAACACGGCGAAGTGGATCGTCAAGCAGGTCAAGGACGAGACGGTCTCCGGCGGCGTCTCGATCACGCGCTCGATCGACGGCAACGGCAACGTGCTGTCGGTCACGCGCGACGGCGTGCTGACCAGCCACACCTACGACGGGGAGGGCAACGTGCTGAGCACGACCTTCCCGCGTTCGCTCACGCACACTTACTCGAGCCACAAGCGCGGCATCGCCCAGAACGAGTCGCAGCCCGAGGGGGTGTCGATCACGCGCGTCGTCAGCGACGCCGGCAACGTCACCTCGGAGACCAACGGAGAAGGGCGCACCACGGGCTATGCCTACGATGGCCTGAACCGCATCACCAGCATCACGCCGCCGCAGGGCAGCGCCATCTCGTTCTCCTACGGCGCCGCCAGCAAGACGGCCACGCGCGGCAGCCTGGTGGAGACGACGAACGTCGACGGCTACGGCCGCCCCAGCTCGGTGACATTG
Source organism: Piscinibacter caeni (assembly GCA_003265685.1). Classification (GTDB taxonomy): domain Bacteria; phylum Pseudomonadota; class Gammaproteobacteria; order Burkholderiales; family Burkholderiaceae_C; genus Piscinibacter; species Piscinibacter caeni. The sequence goes on along the minus strand of KZ836108.1, from coordinate 72,431 downwards.
GGCGGCATCACGCGCAGCTACCAGCACGATGCGCTGGGTCGCATGACCTTCGCGTCCAACCCCGGTAGCGGCAGCGGCACCAGCTACCAGCACGACATGCTGGACCGCGTCACCCGCATCACGCACGCCGACGGCAGCTCGCGCAGCATCTCCTTCAGCGCCGGGTCACGCACCGAGACCAACGAGCGCACGCGTTCGACGACCTACAACTACCGCTCCTACGGCAACTCGGACGAGCAGTACCTGATGTCCGTGGCCGCGCCGGAGACGAGCGCGAACATCTCGATCGGGCGCAACGGCAAGAACCTCGTCACCTCGGTGGCGCAGGGCGGCTTCACGCGTTCGATGGGCTACAACACGGCCGGCTACCTGACCTCGGTGACGAATCCGGAGACCGGCACCACCACCTACGGGCGCGATGCCGCCGGCAACATGACCAGCCGCCAGGTCGGCAGCGCCGGCGCCGCGAGCTTCGGCTATGACGGGCAGAACCGGCTCGGCACGGCCAGCTATCCGGGCGCGGCGCAGGTAACGCACACCTACTCGCGCACGCACAAGCTCAAGACGGTCAACTCGGCCGGCGTGGCGCGCAGCTACGGCTACGACAGCAACGACAACCTGACCAGCGAGACCCTGGTGGTGGACGGGCTCACGTTCACGACGGGCTACGGCTACAACCCACTGGACCAGCTCAGCTCGATCACCTACCCGCGCAGCGGCCGCGTGGTGAACTACTCGCCCGATGCGCTCGGGCGGCCGACACAGGTGTCCGGCTTCGCCACCAGCGTGAGCTACTGGCCCTCGGGGCAGGTGCAGCAAATCAACTACGCCAACGGCACGGTCTCGCGCTACGAGCAGAACAGCCGTCTCTGGCCGAACGGCTTCCGCACCTCGGGCGCCAGCGCCACCTGGATCAACAGCAGCTACGGCTACGACGGTGCCGGCAACCTGACGAGCGTGTCCGACAGCGCCGACAGCGGCTACAACCGGAGCTACGGCTACGACGGCATCGACCGCGTCACCTCGGCCAGCGGTCCGTGGGGCAGCGGCAGCATGACCTACAACGGCGCGGGCAACCTGACCGGGCAGGCCTTCGGCAGCTTCAGCGTCGGCTACGGCTACGACGGGCAGAACCGGCTGTCCAGCGTCTCAGGTGCACGTTCCGGCAGCTTCGACTACGACGCGCACGGCAACGTGACGAGCGCCCCCGGCGCCACCTACACCTACGATGGCGCGCCCAACCTCACCTGCGTGAACTGCGCCGACCCGGCCCGCAAGATCGCCTACACGTACGACGGCCTGAACCGCCGCGTCAGCAGCACCAAGGGAACCGCCAAGACCTACGAGGTTTACGGCTTCAACGGCAACCTGCTGCTCGAGTACGCGCCGACACTCGGTGCGCTGCAGATCGAGTACATCTACCTCGGCGGGCGGCGCATCGCGCAGGTCAAGACCGGCACCGGTACGGCGACCACGTCGACGGCGCTGTCGGTTGCGCCGAACCCGGTGACGACGGGCCAGACCGTGACGCTGACCGCCACCGTGATCGGCAGCGGCCCGACCGGCACGGTGACGTTCCGCGACGGCACCGCCGTGCTCGGCGCTGCGACGCTGGCGGGCAACGTCGCTACGTTGTCGACGACCTTCTCCAGCGCCGGTACGCGCAGCCTGACGGCTGCCTACGGCGGCGATGCCGGCAACTCGGCGAGCACCTCGCCGGCGGCATCGCTGACGGTCAATGGCCCCGTTGCGACCACGACAACGATGACGGCGACGCCCAGTCCCGCCGGGGTGGGGCAAAGCGTGACCCTGCGCGCCGTGGTGACGGGCAGCAGCCCGACGGGCAGCGTGACCTTCCGTGACGGCGCCACAGTGCTCGGCACTGCCACTTTGTCTGGCGGCGTCGCTACCCTGGCGACCAGTTTCGCCAGCGGCGGCACACGCAGCCTGACGGCGGCCTACAGCGGGAACGCCGGCAATGCGGCGAGCACCTCGGCGGCGGTGGCGTTGACCGTCAACGCGCAGGCCGCCACCTCGACCACGCTGACGGCGGCGCCCAACCCGGCCGGTGTTGGGCAGGCGGTGACGTTGCGGGCCACGGTGAGCGGCAACAGCCCGACGGGCACAGTGACGTTCCGCGACGGGGCGACCATGCTCGGTACCGCGACGCTGTCGGCCGGTACGGCGACGTTCGGCACCACGTTCGCGACGACGGGCACGCGCAGTCTCACGGCGGCCTACGTTGGAGATGCAGCCAACCTGGCCAGCACATCGGCGGTGGTGTCGCTGGTGGTCAATGCCACGGCCACCAGCCGCACGAACCTGACGGTGAATCCGAATCCGGTCGTGACCACTCGCACGGTGACGCTCACGGCGGCTGTTACCGGCAACGGCCCGACGGGGACGGTGACATTCAAGGATGGCACGACGTCGCTCGGCACAGCGACCTTGTCAGGCGGGAAAGCATCGATTGCCCTGACGTTCCCGACTGTGGGAACAAGATCCATCAGGGCAGTCTACGGCGGTGATGCCCGCAACGGGTCGAGTACGTCGACTGCCATCTCGTTGGTCGTCAATACGATCGTCGCGTCGAGCACGACGCTCCAGGCGATGCCAAACCCAGCCTACGTCAACAAGGGTGCCGCATTGACGGCACGGGTGGCGGGTGCCAGCCCGAAAGGGACGGTGACCTTCCTCAATGGCACAACGGTGCTCGGGACCGGAACGCTCGCGAGCGGGGTCGCGACCTTGTCCACGACGTTCGCTACCCTTGGTCAGCGTTCGCTGACGGCCAGGTACGAAGGTGACTCTGCAAATGCGGCAAGCGTGTCTGCGGCGCTGCCGCTCGACGTGATCAATGTGAATCTGACGACTGCTGTCTGGTCTGTGCCACCCGCTGCGTCTGTGATCATCGGCACCGCGCAGACACTGCGCGTGAAGCTCACCACCGGTTCAGGTGGTACCTTAGCGTGCGACCCGACGCTGGCATGCAGCGATACGAGCTTCGGCCGAGTGCGCTTCTTGGACGGTGACGCGCTGATCGGTGAGGTGGATGTGGTCCGCGTGACGTGGCCGGACTGGACAATCGAAAGTGCGGCGGAACTGAGTTGGGTGCCTACCGGAACGGGGCCGCGGACCATCACCGCGCGCTACCTAGGCACGGTGCCGAACGCCCCCAGTTCGGTGACAGCGAAGACAACCGTCAAGTAGTTGGACTGCAGCATGCGTATCTTCAATCAGCTCGTCGGTCGCGCCGTTCGCGTTCTCGCTAGTCTGGCTTTGGGTGCCGCATCTACTGCGGCCTCCGCCCAGACCGTCACCTACTTCCATAACGACCCGTCCGGCAGCCCGCTGATGGCCACCGATGCCGCGGGCGTGGTGCTGTGGAAGGAGAACTACCGCCCCTACGGCAGCAAGCACAACAACGCGGCGGGCAGCAACGCCAACGCGATCGGCTTCGCCGGCCGGCCCCACGACGCCTCGTCCGGGCTGAGCTACATGGACGCCCGGTACTACGACCCGGTGCTCGGCCGCTTCCTGGGGGTGGACCCGGCGCCAATGAACCCGGAGTCGGTGCACGGCATCAACCGCTATGCCTACGCGAACAACAACCCGGCGCGCTATGTCGATCCGGACGGGCACAGCCCGCTGGACGTGGCCTTCCTGGTGTGGGATCTGGGTAAGCTGGGCCTGGCTGTGTACTCGGGCAACGGGGCGGGAATCGGCGAGGCGGTCGCGGACGTGGCCATGAGTGTCGTTGGTGTGGTCAGTCCGATTCCGGGCACCGGGCAGGTGATGAAGGCGGCGCGGGCAGCGGAACACGCAGTCGAGGCCGTCAGGACCACAGACCGCGCGGTGGACACGGTTCGGTCCGCAAAGGTCGCAGCCCAAGAAACCATCGTCATAGGAGAGGGTCAAGCGACGAGAGTCATCCCGACTGCCAAGGAGCACGGCGCAGGTTGGTATGAACCCCGAAAGGGAGCCGCCGAGAACTTCTTGAAAAACAATGAGCGATGGATCAATCGGAAGATGGAGAAGGGTTGTCGAATACTAGACTGTGGTGCCGCTCCGGGTCGCAAAAACTACCCAGAACCAACGAGTCCGAACTACAAGATGGAACTGGAACAAATCGCCAAGCGAGGCTACCCAACCGAGCGAGTCACGCCAAAAGGTGAATAGCATGACTATCCGAATTGCCAAAGCAAGCGAGGGCGGGTTCGACGCTGAGATCAGCCCACCAGAGGCGAGAGTTCAATGGAAGACGCCTGCCCCGATGCCGTTGCGGGTCCTCATCGACGAGTTGAAGCGACGCGGCTGCCATCAAACGGATGTGACAGATGTGCTGTACGAGATGGATCCCGAATGGGTCTCGAAGCTGGATTGAATCCGCTCGTTCTTTGAGCGCAATGGTCATCGTTGTGACGACCGATCGTACGTTGGCGGGATATGGGTGCACCAAGCAAGTGGAGGGCAAGGGCGGCTTCCGATACTGAGCAGCGCCGAATCAACTCACTCCGGCTGCGCGTAGCGCTTGGCGCGCAGGTTCTTCTTGATCTCCTGCAGCATCGGCCGCAGTTCGCCGGGCAGGCGCAGCGCGACGGCGGTGGTCAGGATGTCGATCACCGTCAGGTGCAGCAGGCGCGAGACCATCGGGCTGTAGCGGTCGTAGTCCTCGGGGTGGTCCACCGCGAGCAGGATCTGGTTGGCGCCGCCCTGGCCCATCAGCGCCAGCGGCGAGCCGCTGCAGGTGATCACGATGGTCGTGGCGCCGCGCCGGCGCGCCACCTCGGCGGCATCGAGCAGGTCGCGCGTGCGGCCGGAGTTGCTGATCAGCACGGCGCAGTCGCCCGGGCCGAGCATGGTGGCGGCCATCAGCTGCACATGGCCGTCGCTCACCGCGGCGGAGCGCACGCCGAGGCGGAAGAACTTGTGCTGCGCATCCTGCGCCACGATGCCCGAGTTGCCGACGCCGTAGAACTCGATGCGCCGGCCCGCGCGCCCGGCCTCGGCGAGCGCCTCGATGGCGCGCTCGAAGGCATGGCTGGTCGCGTCGTTGCGGTACTTCAGCAGCGCGCTGACCGCGTTGTCGATCACCTTGACGACGATGTCGCCGACCTTGTCGTCCTCGTCCACCGCGCGGTGCACGAAGGGCACGCCCTCGTTCACCGTGCCGGCCAGCTTGCGCTTGAAGTCCGCCAGCCCGTCGTAGCCCACGCTGCGGCAGAAGCGCACCACGGTCGGCTTGCTGACGTGCGAGCGGTCCGCCAGTTCGGCCACCGGCAGGGTGGCGAAGCTGCGCGGGTCGAGCAGCAGCAGCTTGGCCACCCGCTGCTCGGCCGGCGGCAGCGCCGGGATGGAGGCGCGGATGCGGTCGAGCATCGAGGTTTCCATGGCGGCTACTGCTCCTCGGCCCAGGCGAAGCCGTCGCGGGCGACCAGCGCGCTCGCCGCTGCGGGGCCCCAGGTGCCGGCCGCGTAGGGGCGCGGGCCGGTGCCGTCGTTCTTCCAGGCATCGAGGATCGGCTCGACCCAGCGCCAGGCCTGCTCCTGCTCGTCGCTGCGCACGAACAGGTTCAGCTTGCCGGCGATCGCGTCGAGCAGCAGGCGCTCGTAACCGCCGACCCGGTTCTCGGCGAAGGCCTTGTCGAAGTCCAGGTCGAGGAACACCGGCGCCAGCGAATCGCTCGAGCCCGAGCCCTTGGCCGCCATCAGGTGCAGCTCGAGGCCGTCCTCCGGCTGCAGCTTGATGACCAGCCGGTTCGGCTGGTGCACGCCCGGGAAGATGCTGTGCGGCGTGGGCCGGAAGTTGACGACGATCTGCGCGTCGCGCGCCGCCAGGCGCTTGCCGGTGCGCAGGTAGAACGGCACGCCGGCCCAGCGCCAGTTCTGGATCTCGGTGCGCAGCGCGACGAAGGTCTCGGTCTGGCTGCCCGCCGGCACCTTCAACTCCTCGAGGTAGCCCGCCGCCGGGTTGCCGGCGCAGTTGCCGCCGCGGTACTGGCCGCGCACCACGTCGCGCGCCACGCTCTCCTCGGTGAAGGGCTTGAGCGAGCGCAGCACCTTGAGCTTCTCGTCGCGGATCGCATCGGCGTCGTTGCGGCTCGGCGGCTCCATCGCGATCATCGTCAGCAGCTGCAGCGCATGGTTCTGCACCATGTCGCGCAGCGCGCCGGTGCGGTCGTAGAAGTCGCCGCGCGTGCCCACGCCGATGCTCTCGGCGATCGTGATCTGGATGTTGGCGATGCTCTCGCGCCGCCACAGCGGCTCGAACAGCGCGTTGCCGAAGCGCAGCGCCATCAGGTTCTGCACCGCGGCCTTGCCGAGGTAGTGGTCGATGCGCAGCGCCTGGTCCTCGCGGAACGAGGCGCGCACCACGCGGTTGATCTCCTGCGCGCTGGCGAGGTCGTGGCCGAGCGGCTTCTCGAGCACCACGCGCACGTTCGGCCCGTTCAGCCCGACCGCGCCGAGCTGCGCGACGATCTGCGGGAACAGGTGCGGGCTGGTGGCCAGGAACAGCACCACCGTGTCGGCGCCGCGCGTCTCGATCCAGTCCTTCAGCCCGGCGTAGTGCTCGGGCAGCGAGAGGTCCATGCGGCGGTAGTGCAGCAGCTGCGCGAAGCGCTCGAACTCCTCGTCGCTCGGGCGCTTGGCGCTCTCCACCTCGACGAAGCGCTCCTTGATGAACTGACGGTACTCGGCGTCGCTGCGATCGTCACGCGCCACCGCGAGGATGCGGCCACCCTCGGGCAGCTTGCCGTGCCGCCAGGCCTGGAACAGCGCGGGCATCAGCTTGCGCCAGGTGAGGTCGCCGGTGCCGCCGAAGAAGACGAGATCGAAGCTCATGGCATGAAACCGGGGGTATCCGGTGGCTGTAACTAAGTTTCATGCGGATGATGCACGAGTTCCGGGCGGGGGTCAACGCATGCCCGGACGACCAACTTCTCTTGCAGCGATTGCGGGAAACCACCAGTCACCGGTGCAATGAAGTACAGAGGCTTGCAGGGAAAGTATCGAGCGAGGCAATGAGCGGCACCTAGAGTGCGTTCACCGTCGCGGCCCACCTGCGCGGACCGAACCCACCCAAGGAGACAAGACATGACGCTGAGGGCTTCCCTGACCCTGCTCGCCGGCCTGTGCGCGGCCGGCACCGCTTCGGCAGTCGACCTGGTCATCGCCACGGTCAACAACGGCCACATGATCGAGATGCAGAAGCTGACGCCCGAGTTCGAGAAGGCCAACCCCGGCATCAAGCTGAAGTGGGTGACGCTCGAGGAAGGCACGCTGCGCTCGCGCGTGACCACCGACATCGCCACCAAGGGCGGCCAGTTCGACGTGATGACGATCGGCATGTACGAGACGCCGATCTGGGGCAAGAAGGGCTGGCTGATGGAGCTCAAGCCCGACGCCGCCTACGACGTGGACGACCTGCTGCCGGCCATGCGCAACGGCCTGTCGGTGGACGGCAAGCTCTACGCCGCGCCCTTCTACGGCGAGAGCTCGATGCTGATGTACCGCAAGGACCTGACCGACAAGGCCGGCATCACCTTCCCCGAGCGCCCGACCTGGGAGCAGGTGCGCGACGCGGCCGCGAAGATCCACAACCCGCCCAACGTGTACGGCATCTGCCTGCGGGGCAAGCCGGGCTGGGGCGACAACATGGCCTTCCTGTCGACCATGGCCAACAGCTTCGGCGCGCAGTGGTTCGACATGAGCTGGAAGCCGCAGCTCGAGAGCAAGCCCTGGAAGGACGCGGTCACCTTCTACGTCGACCTGCTGAAGAAGTACGGCCCGCCCGGCTCGAGCGCGAACAGCTTCAACGAGATCCTGGCGCTGTACAACGAAGGCAAGTGCGGCATGTGGATCGACGCGACGATCGCCGCCTCCTTCATCACCGACCCGAAGCAGAGCAAGGTGGCTGACAAGGTGGCCTTCGCGCAGGGCCCGTACAGCGCCACCGAGAAGGGCGCCAACTGGCTGTGGGCCTGGGCGCTGGCGATCCCTGCCGGCACCAAGAATGCCGACGCGGCGCAGAAGTTCATCACCTGGGCCACCTCGAAGGACTACATCAACCTGGTCGGCAAGACCAACGGCTGGGGCCGGGTGCCGACCGGCACGCGCAAGTCGACCTACGCGAACCCCGAGTTCCAGAAGGCGGCGGTGTTTGCGGCGGCCGAGAAGAAGGCCATCGACACGGCCAATCCGAACGACTCGACGCTGCCCAAGAGCCCGTATGTCGGCGTGCAGTTCGCGGCGATCCCGGAGTTCCAGGCGATCGGCATCGCCGTGGGCCAGCAGATGAGCGCGGCGCTCGCGGGCAAGGTGACGGTGGATGCGGCGCTGAAGGCCTCGCAGGCGGCCGCCGATCGCGAGATGCGCAAGGGCGGCTACTACAAGTAACCCCCCCGAAGCGCCTGCGGCGCTTCATCTGAGGTAGGCGCCTGCGGCGCCTGCCCCAGGGGGGCGCCGCCGGTGGACCGGCAAAGCCGGATCCACGGCGACTGCTTGGCCCTCTGGAGGTGCCCTCCGTGAACAGACTCCTGCCACGCGCCTTGATGGCGCCGGCCGTGGTGACGCTCTTCCTCTGGATGATCGTGCCGCTGGCGATGACGATCTACTTCTCGGTCGTTCGCTACAACCTGATGCAGCCCGGGCCGAAGGATTTCATCGGCCTGGCGAACTGGGAATTCTTCGTCACCGACCCGGACTTCGGCGCCTCGGTCGGCAACACCCTGCTGCTGCTCGGCTCGGTGATCGCCATCACCGTGGTGCTGGGCGTGGCGCTCGCGCTGCTCGTGAACGAGGCCTTCCCGGGCCGCGGCATCGTGCGCGTGCTGCTGATCTCGCCCTTCTTCGTGATGCCCACGGCCAACGCGCTGCTGTGGAAGCACATGATGATGAACCCGGTCTACGGCGTGCTCGCGCAGGTCTGGCTGTTCTTCGGCCTGACGCCGGTGGACTGGCTCACCGACCACCCGCTGTTCGCGGTGATCCTGATGGTGGCCTGGCAGTGGCTGCCCTTCGCCTGCCTGATCTTCATCACTTCGCTGCAGTCGCTCGACCGCGACCAGATGGAGGCCGCCGGCATGGACGGCGCCAACGCCTTGCAGAAGTTCTGGTTCCTGACCCTGCCGCACCTGGCGCGCCCGATCGCGGTGGTGGTGATGATCGAGATGATCTTCCTGATGAGCGTGTTCGCGGAGATCTTCACCACCACCGGCGGCGGGCCCGGCAACGAGAGCACCAACGTCGCGTTCCTGATCTTCAAGCAGGCGCTGATGAACTTCGACGTCGGCGTGGCCTCGGCCGGAGCCCTCTTCGCCGTCGTGCTGGCCAACATCGCCGCGGTGTTCCTGATCCGCATGATCGGCAAGAACCTGGACTGAGGGACCCCATGAACACCAAGCTCATCGCATTGATCGCCCGCACCGTGGCGGCCTGGGTCGTCACGCTGCTGGTCGTGTTCCCGCTCATCTGGCTGGTGCTGACGGCCTTCAAGACCGAGCAGCAGGCGATCTCGGTGCCGCCGCAGCTGTTCTTCACGCCCACGATGGAGAGCTTCCACGAGGTCAACGAACGCAGCGACTACCTGCTGCACGCGAAGAACTCGATCGTCACCAGCGTGCTGTCGACGATCATCGGCCTGGCCATCGCCGCGCCGGCGGCCTACTCGATGGCCTTCTTCCGCACCAAGAAGACACGCGACATCCTGATGTGGATGCTGTCCACCAAGATGATGCCGGCGGTCGGTGCGCTGGTGCCGGTGTACGTGATGGCGCAGACCGTCGGCCTGCTGGACTCGCTGACCGCGCTGACCATCGTGTTCACGCTGTCCAACCTGCCGATCATGGTGTGGATGCTGTACTCCGGCTTCAAGGACATCCCGCCGGACATCCTCGAGGCCGCGCGCATGGACGGCGCCAACGTGTGGGGCGAGTTCAAGCACGTGATCCGCCCGCTGGCGATGGGCACGCTCGCCTCCACCGCGCTGCTGTGCCTGGTGATGAGCTGGAACGAGGCCTTCTGGTCGCTCAACCTCAGCTCGGCCAAGGCCGGCACGCTGGCCACGCTGATCGCCAGCTACTCCAGCCCCGAGGGCCTGTTCTGGGCCAAGTTGTCCGCCGCCTCGCTGATGGCCATCGCGCCCATCGTCGTGGTCGGCTGGTTCAGCCAGAAGCAGCTCGTGCAGGGCCTCACCTTCGGCGCCGTCAAGTAAGAACGAACGCAAGGAGACATCCCATGGCCTATCTCGAACTCAAGGGCGTCGAGAAGTTCTTCGGCAGCCTGCGCGCCATCAAGGGCGTGAACCTGCAGATCCAGAAGGGCGAGTTCGTCGTGTTCGTCGGGCCCTCGGGCTGCGGCAAGTCCACGCTGCTGCGCATGATCGCCGGGCTGACCGAGATCGACGGCGGCAGCCTGGAGCTGGACGGGCGCGACATCACCAAGCTGCCCTCGTCCAAGCGCGACCTGGCGATGGTGTTCCAGAGCTACGCGCTCTACCCGCACATGAGCGTGTACGACAACATGTCCTTCGCGCTGCGCCTGGCCAGCGTGGACAGGAAGACGATCGAGGAGAAGGTGCAGCGCGCCGCGCAGATCCTCAACCTCGGGCCCTACCTGAACCGCACGCCGAAGGAGCTCTCCGGCGGCCAGCGCCAGCGCGTGGCGATCGGCCGCGCGATCGTGCGCGCGCCCAAGGTGTTCCTGTTCGACGAGCCGCTGTCCAACCTCGACGCCGCGCTGCGCGGCCAGACGCGGGTGGAGATCCACAACCTGCACCGCGACCTCGGCGCGACGACGATCTACGTGACGCACGACCAGGTGGAGGCGATGACGCTGGCCGACCGCATCGTCGTGCTGCGCGACGGCCTGATCGAGCAGGTCGGCACGCCGCTGGAGCTGTACGACAGCCCGGCCAACCAGTTCGTCGCCCAGTTCATCGGCTCGCCGCAGATGAACGTGATCGAGGCCCGGCAGGTGCCGCAGGTGCAAGGCGTGCCCTCCGGCGGCTTTGTCGGCCTGCGCCCGGAGGACATCTCGCTGCAGCCCGCCGCGCAGGCCCGGTCCGGTGGGCTCGGCGGCACGGTGGACCTGGTCGAGTCGCTCGGCGCCGAGACGCTGATCCACGTGCGGCTGGACAGCGGCGCGCCCATCATCGCCCGCCAGTCCGCCCGCACCACGCTGCGCAACGGCGACAAGGTCGGCGTGTTCGTCGAGGCGGCCAACGCACACCGCTTCGACGCCCAGGGCCGCGCGGCGCGCGCCGGGTGAACGCCATGACGGACGCACTGGCCGGGAAAGTGGCCGCCGTCACCGGCGCGGCCTCGGGCATCGGCCTCGCCAGCGCCGAGGCGATGCTCGGCGCGGGCGCGCGCGTCGTGCTGATCGACCGCGATGCGGCGCGGCTGGACGAGCAGCGCAAGCGCCTCGGCGATGCGGCGATCCCGCTCGTGCTGGACCTGCTCGACCCCGCGGCGTGCAAGACGCTGCTGCCGCGCGTGCTCGCCCTCACGGGCCAGCTCGACATCTTCCACGCCAACGCGGGCCTGTACGTCGGCGGCGACCTGGTCGACAACGACGTCGACGCGATCGACCGCATGCTGACGCTGAACGTCAACGTCGTGATCAAGAACGTGCACGACGTGCTGCCGCACATGATCGCGCGCGGCGCGGGCGACATCGTCGTCACCAGCTCGCTCGCGGCGCATTACCCGACACCCTGGGAGCCGGTGTACGCCTCGTCCAAGTGGGCGATCGACTGCTTCGTGCAGACCACCCGGCGCCAGGTCTTCAGGCACGGCATCCGCGTCGGCGCCATCTCGCCCGGCCCGGTGATCACCGCGCTGCTGTCCGACTGGCCGCCCGAGAAGCTCAAGGAGGCACGCGAGTCCGGCAGCCTGATCGAGGCGCGCGAGGTGGGCGAGGTGGTGCTGTTCATGCTCACCCGGCCGCGTGGCATGACGATCCGCGACGTGGTGATGCTGCCGACCAACTTCGATCTCTAGGCGACAAGCGATGAACACGATGCTGCACCTGGGCCTGGGCTCGTTCCACCGGGCGCACCAGGCCGTCTACCTGCACGAGCTGAACAAGACCGGTGACCGTTCCTGGTCGCTGGCGGGCGGCAACACCCGCCCCGACATGGCCGAGACCCTCGCCGCGCTCGCTTCGCAGGGCGGGGCCTACACGCTCGAGACCATCTCCCCGGCCGGCGAGCACCGCTACGAGCGCATCACCTCGATCCGCAAGATCATCCCGTACAGCGCGGATCTCGCCGGGCTGATCGCCGAGGGCGCGGCCCCGGCGACGAAGATCATCTCCTTCACCGTCACCGAGGCGGGTTACTACCTCGACGCGAAGAACCGGCTCGACCTGGCCTTCCCCGACCTGGCGGCCGACCTGCAGGCGGCCAAGGCCGGCCGGCCGGGCAGCACGATCTACGCCGCGCTCACCGCCATCCTGCGCGCCCGCATGGCCAGCGGCGCCGGCCCGGTGACGCTGCTGAACTGCGACAACCTGCGCCACAACGGCGAGCGCTCCAGGAGCGGCCTGCTGCAGTTCGTCGAACTGCTCGGCGACACGGCCCTGCGCGCCTGGATCGAGACGAACACCACCAGCCCGAACGCGATGGTCGACCGCATCACGCCGCGTCCGACGCCGGACGTGCGCGAGCGTGTCAAGGCCGCCACCGGCATCGACGACCCGGCCGCGCTGATGGGCGAGAGCTTCATCCAGTGGGTGATCGAGGACCGCTTTGCCGCCGGCCGCCCGGCCTGGGAGCAGGTCGGCGTCGAGATGGTCGAGTCGGTCGCGCCCTACGAGGAGGCCAAGATCCGGCTGCTGAACGCCACGCACAGCTGCATCGCCTGGGCCGGCACCTTGGCGGGCTTTCTCTACATCCACGAAGGCACGCACGACGCGGAGATCCGCCAGCTCGCGTTCGACTACGTCACCGACGACACCATCCCGTGTCTGCTCCCGAGCCCGATCGATCTCCCGGCCTACCGCGACATCGTGCTCGACCGCTTCGGCAACCCGGCGATCCGCGACACCAACCAGCGTGTCGCGATGGACGGCTTCAGCAAGATCCCCGGCTTCATCGCGCCGACGATCCGCGAGCGGCTGGAGAAGAACCAGCCGATCGACAGTGTGGCGATGCTGCCGGCGCTGTTCCTGGCCTACCTGCAGCGCTGGCACCGCGGGCAGATCCCGTACGAGTACCAGGACCAGGCGATGGACCCGGCCGCTGCCCACGCGATTTGCGACGCGGCCGACCCGGTGGCCGCCTTCGCCGCCGACAAGGTGCTGTTCGGGACGCTGGCGGGCGACGCGCGGCTGGAGGCGGCGCTGCGCACGGCGGGCCGGCGCGTGGCAGAGTTCGTCCGGCGACGCGGCCGCTGAGCGTCGCGGGAGAAGGAGGCGCGCCCATGGTCCAGCAGCGTGTTCGCAGCCCCGAGCTGGAGCACGACGTTGCCCGCACCCCCAACCTGGGCTACGAGCCGCCGGGCAGCTTCGGCCACGTGCGCTGTCTGGAGCACGGCTTCCCGAACCCGCTGGTGCGCTGGCACTACCACGAGGAATACGAGCTGCACCTGATCGTCGCCACGCGCGGCAAGGTGTTCGTCGGCGACTACATCGGCCACTTCGAGCCCGGCCACCTGGTGCTGACCGGCCCGCGCCTGCCGCACAACTGGATCTCCACCGACGTGCCGCCCGAGGGCGTGGCGCTGCGCGACATGGTGCTGCAGTTCCCCGACGCGCCGCTGCGCCAGGCCGCCGGCCTGATCCCCGAGCTGGCCGAGGCGCTGCCGCTGCTCGAACGGGCGCGCAACGGCATCGAGTTCTTCGGCGTGTCGGACCTGGCGCGCAAGCGCTTCGAGCGCATCAAGGCCACGCACGGGCTGCAGCGCTTCGCCGAGTTCAGCGTGCTGCTCGGCGAGCTGGTGCGCTGCGCCGACTACCGGCTGCTGTCCACGGTGCAGCTGCAGAGCCACGACGACGATGCCGCGCTGGCGCGCATCAGCGGCATCGTCGACTACCTGAGCGAGCACTATTGCGAGAACTTCTCGATGGCCGAGCTGTGCCGGCGCGTGGGCATGACCGAGAGCAGCTTCTCGCGCTACTTCCGCCGCGCCACCGGCAACAGCTTCACCGACTTCGTCAACCGGCTGCGCATCAACAAGGCCTGCCAGCTGCTGATGGAGACCGACCGCTACGTCACCAACGTCTGCTATGACGTCGGCTTCAACAACGTGGCCAACTTCAACCGCCGCTTCCTGCAGGTCAAGGGCATGACGCCGAGCGAGTTCCGCCGCCAGGCGGAGGCGCGCTTCGGCAGCCGGGGCTGAGCCGCCGAGCGGATCGCTCGGTTACCAACCAGTGACAACTCGCCGGGGCCATCGCCGCGCCGGGGCCGGGAAGCGTTCTAATCGGGGCCTGCGCTTCGTCGCCTTCCCGACATGAACCAGCTCGACCAGCTCAAGCAGCACACCATCGTCGTCGCCGACACCGGCAACTTCAGGCAGCTCAGCGCATTCGCCCCGCGCGACGCCACCACCAACCCGTCGCTCATCCTCAAGGCGGTGCAGCAGCCGGACTACGCCCCGCTGCTGGCCGACACGGTGGCGGCGCACCGCGGCCAGCCGCTGGAGGAGATCGTCGACCACGTGCTGGTGCGCTTCGGCCGCGAGATCCTGAAGGTGGTGCCGGGGCGCGTCTCGACCGAGGTCGACGCGCGGTTGTCGTTCGACACCGCCGCCAGCGTCGAGCGGGCACGCCGCCTGATGGCGCTGTACGAGGACGCCGGCATCGGGCGCGAGCGCGTGCTGATCAAGATCGCCTCCACCTGGGAGGGCATCCAGGCCGCGCGCATCCTCGAGCGCGAGGGCATCCACTGCAACCTGACGCTGCTGTTCGCCTTCTGCCAGGCGGTGGCCTGCGGTGATGCCGGCGTGACGCTGATCTCGCCCTTCGTCGGCCGCATCTACGACTGGCACAAGAAGGCGGCGGGCAGCGCCTGGGACGAAGCCGCCAACGCCGGCGCGAACGACCCGGGCGTGCAGTCGGTGACACAGATCTACACCTACTACAAGAAGTTCGGCATCGCCACCGAGGTAATGGGCGCGAGCTTCCGCAACACCGGGCAGATCGTCGCGCTGGCCGGCTGCGACCTGCTGACCATCAGCCCGGACCTGCTCGCGCAGCTGCAGGGCAGCGAGGCCGCGGTGCCGCGACGGCTCGACCCGGCGCAGGCGGCCGGCTCGGCCATCCATGCGACGAGCTTCAACGAGGCGAGCTTCCGCTGGGCGCTCAACGAGGACGCGATGGCCACCGAGAAGCTGGCCGAGGGCATCCGCGCCTTCGCGGCCGACGCACTCAAGCTGGACCAGATGATCGGAGGGATGTGATGCAGTTTCCACGTTGTGACCAGACCGAGGCCTGGGCTGCGCTGCGCGGCCACTACGAGGCGCACGGGCGCGAGTTCGACCTGCGCGAGGCCTTTGCGCGCGACCCGTCGCGCTTCGCGGCCCTGGGCGTCGAGGCGCCGGAGATCTTTGCCGACCTGTCCAAGAACCTGGTCGACACCGCGACCCTGAAGTTCCTGCTCGACCTGGGCGCCGAATGCCGGCTCGAGGAGCGCCGCGACGCGATGCTCGCCGGCGCGCCGATCAACCACACCGAGGGCCGCGCCGTGCTGCATACCGCGCTGCGCGCGCCGCGCGGGCAGGGGCCGTTCTCCGACGAGGTACATGGCGTGCTCGACCGCATGCTGGCCTACGTCGAGACCGTGCGCGACACGGGCGCGAGCGGCATCCGCCACGTGGTGAACATCGGCATCGGCGGCAGCGACCTCGGGCCGCAGATGGTGGTGCCGGCGCTCGACGCCTTCGTGCACCCGAAACTGCAGTTCCACTTCGTCGCCAACGTCGACGGCCACGACATCACGCCGGTACTGCGCCAGCTCAAGCCGTCCGAGACGCTGTTCATCATCGCCAGCAAGACCTTCACGACCCAGGAGACCATGGCCAACGCGGTGGCCGCGAAAGCCTGGTTCACCGCCAACGGCGGCACCGACACCGCGAAGCACTTCGTCGCCACCACCACCAACGTCAAGGCCGCGGCCGAGTTCGGCATCTCGACGACCTTCGGCTTCTGGGACTGGGTGGGCGGGCGCTACTCGCTGTGGTCGGCCATCGGCCTGCCGATCGCGCTGGCCATCGGCGCGGAGAACTTCCGCGCGCTGCTGGCCGGCGCGCATGCGATGGACCGGCATTTCGCGAGTGCGCCGCTGGCGAAGAACCTGCCGGCGCTGCTCGGGCTGATCGACGTCTGGTACCGCAACTTCCACGGCTTCACGAGCCGCAGCGTGGCGCCCTACCACCAGGGCCTGCGCCGGTTGCCGGCCTACCTGCAGCAGCTCGAGATGGAGAGCAACGGCAAGTGCGTCGACCTCGACGGCACGCCGCTGCCCTTCGGCACCAGCCCGGTGGTCTGGGGCGAGCCCGGCACCAACGGCCAGCACGCCTACTTCCAGATGCTGCACCAGGGCACCGACGTGATCCCGGTCGAGTTCATCCTCGTCAAGCGGCCCACGCACGCCCTGACCGACCTGCACACCAAGCTGCTGGCCAACGGCCTGGCGCAGTCGCAGGCGCTGATGCTGGGCAAGCGCACCGAGCAGGCGCTGGGCGAGAAGGCGCCCACCGCCTCGAAGGAGCTCGACGCGCTGACGATCGCGAAGCACCGCACCTTCCCCGGCAACCGGCCGAGCACCACGCTGCTGCTCGACCAGCTGACGCCGCGCTCGCTCGGCGCGCTGATCGCGCTGTACGAGCACCGCGTGTTCACCAGCGGCGTGCTGTGGGGCATCAACAGCTTCGACCAGTGGGGTGTGGAGCTTGGCAAAGCGCTGTGCAACGACCTGCTGCCGCGGCTCGCGTCGGGCGACACCGCCGGGCTCGATGCCTCCACCGCCGGCCTGCTGGCCCGACTGCGTGCATGAACGTCGTCTTTGATTTCGGGGGCGTGCTGTTCCGCTGGCGCCCCCGGGACCTGCTCGCCCGGCTGTTGCCGCAGCACGTGCCCGACGCGGCGGCGGCCGAGCGGCTGTTCGAGCGCTTCTTCGAGAACTACCAGGGCGACTGGGGCGAGTTCGACCGCGGCACGGTCGAACCCGGGCCGCTGGCCGAGCGCATCGCGCGCCGCACCGGGCTCTCGGTGGCGGAGGCGCGCCGCGTGATCGACGGCGTGCCCGCCGAACTGCAGCCGGTGGCCGGCACGGTGGATCTGCTGCACACGCTGCATGCGCAGGGGCGGCCGCTGTACTACCTCTCGAACATGCCCGAGCCCTACGCGCAGCACCTGGAGGCGACGCACCACTTCCTCGGCCTGTTCCGCGACGGCGTGTTCTCCGCGCGGCTGCAGCTGTGCAAGCCCGAGCCGGAGATCTTCGCCCAGGCGGCGCAGCGCTTCGGCGTCGAGCCGGCGCGCACGGTGTTCATCGACGACATGGCCGAGAACGTGTCGGCCGCGCGCGCGGCCGGCTGGCAGGCGATCCGCTTCGTCGATCCGGCGCAGTGCGCCGACGAGTTGCGCGCGGCCGGGGCGCTCGCCTAACCCGACAGCCCGGCGACCGCCTGGCGCACCACCGCGGCCGACTGCTGCAGCACCGCGAGCTTCCAGGCCGGCGTGTCGACGTAGAAGGCCTCGCGCAGCGCGCGTTTGATCTGCGCGCGCCGCCGGTCGTCCGCCTCCGGGTGGTTCTCGAGCCACTGCTCGGCGCGCAGCGCCTCGAGCGTCTGCATCAGCGGCACCGTGCCGAACTCCAGCGCGATGCCGGTGTACTCGGCCTGCGAGCACTCCTCGTAGGCCACGTTCCACATCAGGCCGGTCAGCAGCGCGGCGCTCGAGCTGCCGTCGTAGATCGAGGTGACGCGCGTTCCCCACCAGGCCTTGGCGCGCCGCAGCGCGACGGCATCGTCGCGCCCGGCCCAGATGCGCTCGCCCACGCCGGTCGGGCCCAGCCCGGTGTGCAGGTCGATCCAGGCCAGCCGCGTGCAGCGCCGGCCATGCTCCTGCAGCACGTGGCGCAGCGCGACATGGCTCCAGGTCGGATCCGCGCCGCCGTAGAACAGGCCCTCGGGATGCGCGTACTGGCCGCCCGTCACCGCGGCCTGCATCGCGGCGAACCCATGTTCGGCGATGAAGCCGGCCAGCGCCGCATTCACCTCGGGCGAGGGCGGCCAGGTCGGCGGCACCAGCCAGTGGGCGATCGCGTCGTACAGCGGGTTGGCCGGCGCCGGGGCGTGGAAGTCGCGGAAGTTGCGGTTCAGGTCGACGTTCTCCTGGGTCGTGCGCCGACCCCAGGAGAAGCCATAGGGGTTGAGCGCGTGCAGGTACAGCACCGCGACGCCATGTTCGCGCAGCAGCGCGCGCCAGGCGGCATCGCCGAGCAGCGCGGTCTGCACCGCCGAGCCGGCGAAGCCTTCGATGCCGTGGCAGGCACTGGAGACCAGCAGCACCGAGTCGGCGCCGTGCGGGCCGTCGCGCACCACGTCGAGCGCGAGCGCTTCGCCGTCGCGCCCGAGCAGCGGGTGGGTGTGCTGCTCGACGTCCAGCCCGGCCGCCTCGGCCGCGGCGAGGAACTTGCCGCGGGCCTCGGCATACGACTCCGAGAAGACCGCGGTGTCCATGGTCAGCGGGGCGGCTGCGCGAGCCAGGCCTCGGCCAGGCGCACCCACATCGTCGCGCCCAGCGGGATCAGCTCGTCGTTGAAGTCGTAGCTCGGGTTGTGCAGCATGCACGGGCCCAGGCCATGCCCGCCTTCGCGGTGGCTGCCGTCGCCGTTGCCGATCAGGAAGTAGCAGCCGGGCTTCTCGAGCAGGAAGTAGCTGAAGTCCTCGGCGCCCATCGTGGGCTCGAACTCGAGCACGTTGGCGGCGCCCACCAGCTCGCCCAGCACGCGGCGCACGAAGGCGGTCTCGTCGGGGTGGTTGATGGTCGGCGGGTAGTTGCGGTGGAACTCGAACTCGCACTCGGCGCCGAAGGCGCGGCAGGTGTGCTCGGCGATGTCGCGCATGCGGTGCTCGATCAGGTCGAGCACCGGCAGCGTGAAGGTGCGCACCGTGCCCTGCATCTCGCAGCTGTCGGGAACCACGTTGGTGGCCTCGCCGGTGTGGATCATCGTCACCGAGATCACGCCGGCGTCGATCGGGCGCTTGTTGCGCGTGATGATGGTCTGGAAGGCCTGCACCATCTGGCAGGCCACCGGCACCGGGTCGATGCCGTTGTGCGGCATCGCGCCGTGCGCGCCCTTGCCGCGGATGGTGATCTTGAACTCGTTGCTGGAGGCGAAGCAGGGCCCGTTGGTGACGGCGAACTGCCCGGCCGCCATGCCGGGCCAGTTGTGCGCGCCGAACATCGCCTCCATCGGGAACTTCTCGAACAGCCCGTCGCGGATCATCTCGCGCGCGCCGCCGCCGCCTTCCTCGGCCGGCTGGAATACCAGGTACACCGTGCCGTCGTAGTTGCGGTGCTTCGAGAGGTGCTTGGCCGCGGCCAGCAGCATCGCGGTGTGGCCGTCGTGGCCGCAGGCGTGCATCTTGCCGGCGTGCCGGCTGGCATGCGCGAAGCGGTTCTTCTCGGTCATCGGCAGCGCGTCGATGTCGGCGCGCAGGCCGACGGCCCGGTCGCTCGTGCCGTTCTTCAGGATGCCGACGACGCCGGTCTTGCCCAGGCCGCGGTGGACGGGAATGCCCCAGTCGGCGAGCGCCTTGGCGATCAGTTCGGAGGTGCGCTCCTCCTCGAAGCAGAGCTCGGGGTGGGCGTGGATGTCGCGCCGCAGCGCCGTGATCGACGCCGCGTCGGCGAGGATGGATTCGATCAGCTTCATGATGACTCCGGCGGGGAGCGCCGGAGGCATCTTACCGCCGGGTCCGGCGCCGGGCCGCCCCAAGCCGGACAAGCCCCTTGGGGGCAGGAGCGCAAGCGACTGGGGGGCTAACGTCTGACTTTCCCGTCCTCGGTCAGCATGGACAAGTCGACGAAGTGCGAGGCGACATGGTCGCGTGCGCTGAAATCGACCCGGAAGCCGCCGAAGTTCGCGTTCGAGATCGACTCGAGCCCGGCCACCAGCGAGTCGCGCGTGGGGTTCTTGCCGGCGCGCTTCAGGCCCTCGGCGAACACCTTGGCCGACAGGTAACCCTCCATGCTGGAGTAGTTCGGCGTCGCGTCCGGGCCGGCCTTGGCGACCGCGTCCAGGTACTCGCGCGAGATCTGCGTGGTGGTCGAGAACGGGAAGGGCATCACCTGGCTGACCATGATGCCGCGGCCCTCGCGGCCGAGTTCGTCGGCCAGCGCCTGCGTGCCGACGAAGGACACGTTGTAGAAGGTGCCGCCGTAGCCGGCCTTGCGCGCTTCGCGGATGAAGGCGGCGCAGGACTTGTAGGCGCTGATCTGCACCACCGCGTCCGGCCCCTTGGGCACGATGTCGGCCACGGCCTTGGCCACGTCGACCGTGTTGCGCTGCACCGTGCCGAGCGCAACGGGCTCCAGGCCGAGCGGCTTGAGCGCGCGCTTCACGCCCTCCAGGCCGGCCTTGCCGTAGGCGTCGTCCTGGTAGAACACGGCGATCTTCTTCAGGCCCAGCGAGGTGAGCTGCTTCACGATCAGGCCGGTCTCGTCGTAATAGCTCGCGCGCAGGTGGAACACATACTTGCTGAACGGGTCGCGCAGCACCTCGGCGCCGGTGAAGGGGCCGAAGAACGGGATCTTCGCGTCGTTGATCAGCGGCAGCGCGGCCACGCAGGTGGGCGTGCCCACGTAGCCGAGCAGCGCGAACACCTCGTCCTTGATCAGCTTCTCGGTGTTGGCCTTGCAGCGGTCGGGCTCGTAGCCGTCGTCCAGCGTGCGCAGCTCGATCGTGTGCCCGTTGATGCCGCCGGCGGCGTTGAGCTGGTCGAAGAAGATCTTCGCGCCCTTGTTCATCTGGATGCCGAGCTGGGCGGCCGGGCCGGAGAAGGCGGCCGACTGCCCGAGCACGATGCGGCTGGACTGGGCCAGCGAGGGCAGGGCGATGGCGCCGGCAGCGGCGGCCATGCGCTGGATGGCGTCACGACGGTTCATTTGAGGACTCCCAACGTTGCACCCGCGGTAGCGAGCGCCATGCGCGCCGGGGCGGGCCATATCGGCACACCTACCGTGCGGGCTCGTAATTCACGCGGGCGCGAGGATACGTCGACACGCAGGGCCGCAGGTGTGGCGTTCTGCCCGTTGCGGGGCACGTCGCCGGGCGCTGTGCAATAGTTCGCGCATGGAAACCACGATCGTCCGCGGCGCGTGCCCGCACGACTGCCCCGACACCTGTGCCCTGCGCATCACCGTGCAGGACGGCCGCGCGGTCAAGGTGCAGGGCGACCCGGACCATCCGCCGACCCACGGCGCGCTGTGCACCAAGGTCTCGCGCTACCCGGAGCGCACCTACCACCCCGAGCGTGTGCTGCAGCCGCTGCGGCGCATCGGGCCCAAGGGCAGCGGCCGCTTCGAGCCGGTGAGCTGGGACGCCGCGCTCGGCGAGATCGCGCAGCGCCTGACCGCCATCGCGGCACGCGGCCCGGAGGCAGCGCAGGCCATCGTGCCCTACAGCTACGCCGGCACGATGGGCCTGTTGCAGGGCGAGTCGATGGCGGCGCGCTTCTTCCACCGGCTCGGTGCCTCGCTGCTGGACCGCACCATCTGCTCCAGCGCCGGCGGCGACGCGCTGGCGGCCACCTACGGCGGCAAGGTCGGCATGCATCTGGAGCATTACGCCGACGCGAAGCTGATCCTGATCTGGGGCAGCAACTCGATCGCCTCCAACCTGCATTTCTGGACCTTCGCGCAGCAGGCCAAGCGCGCGGGCGCGAAGCTGGTCTGCATCGACCCGCGCCGCACCGAGACCGCCGAGAAATGCCACCAGCACATCGCGCTGCTGCCCGGCACCGACGGCGCGCTCGCACTCGGCCTGATGCACGAGCTGATCGCGAACGACTGGCTCGACCACGACTACATCGAGCGCCACACCGTCGGCTGGCCGGCGCTGCGCGCGAAGGCGCTGGCCTGGACGCCCGAGCGCACCGCGGCCGTGTGCGGCATCACGCCCGAGGAGGTGCGCGGCCTGGCGCGCGACTACGCGACCACGCGGCCCGCCGCGATCCGCCTGAACTACGGCATGCAGCGCGTGCACGGCGGCGGCAACGCGGCGCGGCTGGTCGCGATCCTGCCCTGCCTGACCGGCGCCTGGCGGCAGCGCGGCGGCGGCCTGCTGCTGTCGGCCTCGGGCTGGTTCAAGGCCTTCCGCAACGACGTGGCGCTGCAGCGGCCCGACCTGCTGGCGGGCCGGACGCCGCGCACGATCAACATGAGCACGATCGGCGACGACCTGCTGCGCGAGTCCTCGCACGGCTTCGGCCCGAAGATCGAGGCGCTGATCGTCTACAACAGCAACCCGGTGGCGGTGGCGCCGGAGTCGCGCAAGGTGGTGGCCGGCTTCGCGCGCGAGGACCTGTTCACCGTGGTGCTGGAGCATTTCCTGACCGACACGGCCGACCATGCCGACATCGTGCTGCCCGCCACCACGCAGCTCGAGCACCTGGACGTGCACACCAGCTACGGCCACACCTACGCGATGCTGAACCGGCCGGCCGTCGCGCCGCTCGGCCAGGCCAAGCCGAACACGCAGATCTTCCGCGAGCTGGCGGCGCGCATGGGCTTCACCGAGCCCTGCTTCGCCGACGACGACGAGACGCTCGCACGCATGGCCTTCACGCCGGAGGTCGACTTCGCCGCGCTCGAGGCGCAGGGCTGGGTCAAGCTGCCGCTGCCCGAGCAGCCGTTCGCCGACGGCGGCTTCCCGACGCCGACGGGCCGCTGCCAGATCGACGCGCCCGGCCTGGGCGTGCCGGACTTCGTGCCCAACCACGAGTCGGTGCAGAGCAGCCCCGAGCTGGCGCGGCGCTACCCGCTGGCGATGATCTCGCCGCCGGCGCGCCACTTCCTCAACTCGACCTTCGTCAACGTGAAGAGCCTGCGCGACATCGAGGCCGAGCCGGTCGTCGAGGTGCATGCCGACGACGCGCGCGCACGTGGCATCGCCGACGGCCAGGTGGTGCGTGTCTTCAACGACCGCGGCGAGTACCGCTGCAAGGCGCGCATCAGCGAGCGTGCCCGGCCCGGGGTGGTCAACGGCCTGGGCATCTGGTGGCGCAAGCTCGGCCTGGCCGGCACCAACGTCAACGAGCTGACGCACCAGAAGCTCACCGACATCGGCCACGCGCCCACGTTCTACGACTGCCTGGTCGAGATCGGCGCCGTGGCCGGATCGTGAAGCGGCTGCTGCGGATGGCGGGCCTCGGTCTCGTCGGCGTGGTGCTGTTCGCGGCGGCGGCCACCTGCCTGACCAGCGGCTGCAGCACGCTGGGCTACTACGCGCAGTCGGTCAACGGCCACCTCGCGCTGGTGCAGTCGGCGCGGCCGGTGGACGACTGGCTCGCCGCACCGGACACGGCCGAGCCGCTGAAGGCGCGCCTGGCGCTCTCGCAGCGCATGCGCGCGTTCGCGGTGCAGGAGCTGAAGCTGCCCGACAACGCCAGCTATCGCCGCTTCGCCGACCTGAAGCGCCCGGCCGCGGTGTGGAACGTGGTCGCCGCGCCGGAGCTGAGCCTGCAGCTGCGCACCTGGTGCTTTCCGCTGGTCGGTTGCGTCGGCTACCGCGGCTACTTCGACCGCGCGCAGGCCGATGCCTTCGCCGCCGGGCTGAAGGGCGAGGGCCTGGAGGTGCTGGTCTATGGCGTGCCGGCCTATTCGACGCTCGGCCGGCTGCCGCGATTCGACTGGCTGGCCGACCCGCTGCTGAACACCTTCATCGACTACCCCGAACCCGACCTGGCGCGGCTCGTCTTCCACGAGCTCGCGCACCAGGTGGCCTACGCCGCCGACGACACCGAGTTCAACGAGTCGTTCGCGACGGCGGTGGAGCGCCTGGGCGGCGAACGCTGGATGCAGGCCCATGCCAGCGCCGCGGCGCGCGAGGAGGCGGCCCGCGCCGATGCGCGGCGGCAGGAGTTCCGCGCGCTGACGCTGCGCTGGCGCGATCGTTTCGACGCGCTCTACCGCGGCCCCGGCAGCGCCGAAGAGAAGCGCGCCGGCAAGGCGGCGCTGATGGCCGAACTGCGCGCCGAGTACGAGGCCATCAAGGTGCAGCGCTGGGGCGGCTACGCCGGCTACGACGGCTGGTTCGCGCGCGCCAACAACGCCGCCTTCGGCGTGTTGGCCGCCTACAACGGCCTCGTGCCGGAGTTCGAGCGCCTGTTCGAGCGCCGGGGGCGCGACTTCGAGCGCTTCTACACTGAGGTCCGGCGCCTGGCCGCATTGCCCAAGGCCGAGCGCCGCGCCGCGCTGGCGGCATTGCAAGGAGACTGACCCGTGGCCGACATCCGCATCCACCGCAAGCACAAGCTCGGGCTCGAGCAGGCCCGCAAGGTCGCCTGGCAATGGGCCGAGGAGGTGGAGAAGAAGTTCGACATGGAGTGCACGGTGCTCGAGGGCGAGACCAGCGACACCGTGCAGTTCAAGCGCAGCGGGGTGAACGGACGGCTGATCGTCGCGCCCGACCACTTCGACCTCGACGCCAAGCTCGGCTTCCTGCTCGGTGCCTTCAGCAGGACGATCGAGGACCAGATCGAGACCGAGCTCGACCGGCTGCTCGCGGCCCAGCCCAAGCCGGCGCGCAAGAAGAAGTCCTGAGGACTATTCCTTCAGGCTCTCGATGAGGTCGATGTATTCCTGCATCGCCTCGTCGCCGCTCTTGCCCTTGACCAGCGACCAGGCGTCCCACTTGGCGCGGCCCACCATGTCGGTGAAGCCCGGGCGCTTGCCCTGCACGTCGCCCTCGGTGGCCTGCTTGAAGAGCGAGTAGATCTTCAGCAGCGTCATGTTGTCCGGCTTCTCGGGCAGCTTCTTCGAGTCCGCCACCGCCTGCTCGAAACGCTTCTTGAGGTCTGCCATGGGGCCTGTCTCCTGTGGGTGAAAATCGCCATTGACGCTGCGGATGTTACCCAGCATCGTGCCCGCGGCGCCCGCACCGAACTAGAGCCGCGCATCCAGGAGGAGCCCCCCGATGGCCGAAACCGCCGAGCGCATGTCGCGCGTGGATACCGCGTGGCTGCGCATGGACAACGACGTCAACCTGATGATGATCGTCGGCGTCTGGATGCTCGAGCCCGGCATCAGCCACGCGGCGCTGTGCGAACGGGTGCAGGACAAGCTGCTGCAGTACGGGCGCTTTCGCCAGAAGGTGGTGCCCGACGCGATGGGCGCCTCGTGGGTCGAGGACGAGCATTTCGACGTGCAACGCCACGTGGTGCGCGAGGCGCTCGAGCCGCGGCCGGGGCAGACGCACGTCGACGCGCTGAAGGAGCGCGTGGGCGAACTCGCCACCACGCCGCTGGACCCGCACCACCCGCTGTGGCAGTTCCACCTGGTCGAACATTACGACGGCGGCAGCGCGATGATCGCGCGCGTGCACCACTGCATCGGCGACGGCATCGCGCTGATCTCGGTGGTGCAGTCACTCACCGACGGCGGCAGCGCGCCGCCGCAGAAGGCCCGCCGCGCGAAGCCCGACGAGGCGCACGACGAGGACTGGCTGTCCGACGCCGTGCTCAAGCCGCTGACCGACCTGACGATCAAGGCGATCGGCATGTACGGCAGCGGCGTGGCCAAGTCGGTCGAGCTGCTCGCGCACCCGCAGCAGCCGCTGCTCGGCTCGCTGGACATGGCCCGCGTGGGCTACCAGGTGATCAGCGACGTGGCCGCGCTGACGCTGATGCCCGACGACTCGCCCACCTCGCTGAAGGGCAAGCCGATCGGCCGCAAGATCGTGGCCTGGAGCGAGCCGATGCCGCTGGACCGCGTCAAGGCGGTCGGCAAGGGCCTGGGCTGCTCGATCAACGACGTGCTGCTGGCCTGCGTGGCCGGCGCGATCGGCAGCTACCTGCACGACCGCGGCGAACCGACCGAGGGCCGGGAGATCCGCGCGATGGTGCCGGTCAACCTGCGCCCGCTCGAGGAGGCCTGGAAGCTCGGCAACCGCTTCGGCCTCGCGCCGCTGACGCTGCCGATCGGCATCGAGAACCCGGTCGAGCGGGTCTACGCGGTGCGCCGGCGCATGAACGAGCTCAAGGGCAGCTACCAGCCGCTGCTCGCCTTCGCGGTGCTGGCGGTGGCCGGCCTGCTGGTCAAGCCGGTGCAGGATGCGCTGCTCGGCCTGTTCGCGAAGAAGACCACCGCGGTGATGACCAACGTGCCGGGACCCGCCCAGCCGCTGAAGCTGTGCGGGTCCACCCTGAAGCAGAACATGTTCTGGGTGCCGGCCTCGGGCGAGATCGGCATGGGCGTCAGCATCCTCACCTACGCGGGCGGCGTGCAGTTCGGCCTGATCACCGATGCGCAACTGTGCCCGCACCCGCAGCAGATCATCGACCGCTTCGCGCCCGAGTTCGACAAGCTGCTGCTGCTCACGCTGATGCTGCCCTGGATGTGAACCTCACAGCCAGTAGCGCAGCAGCGCGAACTTGAAGCCGCCGCCCTCGTTGGCCTCGCCGGCCTGCAGCGCGCGCACCGTGGGCACACGCGGCTCGACCTGCAGCACCACGGCGCGGCCGGAGTCGCTGCGCGCATTCGACGCCATCGGCGTGACCACCAGGCCCTGCGCGCCGAAACCCGTGTCGAGCACGCCCTCGGCGCTGTAGCGCGCCAGCGCGAAGTTGGCGCTGCTGCTGCCACCCTCGTAGACCCAGCCGCCCGCGAGCAGCTTGCCGTCGGCCTGGCGCACCAGCGCGGTGGCCGCGTCCCAGTTGGTCGCGCTGACCGGCGTGATCACCTTGCCGCCGGTGCCGAAGCCGGCGTCGAGGCTGCCATCGGCGTTCAGCCGCGCGAGCGCGACGTCGTTCTGGATCTGGCCGGCCAGCACGAGCTTGTCGCCGGCGAGCGTCACCGCCTGCGCCGCGCCGATGGTCGCGTTGCCGAACAGCGCGGCGATCTTGCCGCCGCTGCCGAAGCCCTGGTCCAGCGCGCCGCCGGCGGTGTAGCGCGCGGCGACGAAATCGCCCTCGCCGCCGACCGCGACGATGCGCTGCTCGTTGCCGACCGTCTGCAGCAGCAGCGCATAGGCGGAGTCGCGCGAGCTCTGCGCGCGGATCGGCGTCATGACCGTGCCGCCGTTGCCGAAGCTGTTGTCGAGCGTGCCGTTGGGCAGGTAGCGCGCCAGGGCGAAGTCCACGCCGGTGGTCGTGCTGCCGCGGTCGCTGTCGCCGGCGACGACGATCTTGCCGTCGTCCTGCAGCGCGATGGCGTTGAGGTGGTCGGTCGAGGGGCCGAGCGAGGTGACCACCTTGCCGCCGTTGCCGAAGCTGGCGTCCAGCGTGCCGTTGGCGAGGTAGCGCACGAGCACGAAGTCGAGGTCGGTGCCGCTGACGGCGGTCGTGCCGCCGACGAGGATCTTGCCGTCGGGCTGCACCGCCACCGCCTGAGCCATGTCGCTGCCGGTGCCCGCGGCGATCGCGGTGGTCACCTTGCCGCCGTTGCCGAACGTGGTGTCGAGCGTGCCGTCGCGGCCGTGGCGCAGCACCGCGAAGTCGGTGCCGCCGGCGATCGTGCTGGTGCGGCCGACCGTGATCACCTTGCCGTCGGCCTGCACCGCCATCGCGGTGGCGTAGGCCTCGCCGTCGCCGACGGCGACGATCTGCTTGCCGCCGTTGAAGCTGGTGTCGAGCACGCCCGGCTCGCCGCCGACCGTGACGGTCAGCGGCTCGGTGTCCTTCAGCGTGCCGGCGCTGCCCTCCGCGCTGCCGGCGGTCGGCAGCGAGTGCGGCGCGGTGGTGGCGGCAGCGAGCGTGACCTTGGCGCTGGTGGCGCCGGCGCCGATCAGCACCGGCGCGGCGGTCACGCCGGCGGGCAGGTTCTTCAGGCTCACGTTCACCGCGCCGGTGAAGCCGTTGCGGCGCGTGACCGTGGCGGTCAGTTCGGCCGTGTGGCCCTGGATCACCAGCGTGCGGTCGGTCGACAGCGTGAGCGTGAAGTCGGCCGGCGGGGGCGGCGGCGGGGCGTCGCCGCCGCTGCCGGTGCCGGGCGTGCCCGATCCGCCGCCGCCGCAGGCGGAGAGGGCGGCGAGCGCGGTGAGCGTGAAGACGGCGGCCAGCGGCGCGCGCGAACGGGTGGACATGGGGTTCTCCTCGGGGGTTGAATGCAACGGGGCGCATTCTTCGAACCGGGGAGGTAACGGGCATCGCCCGTTGGAGCCACGGCGGCGGGCCATCGAGAGCCAGCGCCGACGGGGGAGGCCGGGCCGGTCAGACCCGCTCGACCTCGACCACGGCGCGCAGCCAGTCCGGCGCCGCGTCGCTGATCACGCGGTCCAGGTCGGCCAGCGGCGCCACCGCGCTCGGCGCCACGGCGTCGAGCTTGGTGGCGTCGGTCAGCAGCATGCGGCGCGCCGCGCCGTCGAGCATCGCGCGCTTGATCGCCGCCTCCTGCGGCTCGTGCGCGGTCAGGCCGGCGCGCGGGTGCAGCGCGCAGGCGCCCAGGAAGGCGATGTCGGCGCGGTGTGCGCGGATGGTCGCCAGCGCCTGCTCGCCGACGAAGATGCGCGGCGCCGGCAGCCACAGCCCGCCGGCCAGCACCAGGCGCACACGCGGTTCGTCGGCCAGCGCGAGCGCGGCATCGAGCGAATGCGTGATGACGGTCAGCGGGCGCGGCGCGTCGGGCCGCTTGAGCGACTCGACCAGCGCCAACGCGGTGGTGCCGCCGTCGACGAACAGGGTGTCGTTGGCCTGCACATGGCGCGCGCCAGCCGCCGCGATGGCCCGCTTGGCCCCGGTGGCCACGCCGGCGCGCTGCGCGGTCGGCAGCACCGTGGCGTGCAGCGCGATCGCGCCGCCGTGGGTCTTCTGCACCAGCCCGCGCGACTCGAGCGCGCGCAGATCGCGCCGCACCGTGTCTTCCGAGACACCGTACTCGGCCGCCAGCGCCGCCACCTCGACGCGGCCGCGCTCGCGCAGCGTCTGCGCGATGCGCTGCTGGCGCTCGGCGGCGAATTTCGGGGCATCGGCGATCGGCGTGGGCGATGCAGGCATGGTGGCTTTGCGGTTTTGTGCAAGAACACGCAAATTACAGCACAATACGGCGAATGCAAGCAAACCCATGTTCGACCGCGGCCGTGCCGCTGCCCGCGCCGCCCGCCCTGCGCCGCTGGCATCTCTCGGTGCGGGCGCAGTTCGCCGTGCTCGGCCTGGCCATGGGTGCCTGGGGCGCCCAGGTGCCGGCCGCCAAGCTGCACTACGGGCTCGACGAGGGCGAGCTGTCGATCGCCTTGCTCGCCGCGGCCGCCGGCGCCGTGCTGTGCCTGTTCAGCGCCGGCGCGCTGGTGGCGCGCTTCGGCGCGCGCCACTGCGTGCAGCTGGCCGGCACGCTGATGTGCGCCGTGCTGGCGCTGGTGCTGCAGTTCGAGTCCTACGGCGTGCTGCTGGCGCTGATGATGCTGCTGGGCGCCGGCAGCGCGCTGTTCGACGTGTCGATCAACTCCGACGGCAACCACCTCGAGCTGCGCGCCGGCCGCAAGGTGATGAGCGGGCTGCACGCGATGTTCAGCCTGGGCGGCATGGCCGGCGCGCTGCTGGTGGCCGGCCTGTACCGCCTCGGCCTGCCGGCGCCGCTGCAGCTGGCCGCGGCGGGACTGCTGATGGCGCCCTTCGTGCTGTGGTCCTCGCGGCCGATGACCAGCGAGCGCGCCGATTCCGACGAGCAGCCGGCGCCGCTCGCCTGGCCGCGCGGCATCCTGCTGTGGATGGGCGGGCTGACGACGCTCGGCATGGTGGCCGAGGGTGCGATGTACGACTGGAGCGCGCTCTACGTGCACCAGGAGCTGCGCACCGACGCCGCGCTCGGCGCGCTCGGCTTCGCCGCCTTCAGCGCGGCGATGGCGTTCGGCCGCCTGTTCGGCGACCGGGTGCGCGAGCGTTATGCGCCGGTGGCGCTGCTGCGCCGCTCGGGTGCGCTGGCCGCGGCCGGCATGGCGCTGGCGCTGGCGATCGGCACGCCCTGGGCGGCGCTGGCCGGGTTCGTGCTCGTCGGGCTCGGGCTGGCCAACGTGGTACCGGTGGTGTTCGCCGCGGCCGGGCAGGTGCCGGGCGTGGCGCCGGCGCAGGGCGTGGCGGCGGTGTCGTCGGTGGGCTACCTCGGCTTCATGATCGGCCCGGCGCTGATCGGCGGCCTGGCCCGCGCCACCACGCTGTCGGCCGCGCTGTGGGCGGTGGCGCTGTTCGCCGTGCTGATGGCGCTGGCGGCGCGGCGCGTGCTGCGGGCCTGATCACGCAGGCTTGCAGGTCCGCACTCAGTCTTCCAGTTCCGCCTTGGCCATCTCCACGTCGAGCCGCTCCATCGCGTCGGCCGGTTCGACAGCGGCCGCGTCGGCATAGAGCTTCTCGGCCTCCTTCATCTTCTTCTCGCCCTCGAGCATCACCAGGCCGTTGGCGTATTCGATCATCGCGATCGCCGAGCCGGGGGTGAGCTTGAGCGCCTGCTTGTACATCGCCA
Source organism: Piscinibacter caeni (assembly GCA_003265685.1). Classification (GTDB taxonomy): domain Bacteria; phylum Pseudomonadota; class Gammaproteobacteria; order Burkholderiales; family Burkholderiaceae_C; genus Piscinibacter; species Piscinibacter caeni. Next base: position 41,808 of record KZ836108.1, on the reverse strand, counting down.
GGCCGGTGTCCTTGCTCGCCCCCTGCGTGCGGCCGAGCAGCGAGCCGACCTTGTCGATCACCTCGGCGTGGAAGGCGCCCAGCGCGATGTGCGCGTCGGCATGCTTGGGCGCGAGCTTGATCGCGGTCTCGAGCGCCGCCTTGACCTTGCCGCCCAGGCCCTGGGCGAGCGCCTTGGCGATGCTGATGCCCTGGCTGTAGCGGCCCAGCGCGTAGGCCTGCCAGTACCAGGCGTTGGCGTTCTTCGGCTCCTCGGCCTGCTGCGCCTCGGCGCGCGAGGAGACCTCGAGGAACAGCGCCAGCTTGTTCTTCTCGCTCTTCTCGAGGTAGTTGGCGTAGATGGACTGCGCCTTGTTGGCCACCGTGATGCCGGCGCCGCCGGCCTTCAGCCCGGCCTCGCAGGCCTTCTGGAACTCGCCGGCGTGGAACAGCGCCCAGGCGGCGAGCACCTTGTCGTCCCTCGGCAGCGGCTCGACGTCGCCGGCGTGCAGCCGCGCCCAATGTTTCTTCAGCCCGGCGGCGTCGTAGACGTAGTCGGCGTTGTCGTAGGGGAAGGCGGTCCACTTGGCCATCGTTCGTCTCCTGAGTTCTTGTCTGGCTTCTTGTCTAGCTGCCCCGGTATTGTCCTGCCAGTGCATGCAGGTGCTCGCGCTGCCCGGGCTCGAGGTAGGGCAGCAGCAGGCTCAGCACGTGGAAGGCGCCGCGCAGCAGCGCCGCGCCGGCGGCCTCGGGCTCGAGCGCATGGCGCGGGTCGCGCACGTACTCGTAGCTCAGCCAGTAGGTCAGCACCACGGCCATCGCGGTGGCCACCGGCTCCATGTCGCGCGCCTCCATGCGCAGCGCGCCGCCGCGCGACAGGCCCTGCAGCAGGCCGTGGATGGCCTGGTTCTGGTGCCGCAGCACATGCTGGAAATGCGTCTCGAGGCGCCGGTTCTTCGACAGCAGGTCGTTCAGGTCCCGGTACAGGAAGCGGTAGTGCCAGATCTGCTCGAACAGCATGTGGAAGAACAGCCAGGCGTCCTCCACATGGCGCACCTGGTCGGCCGCGCGCAGCAGCTCGCCGAGCGATTTCTCGTGGCGGTCGAACAGGCTGTTGATCAGCTCGTCCTTGGCCGGGTAGTGGTAGTACAGGTTGCCGGGGCTGATGTTCAGCTCGGCGGAGATCAGCGTGGTCGAGACGTTCGGCTCGCCGAAGCGGTTGAACAGCTCGAGCGTGACCTCCAGGATGCGTTCGGCCGTGCGGCGCGGTTTCTTGGGCGGCGTGGCCATCGTGGAGCGGGATTCTGGCACCAAGGCGGCGGGGTCACGCAGGGGGCGCGCCCTAATCGCCAGCACGCTCTCCCTACAATCCCGGCCCCATGCCCGCCATCTCCTTCCAGCATGTCTCCAAGGTCTTCCGCAGTGCGCGCGGCGAGGTGCGGGCGCTGGACGACGTCGGTTTCGACATCGAGCAAGGCGAGTTCTTCGGCCTGCTCGGGCCCAACGGCGCGGGCAAGACCACGCTGATCAGCATCCTGGCCGGGCTGACACGCGCCAGCGGCGGGCGCGTCGCGGTGCACGGCCACGACGTCGTGAGCGACTACGCCGCCGCGCGCCGCAGCCTGGGCGTGGTGCCGCAGGAGCTGGTGTTCGACCCGTTCTTCAGCGTGCGCGAGACGCTGCGCATCCAGAGCGGCTACTTCGGCGTGAAGGCGAGCGACGACTGGATCGACGAGCTGCTCGCCAACCTCGGCCTGGCCGACAAGGCCGGTGCCAACATGCGCCAGCTCTCCGGCGGCATGAAGCGGCGCGTGCTGGTGGCGCAGGCGCTGGTGCACCGCCCGCCGGTGATCGTGCTCGACGAGCCGACCGCCGGTGTCGACGTGGAGCTGCGCCAGACGCTGTGGCAGTTCGTCTCGCGCCTCAACAGGGAAGGCCACACGGTGCTGCTGACCACGCATTACCTCGAGGAGGCCGAGGCGCTGTGCGGCCGCATCGCGATGCTCAAGCAAGGCCGCGTGGTGGCGCTGGACCGCACCTCGGCGCTGCTGGCCGGCACCGCCAGCACGATGCTGCGCTTCAAGACCGACCACCCGCTGCCGCCCGCGCTGCAGGCCCAGGCGCGCGTGACGGGGCGCATCGTGCAGATCACCGCGCACGACGCGGCCGAGGTGGAGCGCATCCTCGCCACCTTGCGCACCGCGGGGCTCGCGCCGGAAGACCTGGAGATCGGCCGCGCCGACCTGGAGGACGTGTTCCTCGAAATCATGAGCGGCGAGCGCGCGGGGGTGGCTGCATGAGCGGCCATTTCTCCGGCGCCGGCACGCTGTTCTACAAGGAGGTGCTGCGCTTCTGGAAGGTGGCCTTCCAGACCATCGGCGCGCCGGTGCTCACCGCGGTGCTGTACCTGCTGATCTTCGGCCATGTGCTGGAAGACCACGTGAAGGTGTACGACCGGGTCGGCTACACGAGCTTCCTGATTCCCGGCCTGGTGATGATGAGCGTGCTGCAGAACGCCTTCGCCAACAGCAGCTCCTCGCTGATCCAGAGCAAGATCACCGGCAACCTGGTGTTCCTGCTGCTGACCCCGCTGTCGCACTGGGCCTGGTTCGCGGCCTATGTCGGCGCCTCGGTGCTGCGCGGCCTGGTGGTGGGCACCGGCGTGCTGCTGGCCACCATGTGGTTCGCGCCGCTGCACCTGGCCGAACCCTGGTGGATCGTCGCGTTCGCCGTTCTGGGCGCCGGCATGCTGGGTGCGCTCGGGTTGATCGCCGGGCTGTGGGCGGAGAAGTTCGACCAGATGGCCGCGTTCCAGAACTTCATCATCATGCCGATGACCTTCCTCTCCGGCGTCTTCTACTCGGTGCATTCGCTGCCCGGCGTCTGGCAGGCGGTGAGCCACCTGAACCCGTTCTTCTACATGATCGACGGCTTCCGGCACGGCTTCTTCGGCGTGAGCGACGTGTCACCGTGGATCAGCCTGACGCTGGTGGGCAGCGCCTTCGTCGTCGTCTCGGCAATTGCCTTGAACCTGCTGCGCGTGGGCTACAAGATCCGGCACTAGAATTCGGGCATGTCCGAACCCACCGCCGCCGACGTCCAGCGCTTCATCGCGCAGGGTCTCGCCTGCGAGCACCTGGAGGTCGAGGGCGACGGGCGCCACTTCTTCGCCACCATCGTGTCGGCGGAGTTCGAGGGCGCGAGCCGCGTGCAGCGGCACCAGCGGGTCTACCGGGCCCTGGGCGATAGAATGCGCGAGCAGATCCACGCCCTGTCGATGAAGACGCTGACGCCGGCCGAGTGGGCTTCCCAGCCCGCCGCGGCCTCCACCCACCACCACTGAAGCACGCCGCAGTGTTCACTGCGGCGGCCGGGTTTGCGCGCCCCGCGGGACCCGGCAGCCAGGTGGGCATGGGCCACAGCACCTCATCCTCATGGACAAACTCCTGATCCGCGGCGGACGCCGACTCCACGGCGAGATCGCCATCGCCGGCGCCAAGAACGCCGCGCTGCCCGAGCTCTGTGCCGCGCTGCTGACGGCCGATCCGGTGACGCTCGAGAACGTGCCTCGCCTGCAGGACGTGGCGACCACGCTGAAGCTGCTGCGCAACATGGGCGCGAAGGCCGAGCGCAGCGAGGCGGCGCCGGAGACGGTGGCGATCGACGCCAGCGGCGTCACCTCGCCGGAGGCGCCGTACGACCTGGTCAAGACCATGCGCGCCTCGATCCTCGTGCTCGGGCCGCTGCTGGCGCGCTTCGGCGAGGCCACGGTGTCGCTGCCCGGCGGCTGCGCGATCGGCTCGCGCCCGGTCGACCAGCACATCAAGGGGCTGCAGGCCATGGGTGCGGAGATCACCGTCGAACACGGCTACATCCTCGCCAAGGCGAAGCGCCTGAAGGGTGCACGCATCACGACCGACATGGTCACCGTCACCGGCACCGAGAACCTGCTGATGGCGGCCACGCTGGCCGAGGGAGAGACCGTCCTCGAGAACGCCGCGCAGGAACCGGAGATCCCCGACCTGGCCGAACTGCTGATCGGGATGGGCGCGAAGATCGAGGGCCACGGCACGCACCGCATCCGCATCCAGGGCGTCGAGAGGCTGCACGGCACCACGCACCGCATCGTGCCGGACCGCATCGAGACCGGCACCTTCCTGTGCGCGGTGGCGGCCACCGGCGGCGAACTGCTGCTGCGCGACGCGCGCGCCGACCACGTCGACGCGGTGCTCGAGAAACTGCGCGAGACCGGCATGGCGATCGAAACCGGCGCCGACTGGATCCGCCTGAAGAGCAGCGGCCGGCCGAAGGCGGTGAGCTTCCGCACCAGCGAGTACCCGGCCTTCCCGACCGACATGCAGGCGCAGTTCATGGCGCTCGACTGCATCGCCGAGGGTACGAGCAAGGTCACCGAGACGATCTTCGAGAACCGCTTCATGCACGTCAACGAGCTGGTGCGGCTGGGCGCGAACATCGTGGTCGACGGCCACACCGCGCTGGTGCAGGGCGTGCCCAAGCTCTCCGGCGCCACGGTGATGGCCACCGACCTGCGTGCCTCCGCGAGCCTGGTGATCGGCGGCCTGGTGGCCGACGGCGAGACCCTCGTCGACCGCATCTACCACCTCGACCGCGGCTACGACCGCATGGAAGCCAAGCTGCGCGGCATCGGCGCGGACATCGAGCGCGTGAAATGAGCAGCGGCATCACCCTCGCGCTCTCGAAGGGGCGCATCTTCGACGAGACGATGCCGCTGCTGCAGGCGGCCGGCGTGACCGTGGCCGAGGACCCGGAGAAAAGCCGCAAGCTGATCATCGGCACCAGCCGGCCCGGGCTGCGCATCGTGCTGGTGCGCGCGACCGACGTGCCCACCTACGTGCAGCATGGCGGCGCCGACCTCGGCGTGGTCGGCCTCGACACGCTGATCGAGCATGGCGGCCAGGGCCTGTACCAGCCGCTCGACCTGAAGATCGCGAAGTGCCGCATGAGCGTGGCCGTGCGCGACGACTTCGACTACGCCGCCGCGGTTCGCCAGGGCTCGCGCATCCGCGTGGCCACCAAGTACACGCAGATTGCCCGCGACCACTTCGCGGAGAAGGGCGTGCACGTCGACCTGATCAAGCTCTACGGCTCGATGGAGCTGGCGCCGCTGACCGGCCTGGCAGACGCGATCGTCGACCTCGTCTCCACCGGCAGCACGCTGAAGGCGAACAAGCTGGTCGAGGTGGAACGCATCATGGACATCTCCTCGCGCCTGGTCGTCAATCAGGCCGCGCTGAAGCTGCGCCGCGAGCCGATCCGCGCGCTGATCGACGCGTTCGCGTCGGCGGTAGGAGGCTGAGATGGGCGTGGCGATCCGCGAACTCTCGACCACCGACGCCGACTTCGAAACGCGCTTCGCCGCGCTGAAGCACTGGTCCGCCGAGACCGACCGCGAGATCGAGTCGCGGGTCGAGGCCATCCTCGCCGACGTGCTCAGCCGCGGCGACGCAGCGGTGCTCGAGTACACCCGGCGTTTCGACGGCGTCGAGGCGGCCTCCGTGGCCGCGCTCGAACTCGGCCGCGACGAGCTGCAGGCGGCGCTGGCGCAGATCACGCCCGCGCAGCGCAGCGCGCTGCAGGCCGCCGCCGACCGTGTGCGCGACTACCACCGGCGCCAGCTCGAGGCCTGCGGCCGCAGCTGGAGCTACCGCGATGCGGATGGCACCTTGCTCGGCCAGAAGGTCACGCCGCTGGATCGCGTGGGCATCTACGTGCCCGGCGGGAAGGCGGCCTACCCGTCGAGCGTGCTGATGAACGCGCTGCCGGCCCAGGTGGCCGGCGTCGGCGAGATCGTGATGGTGGTGCCCACCCCGCGCGGCGAGCGCAACCCGCTGGTGCTGGCCGCTGCGGCGGTGGCCGGCGTCGACCGCGCGTTCACGATCGGCGGCGCGCAGGCGGTGGGCGCGCTCGCCTACGGCACGGCCACGGTGCCGGCGGTCGACAAGATCACCGGCCCGGGCAATGCCTACGTCGCGAGCGCCAAGCGGCGCGTGTTCGGCCAGGTCGGCATCGACATGATCGCCGGGCCGAGCGAGATCCTGGTGCTGGCCGACGGCAGCACGCCGGCCGACTGGGTGGCGATGGACCTGTTCAGCCAGGCCGAGCACGACGAGCTGGCGCAGAGCATCCTGCTGTGCCCGGATGCCGGCTACATCGCCGAGGTGAAGGAGGCCATCGAGCGCCTGTTGCCCGGCATGCCGCGCCGCGACGTGATCCGCGCCTCGCTCGAGGGCCGCGGCGCGCTGATCCACACCCGCTCGATGGACGAGGCCTGCGCGATCAGCAACCGCATCGCGCCGGAGCACCTCGAGGTGTCGAGCAGTGAGCCCTCTCGTTGGGAGCCGCTGCTCAAACACGCCGGCGCGATCTTCCTCGGCGCCTTCACCAGCGAGAGCCTGGGCGACTACTGCGCCGGGCCCAACCACGTGCTGCCCACCTCGGGCACCGCGCGCTTCAGCTCGCCATTGGGCGTCTACGACTTCCAGAAGCGCAGCAGCCTGATCGAGGTGAGCGAAGCCGGCGCGCAGGTGCTGGGCACGATCGCCGCCGAGCTGGCCTATGGCGAAGGGTTGCAGGCGCATGCGCAGGCGGCCGAATTCCGACTGAAAGGAAAGTCGTGAGCCTTGCGGAGCGCATGCAGCGCGTGATCCGCCGCGACGTGCAGTCGATGCACGGCTACGCGGTGCAACCCAGTGCCGGCTTCGTCAAGGTCGACACGATGGAGAACCCGTTCCGGCTGCCCGAGGCGCTGCAGAAGGAACTCGGCGAGCGGCTCGGCCGCGTGGCGATCAACCGCTATCCGGCTGAGCGCACCGAGGACCTGCGCGCCGCACTGGCCCGGCACGCCGGCATGCCCGAGGACTGCGCGCTGACGCTGGGCAACGGCTCGGACGAGCTGATCTCGATGCTCTCGCTCGCCTGCGATGTGCCCGGCGCCGTGTTCATGGCGCCGGTGCCGGGTTTCGTGATGTACGCGATGTCGGCGCAGCTGCAGGGCATCCGCTTCGTCGGCGTGCCGCTGACGGCGGACTTCGAGCTCGACGAGGCGGCCATGCTCGCCGCGATCGCCGAACACCGGCCGTCGCTGATCTACCTCGCCTACCCGAACAACCCGACCGCCAACCTGTGGGACGACGCGGTGATCGACCGCCTCATCGAGGCCGCTCCGGGGCTGGTCGTGATGGACGAGGCCTACCAGCCCTTCGCCGCGCGCGACTCGATGGCGCGGCTGCGGCGCTACCCGCACGTGCTGCTGATGCGCACGATGAGCAAGTTCGGCCTGGCCGGCGTGCGCATCGGCTACCTGATCGGCCAGCGCGAGCTGGTCGGCGAGATCGACAAGCTGCGCCCACCGTTCAACGTCAGCGTGCTGAACGCCGAGGCGGGGCTGTTCGCGCTCGAACATGCCGACGAGTACGCCCGCCAGGCCGCGCTGATCCGCGAGCAGCGCGGCCGACTGATGCGCGTGCTGCAGGACCTGCCCGGCGTGACGCCCTTCCCGAGCGAGGCCAACATGATCCTGGCGCGTTTCCCGGACGCGGCCGCCACCTTCGAGCAGCTGAAGCAGCGCCGCATCCTGGTCAAGAATGTCTCGGGCCTGCACCCGCTGCTCGCCAACTGCCTGCGCGTGACGATCGGCACGCCGGAGGAAGTCAGCCTGACGATAGACGCCCTGAAGGCCAGCCTATGACCACTTCCACCAGAACGGCCGAGGTCCAGCGCAACACCAAGGAAACGCAGATCCGCATCCGCGTCAACCTCGACGGCACGGGCGAGGCGAAGCTCGCCACCGGCATCGGCTTCTTCGACCACATGCTCGACCAGGTGGCGCGCCACGGCCTGATCGACCTCGACGTCGAGGCGAAGGGCGACCTGCACATCGACGGCCACCACACGGTGGAGGACGTCGGCATCACGCTCGGCATGGCGGTGGCGCAGGCGGTGGGCGACAAGAAGGGCCTGGTGCGCTACGGCCATTCGTATGTGCCGCTGGACGAGGCGCTCTCGCGCGTGGTGGTCGATTTCTCCGGCCGCCCCGGGCTGCACATGGACGTGCCGTTCAAGAGCGGCATGGTCGGCGGCTTCGACACCCAGCTGACCTACGAGTTCTTCCAGGGCTTCGTGAACCACGCGCTGGTGACGCTGCACATCGACAACCTCAAGGGACAGAACGCTCACCACCAGGCCGAGACGGTGTTCAAGGCCTTCGGGCGCGCGCTGCGCATGGCGCTGGCGATCGACCCGCGCGCGGCGGGCGTGATTCCGTCGACCAAGGGATCGCTCTGACCATGGCCAGGACCGTCGCGGTCGTCGACTACGGCATGGGCAACCTGCGCTCGGTGTCGCAGGCGGTGCTGCACGTGGCCGGTGGCAGCGGCCTGGAGGTGGTCGTCACCTCGAAGCCGGAGGAGGTGTTCGCCGCCGAGCGCATCGTGCTGCCGGGCCAGGGCGCGATGCCCGACTGCATGCGCGAACTGCGCGACTCCGGCCTGCTCGAGGCGGTGCTCGACGCGGCGGCGAACAAGCCGCTGATGGGTGTGTGCGTGGGCATGCAGATGCTGCTCGAGCGCAGCGAGGAAGGACCCACCGACGGGCTCGGGCTGATCCCGGGCGAGGTGCTGCGCTTCCGCCTGGAGGGCCGCCGGCAGCCCGACGGCAGCCGCTTCAAGGTGCCGCAGATGGGCTGGAACCAGGTCGCCCAGGCGCGGGCGCACCCACTCTGGGCCGGTGTGCCCGACGGCGCCTGGTTCTACTTCGTGCACAGCTTCTACGCCCGGACGAGCGACGCGGCGCACAGCGTCGGCGAGGCGGACTACGGCGGCCGCTTTACCTGCGCGCTGGGCCGCGATAACATTTTTGCCACCCAGTTCCACCCCGAGAAGAGCGCCGAGCACGGTCTCGCGCTGTACCGCAACTTCCTGCACTGGAACCCTTGACGGTCCTTCCCACCACCCCTTCTCGGGTGCTCCGCCTTCCCCCCACCACGCCTCTTCGGCCATGTTGCTGATCCCTGCGATTGACCTCAAGGATGGTCGTTGTGTCCGCCTGAAGCAGGGCGACATGAGCGAGTCCACCATCTTCAGCGAGAACCCGGCCGACATGGCGCGGCGCTGGGTGGATGCCGGCGCGCGGCGCCTGCACCTGGTGGACCTGAACGGCGCCTTCGCCGGCAAGCCGGTCAACGAGGCGGCGATCAAGGCCATCCTGGCCGAGGTGGGCGACGAGATCCCGGTGCAGCTCGGCGGCGGCATCCGCGACCTCGACACCATCGAGCGCTACCTCGACGACGGGCTCTCCTTCATCATCATCGGCACCGCGGCGGTGAAGAACCCCGGATTCCTGCACGACGCCTGCACGGCCTTCGGCGGCCACATCCTGGTGGGCCTGGACGCCAAGGACGGCAAGGTGGCCACCGACGGCTGGAGCAAGCTGACCGGCCACGAGGTGGTGGACCTGGCGCAGAAGTTCCAGGACTACGGCGTCGAGGGCGTGATCTACACCGACATCGGCCGCGACGGCATGCTCACCGGCATCAACATCGAGGCCACGGTCAAGCTGGCCCAGGCGCTGACCATCCCGGTGATCGCCTCGGGCGGACTGTCGAACCTGGCCGACATCGAGAAGCTCTGCGCGGTCGAATTCGAGGGCATCGAGGGCGTGATCTGCGGCCGCGCGATCTACACCGGCGATCTGGATTTCGCCGCCGCCCAGGCGCGCGCCGACGAACTCAACGGCGAAGGCTGACCTTGCTCGCGAAACGCATCATCCCCTGCCTCGACGTCACCGGCGGCCGGGTCGTCAAGGGCGTCAACTTCGTCGAGCTGCGCGATGCCGGCGACCCGGTCGAGATCGCCGCGCGCTACAACGACCAGGGCGCCGACGAACTGACCTTCCTCGACATCACCGCCACCAGCGACGAGCGCGACCTGATCCTGCACATCATCGAGGCGGTGGCCGCTCAGGTGTTCATCCCGCTGACGGTCGGCGGCGGCGTGCGCACGGTGGCCGATGTGCGGCGGCTGCTCAATGCCGGGGCCGACAAGGTGAGCTTCAACTCCGCCGCGGTGGCCAATCCGCAGGTGATCCGCGACGCTTCGGGCAAGTACGGCGCGCAGTGCATCGTCGTCGCGATCGACGCCAAGCGCGGGGAGCATGGTGGCTGGCAGGTCTACACCCACGGCGGCCGGCGCAACACCGGCCTGGACGCGGTGGCCTGGGCGAAGCAGATGGCCGAGCACGGCGCAGGCGAGATCCTGCTCACGAGCATGGACCGCGACGGCACCAAGACCGGCTTCGACCTCGAACTCACCCGCGCGGTCACCGACGCGGTCGACATTCCCGTGATCGCCTCCGGCGGCGTCGGCGCGCTCGAGCATCTCTCCGAGGGCATCCGCCTCGGCGGCGCGGACGCGGTGCTGGCCGCCAGCATCTTCCACTACGGCGAGTTCACGGTGGGCCAGGCCAAGGCGCTGCTGGCGCGCGACGGCATTCCGGTGCGGATGTGAGGCACGCGCCGCCGGGCGAGGTCCGCATCATCGGCGGGCAGTGGAAGCGCTCCAGGCTGCCGGTGCCCGACCGCCCCGGCCTGCGCCCGACGCCCGACCGGGTGCGCGAGACGCTGTTCAACTGGCTGGGCCAGGATCTGGCCGGCTGGCGCTGCCTGGATGCCTTCGCCGGCAGCGGGGCGCTCGGCTTCGAGGCCGCCTCGCGCGGCGCGGCCGAGGTGGTGCTGCTCGAGCGCGACCGCGAGCTGGCGGCGCGCCTGGAGCAGTCGCGCCAGCGGCTGAAGGCCGATCGGGTCCGCGTCGAGGCGACCGACGCGCTGGGCTGGATGCGCCGCTGCCCGCCGCGGCGCTTCGAGATCGTCTTCGTCGACCCCCCCTTCGAGGCCCAGCTGTTCGACGCGGCGCTGTCTGCCGCGGCGCCGCTGGCCGTTCCCGACGGCTTCGTCTACCTCGAGGCCGACCGGCCGTACGCCCCCGATGCGCTGGCGCCGCTCGGGCTGCGGGTGCATCGCCACCTGCGCGCCGGATCGGTGCATGCCCACCTGCTGCGCCGCGAACCCGAGGGCTACACTGCGCCGGCAGACCAGCCCGACGGGAGCCCGCGTTGACCTCCGTGACCCGCCTGACCGCCGTCTACCCCGGCACCTTCGACCCGATGACGCTCGGCCACGAGGACCTGATGCGCCGTGCCAGCCGGCTGTTCGAGCGCCTGATCGTCGCGGTGGCCGCCGGGCACCACAAGCGCACCATGTTCACGATCGCCGAGCGGCTGGAGATCGCCTCCGAGCTGGCGGCCAAGTACCCGAACGTCGAGGTGATGGCCTTCCGCGGCCTGCTGCGCGACTTCGTCGTCGGCCATGGTGCCAAGGTGGTGGTGCGCGGCCTGCGCGCGGTCAGCGACTTCGAGTACGAGTTCCAGATGGCCGGCATGAACCGGCAGCTGATGCCCGAGGTCGAGACCCTGTTCCTCACGCCCAGCGACCAGTACCAGTTCGTGTCCGGCACCTTCGTGCGCGAGATTGCCACCCTCGGCGGTGATGTCTCGAAGTTCGTGTCACCCTCGGTGCTGGCCCGGCTGAGAGACCGGGTGAAATCAAGCGAAGTCTGACGCGTCATGGCCCTGCTGATCACCGACGAATGCATCAACTGCGACGTCTGCGAGCCCGAGTGCCCGAACCAGGCCATCTCGATGGGGCCGGAGATCTACCAGATCGACCCGCAACGCTGCACCGAGTGCGTGGGGCACTTCCCGGAGCCGCAGTGCGTGCAGGTCTGCCCGGTCAGCTGCATCCCGGTGAACCCCGAGTTCATCGAGTCGAAGGACTCGCTCTGGGCCAAGTACGAGCGCCTGCAGCAGCAGGCGGCAGCCCCAGCGCCGAAGTGATCAGCGCGCCGTCGTGGCGGCCTTGGGTGCCACCGCGATGAAGTCCTTCTCGGCCGGCTTGTCCTTGCCCGTGCGGGGTTTGCCGATGCCGGTCGCGGCGGGCGCGTCCGGCGTGGCCGGGCCGACGGCGATGGCGCCGGCGGCCGACTTGTCGCCTGACTTCTCCGCCGCCTTGCGTTCGCGCTCCAGGTCGGCGGCGCGCTTGCGCTCGGCCTCGGCGAAGCGCTTCGCCTCGGCGCGCTGGGCGGCGGTGCGCGGGTCGCTCGCCTCGATCAAGCTGCCCTCGGGGCAGGGCACCTGCGAGTAGGTGCGGCCGTCCGCGCCGCAGCGGTAGATCGGCGGCGCGGCCAGGGCCGGTGCGGCGGCCAGCAGGGCCAGGCTCAGCAGCAGGATCGCTCGGGTCATCAGGGCGTCTCCGGAGGGGGCACGCCCTCCGGGCGCGGCGGTTTGGGCCGCGGCGGCTTGGCGTGGAGCTTCATCATCGCGCGCTCCATCTCGCCTGCGAGCATCCAGTCCAACGCGGACAGCGATTGCGTGATCCCGTTCTCGATCGCCGCGCGGTGTTCCGGGCTCGGCTTGCGCAGCACGTAGTGCACCACCTCGGCCTTCACGCCCGGGTGGCCGATGCCCAGGCGCAGGCGCCAGTAGCCCGCGCTGCCGAGCTGCGCGTGGATGTCGCGCAGCCCGTTGTGGCCGGCATGGCTGCCGCCGAGCTTGAGCTTGACCTGGCCCGGCGGCAGGTCGAGCTCGTCGTGCGCCACGAGGATCTCGCCCGGTGCGATCTTGAAGAAGCGCGCCAGCGCCGCCACGGCCTTGCCCGACAGGTTCATGTAGGTCATCGGCTCGAGCAGCCAGACCGGGCCGTGCGGCGTGCTGGCGCGCGCCGCGTTGCCGAAGTAGCCGCGCTCGGGCTGCAGCGACACCTTCAGGCTGCGCGCCACCTCGTCGACGAACCAGAAGCCGGCGTTGTGGCGCGTCGCCTCGTACTCGGGGCCCGGGTTGCCCAGGCCGACGATGAGCTTGATCATGGGCCGCGATTATCCCGGGCCGGAAACGGCGAACCCCGCCGGAGCGGGGTTCGCGAGCAGGAAGCAGCGACGGCGGCTTACTTCTTGTTCTGCTTCTCGTCCTTCTTTTCCTTCTTGGCCGGGGCGGCGGGCGCGGCGACGGCCGTGGCCGGCGCGGCTTCTTCCTCGGCGGCCTGCATCGAGACGGACACGATCACCGGGTCCTTCTTGCCGTGCGTGACGACCTTGATGCCGTCGGCCAGCTTCAGGTCGCTGACGTGCAGCGACTGGCCCTTGGCCAGGTTGCCCAGGTCCACCGTCAGGTACTCGGGCAGCTGCGAGGCCAGGCACTGGATCTGCACCTCGGTGACCACGTGGTTGACCAGGCACTTGTCGGTCTTGACGGCCGGCGAGTTCTCCTCGTTCACGAAGTGAAGCGGCACCTTCTTCGTGATCTTGGTCGTCGCGTCGACGCGCTGGAAGTCGATGTGCATCACGATCGGCTTGAACGCGTGCATCTGGTAGTCGCGCAGCAGCACCTTCTCGGTCTTGCCGCCGAGCTCCATGTCGAGCAGCGACGAGTGGAAGGCTTCCTTCTTCAGCGCGAAGAAGAGCGCGTTGTGATCGAGCTCGATCATCTGCGGCTGGCCGGCACCGTAGACGATGCCGGGCACCTTGTGCGCATTGCGCAGGCGGCGGCTCGCTCCGGTCCCCTGCAACGTGCGCTCGTAAGCGACGAATTTCATGTGAACTCCAGGAAGGTTGAGGGCCCGCGACCAGGCTCCTCGGGGTCAAAAGTTCGCGTTCTGCTCCGCGAACAGGGACGTCACCGATTCACCGTCGGAAATCCGGCGGATCGTCTCGGCGAACAGGAAGGCCACCGACAGCTGGCGCACCTTGGTGCACTGCCGGCCGGCCTCGGAAAGGGGGATGGTGTTGGTGATGACCACCTCGTCCAGCGCCGAGGCCTTGATGCGCTCGATCGCCGGGCCGGAGAACACCGCGTGCGTGCAGTACGCATAGACGCTCTTGGCGCCGCGCGACTTCAGCACCTCGGCCGCCTTCACCAGCGTGCCGGCGGTGTCGATCATGTCGTCCATGATCACGCAGTTGCGGCCCTCGATGTCGCCGATGACGTGCATCACCTCGGAGATGTTGGCTTTCGGGCGGCGCTTGTCGATGATGGCCAGGTCGCAGCCGAGCTGCTTGGCGAGCGCGCGGGCACGTACCACGCCGCCGACGTCCGGCGAGACGACCACGAGGTCCGAGTAGCGCTTGCCGTGCAGGTCCGACAGCAGCACCGGCGAGGCGTAGATGTTGTCGACCGGGATGTCGAAGAAGCCCTGGATCTGGTCGGCGTGCAGGTCCATCGTCAGCAGCCGCTCGACGCCCACCGCCTCGAGCATGTTGGCGACGACCTTGGCGCTGATCGGCACGCGCGTCGAGCGGGGCCGGCGGTCCTGGCGCGCGTAGCCGAAGTAGGGGATGACGGCCGTGACTCTCCTGGCCGACGCACGCTTGAGCGCGTCGACCATGATGCACAGTTCCATCAGGTTCTCGTTGGTCGGCGCGCAGGTCGGCTGCACGACGAAGATGTCGCGTGCCCGCACGTTCTGCTCGATCTCGATGTCGACTTCGCCGTCGGAGAAGCGCCCGACCTTGGCCTTGCCGAGCTCGATGCCGAGGTGGCCGGCAATCTCCTGCGCCAGGGCAGGATTGGCGTTGCCGGTGAACAGCACGGTATTGAACAGCACGTTCGCTCCGAGAAGGCGATCCGGTCGCGATGCTGCACCGGGTTCAGAAGTGTTGGCAGGGGAGGAAGGACTCGAACCCTCGAATGTCGGAATCAAAATCCGATGCCTTAACCAACTTGGCGACTCCCCTACACGGGTCCGACGCTTGCGCGCGAACCGAAACCCTGCTCAGTCTGCCGCCCATCCGACCAGCGGATGCTGCTCCAGGCTGCGGCACATGCGCCCCACCCACCCCGCCGGAAGATCCGACGGCATCGCCGCAATGGGCCGGGCACCGGTGCCAGCTCTCGCGAACACGGCACTGCCGGAGCCGGTCATGCGCGCATTGCCGAAGCTTTGCTGAAGCCGCCTGACGGCCTCCGTCACCTCGCTGCACGCTGCTTCGGCGGGCGGCTGCAGGTCGTTGCGGCCGAAGTCTCCGTCGAGCAGCTGCGCCCGGGCGCGGGCCATGTCTGCAAGAAAGCCCGAAAGTATAACAGCTTCGGTATCGCGGCGAAGCAGCGGACTCGTGAAGATGCTGCGTGTCTCGATGGCTGCCGGTGGCTTGAGTACCGCGAACCAGGCCGCCGGCAGCTCGATCGGGGTCAGCCGCTCGCCGATGCCCTCGACGAAGGCATGGCGCCCGCCGACGAAGAAGGGCACGTCGGCCCCCAGGCGTGGGGCCAGCGCGAGCAGGCGCTCGCGCGGCCAGTGCAGGCCCCACAGGCGGTTCAAGGCCAGCAGCGTCGAGGCCGCGTCGGAGCTGNACCGCGAACCAGGCCGCCGGCAGCTCGATCGGGGTCAGCCGCTCGCCGATGCCCTCGACGAAGGCATGGCGCCCGCCGACGAAGAAGGGCACGTCGGCCCCCAGGCGTGGGGCCAGCGCGAGCAGGCGCTCGCGCGGCCAGTGCAGGCCCCACAGGCGGTTCAAGGCCAGCAGCGTCGAGGCCGCGTCGGAGCTGCCGCCGCCCAGGCCGGCGCCCCAGGGCACCTGCTTGTCCACCGAGATGTCGGCGCCGAGCGGGGTGCCGCTTTCGGCCTGCAGCAGTCGCGCCGCGCGCAGGCACAAGTCGTCATCGGGCAGCGCCGGGCCGAGGTCGTGGCGCGCCAGGCGGGCGTCGTCGCGGCGCTCGAAGTGCAGCGTGTCGCACCAGTCGATCAGCACGAACACCGACTGCAGCAGGTGGTAGCCGTCGGCGCGCCGCCCGGTGACATGCAGGAACAGGTTCAGCTTGGCCGGGGCCGCCACCTCGTACAGGGCACGCAGGCTCATCAGGGGCGATCCATCTTGACCCGAACCGTCACCGCCGGCGGCTGCTCGCGCACCGCGGCGATCGACGCGTCGTCGAACCTGGACAGGTCCACGACCCAGCCGAGCTGGCGGAAGCCCGGCGGCGCGACGGTGCTGGCGGCGCCGGGCCAGGGGCGGCCCTGCAGCCAGTCGAACAGCGCGGCCACGGGTACGCTTTCGCCCAGCACCTCGCGGGTCAGCGCGTCCAGGTCCGGGTAGGGCGTCTCGCCCTGCGACGTGACCAGGGTCACGCTGCCCGGCTGCCAGCGTGCCTGGGCCAGCATCGTGCCCAGCGGGCTCGACAGGGAGAAGCGGCCGCGTTCGGGCAGGCCCTGCAGCTCGAAGGCGGCGCTCATCGAGCGCGCGTCCTGGCCCGGGGAGGCGTCCACCCGCATGGCCAGGCGCCCGCTCAGGCTCTCGCCGGGCGGCACGGCGGGCGGCGGCGTGGTGGCGCAGCCGGCCACGAGCAGCGCGGCCGCGGCCAGGGCCGCACGGGTCACAAGTCCACCCGCAGGCGCGCGAGCGTCTCGCGCAGCACGTCGTTGGCGCTGTCGCGGCTGCGGGCCTCGCGCCAGACGCGGCGGGCCTCGTCCTGCTGGCCGGTCACCCACAGCACCTCGCCCAGGTGGGCGGCGATCTCCGGGTCGGGGCGCGCCTGGTAGGCGGTCTTCAGCAGCCGCAGCGCCTCGGCCTTGTTGCCGAGCCGGTACTCGACCCAGCCCAGGCTGTCGGTGATGAAGGGCTCGCCCGGGCTCAGCTCGAGCGCCTTCTGGATCAGCGACTTGGCCTCGGGCAGGCGCTGGTTGCGTTCGGCCAGCGAGTAGCCCAGCGCGTTATAGGCATGGTGATGGTCGGGCTTGAGCTGGATGACCTTGCGCAGCAGGCGCTCCATCTCGTCCATGCGGTTGAGCTTCTCGGCCATCATCGACTGCTCGTAGAGCAGCTCGACGTCGTCCGGAAAGCGCTGGTTCGCCTGCGCCAGCACCGCACCGGCGTCCTTCCACTGCTTCACGTCGCGCAGCACCTGCGCCTCGGCCAGCAGCTTGGCGCGCACGTCCGACTGCTCGCGCTCGGGCACGCGGCGGATCAGCTCGCGCGCCTCGCGCACCTTGCCCTGGCGTGCCAGCAGCGAGGCGCGGCGCGTCTGCACCTCGAGCAGCCGCTGCGGGTTGTCGACCTTGGCCAGCCAGGCCTCGGCGGCCTTGAAGTCGCGCCGCTGCTCGGCGGCCTGCGCGAGGAGCAGCCAGGCCTGGGTACGGCCCTGTTCGGCGCTGGCGGTCGGCGACGGGGTGTCGTCGTCATCGTCGGCGTCGCCGCCATGCACCGGGTTCGCCAGCGTCGGCGCCGGGGCGGCGTCGAGCCGTTCGAGGTAGGTCTGCAGCGAGGCGGTGGCGTCCGCCGGCTGGCGCAGCTCGAGCTGCAGTGCGCCGAGCGTCAGCCAGGGCGGCGGCAGTTCGGGGGCGCGCCGGGTCACCTCCTGGAGCTGCGCCACGGCGTCGACGAAACGCTGCACCGAGGTCAGCGCGCGCACATAGGCCAGGCGCACGCCGTGGCTGTCCGGCTTGGCCTGCAGGTGGCCCAGGATCACGCCCTCGAGCTCGGGCACGCTGCCCAGCGCCACGGCGGCAAGCAGGGCCGGCGATTCGTCCGCCGGCGCGTCGGCATGGGCGCGCTCCAGCAGCGTCCGGGCCTTGGCCGCATCGGGCACGCCGAGCCAGGCACGCGCCATCGCCACGCGCGCGGCCACGCGGTCGGCGCCGGAGTCGGCGAAGGGCTGCAGCGTCTTCTCGATCAGTGCCGCCGCCTGCGCCTTGTCGTTCTGGCGCGAGAAGAAGGCCGGCAGCGACTGGATCAGCCCGGCACGTTCGCCCGCCGGCGTCAGCTCGACCAGCGCGCGCATCGGCTCGACGGCCTCGGCCGGCCGGTTCAGCGCGATCAGCAGCTGGATCAGGTAGCGGTGCGCCTCGGCGGAGGACGGCACGGCCGAGCGCCAGGCCATCACCGCGGCCAGGGCCTGGTCGCCGGCGCGAGCCTGCAGCGCGATGTCGGTGGCGCGCCGGAACAGCTGCTCGTCCTTCGTGCGCCGGGCCGCGTCCAGCATCACCTGGTAGGCGGTGCCGGCATCGCCCTCGCGCAGCTCGATCTCGCCGATCAGCAGCTGGTAGAAGAGCTGCGCGTCGAGCCGGGAGTTGGCCACCGGGGCGGCGCCGGCGCGCTCGGTCTGCGCGGAGGTGGCGAGCGTCGCGCACAGCAGCGATGCCGTCAGGGCGCCCAGCAGCCGGGTCAGGCTCGAACGGATCGGGAACACGGGCATCGGCACTCCTGGAAGCAAGATTCATTCTATTGCGCACCCTCGCGGGGCCCCGGACTGCGATCCGTGCCGCTCGCGATAATTCCGCGCATGCCCGAACTTCCGGAAGTCGAGACCACGCGGCGCAGCTTTGCCGAGCGCATCTACGGCGCGCAGGTGCTGGCGGTGCGGCGCGGCAAGCCGCTGCGCTGGCCGCTGGGTGTCGAGCCCCAGGTGCTGGTGGGGCAGCGGGTCGGCGAGGTCACGCGGCGTGGCAAGTACCTCTGGCTGGCGCTGGAGCGCGGTGGGTTGCTGATGCACCTGGGCATGTCGGGCTCGCTCGCGTTCAGCCGCCAGCCAGAGGAGCCCGGGGCGCACGACCATTTCGACCTGGTGACCTCGGCCGGCACCTTGCGCCTGGCCGACCCGCGCCGCTTCGGCGCGGTGGTCTGGTCGCCCGCGCTGGACGAGGCGCCGGCCGCCAAGCTGCTGTCGGGCCTGGGGCTGGAGCCCTTCGATGCGGCCTTCGACGGCGACTACCTGCACCGCGCGCTGCGCGGACGGCGGGTGGCCATCAAGCAGGCGCTGCTGGCCGGCGACGTGGTGGTCGGCGCCGGCAACATCTACGCCTGCGAGGCGCTGTTCCAGGCCGGCATCGACCCGCGCACGCCGGCCGGGCGGATCAGCCGGCCGCGTTGTGCGCGGCTGGCGCTGGCGATCCGCACGGTGCTCGGTCAGGCGCTCGAGCTCGGGGGGACGACGCTGCGCGATTTCCGCGATGCCCATGGCATGGCCGGCCAGTTCCAGCTGCACGCGCAGGTCTACGGCCGGGCCGGCGAAGCCTGCGCTCGCTGCGGCGCCACGCTGCGCCGCATCGTGCAGGGGCAGCGATCCACCTTCTTCTGCCCGGGGTGCCAGAAGCGCTGACGGCTTGCCTGACCGTCCGGATGTCGCCATGTGACCACTGGTCACGAGGCGAGTTCGGGTTTCCCCTGCAAGCGCAAACTTGGCGTGAGACAATCCGCCCGCTTTTGCCGGCCGCTGCCCGGCGCCCGCCGCCGGCCGGCACCATCCCCAGAGCCTGTGCTGCATGCCCAGTGATCCCCCGTCCCCGAACACCGACACGCTGATCGAGATCGACCATGTCACGTTCGGCTACGACGCCAGCCGCACGATCCTCAGCGACATTTCGCTGCGCTTCCGGCGCGGACAGGTCACGTCCATCCTCGGCAGCTCGGGCTGCGGCAAGACCACGCTGCTGCGCCTGATCGGCGGCGTGCACGCCGCCAGTGCGGGAACGGTGCGCTTCGCCGGCGAGGTGGTCGATGCGCGCGACCAGGAGCGGCTCTTCCGCATGCGCCGCCGCATGGGCGTGCTGTTCCAGTTCGGCGCGCTGTTCACCGACCTGAGCGTGTTCGACAACGTGGCCTTCCCGCTGCGCGAGCAGACCGACCTCTCCGAGGCCATGATCCGCGACATCGTGCTGATGAAGCTGAACGCCGTCGGCCTGCGCGGCGCGGCGAACCTGCGCATCTCCGAGGTCTCCGGCGGCATGGCTCGGCGCATCGCGCTGGCGCGCGCGATCGCGCTCGACCCGGAGCTCATCATGTACGACGAGCCCTTCGCCGGGCTGGACCTGATCTCCATGGGCGTGGCCGCCAACCTGATCCGCACGCTCAACGACGTGACCGGCTCGACCTCGCTCGTCATCTCGCACGACGTGCCCGAGTGCATGGCGATCAGCGACTACGTGGTGCTGCTGGCCAACGGCGGGCGCATCGTCGCGCAGGGCACGCCGAAGGAGCTGATGGACTCGGCGGACCCGGAGGTGCGCCAGTTCGTGCGCGGCGAGCCGGACGGCCCGGTCAAGTTCCACTACCCCGCGCCGCCGCTGGCGCAGGACTTCGGCGTCTCCGCGGAGGCGGCGTCGTGACCAACCCGCTGACCCTGCTGGGCGCGCGCACGTTGCGCATGCTGCGCTCGTTCGGCCATGCCGCGTTCTTCTTCGTCGAGCTGCTGCGCGCGGTGCCCGAGGCGATGCGCCGCTTCAGCCTCGTCGTGGCGCAGGTGCACGCGATCGGCAACCTGTCGCTGATCATCATCGTCTCCTCCGGGCTCGCGGTGGGCTTCGTGCTGGCGCTGCAGATGTACTACGCGCTGGTGACCTACGGCGCGACCGAGTCGCTCGGCCTGATCGTCAACCTCGCGCTGGTGCGCGAACTCGGGCCGGTGGTCACCGGGCTGCTGTTCGCCGGCCGCGCCGGCACCTCGCTGACCGCCGAGATCGGCCTGATGAAGGCCGGCGAGCAGCTCGCCGCGATGGAGATGATGGCCATCGACCCGAAGGCGCGCGTGCTGGCGCCGCGCTTCGTGGCCGGCATGGTGTCGATGCCCATCCTGGCGATCCTGTTCTCGGCGGTGGGCATCCTCGGGGCCTACGTGGTGGCGGTGCTGCTGATCGGCATCGACGCGGGCAACTTCTGGTCGATCCAGCAGAACAAGGTCGACATCTGGCGCGACGTCGGCAACGGCATCGTCAAGAGCATGGTGTTCGGGGTGATCTGCACCTTCGTCGCGCTCTACCAGGGCCACGAGACCGAGGCGACGCCCGAGGGCGTGGCCTACGCGACGACACGCACGGTGGTGATCTCGTCGCTGGCCATCCTCGGCATGGACTTCATCCTGACGGCGCTGATGTTCTCCACGCCGTAAGCAGCACGCGAACGAAAGGATTCCCTCGATGGGCAAGAAAGGCATCGAAACGCTGGTCGGGCTGTTCGTCCTGCTCGGCCTGCTCGGCCTGGTGTTCCTGGCGCTGAAGGCGGCCAACCTGGCCAGCTTCGGCAGCAACGACAGCTACACCCTGCTGGCGCGCTTCGACAACATCGGCGGCCTGAAGGTGCGCGCGCCGGTGCGCAGCGCCGGCGTGACGGTGGGCCGCGTCACCTCGATCACGCTGGACACCAAGACCTACCAGGGCCTGGTGAAGCTGGAGGTCGACCGCGACGTGCAGTTCCCGAAGGACTCCTCGGCGCGCATCCTGACCGCCGGCCTGCTGGGCGACCAGTACATCGGCCTGGAGCCCGGTGCCGACGAGAAGAACCTCGCCGCCGGCGACACCATCCGGCAGACCCAGTCGGCCGTCGTGCTCGAGAGCCTGATCAGCCAGTTCCTGTTCAACAAGGCGGCCGATGCCGGCAGCGCGGCCGCGCCGGCGCCGGCCAACGGAGTGAAGAAGTGACTCCACGCGCCGTCGCTGCTGCCGTCGCCGTGGTGCTGCTGACGGCCGGCTGTGCCAGTGTCGGCCCGGCGCGCGGCGGGCCCGGGCAGAAGCTCGACCCGTGGGAGAACTGGAACCGCAAGGTGTTCTCGTTCAACGAGTCGCTCGACGAGAACCTGCTCAAGCCGGTGGCCACCGCCTACAGCAACGTGGTGCCCGAGCCGGTGCGCCGCGGCGTCGACAACGTGTTCGGCAACTTCGCCGATGCCTGGTCGGCGGTCAACAACTTCCTGCAGGGCAAGGTGGAGAACGGCCTGCGCGACGTGATGCGCGTGGGCACCAACACCTTCTTCGGCTTGCTCGGCGTGGTCGACATCGCCAGCGAGATGGGCCTGGACCACCAGTACGAGGACTTCGGGCAGACGCTCGGTGCCTGGGGCTTCGGCTCCGGGCCGTACGTGGTGTGGCCGCTGCTCGGCTCGTCGACCGTGCGCGATTCGGTCGGCCTGCCGATGGACAACGTGGCCTCGCCGGCCTCGGTGGTCAACGACGGCGGCTCGCGCTACGGCATCACCACGCTGCGGGTGATCAACACGCGGGCCAAGCTGCTCGGCGCCAGCCGCGTGGTCGACGACATCGCGCTGGACAAGTACACCTTCGTGCGCGACGCCTATCTGCAGCGGCGCCGCAGCCTGGTCTTCGACGGCGATGCCCCGCCGCTGGACGCCCCCGAGCCGGAGCCGCCGGCCTCGGTGCCTGCGGCGAAGTGAAACCGGCGGCACGTGAGAGACGTTAAGGATTGCGAACCGGCCGAACCCGCGGCCCGTTCCAGGCTCTGAAGGAGGGCGCCGCCCGCGGCGCCGAAGAAAGAAAGGACACCCATGCTGATCCACCGACTCGTGACCTGGTTGAGCGCCGCCGTGCTGCTGTTCGGCGGCGCCGCGGTGCAGGCCCAGGACGGCCGCGCGCCCGACCAGCTGATCAAGGAAGTCTCGACCGACGTGCTCGACGCGGTGCGGGCCGACAAGACCATCCAGGCCGGCGACGTGCAGAAGGTCATCACGCTGGTCGACGCGAAGGTCATGCCGCACGTGAACTTCCAGCGCATGACCGCCTCGGCCGTCGGCCGCTACTGGCGCCAGGCCACGCCCGAGCAGCAGAAGCGCCTGCAGGACGAGTTCAAGGTGCTGCTCGTGCGCACCTATTCCGGCGCGCTCGCCCAGGTGAAGGACCAGACCGTCTCGCTCAAGCCCTCGCGGCCGAGCCCGGACCCGAACGACGTGGTCGTGCGCACCGAGGTGCGCGGCAAGGGCGACCCGATCCAGCTCGACTACCGGCTCGAGAAGGGCGAGCAGGGCTGGAAGATCTACGACGTCAACGTGCTGGGCGTCTGGCTGGTCGAGAACTACCGCAACAGCTTCGCGCAGGAGATCGGCGCCAACGGCATCGACGGCCTGATCGGCAAGCTGGCGGAGCGCAACAAGGGCGCCGCCAGCGCGCCGGCGAAGTCCTGACGCGCCGCACCGGACCATGCTGCTGCTGCCGGCCACCATCACGCTGCGCGAATCGCGCGACACGCTGCAGCTGCTGACCCAGGCGCTGCAGTCGGCGCCGGGCGAGGCCGTGGTGATCGACGCCTCCCCGCTGGCGCAGTTCGACACCTCGGCCCTGGCGGTGCTGCTCGAGTGCCGACGCCTGGCCGCGGCCTGGGGCAAGGGCTTCAGCGTGCGCCAGCCGCCGCCGAAGCTGGAGGCGCTGGCCAGGCTCTACGGCGTGGACGGCCTGCTCTTCGTGGCCTGACGCACGCGCCAGCCGAGCAGCACAGCGATCACCACGCCGTACACCGCCACCTCGGCCAGGTTGTTCTTGGCCGCGCGCATCCAGAAGAAGTGCAGCAGGCCCAGCAGCACGATGGCATAGACGCTGCGGTGCAGCGCCTGCCAGCGGGCCGCGCCGAGCGCCTTGATCGCGCGGTTGAACGAGGTCGCGGCCAGCGGCGCCATCAGCAGCAGCGCGGTGAAGCCCACCAGCGCGAACGGGCGCTTCGGGATGTCGCGCGCGATCGCCGACGGGTCGAAGCCCATGTCCAGCCAGGCGTAGGCGAGGAAGTGCCACGCCGCGTAGAAGAAGGCGTACAGGCCCAGCATGCGCCGGAATCGCGCCAGCGCCGGCTGGCCGGTCCATTGGCGCAGCGGCGTGACGGCCAGCGTCAGGCACAGGAAACGCAGCGTCCAGTCGCCGGTGGCGCGGATCAATGCCTCGGCCGGGTTGGGCCCGAGCCGACTGGCGAGCGCGCCGTAGAGCAGCCAGGCAAACGGCAGCGCGCACAGCACGAACAGCCCCGGCTTGGCCAGCGGATGCAGCAGCGGCGAGCGCGCCGGGCGGCGCGCCCGGGCGGGGGCGGAATCGGGCAGCACGGCCGACATGGTGCCTCGGCGTTCAGTAGTGCTTCTTCAGGTCCATGCCGGCGTACAGCTGCCCGACCTGCGCCTCGTAGCCGTTGAACATCAGCGTCGGCCGCTTCTTCTGGAACAGCCCGTCCTCGCCGATGCGGCGCTCGGTGGCCTGGCTCCAGCGCGGGTGGTCGACGTTCGGGTTGAC
Organism: Piscinibacter caeni; assembly: GCA_003265685.1. GTDB lineage: Bacteria > Pseudomonadota > Gammaproteobacteria > Burkholderiales > Burkholderiaceae_C > Piscinibacter > Piscinibacter caeni. The sequence continues at coordinate 17,760 of KZ836108.1, read as the reverse complement.
GTTCGAGTAGAAGCCGTATTCCTGCGCCGCGGCCTTGACCCACGCGGTGCGCGGCTCCTTCTCGACGAAGCGGATCCTGACGATCGACTTGCCGCTCTTGAAGCCGTACTTCCAGGGCACGACCATGCGCACCGGCGCGCCGTTCTGGTTCGGCAGCACCTCGCCGTACAGGCCGAAGGTCAGCAGCGCGAGCGGGTGCATCGCCTCGTCCAGGCGCAAACCCTCGACATAGGGCCAGTCGAGCACGCTCGAGCGCACGCCCGGCATCTGGGCCTTGTCGGCCAGCGTCACGAACTCGACGTACTTCGCGTTGCCGGTCGGCTCCACGCGCCGGATCAGTTCGGCCAGCGAGTAGCCGACCCAGGGGATCACCATCGACCAGCCCTCGACGCAGCGCAGCCGGTAGATGCGTTCTTCCATCGGCGCGAGCTTGAGCAGCTCGTCGAGGTCGTAGACCTTCGGCTTGGCGACCGCGCCCTCGACGGCCACCGTCCAGGGCCGTGGCTTGAGCGTGCCGGCGGCGCGTGCCGGGTCGGACTTGTCGGTGCCGAACTCGTAGAAGTTGTTGTAGCCGGTGACGTCGTCGTAGGCGGTCGGCTTCTCCATCGTCAGCGCACCGGCCACGCTGCTGCGCGCGCCCGGCAGCGGCGCCAGGCGGCCCGGGCGGGCCTGCGCCAGCGCGTCACGCGAGGCCCAGCCGGCCAGGGCGGTGCCGGCCGCGCCGAGCGCGATGCGCTTGAGCAGGGCGCGGCGCTGTTCGTAGACCGTGCGCGGCGTGATCTCGCTGGCGACGGGGTGGGCAAAGCCTCGATCTGGGTGGAAGTGCATGGCGGGTGTACGGGCGGCGACGCGGGATTGTTCCTCCGTCGCACGCACCCCGCCCGGCCTTACGGGCAAAGACCGCGTTCAGATCACGTCGCCGAAGTCGGTCGGCTCGAACAGGCGCAGCGAACGCCTGGACGCCCGTTCGCGGAAGCTCTTGCGCGCGAACAGCTTGGCCTGCGCCTGCTCGGGCAGGTCGGTGATGTTGAGCACGTTCTTCGCGATCAGGGTGTCGATCAGGTCCTCGAGCACCCGCACGAAATCGGCGTCGAGCCGCGAGAAGCCCTGCGTGCCGTCGCCCGGCAGGCCCACGAACGCATGCACCTCGGGGTGGTCGTCGGCCAGGTACTCACCCGCCTCGCCGGCACGCTCGCGGTGCAGGCTCTCGATCTCGCCCAGGGCGTTGCGGCGCACGTACGGCATGCGGGTCACTATACGCGCCGCCCCGACGAAAAGGGCCGGCAAGGCCGGCCCGGTTCGTGACGATTCGCCGCCGTGGCTACTGCAGGCCGGCGATGTAGTCGGACACGGCCTTGATCTCGCGGTCGCTCATCTTGGCGGCCACGCCGGTCATCTGTGCGCTGTTCTTGCGCACGCCGCCGCGGAAGGCAACCAGCTGGGCCTCGGTGTATTCCGCGTGCTGCCCCGCCAGACGCGGGTACTGCGCCGGGATGCCGGCGCCGGTCGGGCTGTGGCAGCCCGAGCAGGCGGGGATGCCGCGGTCGGCGATGCCGCCGCGGTAGATCTTCTCGCCCAGCGTGACCAGGTCCTTGTTCTTCGCGGCGCCCGGCTTGGCGATCTTGCCGGCGTAGAAGGCTGCGACGTTGCGCATGTCCTCCTCGCTCAGCGCCGAGGCGAAGCCCTTCATGATCGCGTTGTCGCGCTTGCCGGCCTTGAACTCGGTCAGCTGCTTGACCAGGTACTCGGAGTGCTGGCCCTGCAGGATCGGGTTGGCCGGGGCGCCGCGCGAACCGTCGGCCGTGTGGCAGGCGCCGCAGACGTTGGTGGAGAGCGTCTGGCCCTTGGCGGCATCGGGCTTGGCGGCAGCCGCCGCCTCCGCGGCCAGGGCCGGCGCAGCGAGCGCGGCGAACATCAGGCAGGTCAGCGTGGCGGCGATTCTGTTCATGGGGCGGCGTTTTTCGGATGCAAAACCGCTCGATTTTACAATGAGCGCTTTGGACGGACCCGATGGCCGACACGAGCAGCGACACCACAGCACCGGGCCCCGACGAGGCGCAGCAGCAGGCACTGGCCTGGACGCACACGGCGCGCTTCCTCACCACTGCCAGCCGGCTCGACCAGCTGCCGCCCACCGAGCTGCCCGAATTTGCCTTCGTCGGCCGCTCCAACGCCGGCAAGTCCAGCGCGATCAACGCGCTGACCCAGCAGAAGCGGCTCGCCTTCGCGTCGAAGACACCCGGCCGCACGCAGCACATCAACCTGTTCGAGCTCGGCCCGCGCGAGGCGCCCGACGCGCTGTTCGCCGACCTGCCGGGCTACGGCTACGCCGCGGTGTCGCGCGGCGACAAGCTGCGCTGGCAGCAGGTGATGGCCGACTACCTCGCGACGCGGCGCAGCCTGTCGGGCATCGTGCTGCTGGTCGATGCGCGCCTGGGCCTCACCGAGCTGGACCGCCGGCTGCTCGAGTTCGTGTCGCAACGCGTGGGCACCGGCACCGTGCGCCTGCTGGTGCTGCTCACCAAGGCCGACAAGCTCAGCCGCCGCGAGACGGCGGCGGCCCTCCAGGCTGCGCAGGCGCTGCTGGCCGAGCATGTGACGGAGCAGGCCGACGTCGGCGTGGCCGCGTTCTCGGCCCTGTCGCGCCAGGGCCTCGGCGAAGTCGCGCGGCTGCTGCGCGACTGGGTCGAGGCCGGCGGCTAGAACGCGACCTTGCCCGAGGGGATGTCCCAGGACACCGGCACCAGCGGCCCGAGGGACCCGTCGGCGTCGCTCTGCTTGGCGTATTCGAAGGTCACTTCCTTGAAGACCATCTCGACCTTCTGGATGACGTTGCCCTCGTCGGTGGCGCTGTTGCCGACCTTGGTGATGAACACGCCCTTCATCAGCATGCGGAAGAAAACGCCCTGCGAGCTGGCGGCGGTACCCTTGTTGACGCCGACGCTCTTGAGCATGTGCAGCTCCATCTCCGGGAAGGACTGGCCCGAGAAGATGTAGCCGAGGATGCGCGTCGATGCGGTGTCGAAGTAGTGCTCCCAGTTCATCTTGCCCGGGTTCGGCTTGCCCACCGAGGCGCCGCCGCCCTTGGTCCAGCTCGTCTCGGCCTCGACTTCCCAGTCCCAGCCCTGCAGCTCGATCCAGCCCTGGTCCTTGTACTTGCCGAGTTGGCGGGTCTCGCCCTTTGCTCCATCGATGCGCAGCAGTGCGTTCAGCGGCATGGTCCAAACTCCTCTCGAGCCCAGGCTTGTGAGTCTTGTGGCGCCGCAGACCCCAGCTCGGTCCGGGCGCCGGACACGAGCCCCTTGCCCGCGTCACAGGAGGCGATGGTAGTCAATTCGCCTGCGCGCCTCCACCCGTCAATCTTGGGTGTGGCGACGTGCGAATCAGGGGCGCCCGACCAGCAGCGTCAGCCCGGTCGAGCCACGCGGCGCGTGGGTCAGGCCGAGGTAGACCGGCCCGAGCCCGGTGTCGGCGCCGACGAACAGGCTGATTCCGCTGCGCAGGTCGGACAGGCTGGCGTCGCCCCAGCGCGACCAGGCATTGCCGGCCTCGAGCGTGCCGCCGACGAACACGCCGCGCGTGAACAGCAGCGACTCGCTCGCACGGTGGTACCAGGTCAGCCGGCCGAACAGCACCGCATCGCCGTCGAGCTGCTCGAAGCGGTAGCCCGACAGCTGCTGGAAGCCGCCCAGCGTGTAGCGGCCGAGCTGCTCGCCGCCCGCGCCGGCCGGCGCACCGCTCGCCCCGGCGCGCTGCAGCCGGAGGTAGAGGTTGACGGTCTGCCGCCCCCGGCTCCAGGCCACCGTGCCGTCGGTCTCGATGCGGGTGAAGCGCTCGCGCACCGCGCTGCCGGTGACACGCCGGCGCCCGGCCACTGTCTCGGCCTGCAGGCGGTAGCCGCGCTGCGGGAAGTTCGCGTAGTCGAGCTGGTCCAGCACCGCGCCGGCGCGCAGGCCGCCCTCGCGCACGCTGAAGGGCCGGTCCAGACCCTCGAAGCCGGCGGCGACGATGTCCGGCACGGTGCGCTGGTAGACCCAGGTCGCGCCGAGCCGCAGCTCGCCGAGCCCGCCCCAGGGCTGGCCGAGGTCCAGGCCCGCGCGCGCGCCCTTGCGGTTGAAGCGCCCGCGCTGCGCGCCGCTGTCGTTGTCGTAGTTCGTGATGTCGCGCCGCTGCGCCTCGGCGTAGGCCGCCACGAACCAGTCGTTGCTGAGGCCGAGCGTCCAGTTCAGCGGGTGGTAGATCTCGGTGAACCACAGCGGCACCTGGCCGATCTGCACGCGGTTGCGCCATTCGCTGCCGTTGGCGTCGAGCCAGTGGCGGTTGTGGCTGATCTTGACGTTGAAGTTCGAGCCGCCGCGAAAGTCGGTGGCCAGGTCCAGCCCGATGCGGAAGTAGTGCGGGCCCCAGGGCTTGTCCTCGACGTCGAACACCAGGCCGTCGCCCTCGGCGGTGCTCACGAGCCGGTAGTCGGCGCGCATGTAGTCGTCGCTCGCGGCCAGGCGCAGCGCGTCGCGCTCGGCCATGGCCGGGTCGAAGGGCTGGCCGGGGCGCGACTCGAGCTGCGCGACGAAGCGGCCGGGGTTCGTCACCTCCGTGCCCTCGAAGCGGATGAAGGCCAGCGGCGGCGCCGGCACCGCGCCGCGCGGGCGCTGCGCGCGCCACTGCGCATAGGCCTCGCGGCCGGGGGAGAGGGCCGCCAGCCGCTCCTCCAGCGGCGCCGCGCCGCGCTCGCCCAGGCCGATCAGCTCGCGCGTGCGGGCGAAGTCGGCCGAGCTGAGGGCGCCCAGCTCGGGCGTGATCAACACGTCCGAAGGGCCGAGCGTCGCCAGGCTGCGCTGCACGTTCTGCTCGGTCAGGATGTTGATCATCTGCGTCGTCAGCCCGCCCACCGAGGACAGCGTCTCGCGCGGCGCCAGCGGCGTGCCGATGTTCACGACGATCAGCACCTGCGCGCCCAGGCTGCGCGCCACCGCGACGGGCAGGTTGTCGACGAGCCCGCCGTCGCCGAGGATGCGGCCGTCGACCTCGGTGGGCGCGAACACGCCCGGCACGCTCATGCTCGAGCGCAGTGCGGTGGCCAGGTCGCCCGAGCCGATCACCACCGCCTGGCCGGTTTCCATGTCGGTGGCCACGGCGCGGAACGGGATCGGCAGGCGGTCGAAGTCGCGCACCGCGCGCGCCGGCAGCGTGTAGCGGCGCAGCAGCGACTCCAGCCCGCGGCCGGAGATCGCGCCCAGCGGCGCGCGCAGCTCGCCGTCGCGCATGCCGATCTCGATCACCGGCGAGATCTCGAAGTCCTCCTCCTTGCGCCGCTGCGACAGCAGCGGACGGCCGACGCGGTTGGAGAACACCGCATCCCAGTCGACCTTCAGCAGCTCGGCCTCGAGCTGCTCGGCCGTCATGCCCGAGGCGTACAGGCCGCCGATGATGGCGCCCATCGAGGTGCCGGCGATCACGTCCACCGGCACGCCGGCACGCTCGAGCACCTTGAGCACGCCCACGTGGGCCAGCCCGCGCGCACCGCCGCCCGACAGCACCAGCCCGATGCGCGGCCGTGCCGGCGCGTCGACGGCCTGGGCATGCACGGGTGCGGCGGACAGCAGCGCGCCCAGGAACGCGAACCACGCGAGCAGCGCGGCCCCGCGCCGCGCCGTCATGGCGCCAGCGGGGTCTGGTTCAGCAGCGCATCGATGCTGCGCTGCACCAGCGGCTGCTCCTCCAGCGGCTGCAGCAGGCCGGCGGCATCCAGCCGCTCGAGTGCCTGCCGGGTGATCGAGTGGGTCTGGCCCGGCCGCTCGCCGGCGAACAGGAAGTACAGGGCCTGCTCGCTCTTCCACAGCAGCTGCACCACCGACCAGCGGCGCTGCAGGAACAGGCGCGCTCGCGCGCCGGGCACGAGGGCGTCGAGCCGGCGGCGCGATTCCTCGAACGAGCCGTCCATCGGCCGCGAGGCCAGGAAGTCGGCCGGCACCGTGTCCATCGAGGCCAGGTCGATCACCGAATCGGCAAACGGGCGCGGCAGCGGCGTGTCGGGGATCACCTCGTCGCGCATGCGCTGCACGATCTCCTGCGGCGTGAGCGGTGCCGGCGCCGAGGTCCGGAAGCCCTGGCGCAGCGCGACGGTGTGCACGGCCATCAGCTCGTCGAGCACCGCCTGCTGCTCCGGCTCGGGCAGCGCCACCAGTGCCATGCCTTCGCGCAGCCGCTGCAGCAGCCCGGGCAGCAGGGCCACCAGGCGCTGCCGGCTCTGCGGGTGGGCCGGCGTCTGCAGGCTCCACAGCAGGTCGTCGACCGCCTTCAGGTAACTCGGCGTCGGCTCGGCCTGCTCGCCGTGGCGCAGCATCGACTCGGCCAGCACCTTGGCCCAGGTGCCGGTGACGAAGCGTCGGATCAACGGGCTGGCCGGCACCGGCGCCATCTGCTCCGACAGGCGCTGCGACAGCACGTGCTCGAGCAGCTCGCGCCGCTCGTTGCGCTGCAGCGAGTCGATGCTGGCCTGCGCCTCTCGCAGCTGCCACTGCAGCTGCTCGCCGAGGAAGGCGTCGAGCCGCGTGAGCGCGCGCCGGAAGGTGGCCGCGTCGGGCGCGGCCGCGCGCGAGACCTCCTCGGTCACCGCCTCGGCGAAGTTCATCAGGCCGGCCAGCCGCTTGTCGCCCGGCGCGGGCCAAGTCGAGGCGGCACCGGCCAGCCGGTTCATCAGCTGCCAGACTGGGTGCTCGGGCGCGTCGAGCATCGCCCGGTCCTGCTGCGCCACGCGCAACGCCGCCACCTGCAGCCGCGCCAGCAGCGCACGGCAGGCGCTCGGCACCGCGGTATCGGCCTGGATCAGCGCGAACAGGCGCGACAGCAGCTCGATCACCTGCTGGTCGTCGCCGCCGCCGGTGCGCGAGGTCTCGGCCAGCAGTGCGCGCAGGTTGCCGGGGCGCGCCACGGGTGCGGCGCCACGCTCGGGCAGCGCCAGCGGCGCGGCCAGGATGACGGTCTTGTAGATGCCCGGCTGCACGCCCTGCGCCTCCAGGCGCGACGAGGCGGCCGCCCAGGCCGACTTCAGCAGCCCGGCCATCACGCCGGCGGACACGCGCAGCAGCGTGGCGCGCTGTGCGAAGTGCGGCACCGCCGCGCAGGCCGCCTCCCACAGCGCGGTGGCGTAGGCCAGCGGGCGCAGCGGGTGCGACTCGGCGCTGACATGCTGCAGCCCGGCCAGCGTCGAGGTGAAGGTCTGCAGTTCGCGCAGCTCCCACTCGGCGGTGCTGTCGATCATCTGCAGTGCGCGCGAGATCTCGATGTCGACCTCGACGCGGCTCTCGTCCATCAGCTCGAGCCCGCCGCCCGCCGGGCCGGCCACGGCCTCCTGTTCGGTGCGCTGCACGGCCTCGCGCAGCGCCTCGACGAAGCGGCGCTGGTAACGCGCCGCGTCGCGCTGCAGCGCCTCGACGATCTCGAACTGGTGCTCGCGCTCGCGCGGGGTCAGCCCGCCGTGGTCGCGCAGCACGGTCAGCGTGCCGGCCATCGAGCGCTCGATCAGCGCGCCCGCGCGCCCGAGTTCGTCGTCGACGAAGCGTTGCAGCGGAGGGGCGAGCGCCATGGGAGCGATTATGTCGGCGCCATGAAAAAAGGGCCGCCTCGCGGCGACCCTTTCGATGGCGGCTGGAATCCGGACGGATTACATGTCCATGCCCATGCCGCCCATGCCACCCATGCCGCCGGGCATGCCGCCGGCCGGGGCCTCTTCCTTCGGGGCCTCGGCGACCATGCACTCGGTGGTCAGCATCAGGCCGGCCACGGAGGCGGCGTTCTGCAGCGCGGTGCGGGTCACCTTGGTCGGGTCGAGGATGCCCATCTCGAGCATGTCGCCGTAGGTGTCGTTGGCGGCGTTGTAGCCGAAGTTGCCCTTGCCCTCGAGCACCTTGTTGATCACCACGCTCGGCTCGCCGCCGGCGTTGGCGACGATCTCGCGCAGCGGCTGCTCGACGGCGCGCAGCACGATCTTGATGCCGGCATCCTGGTCGTGGTTGTCGCCCTTGAGCGCGCCTGCGGCGGCCGCACGGGCACGCAGCAGCGCAACGCCACCACCGGCCACGACGCCTTCCTCGACGGCCGCACGGGTGGCGTGCAGCGCGTCCTCGACGCGGGCCTTCTTCTCCTTCATCTCGACTTCGGTGGCGGCACCGACCTTGATGACGGCCACGCCGCCGGCCAGCTTGGCCACGCGCTCCTGGAGCTTCTCGCGGTCGTAGTCGCTGGTGGCTTCCTCGATCTGCACGCGGATCTGCTTGACACGCGCCTCGATGTCGGCGGCCGCGCCGGCGCCGTCGATGATCGTGGTGTTCTCCTTGCCCACCTCGATGCGCTTGGCCTGGCCCAGGTCGGCCAGCGTGACCTTCTCGAGCGTCAGGCCGACTTCCTCGGCGATGACCTTGCCGCCGGTCAGGATGGCGATGTCTTCCAGCATGGCCTTGCGGCGGTCACCGAAGCCCGGCGCCTTGACGGCCACGACCTTCAGGATGCCGCGGATGGTGTTGACGACCAGGGTCGCCAGCGCCTCGCCCTCGACCTCCTCGGCCACGATCAGCAGCGGACGGCCGCTCTTGGCCACCTGCTCCAGCGTGGGCAGCAGTTCGCGGATGTTCGACACCTTCTTGTCGTGCAGCAGCACGAACGGGTTGTCGAGGATGGCGACCTGCTTGTCGGGGTTGTTGATGAAGTACGGCGACAGGTAGCCGCGGTCGAACTGCATGCCCTCGACGACGTCCAGCTCGTTGTTCAGGCTCTTGCCGTCCTCGACGGTGATGACGCCTTCCTTGCCGACCTTGTCCATCGCGTCGGCGATGATCTTGCCGATCGACTCGTCGCTGTTGGCGGAGATGGCGCCGACCTGCGAGATTTCCTTGCTGGTGGTGGTGGGCTTCGAAGCCTTCTTCAGCTCCTCGACCAGCGCGCCGACGGCCTTGTCGATGCCGCGCTTCAGGTCCATCGGGTTCATGCCCGCGGCCACGTACTTCATGCCCTCGCGCACGATCGACTGGGCCAGCACCGTGGCGGTGGTGGTGCCGTCACCGGCGTTGTCGCTGGTCTTGGAAGCGACTTCCTTGACCATCTGGGCGCCCATGTTCTGGAGCTTGTCCTTGAGCTCGATCTCCTTGGCGACCGAGACACCGTCCTTGGTGACGGTGGGGGCGCCGAACGAGCGCTCGAGCACCACGTTGCGGCCCTTGGGACCCAGCGTGACCTTGACCGCGTTGGCCAGGATATTCACGCCCTCGACCATGCGATGACGCGCGTCCGCGCCGAAGACAACGTCTTTTGCTGCCATGTTCTGCTACTCCTGAATTCGAGTTCTGGGGGCTGCTTACTTCTCGATCACGGCGAAGAGGTCTTCCTCGCGCATCACGAGCAGCTCGTCGCCATCGACCTTGACGGTCTGGCCGCTGTACTTGCCGAACAGCACACGGTCGCCGACCTTGATGTTCAGCGCCACGAAGTCACCCTTGTCGTTGCGCTTGCCCGGGCCGACAGCCAGCACCTCGCCCTGGTCGGGCTTTTCGGCGGCGTTGTCGGGGATCACGATGCCCGACGCGGTCTTGGTCTCGTTCTCCAGGCGCTTGACGATCACGCGATCGTGCAACGGACGAAGCTTCATACCATCTCCTTGATGTCTTACCGACAAGCTTTGACGTGCGTTTGAGCCAAAGTTTGCGCTCATTCACATGAGGAATCCGGGAGGGATCCGGAACCGTTAGCACTCACGGCTGGCGAGTGCTAGCAGGCGGATTATAGGGACCGGTTCCGGGCTTTCAAGAGCCTGCCTTCTTCCATCCGGCCGGCAGTCGATCAGCGCCGCACCTCGAACACGCGGTTGAACGGCGTCTGCGCCGCCTCGCGGAAGTGGCTGAAGCCGGCCTGGCGGAACACCTCGGCGAGCCGGCGCGGGCCGGCCTGGGCGCCGAGCACCATCCGCCCGCCATCGGCGATCGCGTGGGCGCAGCAGATCAGGCAGGAACCGGCGTAGTAGAGCCGGCCCACCGGCGTCAGGTTGTCCTCCACCTGGTCGTTGGCGAACGGTTCGACCAGCAGCACCGTGCCGCCCGGGGCCAGCACCTGTGCGGCGTGGCGCGCCGCGGCGACCGGGTCGCCCAGGTCGTGCAGCGTGTCGAAGAAGCAGATCAGGCCGTAGCGGCGGTCGGGGTAGTCGGTGGCGCGTGCGGTGGCGAACTCGACCCGGTCGCCCACGCCGGCGGCGTGGGCCTGCACCCGTGCCGCCTCGATCGAGGCGGCGTGCGAGTCGAAGCCGTGGAAGCGCGAGGCCGGGAAGGCGTGCGCCATCAGCAGCGTCGAGTGACCATGACCGCAGCCGATGTCGGCCACCGCGATGCCGGCCTCGAGCTGCGCCACCACGCCGTCCAGCGCCGGCAGCCACTGCGGCACCAGGCTGGCCTTGTAGCCGTTGCGGTAGAAGGCCGCCACGCCGCAGGCCATGCGCGGATCGTGCTCGCCCCAGGCCACGCCGCGCCCGGTGCGGAAGGCCTCGAGCGCCTTGGGCTCGTCGGCCCACATCGCCGCGACCACCTGCCAGGCGTGCGGCAGGTAGAACGGGCTGTCCTCGTCGGCAAGCACGGCGGCCTGCTCGGGCGTGAGCTCGTAGCTCTGGCTCACCGCGTGGTAGTCGACGTAGCCGCCGGCCGCCTGCGCATTGAGCCATTCGCGCACGTAGCGCTCGGCGCAGCCGGCGCGCCGCGCGACCTCCTTCGCGCTCAGCGGGCCGGCCCCGGCCATCGCCGCGTACAGGCCGAGCTGGCGGCCGAGGCTGACCATCACGCCGGTGTAGCCGAGCGTCAGGTCGCCGACGGCGCGGCCGACGAAGGCCTCCAGCCGGGCGGGGTCGACCGCGCGCGCGGCCGGTGCGTGTTCTGCAAGGGTCATCGGATTTCCTTCTGCGCGCTTCGGGCGCTGTGGCACAGGGCGCCCATGCTCGCGGCCGGGCGTGCCGCGCGGCAGAGCCGGATTCACCCGCGAACGGTCCGTTCGTGCCAGCGCCAGAATCCGCCCATGCCGCGCCCCCCGCGCCCGCCCCGACCCACTGCCGGCCCGGCACCGCGCCATGTCGCGCTGCTGGCGCTGCCCGATGCCGTGGTGTCCACGCTGGCCGGCCTGTACGACGTGATGAATGCGCGAGCGGTGCTGGACGGCCCGGGCGCGGACGCGCCGGGGCCGTTCACGGTCGAGGTGGTCGGCGAGCGGGTCGGGCCGCTGATGCTCGCCAGCGGCGTGCCGTTCCAGGTGCAGCGCTCGGTCGACGAGGTGGCCGCCACCGACATCGTCATCGTGCCCTCGGTGCTGCTGCGCCACGGCGCCTGGCCGACCGGGCGTTATCCGCGCCTGGTCGCGTGGCTGCGGCGCATGCACGTCCATGGCGCGCTGCTGTGCTCGGCCTGCTCGGGCCTGTTCCTGATCGCCGAGACCGGCCTGTTCGACGGCCGCGACGCGACGGTGCATTTCGCCTATGCACGCGAGTTCGCCGCCGTGCACCCGGCGGTGACCATCCACCCCGAGCGCGTGCTGGTGGTGTCGGGGCGGCGCGAGGAACTGGTCAGCTCCGGTGCCTCGACCACCTGGCACGACCTGGTGCTGTACCTGATCGCGCGCTTCGCCGGCGCCACCGACGCGCAGGCGATCGCGCGGCTGTACGCGCTGCAGTGGCACCAGGACGGCCTGGCGCCCTACATCAGCTTCGAGGGCCGCCTGGACCACGGCGACGCCGAGATCCTGGCCGCGCAGCGCTGGCTGGCGACGCACTTCGCGGTGGCCCGCCCGGTGGAGGAGATGATCCGGCGCTCCAGCCTGGCCGAGCGCACCTTCAAGCGCCGCTTCACGGCCGCCACCGGCCTGGCGCCGCTGGCCTACGTGCAGCGCCTGCGCATCGAGGACGCCAAACGCCGCCTCGAGCGCACCGAGGCGCCGGTGGACGAGATCGGCTGGCGCGTCGGCTACGAGGACGGCGCCTTCTTCCGCCGCCTGTTCAAGCGCACCACCGGCCTGGCGCCCGGCGCTTACCGCCGCCGCTTCCGCATCCCGGACTTCGCCCGGCCCTGAGCGCGCGCGGCCTCAGCGCCCGATGCAGGCGTAGGCCGAGATGGCGTAGGTGTTGAGGATGGCCTGGCCGGCGAGGCCGCGCTCGACCGCCGGGCAGCGCGTGGCCGATCCGCGGTACAGCGTGGCCCTCTGCCGCTTGGCGCAGTAGGCCTGGGCCGCCTCGCCGACGTCGCGCGGGCGCACGTACTTGGCCGAATGCCAGAACACGATGCTGTCGTCGGCATGCGAGAGCACCGCCACCAACGGATGGTTGCTGTCGCTGGGCGCGCGGATCTTGTCGGCCAGGCCGAGGCTGACGAGCGTGGTGTCGATCTTGGTCATCCCCTTGAGGGGCTTGGCGATCGCCGTGCCGACGCCGATGCCGACATCGGAGGCGATGGCAGCGATCTTGGCGCGCGCCTCGGGCGACAGGTTCTGGCTGTTCGACAGGTCGTCCTGCGGGTCGCACCAGCGGAACAGCGTGGTCGAGCGCGGCCCGTAGCTGTTCTCGTTCAGCCCCTCGTAGGGCATGCCGGTCGGGTTGACCTCGGTGGGCGTGAAGGCCGGGCTGGCGCAGCCGGCGAGCAGGGCGGCACCGAGCAGGACGACGGGCAGCGACTTCATTTGCGGTAGTGGTCCAGCGTGGGCGGAGGGGTGTAACCGAGCTCGCGCGAGCGCGCCTCGAACTGGGCCGCCGGCACCGGCTGGCCCTGGCGGCGGTACCAGACCGCGAGCTCGTAGCAGGCGATGCCGTTGCCCAGCGCGGCGGCGTACTGCAGCCAGCCTTCGTAGCGGTTGTCGTCGCGCGGGATGTCGCCGCTGCCGTTGCGGTAGGCGCGTGCGATGCGGGCGGCCGCGTCCTTGTCGCCGCGCGCGGCCTTGTGCCACTCGGCCTGCCAGCCCGGCTGCGTGCTGCGTGGCTGGAACGCGCTGCGGTACAGCCGCACCTGCGGGCTGGCCAGCGCGCGCACCGCGTCCTCGGCGCCGGAGCGCGCCACCTGGGCGCTGCCGGCGCGCGCCGTGCCCGGCCAGCGGCCCAGGTAGGCCTCGGCCAGGCGGGCGACCTCGGCCGGCCACAGGCTCGCCTCCAGCTCGCTCCAGGCGGCCTGCTCGTCGGCGGCGCGCTGCAGCGCTTCCTCCGGCGTCGGGCGCGGCGACAGGCGCACCTTCACCTGGGTGTTCTCCGCGATGAAGGGCACCTGCGCGAACTGGCGGATCACCGGCACCGGGTGGCTCAGCATGGTCTGCTGCACGTCGAGCTTGACGAGGCGGAACAGGTCGGAGAACGACAGCGCGTCGTCGGCCGTGCGCAACAGCTTCACCAGCGAGGCGGTATAGAAGGTGTTGTCGGTTTCGCGCGCCGGCGCGATGGCCGGCCGGCCGGCCGCGGTGGAGAAGACGATCAGGCAGCCCGGCGGCGCCTCCACCTGGTTGAGGCCGTCCTGCGCGGCCAGCGCGTTGCGCAGGTCGACGCGGCAGGCGTCGATCACCGTGATCGTCAGCCCGCTGCTGCGGCGCGGCAGCAGCTCGACGATGTCGCGCTGCAGGTGCAGGCTGCCGGACAGCAGCACCTCGGCCCGCGCATCGGGCGCCACGCCGGCGCCCAGCATCAGGTTCTCGGCGTCGACCTGCAGGCCGTGGCCGGCGAAGTAGAACAGCACCGTGGCGTCGGGCGGCGCCGCGCGCGCCTCGGCGGCGAAGGCCTGGATCGTGCGGCGCTGGGCGGCCGGGTCGAGGTCCAGCGCGGTGCTGACGCGGAATTCGCGCTGCTCGAGCGCCGCGCCCAGGTCGCGCACGTTCTTGTGGATCGGCGGCAGGTCGTGCGGGCTCGGGTACAGGCCGTTGCCCAGCAGCAGCGCCAGGCGCGTCGGGGCCGGTGCGGCCGGCGCGGCGCGCTCCGCAAACCCGCCGGGCGCCGGGGCGGGCGGCGCCGCCGCGGGAGGGGGCGGCGCGGGAGGGGGCGCCGGGGCCGGGTAGGTCTGCGCCGCGCACGGCCAGGCGGCCAGCGCGAGTGGCAGCGCAATCAGGCGGCGCCGGCGCTCGTCGGTCAGTTGCATTGCAGGCTGTCGGGCTTGACCGTGCAATTCTCCGGCAGCCGGATCGACTCGCGGCCGACCGTCGCGGGCCGGCCCGACCCGACCTCGGCGATCACGCCCGAGCGCAGGCGCGACTTGACGTTCTCGGTGCGCACCGCCTCCTCGAAGCGGGTCTGGCGCGCCTCCTCGACCGTGGCGGTGACGGCGGTCAGCGCACCGGTCTCCTGCGGCGTGCGTGGCGCGTCGCCGTTGTAGAAGATGCGCACCTCCGACGCCTTGCCGGCGCCGTCGTAGAACGGGCGCGGCTCGGGGCCGGCGATCACGATCACCAGTTCGCTGTCCGCGCCGGCGCCCTTGGGGCGCACCGTCACGAAGCCGCCCTGCTCGGAACCGATGCGCACCTGGATCGCGCCGTCCGGCGCGCCGTAGCCGGTGCCCGACGCGAGTGCGTCCTGGCCGAGCACCAGCGTCAATGCCGGCAGCGAGGTCTGCGAGCCCTGGCGCGGCTCGAAGGGCAGCCGCGCGCGGATCTGGCCATCGGGGCCGGTCGTCAGGCGGTCGGTCGTCAGCTTGATCGCGTCGGCCTCGAGGCCGGCGCGGCCGGGATCCGGCGCTCCGGCGACCGGCGGCGCGCCGGCGACATGGATCTCGCTCGAGTTGATGCGCACGAAGCCGACCACGATCTCCGGCGTGGCGAAGCGGCCCGGCGAGTTGTCGCCCAGCGGCCCGCTCACCGCGGAGATGCCGCCCAGCAGGCGGTTGCCGGCCTGGTCGAGCAGGATCGAGCCGCCGCCGGACGAGCGCAGCACCAGCAGGCTGCCGGCCGCGGTGGAGAGGGTCGTGGGCGCGTCCGGGTTCGTGTTCGCGTCCTGCACGATCGTCCCGGTGGCCTCGAACAGCGGCGAGAAGCCGAAGGTCAGCGGCTCGCCCTTGTTCAGGTCCGGGTCGGTGAAGCGTGCCGCCTTGCCGGGCGTGGCGTTCGAGACCAGGCTCAGCGTCCCGCCGGCAAGCTCCAGCTTGCCGGCCAGGTGCAGCACCCCGTCGGTCTCGACGCGCCCGCCCTGCGCCAGGGTCAGCGTGCCGAGCGTGATGCCGTCGGCGCTGCGCAGCAGCAGCGTGGTCGCGTCGGCCGACACCCGGCCGCCGAAGTGGTTCGCCTGCTGCTCGGCGCTGATGTCGCTGCCGGCGAACTGCAGGTCGCCGGCCGTCTGCAGCGGGTCGGCGTAGGTCTGCGCGCCGGTCGTGACGATGCGCGGCGCCTCGATCGTCGTGCTGCCGGCGCGGTCGGTGCTCAGGCTGGCCAGCGGCGTGTCGGTGCCGATCGCGCCGTCGAGCCGGGTGAGGCCGCTGCTGTTCAGTGCCAGGTCGAACGCGCCGTCGACCCGGCCCAGCTGCAGCCCGCCGGTGCCGCTGCGCAGCGTGGTGGCGGCGCCGAGCTGCCAGTTGCCGGCACGCACCAGGCCGGTCCCGTCGCTGCGCCCGAACTCGTGGCGCGTGAAGCCGCCGGCACTCGTGATCAGCGCCTGGCCGATCTGCAGGCTGCCGCTGGCGCCGGCGATGCCGATCGTGGTCCCGACACTGCGCGGGCGGATGCTCAGCACGCCGTCGCCCTGGATGCGGTCGGCCTCCAGGGCGTCGGTGTCGAGCAGCAGGTCGTGTGCGCCGCTGACGGCGCCGGCGACGCGCAGCCGGCTCGCGTGCAGCTCGGTGTTGCCGGACAGGCGCAGCGAGGCGCCGAAGTCCTGCGCGCCGGTGGTCGTGATCGAGCCGGCCTCGAGCGCGACGGCGCCGGTGGCGGTGAGGCTCGCCAGCGGCGTCGTGCCGCCCACCACCCCGGCCAGCGTGCTGGTGCCGCCGAAGTCGAGCGTGAGCGCGTGCGCGCCGTCGACGCTGCCGTTGACGCGCAGCGAGGCCCCGCTCAGGCGCAGGTCGCTGCCCAGGGTCAGCGCGCCGTCGTAGCGCTGCGCGCCGCTCGTCGCGACGCGGCCGCCGGCGAGCGTGGCCGGGCCGGTGACTGTCAGCGCATGGGCACCGTCGATGGCGCGGCCGAAGTGCAGGGCGCTGCCGGCGAAGCTCGCATCGGCGTCCAGCACGATCGCGTTGTCCCAGGTCTGCGCGCCGCTTGTGCGCACCGCGCCGCCGACATGGCTGGTGCCGCCGCCCTCGATCACGAGGCGGGTCAGCGCCGTGCCGCCGCCCACGTCCGCGCCGAAGCGGGTGCGCGCCGCATCCAGCGTCAGCGCCCGCGCGCCGTCGACCGCGCCCGCGAAGTCCAGTGCCGACCCGGTCAGCGCGAGATCGGCGTCCAGGCGCACCGGGCCGCGGTAGGTCTGCGTGCCGGTGCTGGTGACGTTGCCGCCCAGCGCGACCGGGCCGGTCACGTCGAGGGTCGAGACGCCGGAGACGGGCGCGGCCACGCGGATGCTGTCGGCGGCGCCGCCGGTGCTTGCCAGCGACAGCGCGTGTCCGTTGCCGCCGACCGCGCCGTCCAGCGCGATCGTGCCGGCCCCGGCGTTCAGCACCACGTCGCGGTCCAGCTGCAGCGTGCCGGTGTAGTGCTGCTCGACGCTGCTCGTCACGCTGCCGCCCAGCGTGGCCCGCCCGTCCAGCGTCACACTCGTCAGCCCGCGCAGGGCGGCGCCGGTGCGGATCGCGTCGGGCCTGGCCGCGCCGCTCGTCACGCGCAACGCATGCCCGGCCCCGATCACGCCACCTTGCAGCGAGACGGCCGCGCGGCCCGCGTCCAGCACGACATCGCTGGCCAGCGTCAGCGCGCCGTTCCAGGCCTGCGCCCCGCTGCCGACGACGTCGCCGCCGAGGGTGGCCGCGCTCGCCACCGTCAGCTCGTTCGCGCCCGTGGCCACGCCCCGGGCGAGCACGATGCGGCCGGCGCCGCTGTCGAGCTGCAGGTTCCGGTCGAGGGTGACGAGTCCGTTCCAGATCTGGCGGCCGGTGCCGGAGACGTCGGCGCCGAGCGTGGCCGCGCCGGCCACGGTCAGGTCGTTGCCGCCGCCGGCCAGGCCCGCGGCCAGCGTCACCCGCCCGCTCCCGGCGTCGAGCGTCGTGTCGCGGGTCAGCGTGACGGCCGTCGCGTAGGTCTGGTCGGTGGTCGAGCTGACGTTGCCGCCCAGCACGATGCCGGCGCTGCCCACCAGCTCCACCGAGCGCCCGGCGAGCGCGCCCTGCGTCGCCAGCAGGCCGCCGCGGGAGGCGAGCAGCAGGTCGGCCGTGCCGGTGTCGATGTCGACGCTGCCGCTGGACGGCAGCGTCAGCACCGTCCCCGCGCTCAGCGAGACCGCGTGGTTCGCGGCGGCCTCCAGCGCGCTGACGGTCAAGGCGTTGGCGTCGGTCACGGCGATCGCGCCGCCGCGCAGGGCGATGCTGCCGAAGTCGTTGCCGGCACGGGTCAGCGTGATGTCGCCGCTGCCGGCGTCCAGGCTCGAGGCGCCGCGCACCTGCAGGTCGGCGGTCTGCGTGATCGCGCCGCCGGTGCTCAGCGTGAGGCTGGCGGCGTCGGTCGCACCGAGCTGCAGCGCGTTCGTGTCGCGGATCGTCACCGCGCCGCCGCGCACCGCCACGCGGCCGAAGTCGTTGCCGGCCTGGGCCAGCGTCACCGCGTGGGTGCCGGCGTCGATCGTCGTCGTGCCGGCCACCG
>QJOU01000019.1 GCA_003265685.1 Piscinibacter caeni | reverse complement strand
CCCCGACCCAGCGCGCCTCGGGCAGCGCCGCGCCGCGCCGGCCGCAGCCGGGCAGCACCGGCAGGCCGAGCAGCGCGGCACTGCCGGCGAGCCAGCGGCGCCGGCGCAGGTTCACTGGTGGACCTTGCCCCACTCGTCCTCGAACAGGTGCACCAGCACCTGGTTGGACAGGCGGTTGGGCTCGGCCGCCACCCGCGCCATGTCGGGCGGGAAGCTGAACAGCGCGGGCAGCCCCTCGAGCGAGAGGAAGCGCAGGCCGGCGGGCAGCGCGGTCGGCAACCGCCAGGGCCGCCGGCTCGCGATCACGAAGCCCCATTCACCGAAGCTCGGCACATGCGCGTGGTAGGGCGTGGCGCTCAGGCCGGTGGCCTCGATGGTGGCCACCACGGTCCAGTAGCTGCGTCGCGCGATCAGCGGCGAGGTGGTCTGCACCACCGCGTAGCCGCCGGCGGCCAGGTGCTCGTCGACCAGCTGGTAGAAGCTCGTCGTGTAGAGCTTGCCGATCGAGAAGTTGGTCGGGTCGGGGAAGTCGACCACGATCACGTCGTAGCGGCCGCCGTCCTGCTCGAGCCAGCCGAAGGCATCGGCATTGACGATCGTGAGTTTCGGCGAATGCAGCGCATCCTGGTTCAGGCCGCGCAGCAGCGGCGCGCTGGAGAACAGCGCGGTCATGTGCGGGTCGAGCTCGACCAGCGTGACCGACTCGACGCCCGGGTGCTTGAGCACCTCACGCACCGCCAGGCCGTCGCCGCCGCCGAGTACCAGCACGCGCCGCGGCGCGCCCATCGCGCCCATCGCCGGGTGCACCAGGGCCTCGTGGTAGCGGTACTCGTCGCGCGAGTGGAACTGCAGGTTGCCGTTCAGGTAGAGCCGCACGCCGGCCTGGCTCGAGGTGACCACCACGCGCTGGTACCGGCTCGATTCGCTGTAGACGATGTGGTCGCCGTAGAAGCGGTCTTCGGCCCAGCGCGTCACCTGGTCGGCGCCGGCGAAGGCCGCGGTCAGCGCCGCCACCGTGCCGGCGCAGGCCAGCACGTGCCACTTGAGCCCGCGCAGCTCGCCGCGGAACAGCCACAGCGTCCACACCGCCACCGCCGCGTTCAGCAGGCCGAAGAACAGGCCGGTGCGGATCAGCCCGAGCTGCGGCACCAGCACCAGCGGGAAGGCCAGCGCCACCGCGAGCGCGCCGAGGTAGTCGAAGGTCAGCACCTGCGACACCAGGTCCTTGAGCACCCAGCGGTCGCGGAAGTGGCGCTTCAGGATGCGCATCACCAGCGGGATCTCGAGGCCGACCAGCGTGCCGACCACCAGCACCAGCGCATACAGCGCGAAGCGGAACGAGCCCGCGGCGACCGAGTGCAGCGCGAACAGCGCCGCCGGCAGCAGCCCGCCGATCAGGCCGACCAGCAGCTCGATGCGCAGGAACTGCGCCACGAGCTGGCGGTCGATGAAGCGCGACAGGTAGGAGCCCACCCCCATCGCGAACAGGTAGGTGCCGATGACGGTGGAGAACTGCAGCACCGAGTCGCCCAGCAGGTAGCTGGCGAGCGCGCCGGCGGCGAGCTCGTAGAGCAGCCCGCAGGCCGCGATGACGAACACCGAGGCCAGCAGCGCCAGCTCGGCGGCGCTGATGCGCGCCTCCGGCGCGGCGCCGCCGTCGGCAGCGCCGGCGCGGGATTCAGCCATGGATCGCGGCCGCGACGATCTGGCCGATCGCGATGGCCACCGCGCCGACCACGATCGCGAGCGCCACGTTCTTGTGCTCGACGATCTCCTCCCACAGCTTGTAGGGCGTGAGCTTGTCGACGACGACGAAGCAGATCCAGAACACCGCGACGCCGATCAGCGCGTACAGGATCGAGCCGAAGAAGACCGCGGGTTTCAGCCATTCGATGCCGAGCATGGGAACTCTCCTCGTGAATCCGGATGATCACTTGTGGCTGCCGCCACTGGAATAGCCGCCGAACGAGCCGCCGCCGCTGCGCCAGCCGCTGCTGCCGCTGCTGCGGTTGCGCGCGCAGTTCTGGTACTCCGCGCTCGCCTCGCCGTAGGTGGCCTTCAGGTCGGCGCACTCGTCGTTGTCGCACTTGAACATCATCAGCACGACCGCCAGCACGAAGCCCCAGAAGAACAGCTTGGCCAGCAGCGAGGCGGCGTTGCCGGTGGTCGGCAGCGTGTCGCGCTTCATCGCCGCGAGCTTGTCGGTCTCGAGCCGGAAGGCCTTGAGCACCGCCTCGGCCGCGAGCGTCTCGCCGGCCGACCAGGTGATCTCCTGTGAGCTGCCGCTACCGGTGCGCTCGCGGTTCAGGCGCTTCGCCGAGGCGCCGCCGGTGCCCTGGTAGTCGGTGTTCCAGGTCAGCGCATCGCGCTCGAGCCGCCAGTAGAACTCGCCCAGCACGTAGGTGGCTTTGCCGGTGTAGTCGTACAGCTTGCGGTACAGCACGCCCTGGTACTTGACCGAGTCGCCGGCGCGCTCGGGCACGCCGGTGATCGGCGCCGTCCAGCTCCAGCCGTCCTCGGCATCCACCAGGTAGGCGAAGCCGGCCTGGCGGTGGTAGAGCAGGTACTCGCGCCAGAAGGTCTGCTCGTCGTCGCCGGCCTGCGCGACCTCGCAGCGTTCGGCATACCCCACCACCTGCCAGGGCAGCGGCCCCTTGCCGAGGATCGCCAGCGTGCCGGTACTGCCGAGCGGGATCTGCGGCTCGCTGCCGTTCTGCTGCGCGTAATGTTGGAGGTCGCCGCCCACGCCCTGCGACACGTCGACCACCGCATGGCACTGTGGGCAGACGATCGACTGCGTCGTCGAGAGCTTGATCGCGAGCGCGGTGCCGCAGCTCGGGCATTCGACGCCGCGCGCCTTGAGTGTCTTCTCGCTCGACTCGGCCAGGCCGCTGAGCGCCAGCTCCGAGAGCGCCACCGCGCGGCCGACCGACCACTTCGGCGCACCCGGATCGCCATAGTCCAGCGTGCCGACCTCGCCGCGCGTGCTGCGCAGGTCGGCGACGACGAAGGCCTGTTCCAGGTTCGGTTGGAAGGGCAGTTCGCCCTGCGCGGCGATCAGCTTCGCGGTGGTGACCGAGGCGACCGACCAGGGCTGGCCGGCCACCACCACCGACTGGCCCGCGCGCAGCTGCCCGGCCGGCGGCACCGCCGCGTCCGGCGGCACATCGAAGGCGAAGACGTAGGCGCCGTTGTCGTCGCTCAGCCAGCCCGAGCGGCCGTTGTCGAACAGGGCGTGCCACTCGTTCCAGGTGCCTTCGCCGTAGCCGTATTGCAGCCGGCCGACCAGCGTGAACGGCTCGCCCTGGAAGCGCCCGGCCGAACCGAGCTGCAGCGGCGAATGGTCGTCGAACAGCTCGGCCGACTGGCCGATGCGGCGCAGCGCCGCGCCGTCGCGCACGATCGTGCTGCGGCAGAAGCTGCAGACCGCGAAGGCGGACGCCGCCGAGCGGAACTCGACCGGCGCGCCGCAGTTCGGGCACGCGGCCCGGTAGCCGCGCTGGGGGCTCGGCTCGGTGGCCAAGACGCGAGGGGGTCTAGACGAGCTTCTTCAACAGCTCGGCCTTCTTGGCATCGAACTCGTCCTGCGTCAGGATGCCCTTGGCCTTCAGGTCGGCCAGCTTCTCGAGCGTGGCCATCACCTCGTCGGGCTTGAGGCCCGCCGGGGCCGCCGCGGCGGCGGCCTGCGGCGCACCGGCTTGCAGGCCCTGCGAGAGCTGCTGCGCCATCACCTGGCCGAGCGCGACGCCGGCGCCCAGGCCCATCGCGTCGCCGACCACGCCGCCGCCGCTGCCGCCGGCACCGGCCGCGCCCTCGGCGAACTTCGGGATCGCCTGCGCCGTCTGGTACTGCATGAACTTGCCCATGTCGCCGCCGACCATGCCCATGCCGATCTTCTGGTCGAGGATCTTCTGCAGTTCCTCGGGCAGCGAGACGTTCTGCACCGTGACCGCCTCGAGCTTCAGGCCGAGCTTCTCGAAGGCCGGCGCGGTGGCGTCCTGCAGCGCCTTGGCGAACTCCACCTGGTTGGCGGCGAGGTCGAGGAAGGCGATGCCGCTGGAGGCCACCGCATCCGAGATGTGCTGCAGCATCAGCGCGCGGAGCTGGCCGTCGAGCTCGGCGACGGTGTAGGTATCGCGCGTGCCGGAGATCTCGGTGTGGAACAGCTTCGGGTCGGCGATGCGGTAGCTGTAGTTGCCGAAGGCGCGCAGGCGCACCGCGCCGAAGTCCTTGTCGCGGATCGTGACCGGCTGGGTCGTGCCCCAGCGCTGGTCGACCTGCTGGCGCGTGCTGAAGAAGTAGACGTCGCTCTTGAACGGGCTCTTGAAGAGCTTGTCCCAGTTCTGCAGGTAGGTGAGGATGGGCAGCGTCGCCGTGGTCAGCGTGTAGCGGCCCGGGCCGAACGCATCGGCCACCTTGCCCTCGTTGACGAACATGGCCATCTGCGATTCGCGCACCGTCAGCGAGCCGCCGTTCTGGATCTCGCGGTCGGCCATCGGGAAGCGCCAGGCGAGCGTGCCGTCGGCCGGCTCCACCCACTCGATGATGTCGATGAACTGTTTCTTGATGAAATCCATCAGTGCCATGGACCACCCCCGCCGTGTGATTGCGATGCCCGGCCAGGGTGGCCGGGTGCGCGGATCATAGTGGCGTCGTCGGCACGCGGCGTGACAGAAATCGCACGCTGCGGCTCACCCCTTCAGGGGTGCGGCGCCTTGCCGAGCAGGCGCGCCCGCGACGTCGGATGCAGCGCCTGCAGCATCGCCGCGGCGAACTCGGATTGCAGGTGCCACGCGCCCTCGGCGTCCGGGTCGATCGACGACACCCGCACGAGCAGGCCGTCGCTGCGCCGGCGCTGGCCGAGCCGCATGAGCCGCTCGCCGAGCGAGGGGCGCCTGCCGGCGTCGAACTCGCCGCCGACCACGGCCCAGTAGGTGATCGGCTCGGGCCGCCCGGGCAGGTGGGCGACCAGGCGCGTGACCGGCAGCGATGCGGTGCCCAGCGCGAGCTGCGCAGCGCTCGGCGCACCGACCTCGAAGCCGCCGGCACGGTAGCAGACCTCCGGGCGGTGCAGCTGCATGTCGGCCGACTGGTCGGCACCATAGGCGATCGACAGCATGACGCGCTGGCCCCGTTCGTTCAGGAAGGTGCGCTCGAGCACCTGGTCGTACATCCGCACCTGGGCCCCGCGCCGGTCGGCGGCGCGCACGAAGGCGACGCTGTCCGGGTCGATGCGCCAGGCGCCGAAGCGCTCCGGCAGCAGGGCCTCGAGGTCGATCCGGTCCGCGGGATCGGCCGGCCGGGGTTTCATCCAGGCCGCGAGTGCCGCGGCAGAGCCCATGCCCAGCGCGAGCACCAGGGCACGCCGGCGCAGCGGGTTCATCGGGCCTCCCGCGGCGCCGGCAACAGCCGGCCGAGCAGGCCGTCCACCGCGATCACCAGCACCAGCGCCACCAGGAACAGCACCATGCCGGCGAAGCCGTGCAGGAAGCCCTGCCCGGCCGCATCGCCGAAGTGGTAGGTGATCAGCGTCAGGCTCACGACCCGCACCACGTTGGCGGCGAAGGCCACCGGCACCACCAGCATCGCCAGCAGCGTATTGCGCAGCAGCGACTGGTGGTTCATCAGGTTCGTGTACAGCAGCCCCATGGCCTCGAGCACGAACATGGTCTGCAGCCCGGCACAGGCCTCGTTGACCAGCAGCTGGTACTGGCCGATCGTGATGATCACGCCAGTGCGGCCGACCGGGTAGCCGACCCCCTGCAGCAACGGCACCGCGACGGCCGACACCGCAGTCTTCATCGGCCCGGTGATCGTCAGCACCAGCGAGAACGGCAGCGGCACCGTGAAGACCAGGAAGAACAGCGCGAACCAGATCGTGCGCAGCCCGGCCCAACCCTTGAAGCACAGCACCAGCGCGGCCGGCAGCAGGATGATCGACAGCAGCTCGAGGCGGAACACGCCGAGCAGCCGCCCGAGCAGGTAGCAGCCGAGGGCGGCCGCGAACACCAGCGTCGTGGCCAGCAGCGCCGGCCGGGCCGGCAGCGCCAGCAGCGCCTCGCGGCGGCGCCACACCAGCCAGGCCGAGATGGCCATCACGAGCAGTTCGTGGCCCTGGGTCTCGATGCCCCAGGCACCGGCGGACCAGTCCCACACCAGCGGCAGGTAAAGGGCCAGCAGGCCGGCGACCACCAGCCCCAGCGCGACCCGGTCGACGCCGCGGTGCGCCGGCAGCGCCGGGCCGGCCGACGCGCGGCCAACGGCGACGCCCGCCGTGTTCACTGCGGCGCCCCCGCCCGTGCCGCCGAGGCGGCCTCCTGCGCCGCCTTGGCGAAGTT
This sequence comes from Piscinibacter caeni, assembly GCA_003265685.1. GTDB lineage: Bacteria > Pseudomonadota > Gammaproteobacteria > Burkholderiales > Burkholderiaceae_C > Piscinibacter > Piscinibacter caeni. The sequence goes on along the minus strand of QJOU01000019.1, from coordinate 97,692 downwards.
GCCGACGTACTCGATGCGTGCCTCGTCGCGCAGCTTCTTCATCGCCTCGGCCACGGCGGCGGCCTTGCGTTCGTTGGTCATGAACACCGCGATGGCCTTGCTGGCGGTGTGCCGGTCGATCGGCGCCTTGACGGATTGCACCACCGTGAACACCCGCGACGCCCCGGGCACCGCCATGAAGACCGACTGGCCCGGCTCGAGTGCGGCCACCTGGCGCAACACGGCCAGCGGCAGATCTTCGGCGGCCTGGCTCAGCAGCCGGCCTTCGAAGCGGATGTGCGCGTCGCGCAGGCCGCGTTCGATGTCCTCCACCGAGCCGGCGCGGGCCGCCACAGCCTGCACGGTCGCGGCATCGGCCATCGGCTCGACCGCGGTCTCGCGCAGCACGTAGAGGCGCCGCTGGGCAAACAGCTCGGGATGTGCGTTGTAGTAGCGGTCGATCTCGTCGCTGCTGGGGCTGCTGACCTTCTCCGCCACGCGTTCGTGGTAGCTGCGCGCGATCAGCTCGCGCCGCGCAGCCTCGAGCAGCTGCACGACGCGCGGGTCCTTGTCCACGCCGGCCGCGATACCGGCCTGGGCCGCGAGCTCCTGGTCGACCAGCAGCTCGAGCACGCGACCGGTGGCCCGCTCGGTCGGGTCGTTGGCCACCTGGCTCGGCTGCCGTTGCAGCACGGCCTGCACCTGGTGCACCGAGATCTCACCCTTGTTGACCTTGACGGCAATCTGGGTATCGCCGCCGGAGCCGCCGCAGGCGCCGACCAGCAGGGCGGCCGCGACGGCGAGCGCGACATGCGCGGTGCGCAGCGAAAGCTTGGACGGTTGCATCGTGGTGTAGAGCTGGCAAGTGAAAGGTAGACACTACCCCGCGGCGCGCGACCCGTATACACCCCGGGTGGGGCTTCGCGGGCCGGGAGCGTGACGCCCGCCGCAGACTTGTCGCCGCCGAGCACGGAGCCGGGACGGCTGCAAAGAAATGACGGGCCCGCAGGCCCGTCGCGTCGAGTGACCCCGCGCCGTCTTCAGGCGCGGCGCCGGCGCTTGACCGCGGCGCCCACGCCGGCCAGACCGGCCAGCATCATGGCCAGGGCCTCGGGCTCGGGCGCCGGCGAGGCGACCGGCGCTGCCGTGGCGATGCTGCCCGTGTAGCCGACGAACCCCGGCACGATGCCCCATTCCTTCGTGATGCTCGAGGCCACCGCCAGCGTGTAGGTGCCGGCGGTCAGGCCGTTGAAGGTGAAGTCCCAGGGCGAACTGTCGGCGTCGAACAGCGATCCGGTCTTGCCGAGGGTGATGCCGCCGCTGAACAGGCTGACCGAGGTCACGTCGATCGCCAGCTGGTTCAGGTCGTAGCCCCACAGGCTCGGGTCGCGCTCGATCACGCCGCCGAAGGACACGGCCGGCCCGCTCAGCGTGAAGGTGTAGCAATCGAGATAGCTGCCGGCGGACCCGAAGGCATGGCCGAACACCTCCATGCCCGGAGGCCCGAGCGGGCCCCAGTTCGACGTGCTCGTACATTGGGCCGCCATCGCCGGGCCGGCGAGCACCAGGGCGCACAGCGTGCCCAGCAGTTTCGTTTTCATCAAGGCTCCCCTGTGTTGACATGTCGCGGATCCGGCGCTGCCCTGCCGGTCTCGCATTGATGGCTTATTCTGCGAGTGGCGCCGGTGCCGGTGGGCCTGCGTCACCCCCCGGTGCGCGGTGGGGAAAGGCCATTGAAATCAAGGGTTCGTGACAATGTGGACATGTCCCCAATGACCTCGGTCGAGTCGATCGCCGTGATCGGCGCAGGCCCGGTCGGCCTGGCGCTGGCGCTGCGTGCGGCCGAGCTGCTGCCGCAGGCCGTCATCGCGCTGTTCGACGGCCGCGCCGCGGACAAGGACCTGTCCGCCGACTCACGCACGCTCGCGCTGGCGCTGGGCAGCGTGCAGCTGCTGCGGCGGCTGGAGGCGTGGCCCGCGACGGCGGCCCAGCCCATCCTCGAGGTGCGGGTGTCGCAGCAGCAGGCGGCCATGCCCTGGCCCGCGCGTCATCCGCCCGAGCTGCGCATCCTGGCGCGCGAGGAGGGTGTGCCGATGCTCGGCGCGGTGCTTTCCTACGGGGCGCTGGTCACCTGCCTGCAGCAGCGCTGGATGGACCGCGTGGCGCGCGAGCCGGCGCGGCTGCAGGCGCGCTTCGGCCAGCCGGTCACCGGGCTCAGGCCGGTCGTCGGGGCGGTCGAGGTCGACGCCGGCGTGGCCGAACGATTCGACCTCGCCGTCGTCGCCGAAGGCGGCGTGTTCGCGGAGCAGGCCCGCAAGGCCGTCACGCACGACTACCGCCAGGCCGCCTGGGTGGGCACGCTGGGCTGGGCCGAGGGCGCGCCCGCAGGCGTGGCGGTGGAACGCTTCACGCGCAACGGCCCGCTCGCGCTGCTGCCGCTGCCGGACCGCCGCTCGGCGCTGGTGTGGTGCGTCGATGCCGACGACGACCCGCTACCCGCGCTCGACGACGCGCAGCGCCTGGCCGTGCTGCGCCACCTGCTGCCGGCCGACCTGGGCATGCCCACCACGGTGTCGCCGCTCAAGCGCTTCGCGCTCGGCCTGAACGCCGAGCGCACCCTGACGCAGGGCCGCACGGTGCGCATCGGCAACGCGGCGCAGACGCTGCATCCGGTGGCCGGCCAGGGGCTCAACCTGGGCCTGCGCGACGCCTGGTCGCTGGTGGAGGCGCTGCGCCGCGGTCCGGGCGTCGATGCGGCGCTGCGCCGGCTCGAGTGGCAGCGTGCGCCGGACCGCTGGTCGATGATCGCGGCCACCGACTTCCTCGCGCGCAGCTTCACCTGGGCGATCCCGGGCGCAGGGGCGGCGCGCGGGCTGGGCCTCGCGGCGCTGCAGGCGTTCGCGCCGGCGCGCTCGGTGCTGGCGCGGCAGATGATGTTCGGCGGGCGCTGAGCGCCGAGGTCCCTCAGGCGTCGAGCTTCAAGAACAGGTCGCGGTCAGGCGCGAAGTTGTCGTACAGCGGCAGCAGCGCACCGCCGATCGCGCGGGCGTCCGAGCCGATCGTGCCGGCCAGCACCGCCGGGCGTTCCACGCCTTCCCAGCAGTGCCGGTCAAGCGCCGGCACCAGCGCGGCGAGCAGGCGGTCGCGCAGCGCGGCGCTGAACGAGCCGTCGAGGATCACGCCTTCCAGGTCGAGCAGGCAGGCGGCGGCGTTCACCGTCAGCGCCACCGCCGAGGCGGCGTCGGCCAGCCAGCGCTCGGTGAACTCGAGCCAGGGCGGCTGCAGGGCGCGCTCGTCGGTGACGGCCGTCGGGTCCAGCCCCGCTTCGCGGTACAGCGCCTCGAGGTTGAACAGCGAGGCCACGCCGAGCAGCTGCTCGCGTGCCGGCGGCATGCCCTGGGTCACGCGGCCCAGCGGCATCGAGCCGATCGCCCCGGCGTTGCCGTGCAGGCCCGAGCGCAGGTGGCTGTCCAGCACCAGGCCGCCGCCGATGAAGGTGTCGACGAACACGTAGAGGAAGCTGCGGATGCTGCGCCCGCGCCCGGCCACCAGCTCGGCGACGCAGGCGGCCGCGGTGTCCTTCACGAAGCCGACGGGCAGATCGGTCATGGCCGCGACCCGCTCGCGGATGTCCACGTCGCGCCACTTGGCGGCCTTCTCCGGCGCGATGCCCAGCACCTCATGCCAGCCGCCCAGCGACAGCGGCGCGGCGATGCCCACCCCGTGCAGCCGCTCGCGCAGCCGCGCGGGCAGCGCGCCGGCAAGCTTGTCGAGCCGGGCGTCGATCTCGTCGAACAGCGTGTCCGGATCGGGGAAATCGTAGGCCAGCGCGACCCGCTCGCGCACCTGGCCGACGAAATCGACCAGCAGCATGTCCATGCTGCGCCGGCCGATCTTGATGCCGATCGAGAACGCACCGTCCGGGTTCAGTGCCATCGGCACCGAAGGCTGGCCCACCTTGCCGCGCACCGGGGCCAGCTTGCGCACCAGGTCGTCGGCCTCGAGCCGCGCGATGATGATCTGCACCGTCTGCGGCGTCAGGTGCGTCACGCGTGCGATCTCGGCCTTGGGCAGGCTGCCGTGCAGGCGCACCGCTTGCAGCACCACGCGCTCGTTGAACTGGCGCATGCCGACATGGTTGGAGCCGCGCGGCCGCAGCCGCGTCTCGCCGCCGGCATGTGCGCTCTTCATCATCAGGGGCGCAGCGGCTCCGCGATCACGCCCTTCTTGAAAAGGAAGTTCGCGTAGGCCTGCAGCTCGCCGGTCTGCACGATGGCGAAGGCGTTGCGCACCCGGTCGTAGAAGGCGAAACGTTCCATCGCCTCGAATTGTGCGTCCTGCGCGTGCCCGGCCGAGACCGCCGCGGCGATCACCTCGCGCTGCAGCCCCGAGCGGTAGTCCGGCGCCTGGCCGCCCACGTGCATGAACGCACAGGGCTGCTCGACGTACTGGTCGAGCGGGAACAGCGACAGCACTGCCTCGGCGAGCGCCGCGACGCCGACGCCCGGCATCTGGATCACCGGCTTGTCGCGCCCCAGCGAGGCGGCGGTGAAATTGGCGTCGGCCAGCACGATCTCGTCGCCGTGGCCCATCTCGGCCAGCACCTTCAGCAGGTCCGGGCCGAGCAGCGGGTTGATGCCCTTCAACATGTGCACCTCCCCTCAATGCGCCAGGCACTCGGCCGGGATCTTCTCGGGCGGCATCGCGCCGGTCATCACGGCCACGGTGTCGCTCATGCTGATCTTCTTCGGGTTCAGGATCGCGGCGCGGCGGCCCAGGCGGGCCACGTGAATGCGGTCGGCGATCTCGAAGACGTGCGGCATGTTGTGCGAGATCAGGATCACCGGCAGGCCCTTGTCGCGCACGCGCCGGATCAGCTCGAGCACCATGTTGCCTTCCTTGACGCCGAGCGCGGCGGTCGGCTCGTCGAGGATGACCACGTGCTGCGCGAAGGCCGCCGCGCGCGCCACGGCCACGCACTGGCGCTGGCCGCCGGAGAGCGTCTCGACTGCCTGCGTCATCGAGCGGATGCCCACCTTCAGGTCGGCCATCCGGGCCATCGCGATCTCGAGCATCTTCTTCTTGTCGAGCATGCGCAGCGCGTTGCCGAGGAAGCCCTCGCGGCGCATCTCGCGGCCGAGGAACAGGTTCTCGGCGATCGTCATCGCCGGGGCCACCGCCAGGTCCTGGTAGCAGCACTCGATGCCGGCGCGGCGCGCGTCCATCGGGTTGCCGAACTTGATTGGCTTGCCGTCGAGGAAGATCTCGCCCTCGTCGGGAATCGTCGCGCCGGACAGCGCCTTGATCAGCGAGGATTTGCCGGCGCCGTTGTCGCCGATCACCGCGAGGATTTCGCCGGCGCGCAGCTCGAAATCGGCCCCGTCGAGTGCGGTCACCTGGCCGTAGCGCTTGACCAGGCCGCGGGCCTGCATGACAAGTTCAGTGGATGCCATCTCAGCGGCCCCCCTTGCGAGACAGTTGGTCGATCGCCACCGCCAGGATCACGAGGATGCCGGTGATGAGCACCTGGTAGACAGAGGACACGCCCATCAGCGTCAGGCCGTTGCGCAGCACGCCGACGACGATCGCGCCGATCAGCGAGCCGAGGATCATGCCGCGGCCGCCGAACAGGCTGGTGCCGCCGAGCACGACCGCGGTGATCGCGTCGAGGTTCTCGGTCTGACCGGCGTTCGGGTCGCCGACGCCGGTGCGCGAGACCGCCAGCAGCGAGGCGATGCCGTAGAAGACGCCGGCCAGCACGTAGACACCGAGCAGCACGCGGTCGGTCGGGATACCGACGAGGCGGGTGGCCTCGGGGTTGTTGCCTACCGCGTAGACGTGGCGCCCGGCGCCGGTCTCGCGCAGCCAGAACCAGGCGCCGAGGTAGAGCAGGATCATCAGCACGGTGCCGAAGGCGACGTTGGTGCCGCCGATGGCGAAGGTGCCGCCGAGCCAGGTCATCAGCGGCGGCACCTCGGTGATCGTCTGCGAGCCCGAGTACAGCTGCGTGATGGCGAAGGCGATGTTGAAGGTGCCCAGCGTGACGATGAACGGCGGCAGCTTGATGCGCGTGACCAGCAGCCCGTTGACCAGGCCGAACAGCGCCGTCACGCCGATGCCGCACAGGATGGCCAGCGGCGCGGGCATGCCCAGGTCGGCGGCGAACTTGGTCATCACGATGCTGCCCAGCGCCATCAGCATGCCGCAGGAGAGGTCGATGCCGGCGGTCAGGATGATCAGCGTCTGGCCGATGGCGATCACGCCGACCACCATCACCTGCTGCAGGATCAGCGAGAAGTTCTCGCCGCTGAAGAAGCGATCGGTCGTCAGGCCGAAGACGGCACAGGCGATCACGAGGGCGATGAAAGGTCCGAGCTGGCCGATCGGCGGCAACTTGCTCTTCAAGGTGTCCACGCGGTCTCCTCCGTGGTTCGGGAATGCGGCGGCTCGCTCCCCGGCCCGCTGGGCGGGCCGGGGGCGGCCGTGCGAGGCGTCAGCGACGCGCGAGGCTTACTTCTTGCCCCAGCACAGGTCGAGGCCGGTCTTGGTGTCCTTGCTGTCGACACCGGCGATCGGGTTCTTGGCGATCAGCGTCACGCCGGTGTCGGTGTAGCCGCTCGGCTTCTTGCCAGTCTTGGCGTACTCGATGCCGGCCTCCACGCCCATCGAGGCCATCTTCAGCGGGTACTGCTGCGAGGTCGCGGCGATCTTGCCCGCGGCGACGTCCTTCACGCCGTCGCAGCCGCCGTCCACCGACACGATCGTCACGCCCTTCTCCTTGCCGGCCTTCTGCAGCGCGTTGAAGGCGCCGGCCGCGGCGGGCTCGTTGATCGTGTAGACGAGGTTGATGTCCGGGTTCTTCTGGAGGCAGTTCTCCATCGCGGTCTGACCCTTGGCGCGGTCGCCGAAGCTGTCGGCCATGCAGACCACCTCGGCCGGCTTGGCGAGCTCGTTGTTCTTCGCGTCGTAGCTCTGCAGGCCGAAGCCCTGCAGGAAGCCGTTGTGGCGCTGCGCGCCCACCGGGTGGCCGGGGAACAGGTCGAGCGTGGCGATCTTGGCCGGCTTGCCCGCCATCGCCGCCTTGGCGTACTGGCCGATCAGCACGCCGGCCTTGTAGTTGTCGGTCGCGAACAGCGCGTCGGTGGCGTCGGCCGGGTCGGTCGGGCTGTCCAGCGCGATCACCAGCACGCCCTTCTCGCGCGCCTTCTTGATCGCCGGGATGATGGCCTTCGCATCGCTCGGGGTGATCAGGATGGTCTTGGCACCGGCGGCGATCATGTTCTCCATCGCGGTCACCTGGCCGGCGTTGTCGCCGTCGGCCTTGCCGGCGCCGGACAGCAGCTTCGCGCCCTTGGCCTTGGCCGCTTCCGTGGCGCCTTCCTTCATCTTCACGAAGAAGGGGTTCGTCTCGGTCTTGGTGATCAGGCCGATCACCACCTGGTCGGCCGCCAGGGCAGAGCCGGCGGTGGCGAACAGGGCGGCGATCAGGGCGGTGTGCTTGAACTGCATCGAGTGTCTCCTCGGGGTGACGATGTCTGGTGGTGGATTCGGCAGCACCGCCGGGGTGGCGGGCTGGAACGAATTCTGGTCGGCATCGTTTAATAAATCAAGTTGATTTATTAATGGAAAACCCGGATGCGCCGGACCCGGGTTCGGAGGATGCTCGCGGCCATTTCGACGAGGAGACAAGCTCATGTTCGTGGTCTGCGGTGAAGCCCTGTTCGACGTCTTCGCGGCCGGTGACACACCCACCGGCATGGCGCTGGATGCCCGCGTCGGCGGCTCGCCGTTCAACGTGGCGGTCGGCCTGGCACGGCTGGCGCAGCCGGTGTGCTTCCTCTCGCAGGTCGGCACCGGCTTCCTGGGCGAACGTCTGATGCGCACGCTGCGCGAGGAAGGCGTGAACACCTCGACCGTGCAGCGCTCCGAGGCGCCCACCACGCTGAGCCTGATCGGCCTGGATGCCAAGGGCGTGCCCTCGTACTCGTTCTACGGCGAGGGTTGTGCCGACCGCCGCCTGACGCCCGACGCGCTGGCCACGCTGCCCGACGGCGTGAAGGCGATCAACTTCGGCTCCTACGCCACCGTGGTCGGCCCGACCGCGGTGACGCAGCGCATGCTGGTCGAGCGCGAGTTCCAGCGCACGCTGATCGCCTACGACCCGAACATCCGCCTGAACGTCGAGCCGGACCTCGAGGTCTGGCGCGAGCAGATCGACTGGATGCTGCCGCACACCCAGCTGCTCAAGGTCAGCGAGGAGGACCTGCAGCTCGTCGTGCCCGGCACCGCGCCGAAGGACTTTGCCGCCAAGGCGCTGGCCCAGGGCGTCAAGCTGGTGGTCGTGACGCGCGGCGGCGAGGGCGCGCTCGGCTGGACGGCGCAGCACGAGGTGACGGTGCCGCCGATTCCGGTGAAAGTGATCGACACCGTCGGCGCCGGCGACACCTTCCAGTGCGCGCTGCTGACCTGGCTGGCGGAGCACGACCGCCTGAGCGGTGCGGCGCTCGCCGCGCTGTCGGCCGACGAGCTGCGTGATGCGCTCGGCTTCGCCGCACGCGCCGCCGCCATCACCTGCTCGCGCCGCGGGGCGGACATGCCGCGCCGCGCAGAGCTGCCGTGACCTGACTCGGGTCAATCGCCGCGCGCCGCGAGGCCATACTCGCGGCGCATGTCGACCCTCGTCTTCCTGAAGCTGCTGGCGATCTTCGTGGTCGTCGCGCTCGGCTGGGTGGTGGGCAAGCTGCGCTGGCTGGGCGAACACACCGACACCAGCGACCCGGCGCGCACGCTCGCCAACGCGGCCTACTACATCTTCGTGCCGGCGCTGCTGGTGCGCACCACGGCGCGCATCGACCTGGCCGCGCTGCCCTGGGGCACCGTGATCGCCTTCTTCGTGCCGGTGCTGGGGCTGCTCGGCCTCGTCTACCTGCGCGAGCGGCACGCCAACCGGCACGGCGCGTTGCCCGCGGCCGCGCCCAGCGTGCGCGCGATCTCGGCCACCTTCGGCAACTCGGTGCAGGTCGGCATCCCGATGGCGGCGGCGCTGTTCGGCGAGACGGGCCTGGCGATCCACGTGGCCATCGTCAGCCTGCACGCGATGGTGCTGCTGACGGTGCTGACGGCCCTGGTGGAGCTCGACCTCGCGCGCGAGCGCCACACGCTCGGCCACTCCAACGCGCACCTGCTCAAGACCCTCGGCCGCACGCTGCGCAACACCATCATCCACCCGGTGGTGCTGCCGGTGCTGGCGGGCCTGATCTGGAACCTGACCGGCTGGCCGCTGCCCACCGTGGTCGACGAGATCCTCGCCACGCTCGGCCAGGCCGTGGTGCCGCTGTGCCTGGTGCTGATCGGCATGTCGCTGGCCTACTACGGCCTGGAAGGCGCGGCGCGCGGCGCGGTCGTGCTGTCGGTGCTGAAGCTGATCGTGCAGCCGGCGCTGGTGCTGGCAGTCGCCCATTGGGGCTTCGGGCTGGACGGGCTGCCGCTGGCGGTGGTGGTGATGATGGCCGCGCTGCCGGTGGGAAGCAACGCGCTGATCTTCTCGCAGCGCTACGGCGCGCTGCAGGCGGAAGCGACCGCGGCGATCGTGTTCTCGACACTCGCCTTCGTTGCCACCGCGGCGCTCTGGCTCGCCGTGCTGGCATTTCTGGCCTGAGGGAGAATCGCGGCATGACCGCCGCCGACCTGCAGGCCACCGTCGCCCACCTGGGCGTGGCCGCCCGCGCCGCCGCCACCGTGATGGCCGCGGCCTCCACCGCCGCCAAGAACGCCGCGCTGCTGGCGCTCGCCCGCCGCCTGCGCGAGGACCGTGCCGCGCTGCAGGCCGCCAACGCACAGGACCTCGAGGCCGCCCGCGCCAGCGGTCTCGCCGAGCCGATGGTCGACCGCCTGAAGCTCACCGACAAGGTGATCGAGACCGTCGCCGAAGGCTGCGAGCAGATCGCCGCGATGCCGGATCCGATCGGCGAGATCACGAACCTGCGCCGCCGCCCGACCGGCATCAGCGTGGGCCAGATGCGCGTGCCGCTGGGCGTGTTCGGCATGATCTACGAGAGCCGGCCGAACGTGACGATCGAGGCCGCGTCGCTCGCCATCAAGAGCGGCAACGCCTGCATCCTGCGCGGCGGCTCGGAGGCGATCCGCTCCAACCTCGCGCTGTGGCAGTGCGTGCAGGCGGCGCTGGCCGAGGCCGGCCTGCCGCCCGACGCGGTGCAACTGATCCAGACCACCGACCGCGCCGCGGTCGGCCACCTGATCGCCTCGCCCGAGGCGGTGGACGTGATCATCCCGCGTGGTGGCAAGGGCCTGATCGAGCGCATCAGCCGCGAGGCGAAGGTGCCGGTCATCAAGCACCTCGATGGCAACTGCCACGTCTATGTGGACGAGAGCGCCGACCTCGCGCTCGCCGTCAAGGTGACCGACAACGCCAAGACGCAGAAGTACAGCCCCTGCAACGCGGCCGAATCGCTGCTGGTGCATGCGGCGATCGCGCCGCGTTTCCTGCCGGCCATCGGCGCCATCTTCGCCGCCAAGGGCGTGGAGATGCGCTGCGAACCGCGCGCCGCGGCGATCCTGCAGGACGTGGCGGGCGCCAAGGTCGTGCCCGCGGCGCAGAGCGACTGGGGCGAGGAGTACCTCGCACCGATCATCAGCGTGAAGGTGGTCGATTCGCTCGACGAGGCGATCGCCCACGTCAACTGCCACGGCTCGCACCACACCGACGCCATCCTGACCGACAGCCACGCCAACGCGATGCGCTTCCTGCGCGAGGTCGATTCGGCCAGCGTGATGGTCAACGCCAGCACGCGCTTCGCCGACGGCTTCGAGTACGGGCTGGGCGCCGAGATCGGCATCAGCACCGACAAGTTCCACGCCCGCGGGCCGGTGGGGCTGGAGGGGCTGACCTCGATGAAGTGGATCGTGCTCGGCCAGGGCGAAGTGCGGAGCTGACGCGCATGGCCGACGAACGCCGCGCCCTGGTGCTGTTCTCCGGCGGGCAGGACTCGACCGTCTGCCTGGCCTGGGCGCTGCAGCGCTACCCGGTCGTCGAGACCATCGGCTTCGACTACGGCCAGCGCCACGAGGTCGAGCTCGAGTGCCGCGTCAAGGTGTGCGACGAGATCCGCGCCCAGTTCCCCAAGTGGGGCAAGCGCCTGGGCGAGGACCACCGGCTCGACATGGCGCTGCTCGGCCAGATCTCCGACACCGCGCTCACCGACGAGCGCGAGATCGAGATGCGCGAGGGCGGCCTGCCGAACACCTTCGTGCCCGGGCGCAACCTGCTGTTCCTGACCTTCGCCGCGACGGTCGCCTACCGGCGCGGCCTGAACGTGCTCGTCGGCGGCATGTGCGAGACCGACTTCTCCGGCTACCCCGACTGCCGCGACAACACGCTCAAGGCGCTGCAGGTGGCGATCAGCCTCGGGCTGGACGCGCCGATGACGATCGAGACGCCGCTGATGTGGTTCGACAAGGCGCAGACCTGGGCGCTGACCGAGCGGCTCGGCGGCGCGGCCTTCGTCGACCTGGTGGCCGAACACACCCACAGCTGCTACGTCGGCGACCGCTCGCGACGGCACGAATGGGGCTACGGCTGCGGGCTGTGCCCGGCCTGCGACCTGCGCCGGTCGGGCTACAACGCCTGGGTCCAGAGCTAGCCGTCGTGACGACGACCACGATCGCCCTGTGGGTCACGGCGGCGGTGCTGCTGTTCTGGGCCGTCGGCGCCTACAACCGCCTGGTGCGGCTGCGTCATGCGCTGGCGCGGCGCTTCGCGGTGCTCGACCAGCAGTGCGACGCGCGCCAGGCCCTGCTGCAGTGCCTGGCCGAGCAGCTGGCCGCCCTGCCCGGCAGCGAGGCGGCGGCGCCGATCGTGCAGGCCGCGCTGGCGCAGTGCGACGCCGCGCGCGCCCACGCCCGCAGCCGGCCGAGCGAGGCGCCCGCGCTGACCAGCCTGCGCCTGGCCGAGACCATCCTGGCCGAGGCGCGTGCGCGCCTGGCCGAGGCCCTGCCGGCCGACGAGGCCGGTCTCGCGCTGCGTGCCGAGCTGGCGGCGGCGGACAACACGCTCGACTTCGCGCGGCGCCAGTTCAACGACGCGGTCGCCGCCTACAACCAGGCGATCGCGCAGTTCCCGACCTGGCTGATCGCCGGGCCGTTCGGCTTCCGCAGCGCCGCGCTGCTGTGACCCGGCCATGACCCGCCCTGCCCCACCCGCCGTCGCGTTGTCGGAGGACGAGCGCCGCGCCATGGGCCGGCTCGACCGGGTGCGCGGCGCGGGCGGCATGCGCGCCGCGTTGCTCGCACTGCTGCTGACGCCCGGCCACGTGACGCGCCTGCGCGCCTGGCGCGAGGAGACGGTGCTGGTGCACGAGGCCGAGGAGATCCGCGCCGACATCGAGACGCTCGGCGGCCCGAGCCGCCTGCCCTGGTTCGAGCTGCTGCTGGCGCGCCTGGGCGGCACGCCGCTGGCCGAGCGCCAGGCGCTGCTGCGCTCGGCGCGGCGCGTGCTCGCCCCGCCCGGGCACCCGCTGGACCGCCTGCTGCTGCTGGCGATGCGGCGCCACTTCGGCGAGCACGCGGTCGGCCTGGTGCAGGCGGCGCCGGACACCGAGATCTCGCGCTTCCCGCCCAACGACATGGTGCACATCCAGCGCTACACCGCGCACCTCGCGCGCATGGTGCCGAGCGACGACCCCGAGGAGGGCCGGCGCTGGTACCTCGCCGTGATGACACGCTGGATGAAACCCGACGAGATCCCGCCCTGGGAGAAGCCGGACGTCGACGCGCTGGTGCAGGCCCTCAACGGGCTGCAGGCGATGTCGTGGATGCAGCGGCCGCAGATCGTGCGCGCCTGGGTGATCTGCGCGTTCCCGCCCGGCCGGCCCGGGCCGCTGCCGCAGACCGCGGCCGATGCGCTGCGGCTGAGCTGCCTGCTGCTCGATTCACCGATGCCGGCCGAGCTGGCGCGCCAGTACGTCGAGGTCTCACTTCACTGACCCAGCTTCACTGACCCGGCTTCGCGGCGCCGCGCGCCAGGCGCCAGACCATCCAGCCCAGCCCGCCCACCCCGGCCAGCAGCACCGCCCACAGCAGCCAGCGCCGCAGCGCCTCGCGGCGCTCGCCGGCCTCGGCCTGGCGCAGCGCGGCCTCCGATTCCTGCCACTCGCCCAGGCGCGCGCGGCCGAAGCGCGCGCGCTCCTCGTCCAGCGCCGGCACCAGCGTGGCCAGCGGCAGCGCCCCGGGCCGCGCCTGGGCCGAGCCGGCCAGCAGCGCATACGGCGGCTCGCCCTGGGCCGCGAACAGCACGCTGCTGAGCTGCACGCGCAGCCTGATCGGCACACGCGCCGGGTCGAGCGTGCCGGCACGCGGGTCCGGCACGATGCGCAGGTAGCGCGCCCGCGCCTGCAGCGCAAGCGGCGGCGAGCGGCTCAGCACGCCGTCGCGCTCGATGCGGTAGGCCACCGCGCCGGCCAGGCCCTGCCAGGGCTGGTCGCTGCGCTCGCGCGCCTGCACGTGCACCGGTGCCACCTGCGTGCCGGCCGGCAGCTGCAGCTCGAGCTGCACCAGCGGCAGCACGGCGCCGAGGTCGTAGTGCAGCGCGCCGGGCGCGGCCTGCTTCGGGTCCGCCGCGGGCGGCTCGGGGCTGGCGGCAATCTCCAGCTCGACCGGCTCGTCGAGCACGCGCGAGCGCTGCTCCACCAGCACGGCGCGCGCGCCGCTCAGCGCCGGCGCCGCGGCCGGGTCGCTCCAGACCAGGCGCTGGAAACGCGCCGGTGCGGCGGGCAGCGGCACCCGCGGCTGCGTCAGCGCGCCGCCGGGCGCGGCCAGCGCCAGCAGCTGGCCGGCACCGGCCGGTTGCCAGGCGCGCAGGTCGGCGCTCTGCTCGAGCCGGTATCCCACGCTGAACTCGGCCGGGCCGGACCATTGCAGCTCGAGCGCCTGCGGCGCCGGCTCGTCCGCCGGCCGGGCGGCCGGGTCGCCCAGGTCGATGACCCAGCCGGCCGGCGTGCCCGCCGGCGCAGGCGCGCCGGGGCGGCGCGTGACGCGGATGCGCTCGCCCTCGACCGTCAGCTCCAGCGGCAGCGGCCAGGCGGTGCTGCCCGGCGGGCGCGGCGGCAGCGGGTAGAGCGCGGCCTCGCGCAGGCGCTCGCGGCGCAGTTCCTCGTCGGGCCGCGGCGCGAGCAGCGCAAACGGCACGGTGGCGCCGCGTGCGTCGACCACGCGCAGGTCGGCCAGGCCGGGCTGCAGGGTGCGCGCGTAGGCCGCCACCGGCAGCGGCAGCTGCACGAAGGCGCCGGGCCGCTCGACCACGATGTCGGCGCGGTGGCGCAGCAGCGGCTCCTCGTCGGCCGCAGCGGCGATGAAGGCCAGCGCGGCACCGGCCAGCAGCAGCGCGAACTCACGAGGGCGCATGCGCCTTCTCCCGGGCCGCCGGCAGCGGCGCCACATAACCGATCACCAGCATCAGCACGCCCACACCGATGAAGGACACGATGCGCGTCACCGTGCCGCTGTCCGACAGGTCGACCAGCAGCAGCTTGAGCACCACCACGCCGAGCAGCGCCGCGCCGACGATCCACGGCACGCGCAGCGCGCGGCGTGCGGCCCCCCACATCAGCGCCAGCGCGGTGCTGGTCCACAGCAGCGTCAGGCCGGTCTGCACCGCCGGCGCGGCGCTCCAGGCCGCCACCTCGAGCGGCACGCCGCCCCAGTGGTGAAAGCCGCGCAGCAGCATCGCGTTGAGCCACACGAAGCCTGCGCCGCCGAGCACGCCGGCGGTCGGCGCGGCCGGCCAGGCCACCGAGCGTGCCCAGGCCCAGGCGGCGACGAGTGCCACGCCGATGGCCAGGTCGAGAGGGCTCAGCAGTGGCAGGTAGGGCAGCGGCCGGGCCGAGCCGTCGGAGACCAGGTTGGCCAGCAAGGTCCACAGCACGCCCACCGCCGCCAGCACGCCGGCGGCACTGCGCTGGTAGGCCGCCGGCAGCAGCGCCGCCGGCCAGCGCCGCGCCGTCGCGGGGCGCGGCAGCACGACCAGCAGCAGCGCCGGCACCACCAGCCAGCCGAGCCAGGGCCAGGCGCTGCCGGTCTCGCCCCAGTCGGCCGTGAGCGCGCGGCCCTGCTGGGCCCCGAGGCCGGCCACCAGCAGGACGCCGAACACATGCACGAGGTGTCGGGCCGCCAGCGGCCAGCGCGGCAGTGCGCTGGCCAGCACGAAGGCCTGCACCGCCAGCGCGGCCGGCCAGGCCCAGGCGCCGCCGTGCTCGAAGGGCCCGTCCTGGAACAGCACGCTGGCCAGCAGCGCCAGGCCCAGCAGCGGCAGGTAGCCGATCAGCGGCAGCGTGACCGTGCGCCAGTCGAAACGGCGCCCGAGCAGCGCATGCACCAGCGCCACCAGCGCGGCCGCGCCGACCAGCGCCGCGAGGCGGGCGTCGGCCTCGACCAGCGCCTCGACATGCAGCACCGCGGTGGTGGCCCAGGCCAGCAGCGCCCAGCCGATCAGCAACGGCTCCGCCCAGCGTTCCTTGCTGTCCGCGGGCGCATGGCGGTGCACGAACAGCGCGCCGGCCAGCGCCGCGAGCGCCAGCATCACGCCGTTGAACAGCAGGGCGTTGGCCCAGACCGCGGGCGCCGGGTGGCGGTCGATCGCATGCAAGAGCGCGAGGCCGGCCAGCAGCAGCAGCACGGCGCCGAAGGCGCGTGCCAGGCGACGCGCCTGCCGGTAGCCGAGCCACACCAGCCCGGCGCCCTCCAGCGCCCAGGCACCGGCGGTGCTGCGCGCGTCCAGCGCGAACGGGATCACCAGGGTCAGCAGCACCGTGCCGATCGCCAGGCTGCCCTCGAACACCAGCGCCAGCGGCGCGCGCGCGCGCAGCACGACGGCCAGCGCGACATAGAAGGCCGCCATGGCCAGGGCCGACAGCGCCGGGCCGTAGGCCATGTCGCGCACCAGGCCGTACTGCAGCGCGAACACGACCGTGGGCAGCCCGAACAGCAAGGTGCCGTGCACCCAGCGCGACGAGGCCGCCAGCTCGGCGGCACGCCGCGCCGGCAGCAGCAGGATGGCGGCGAACAGCAGGAAGAACACGATCAGGAAGGCCTGCGCGCTGGCGTAGTGCTCGGCGCGGTACTGCAGCACGCCCCAGGCGCTGCCGACCAGGAAGGTGAACACGAAGCCGACCAGGTTCAGCACGCGCCAGGTGCGGAACCAGGCGACCGCCGCGATGCCGAGGTCCAGCACCAGGTAGTAGCCGAACAGCGCGACATGGTTGCCGCTGCCGGTGGAGACGAGCAGCGGCGTCGCGAAGCCGCCCAGCGCGCCGATCACCGCCAGGGCCAGCGCGTCCTGCAGCACCGCGAGCGCGGCGGCGAGGGCCGCGACCACCACCATCAGCGCGAACACCGGCACCGCGCCCAGCACGCCGTAGGAGCGGAAGGCGACGAACAAGGTCAGGTACAGCACCGCCACCGCGCCGCCCTGCAGCGCCTGCGCATACCCGGGCCGGCGCCGGCGCAGCCGCCAGCCCAGCACCAGCAGCACCAGCGCCGCGGCGCCGACTGCCGCCAGGCGCAGCTCGATCGGCCACTGCACGTGCTCGGAGGCGTACTTGGCCAGGAAGGCCAGGCCGATGAACAGGATGCCGACGCCGGCCTTGACGATGGTGTTGCCGCCGAGGAACCAGTCGCGCAGCGTCGTCACGAGACCGGGCGCCGCCGGGACGGCGGGTGCGGGCGGCGGCAGCGGCTCGGCCACGGGCGCCGGCACCGGCATGGGTGTCAGCGCGGGCGCCGCCTCGGGGGCGATGTCGGGCGCCTCCGGGTGGGCCGCCTCGGCCACCTCGGTCACCTCGGACAGGGCCTCGCCGGCCGGCGCGGCCGCCGCCGCCGGCGGCGCCACGGCCGCGGGCTGGGCCTTCAGGGCCTGCTGCAAGGCGGCGATCTCGCGCTGCTGGCGCAGGGCCCGGTGGATCAGTCCGGCCAGCACCGCGCCGACCAGGGCGCCGAACCCGCCGTCGCCTGCCATCGCGCCGACGATCGCCCCCAACAGCACCGCCAGGATCACGTGCACGAGCCCCTCTCCCCTTATGGTTTGCGCGGGCACTCTAGCAGTCCGTCGCAGGCCGGCGCGCCGCCGCGCGGCGGTATCGCGCGGCGCCACCGGCGGCGTCGCCGGCTGCGTCTACAGGCAGCGGTGCGCCAGCGCCGGCAGCTGGCCGCGCACCTCGGCGATGCGCGCCGGGTCGAGCTCGGCGAGCACCACGCCCTCGCCCTCGGGCCGCACCGCGAGCACCTCGCCCCAGGGGTCGACGATCAGGCTGTGGCCCCAGGTGCGGCGACCGTTCTCGTGCCGCCCGCCCTGGGCCGGCGCGATGACGTAGCACTGGTTCTCGATCGCGCGGGCGCGCAGCAGCGTCTCCCAGTGCGCCTGGCCGGTGGTGTAGGTGAAGGCCGAAGGCACCGCGATCAGGTCGCAAGGCGGGTTCATCAGCGCGCGGTACAGCTCGGGGAAGCGCAGGTCGTAGCAGATGCTCAGGCCCAGGCGCAGGGAGTCGACCGCCAGCGCGGTCGGCCGGCGACCGGCGTGGATCGAGGCACCCTCGTCGTAGCGTTCGCGGCCGCCCGCGCCGTCGCGCTCGAAGCGGAACAGGTGGATCTTGTCGTAGCGCGCGGCGAGGCTGCCGTCCGGTGCCCACACGCCGCAGGCGTTGAGCACACGCTGCGGGTCCGGGCTGACCAGCGGCAGCGTGCCGCCGACGATCCACAGCCCGTGCGTGCGCGCCGCCTCGGCCAGCATGGCCTGGATCGGCCCGGCGCCCGGCTGCTCGGCCACACCGAGCTTGTCGGCGTCCTTCAGGCCCATGAAGCAGAAGTACTCGGGCAGCGCGGCGAGGCGGGCGCCCTGCGCCGCCGCCTCGGCGAGCAGGCGCCGCGCCGCGTCCAGGTTGCGTGCCACGTCCGGCGTCGAGACCATCTGCAGGGCGGCGATCTTCATGGCGTGCTCCGGCTCATTGCACCGGCCGCGGCACGGACGCGGCCGCGTCGACATCCGGCACCTCGTCACCCGGCTTGCGCTCGACCTTCTCCACCTTGGGGTCGTCCCACGAGCCGCTGACATGGAACTCGCGCGTGCCGGCCTGGATCAGCGGCCGGCGCAGGAACACCTGCGCGAGGAAGGTGCCCAGGCCGAGCGCCGGGTTGATCGCGGCATAGGCCAGCGAGGCGGTGCCGGCGTTGATCTCGGGCACGACGACGACACGCAGGTCCTGCGTCTCGCGCGCGATGTCGGCGCTGCCTTCCATCAGCACCACGGCCTGCACGCCGCGCATGCGCAGGTTGTTGGTCTTCGCCACGCCCTGCTCGACCGTCACGTCGCCGGTGATGTTGTCGAACGCGAAGCCCTCCTGGAACACGTCGCGGAAGTCCAGCGCCAGGCGGCGCGGCAGCGACTGCAGGCTGAGCACCGAAAGCAGCCGCGCGGCCCCCGGCTCGGCCTTGAGGAACTGGCCGGCGTCGATCGCCACGTTGATGCTGCCGCCCATGCTGCCGTAGTCCAGCGCCAGCGGCGAGCCGAGCCAGGAGAGTTGCCCGGCCAGCTGGCCCTTGCCGCCGCGCACCGCATGGCCCATGCCCAGGCGCTCGAGCAGCGCGCCGCCGTTGGCCACCTCGAGCTTGAAGTCCAGCACCGCGCGGCGCCGCGCGCTGGCCGCGCCGCCGGGCACCGTCAGGTAGGGCCCGCCGACCTCGGCCCAGCGGCCCTTGCCGCTCAGCTGGGCCTCGGGCGTGCTGATGTTGAAGCGGTCGAGCCGCCATTCGCGCACCGCCTCGCGCCCTTCGCCGGCCACCCCGTTGACGGCGACGATCTCCACGCGGCCGAGCCGCTTGCCGCGCAGCTCGAAGTCGTCGACCACGATGTCCAGCGCCGGCACGCTGGTGGGCTGCTGCTGGTCCAGCAGGGTCTCGACCTCCTCGGCGTCGCCCTTGGGCAGCGCCAGCCGCGCCAGCCGCGCGTAGACCCGCCCGGCCGCGCCGCCGGCGCGGCTCGGCCGGTACTCGAGGTAGCCGCCGAGCTGCTCGGCCTCGACGTTGCCGCGCCAGCTGCCGTCCTGCTGCGACAGGCCGGCCACGACGCGGTTGAAGCGCCGCGCGCCGCTCTGCAGCTCCTGCGCGCGCAGGGCCACGCGGGTCGGCGCGTAGCCGCCGGCATCGCCTCCCGGGCCCGGCGCGGCGCTGGTCGGGAAGAGCCGATCGGCCACGTTCTCCCACGGATCGACCCGCAGCACGCCGAGGTTGAGGTTGGCGTGCACGCCGGCCTCGGGCCAGGGCGCGGCCTCGTTGAGGCCGATGCCGCCGCGCAGCACCCGCGGCGTGTCGCCCGACAGATCGCGCTGGAACTGCGCCTGCAGCAGCGTGCCGAGCTCGATGCGCAGGGTGTCGCGCGCTTCGCCGGCCGCCAGCGTGCTCTGCACCCGCAGCGGCAGGCTCGCCTCGGCCGGCTTGCGCAGCGGCGGCGGCAGCTCGATGGCCAGCCCCGCCAGGCTGCTGGTCAGGCTGAACTCCGGCAGGCCGCGCACGAAGCCGAGGCTCGCGCGGTAGCTGGCCTGGCCGCTCAGCAGGCCGGCCAGCCGGGCCAGCGGGCCGAGCTCCTCGGCGCGGCGCAGCGCCTCGGCGCTGGCGCTGCCCTGGCCGTTGAAGCGCAGGCTGCCGTCGCCCTGCGAGCCACCGTCGAACACCAGCTCGCCGCCCAGCACGCGCGCGCGGCCGTCGACCACCGCGAAGCCCTGGTGGCTGAAGTCGACCCGCCCGCGCGCCGCGCCGAACAGCGGCGCCTCCGGCACCAGGCGCAGGTCGTTGCCGGCCAGCGTGACGCTGCCCTTGACCGTGCTCGCCGGCAGGTCTTCCAGCGGCAGCGCCAGCGCCAGCTTCAGCTCGGCGTTGCCGCTCGCGCTGGTGCGTGCCAGCGCATGGCTGGTCCACTCGCCCACCGGGGTGGTGTTGACGAAGCGCAGCATCTCCGCCAGCGGGCCGCGCGCCTGGCCGTCGATGCGGAACACCGGCCGATCGATCATGTCGCGGATGCCGCCCTGCACGTTGGCGAGCGCCACGTTGCCGAGCTGGCCGCGCGCCGCGCGGATCTCGAGCGCACCGCGGTCGATCACGAACTCGCCCTGCACCTTCGTGAAGGCCGGCCAGGGCGAGACCCAGGCCGGGCGGTCGCCCTCGGCCGGCTCGCCGGGCACGTAGGCGAAGGTGCTGTCCTCGAGCCGGCCGGCGATGCGGAATTCGCCCTCCTTCGCACTGCGCGCGCCGACGAAGGGCACGTCCCACAGGTCGCCGTGGACCCGGAAGCTGGTGTCGCGCAGCGTGCCGCCCTGCAGCGCCCGGCCGAGGTAGCCGCGTGTGTCGGGCAGCTGCAGCGGCAGGTAGCGCGGCAGCTGCGTCGCGTCGGCCTGGACGATGCGGCCGTCGAGCTCGAGCCGGCCGGGGTAGCGCCCGCCGCGGCCGAAGCCCTCGCCCGGCCCGGTGCGCCAGGTGGCCGCCAGCTCGCCCTGCGCATCGGCATTCACGAAGCGCCCGTCCTTCACCTGCACGCTGACCTGGCTGCGCAGCGCGCCGCGCGGCGTCTCGATCTTCCAGGCCAGCTGGGCCGCGAGGGTGTTCAGCGGGATCAGCGGCACGTCGAACACACCCGGGAACTCGATCGCGCCGTCGTCGATCGCCAGGCGGGCCGTGCCGCCGGCCTCGCTGGCCTCGACCTGCAGGCTGGCGTTGCGCAGCCCCGGCCGGCCGACCGCGCCGGGCTCGGAGGCGGCCTTGGCCGCCAGCGCCAGGCCGCTGAAGCCGGCCTTGGCGCGGTAGTGCGTGGGCGCGTCGAGCGGCCCGTCCCAGCTCGCCACCAGGCCGTTGACGATGCCCTGCGGCTGCAGCTCAGCCAGCAGGCGGCGCAGCGCCTCGCCCAGCGGCACGCGGCCGGCCACCTGCGCCATCAGCGCGAGGTCGAGCCGGTCGGCGCGGAACTCGCCGCCGCTGGCCGGCTGGCCGGCGCGCTGGCGCCAGGCGAGCGACATCTCGCTGGCCGGCCAGCGCAGGCCGTCGCCGGTCTCGAAAGCGAAACGCTGCAGGGCGATCGTCATGCCCGCGTCCTGGCGCGCCGCCACCACCCGGCCCTGCACCTGCGCGAAGGTGAGCGGCTCGACCTCCGGCGCCAGGCGCACGGCGACCTCGTGCAGCGCCACGTCGGCGGTGCCGCTGCGCGGCTGGCCGTCGACCAGCTCGACCCAGGCGCGCAGCGCCCCCTCGCCGTCGTCCAGATCGAAGGGCAGGTGGACGTAGCGGCGCAGCTCGTGCACGTCCACGTGCGGCAGCTCGGCGAAGGCGTCGCCGCTCCAGCGCCGCCAGTCGCCGGCACGCGCCAGCAACGGCTGGCGGAAGCGTCCGCGCAGGCTGAAGCGCTGGCCCCATTCGGCCGGCGGCGTGGCGTCCAGGCGCAGCTCGTGCGACAGCAGGCCGTTGCGCAGCGCGAACTGCACGTCGGCGAGCGTCAGCGGCGGCGCGTGGCGCAGCTCGTCGATCCAGCGCACGCTGCCGCCGCGCACGATGAACTCGTGCTGCTCGAACACCCAGTCGCGCAGTGCGCTGCCGTCGCCGTCGGCACCGCCCCGGCCGGCGGCGGAAAGGTCCAGCCCGGCGACGAAGATGCGGCCGTCGGCGTCGCGCCGGATGTCGAGCTGCGCCCCCTCGACCAGCAGCTGGGCGAAGCGCAGCTCGAACGAGAGCAGCGAGCTCGGCGAGAGCGCGGCGGCCACGCGCGGCAGCTGCAGCGCCGGGCGCTGCTGCGCGTCGAGCAGGCGCACGTCGCGCAGTTCGAGGGCCGGCACCCAGCTGCCCGAGCGCACCGTGATCGCGCCGATGCGCACCGGAATGCCCAGTGCGTCACTGGCGCGCGCCTCGATCTGCGGGCGCCACTGCTCGATTCGCGGCAGAATCCCCCAGTGCAGTGTCAACCAGGCGATGACCAATAAGCTCGCCGCTGCCAGCAACACACCGGAGGCGACGCGCAGCAGCGTCCGCACGGGCCGCCACCGCGAGGAGGCCGCCACGGGGCGCTGGGCGGCATCGGCAACGGCAGTGGGAGTGGAGGGCATGACGGTGAAGGGACACGTGCAGCGAGCGGCGGGCCAGCCCATGCCGCCACGCAGCACCGGATTGTCGCCGCTGGCCGCAGCGGCCGGGCCGCGGAAGTCAATGTAAGAGCAGACCGCCGGCCACCCGATGGGTTCCACGTCGACTCCACCCAGCGATTCGCAAGCAAACGTCACTGCACGTTGCAGCGCCGACCACAGCCGCTTCGTGCAGCGCATCCGGCGCCGCTACGCCGCCGAGCTGCCGCTGCTGCCGCCGGGGCTGCCGCGGCGCGAGGCCATCGTCGGCCTGATCGAGACGCTGCGCGGCGGCGGCCGCGCGCTGCCCTCGGCGCTGCGCGTCGCGCGCCAGCTGGTGCTGGAGCGCCTGGCGGTGCTCGACGTCGAGTGCGACGCGGCGATGCAGGACATCACGCTCGCGATGACCGAGCTGGCCGAGACCACGCTCGACCTGGCGCTGGCCCAGGCGCTGGCCGACCAGCGCGCGCGCCACGGTGCGCCGCGCGGCGAATCGGGCGCCGAGATCGACTTCTGGGTCGTCGGCATGGGCAAGCTCGGCGCGCGCGAGCTGAACGTCTCCTCCGACATCGACCTGGTCTACGTCTACGAGGAGGACGGCCAGACCGACGGGGCGCAGCCGCTGTCGGCGCACGAGTTCTTCGCCCGCGTCGCGCGCAGCCTGTACACGCTGATCGGCGACACCACGGAAGACGGCTTCGTGTTCCGCGTCGACCTGGCGCTGCGCCCGAACGGCAACTCCGGGCCGCCGGTGGTCAGCCTCTCGATGCTGGAGGACTACCTGCAGGCGCAGGGCCGCGAGTGGGAGCGCTTCGCCTGGCTGAAGAGCCGCGTGGTCGCGCCGCGCGCCAGCGTCGCGGCCGGCCGGCCGCTGCCGCTGCGCTCGATCATCAACGCCTTCGTCTACCGCAAGTACCTCGACTACGGCGTGTTCGAGGGCCTGCGCCAGCTGCACCGCAAGGTGCGCGACGAGGCACAGCGCCGCGCCGCCGGCCGGCCCGAACGCGCCAACGACGTCAAGCTCTCGCGCGGCGGCATCCGCGAGATCGAGTTCATCGTGCAGCTGCTGCTGGTGGTGCGCGGCGGCCACTTCCCCGAGATCCGCACCCGCGCCACGCTGAAGGCGCTCGACAAGCTGGCCGCCGGCGGGCTGATGAAGCCCGACAGCGCGCGGCGCCTGGCCGAGGCCTACACGTTCCTGCGCCGCGTCGAGCACCGCATCCAGTACCTGGACGACCAGCAGACCCACCTGCTGCCCACCGCCGACGGCGACCTGAACTGGATCGCGCGCAGCCTGGGCCTGACCTGCCGCGCCGACGCCTGCGAGCTGCTCGACAAGCTGGGCGAGATCCGCGAGTTCGTCGCGCTCGAGTTCGACGCGCTGCTGCACGACGGCCGCACGCCGGCCGGCAGCTGCAACGGCAACGGCGGCTGCAAGCCCTGCGGCGCGCCGCCCGTGCCGCTGGACAGCGACAGCTTCCTCGAGCAGCTGCCGGCCGAGCTGGCCGAGCGGGTGCGCCCGCTGTGCGGCCACGCCAAGATCCGCTCGCTGCGCGAGGAGAGCAAGGCCCGCCTGGGCCGGCTGATCGCCCGCGCCGCCGCGTCCGCGCGCCAGGGCGACTGCACGCAAGAGGCGGCGGTGCGCTTCATCGACTGGCTCGAGCCGCTGCTGCGGCGCGAGAGCTACCTGGCGCTGCTGGTCGAGCGGCCCGAGGTGCAGCAGCGGCTGCTGCGCCTGCTCGGCCTGGCGCGCTGGCCGATGCGCTACCTGATGCGCCACCCCGGCGTGATCGACGAGCTGGCTGACGAGCGGCTGCTGCACAGCGGCTTCGACGCGGCCGAGTTCGAGGCCGAGCTCGAGCAGCGCCACCAGGCCTGGGAGCGCTCCGGCCAGGCCGACCCCGAGTCGCTGCTCGACACGCTGCGCCGGGCCCACCACGCCGAGGTGTTCCGCACCCTGGTGCGCGACGTCGAGAGCCGCATCACGGTCGAGCAGGTGGCCGACGAGCTGTCGGCGCTGGCCGACGCCACGCTGCACCGCACGCTGCTGTGGACCTGGAAGCACCTGAAGCAGGCGCACCGGCCCGATCCGCGCTTCGCGGTGATCGCCTACGGCAAGCTGGGCGGCAAGGAGCTCGGCTACGGCAGCGACCTCGACCTCGTGTTCCTGTTCGACGACGAGGACGAGCGCGCCCCCGAGGCCTACAGCGCCTTCGTGCGCAAGCTGATCAGCTGGTTGACGCTGCGCACGCCGGCCGGCGAGTTGTTCGACATCGACACCGCGCTGCGGCCCAACGGCAACTCCGGCATGCTGGTCACCTCGATGGCCGCGTTCGAGAAGTACCAGACCGGCCGCGGCAGCAACACCGCGTGGACCTGGGAGCACCAGGCGCTGACACGCGCACGCTGGTGTGCCGGGCTGCCCGAGCTCGAGCCGCGCTTCGAGGCGGTGCGGCGCGCCGTGCTGGCCGCGCAGCGCGACGCGCACGCGCTGCGCCAGGAGGTGCAGGCGATGCGCGAGAAGCTGCGTGCCGCGCGCCCGGTGCCGGCCGGGCGCTTCGACGTCAAGCACAGCCCGGGCGGCATGGTCGACGTCGAGTTCGCGGTGCAGTTCCTGGTGCTCGCGCACAGCGCGGAGCATCCCGAGCTGCTCGACAACAAGGGCAACATCGCGCTGCTGCAGCGCGCCCAGGATGCCGGGCTGCTGCCCGACCATGTCGGCACGCACGCGGCCGACGCCTACCGCGAGCTGCGCCGCGCTCAGCACAAGGCACGCCTGGACGAGCAGCCCACGCAGGTCGACCCGGCCACGCTGGCCGTGCACCGCGACGCCGTGCTGGCGCTCTGGCACGCGGTGTTCGATTGATCCCGGCGCGCCCCGGCGCGCGCGCCTGGCTCGCGCTCGCGCTGCTGCTGGCCGCCGGTTCGCTGCTGGCCTGGGCCCTGCCGGCCGGACGCCTCGAGTGGCAGCCGGCGCTGGCCGCCCGCGAACCCTGGCGTGCGTTCAGCGCCGCCGCCGTGCACTACAGCGCGCTGCACCTGGGGGCCAACCTGGCCGGCACCGCGCTGGTGGCGGCGCTCGGCGTGCAGGCCGAACTGCCGCCGCGCAGCGCCGCGGCCTGGCTCGTGGCCTGGCCGCTGACGCAGTTCGGCCTGCTGCTGCGCCCCGAGCTGGCGCACTTCGGCGGGCTCTCGGGCGTGCTGCACGCCGGCGTGGCGGTCGCCGCGCTGCACCTCGTGGTGGCCGGCCGCGGCCGGCGCCGCCTGGTCGGCGCGGCGCTGCTGGCCGGCCTGCTGGTGAAGGTCCTGGGGGAGGACCCGGGCGGCGCCGTGCTGCAATACCGCACCGGCTGGGACATCCCGATCGCGCCGATCGCGCATGCCACCGGCCTCGTCGCGGGCGTGTTGTGTGGCCTGCTCGCCAGCCTGCTCCCGAACCGCCCGCATGACTGATCGCCATACCCGCCTCGACGGCCGCGCCGTCACGCTGCTCGTCTTCTGCTGCTTCCTGTGGGGCCTGAACCAGGTGGCCGCCAAGGTTGCGATCGCCGAGGTGCCGCCGCTGGCCCAGGCTGCGCTGCGCTCGCTCGGCGGTGCCGCGCTGGTGGCGCTGTGGGCGCGCGCGCGCGGCATCGCCCTCTTCGAGCGCGACGGCTCGCTGCCCGGCGGGCTGCTCGCCGGGCTGCTGTTCGCCGCCGAGTTCGGCTGCATCTTCGTCGGGCTGCAATACACCACCGCCTCGCGCATGGCGGTGTTCATCTACATCTCGCCGTTCGTCGTCGCGCTCGGCATGCCCTTCATCGCGCGCTCGGAGCGGCTGACGCCGCTGCAGCTGGCCGGCCTGGCGATCGCCTTCGGCGGCGTCGCCTGGGGCTTCGCCGAAGGCTTCAGCCGCCCGGCGGCGGGTGAGCGCCAGTGGCTCGGCGACGCCCTCGGCGTGGCCGCCGGCGTGCTGTGGGGCGCCACGACGCTGGCGATCCGCGGCAGCCGGCTGGCCAGCGCCTCGGCCGAAAAGACGCTGCTCTACCAACTGGCGATCTCGGGCCTGGCGCTGGGCGTGGCCGCGCTGCTGGTCGGCCAGCCCTGGGCGCCACGCCTGTCGGCGCTGACCTGGGTCTCGCTGTTCTTCCAGGTCGTGGTGGTCACCTTCGCCAGCTACCTGCTGTGGTTCTGGCTGGTGCGCCACTACCCGGCCACGCGGCTCGCGTCGTTCACGCTGCTGACGCCGGT
Organism: Piscinibacter caeni; assembly: GCA_003265685.1. Taxonomy (GTDB): domain Bacteria; phylum Pseudomonadota; class Gammaproteobacteria; order Burkholderiales; family Burkholderiaceae_C; genus Piscinibacter; species Piscinibacter caeni. The sequence goes on along the minus strand of QJOU01000019.1, from coordinate 71,323 downwards.
GTTCGGCCTGCTGCTGGGCGCGCTGCTGCTCGGCGAGCCGGTCACGGCCCGGCTGCTGGTGGCCCTGGCGGCGGTGGCCGCGGGCATCGTGCTCGTGAACCGGAAGTGAGTCAGCCGCGGATGCGGCGCACCAGCGCGGTGGTCGAGAAGCCGCCGACGAAGGGCAGCGCCACGGCGCGTCCGCCCCAGGAGCGCACGCGCCGGGTCTCCTCGAGCGTCTCGATGTCGTAGTCGCCGCCCTTGACGTAGACCTGCGGACGCACCAGCTCGAGCAGCGCCACCGGGGTCGGCTCGTCGAACAGCGTGACGAGGCTGACGCTCTCGAGCGCCGCCAGCACGCAGGCGCGGTCGGCCTCGTGGTTGAGCGGGCGGTCGGGGCCCTTGCCGAGCCCGCGCGCCGAGGCGTCGCTGTTCAGCCCGATCACCAGGCTCGCGCCGAGCGCGCGCGCCTGCGCCAGGTAGCTGACATGGCCGCGGTGCAGGATGTCGAACACGCCGTTGGTGAACACCACCGGCTTCGGCAGCGCGGCGATGCGCCCCGCCAGTTCGCCACGCGGGCAGAGCTTGGCGAGAAAGGCCGGCTCGGCGCTCAAGCCGGTTGCGCCCCGGGCGCGGAGCCGAGCTTGGCGGTGACTTCCTTGCGGAAGCGGTTCAGCTCCTGCACGCTCGCGAAGCTGCGCTCCATCAGCAGGCTCATGTTGTGCAGGATGCGTTCGACCACCTTGGTCTCCCACACAGCATCGAACTGGATCTGCTTGTCCAGCCACTGCTCGAGCCATTCGGGATTCGGCAGCCGGCTCTGCACCGTGTCGCGCGGGAACAGCTTGACGTTGACGTGCAGGTTGGTCGGGTGCAGCGCCTGCGCGGTGCGGCGCGCGCTGGCCATCAGCACGCCGACCTTGGCGAAGGCCGCGCGTGCCTCGTCGCCGAAGCGCTGCAGCGCGCGCTTCATGTAGCGCAGGTAGGCACCGCCGTGGCGCGCCTCGTCGCGCGCGAGCGTCTCGTAGATCGCCTTGATGACCGGTTCGCTGTGCCACTCGGCGGCGCGCCGGTACCAGTGGTTCAGGCGGATCTCGCCGCAGAAGTGCAGCATCAGCGTCTCGAGCGCGGGCGCAGGGTCGAACTCGAAGCGCACCTCGTGCAACTCGGCCTCGGTGGGCACGAGGTCGGGACGGAAGCGGCGCAGGTACTCCATCAGCACCAGCGAGTGCTTCTGCTCCTCGAAGAACCAGACGCTCATGAAGGCGGAGAAGTCGCTGTCGTCGCGGTTGTCGCGCAGGAACATCTCGGTGGCCGGTAGCGCCGCCCACTCGGTGATGGCGTTCATCTTGATCGTCTGGGCCTGCTCGTCGCTGAGCTTGCTGGCGTCGAACTGATCCCAGGGGATGTCCTTGTCCATGCTCCAGCGGACCGCTTCGAGCTGCTTGAAGAGTTCTGGGTAGATCATGGCCGGCCTCGTCTCCACGCCGATTCTAGGGTCGGCTCGTGACGGCGCGACGACCCGTCCTGCCGCGCCTCAGGGCCTTGCCGCGGCCTGCCGCCAGCGCTGCAGGCCGGCACCGATCTGCGCCAGCTCGGCGATGGCGGTCACGCCGGTCACCGGGCAGCGGTGCAGCACCGGCGCGGCGCCGCCGGCCCACAGCGCCATGCGCGCCGGCAGGCGGCTGCGCAGCTCGCCGAGCCCGTCCACCACCTGGCCCGGGTTCATGCAGCCGCTGAAGCTGAGCGCCACGATGTCGGCCGACAGCGCCTGGGCTGCCAGCACGATGTCCCACAGCGGGGTGGCCACGCCCAGCGAGGTGACCGCGGCACCGTCGAGCATGAACATGGCCTCGGCCATCAGCAGCCCGAGGCCGTGCGGCTCGCCGGGAAAGGTGGTCAGCAGCACGCGCGGCCGGTCGACCGCACGGCCCGCCGGCAGCGCGGCCAGCGCCTCGCGCAGCACCAGCTGGATCGACTCCGTGTACAGGTGCTCCTCGAACACCTGCAGCTGGCCGCGCATCCAGGCCTCGCCGACCTGCGTATTCAGCGGCGCGACCAGTTCGGTGACGAAGCGGGCCAGCCCGAGGCGGCTGCGCCGCTCGCGCAGGCGGCGCCGCAGAGCGGCCACGTCGTGCGCGCGGATCAGCTCCAGGAAGCCGTCGGTGCCGGCGCGCCGCGGCGTGGCGGCGGTGGCCTCGTCCTGCAGGGCGACCAGCGCCGCGATGTCCAGGCGCGCCAGCTGCCCGGGTCGGCCGCCGCGCTCGACCAGGCGCTTGAGCAGGCGCAGCTTGTGCACCTGCTCGGCCGGGTACAGGCGCTCGCCGGAGTCGCTGCGCGCAGGCTGCGGGAAGCCGTAGCGGCGCTCCCAGGCGCGCAAGGTGTCCTTGCCGATGCCGGTGTCGCGCTCGACGGCGGCGATCGTCATCGGCAGGTCCGGCGAAACGGTTCCGGCCTTCATGGGAAACCTCTTTTGTCCAAGACGTGACCTTGCAGTCTTGTAGTGTACCGCTTAGTATCAACTGCATGAAGACAGCTCTCTACCTCGTGCTGGCGGGCCTGGCGATGGTGGCCGCACCCGCGGCCTCGGCGGCCCCGGCCGAATGCCCGTCGTTGCTGGCGCGCCAGTTCCCGCGCCTGCAGGACGAGAAGCCGCAGGACCTCTGCCAATACGCCGGCCGGGTGCTGCTGGTCGTGAACACGGCCAGTTTCTGCGGCTACACGCCGCAGTACAAGTCGCTCGAGGCCTTGTACGACCGCTACCGGAGCCGTGGCCTGGTGGTGCTCGGTTTTCCGTCCAACGACTTCGGCAGCCAGGAGCCAGGCGACGCCAAGCAGATCGCCGAGTTCTGCGAGAACACCTACGGCGTTCGCTTCCCGATGTTCGCCAAGACGCGCGTGGCCGCCGCAGCCGGCTCGGCGCAGAACCCGCTGTTCGGCGAACTGGCCCGGCGCACCGGCCAGGCGCCGCGCTGGAACTTCCACAAATACCTGGTGGCACGCGACGGCCAGGCGGTCGCCTCCTTCCCGAGCGACGTGGATCCGAGCGATGCGGCCTTTGCAGCGCGCATCGAAAAACTACTCGATGCAAAGTGAATACCGATCGGTTATGATGAAGACTGATCAGTTTAAGCAGACCAGTCAGATGCATTTCGAGACCTTCTCGGCACCAATGCCCGCGAACGGCAGGGAACTTGCCGCCAAGAGCGGGTCCAACGCTGCGTGGCCGGGGTCTCGAAGCGCCGGCCAGGCAAGTTTTCTGTTGCGGAGCCTCCTGCTTCGGCAGGCTGAAATCCCCGGGCGGTTCTCCTCCTCCCTCCCTCCTCCCTCCTTCGCCCGGGGGCGCTCCGCAGCATTCTTCCTCCCGACCGAAGCCGCCCCGCGCGGCTTCGGCCCGGCCATTCGGGGCGCGCGATGCGCCGCATAGCCGTCGTCGGCTCCGGCATTGCCGGGCTGGGGGTTGCCCACGGCCTGCGCGGCCAGGCCCAGGTGACGCTGTTCGAGGCGGGCGACTGGTTCGGCGGCCACACCCACACCGTCGACGTCACGCTCGACGGCGTGACCCACGGGGTCGACACCGGCTTCCTGGTGCTCAACGAACGCACCTACCCGAACCTGCTGGCGCTGTTCGCCGAACTGGGCATCGCGTTGGCGCCCTCGGACATGTCGTTCTCGGTCCAGGTCCCCGGGCACGGCCTCGAATGGAGCGGCTCGGACCTGGCGACCGTGTTCGCGCAGAAGCGCAACCTGCTGCGGCCGCGCTTCTGGGGCATGCTCGCCGACCTGCTGCGCTTCAACCGCGTGGCCAGCGCCATCGCGGCCGCCGGCCGCGAGGAGGAACTCGCCGCGCCGCTGGGCGACTTCCTGGCGCGCCAGCGCTTCGGCGCCGCGTTTCGCGACTGGTACCTGCTGCCGATGCTGGGCTGCATCTGGTCCTGTCCGACCGACCAGATGCTGCGCTTCCCGGTGGCCACGATGATCCGCTTCTGCCACAACCACGGGCTGATCCAGGTGGCGAACCGGCCGCGCTGGTTCACCGTGCGCGGCGGCGCGCGCCAGTACGTCGAGAAGATCGTCGCCGCGCTGCCGGATGCGCGCCTGCGCACGCCGGTGCGGCGGGTGCGGCGCGTGCCGCCGGGCAGCGGCGCGGCGGGCGTGTGGGTCGCCACCGATCGCGGCGAGGAGCGCTTCGACGAGCTCGTGCTCGCCTGCCACACCGACCAGGCCCTGGCGCTGCTGGCCGATGCGAGCGAGGCCGAACGGGCCGTGCTCGGCGCGATCCGCTTCCAGCCCAACCGGGCCGTGCTGCACACCGACGCGCGCGTGCTGCCGCAGCGCCGCCCGGCCTGGGCGGCCTGGAACTACCAGCGCGCGGCCGACGACTCGCGCGAGCAGGCGGCAGTGTGCCTGCACTACCTGCTCAACCGGCTGCAGCCGCTGCCGTTCTCGACGCCGGTGCTCGTGTCGCTCAACCCGACGACGACCATCGACCCCGCCCGCATCGTCGGCGAGTGGCAGTACGACCACCCGGTGTTCGACCTCGCCGCGATCGAGGCGCAGAAGCGCGTGCCGCAGATCCAGGGCATCGCGCACACCTGGTTCTGCGGCGCCTGGACACGCTACGGCTTCCACGAGGACGGGCTGCGCTCCTCGCTCGCGGTGCTCGAGGGCCTGCGCGGCCGCGGCGTGATCGGCGCGCAGCGGGAGGCGGCGTGAGCGCGGTCGCGCCGCTGGCCGAACCGCAGCTCGGCATCGGGCAGGTGCGCCACGCGCGCCTGCGCCCGGCGCTGAACCGCTTCGCCTACCCGACCTGGTTCCTGCTGCTGCCGATGCGGAGACTGCGCGTCCAGCCGCATGCGGCGCTGGCGCGCAACCGCGCTGCGCTGGTCAGCTTCCACGACCGCGACCACGGCGACGGCCGCGCCGACTGCCTCGCCTGGCTCGACGAGCTTCTGCAGCGCGAGGGCGTGCACGACGCCGACGGCGAGGTCTGGCTGCACACCTACCCGCGCGTGCTCGGCTACGCGTTCAAGCCGGTGAGCTTCTGGTACTGCGAGCGCACCGACGGCTCGCTCGCGGCCATCGTCGCCGAGGTCAACAACACCTTCGGCGAGCGCCACTGCTACCTGCTGCAGGGCGCGCAGCTCGGCTACGGGCGCGAGCTGCGCGCGGCCAAGGTGTTCCACGTCTCGCCGTTCTGCTCGGTCGAGGGCGACTACCGCTTCCGCTTCATGCGCACGCGCGAGCGCACGGTGGCGCGGGTCGACCACCACGACGGCGCCGGCGCGCTGCTGCAGACCAGCGTCTCCGGCGCGCTCGCGCCGCTCACGCCGGCGCGCGTTCGAGAGGCCTTCTTCGGCATGCCGCTGATGACCCTCGGCGTGGTCGCGCGCATTCACTGGCAGGCGCTGCGGCTGTGGGTCAAGCGCGTGCCCTTCTTCTCCAAGCCGCCCGCCCCCGGGCAATTCGTCACCCGCTGAGCCGTCCTCATGAACAGCATCACCAGCGTCGCCCCGCCGACCCTGCCCGAGTCGGCACCGCCCGCGGCGCGGGCCGTGTTCCACCTGCTGCGTGGCCTGCGTCACGGCAGCCTGGACGTGCAGCTGCCCGACGGCGGCAGCCTGCACTTCGGCACCTTGCGCGAGGGCGAGCCGCGCGCGGCGATCCGGCTGCGCAACTGGAAGGTCTGCACGGCGGCGCTGAAGTCCGGCGACATCGGCTTCGCCGAGAGCTACATCGCCGGCGACTGGACCTCGCCGGACCTGACCACGCTGCTGACCCTGTTCGTCGCCAACCGCGACGCCGTCGAGCAGGTGATCTACGGCAGTTGGTGGGGTTCGCTGCTGTACCGCGTCAAGCACCTGTTCAACCGCAACTCGCGCGGCGGCAGCCGCAAGAACATCCACGCCCACTACGACCTGGGCAACCCGTTCTACCGCCTCTGGCTCGACCCGACGATGAACTACAGCAGCGCCTGGTTCGAGGGCGACCGCTCGGGTGACATGGTGGCCGCGCAGCATGCGAAGGTGCGCCGCGCGCTGCGCCAGTGCGGCGTGCAGCCGGGGCAGCGCCTGCTCGAGATCGGCTGCGGCTGGGGCGCGCTGGCCGAGGCGGCGGCACGCGACGTCGGCGCGCGGGTCACCGGCGTGACGATCTCGACCGAGCAGCTCGCCTGGGCGCGCGAGCGCGTCGCCGCGCTCGAGCCGGCGCCGGACCTGCGCTACCAGGACTACCGCGACATCGCCGACGGCCCCTACGACGCGATCGCCTCGATCGAGATGTTCGAGGCCGTCGGGCGCGAGTACTGGCCGGGCTTCTTCGCCACCGTGCAGCGGCAGCTCAAGCCGGGCGGGCGCGCCTGCATCCAGAGCATCACGATCCGCGACGACCTGTTCGAGCGCTACGTGAAGTCGACCGACTTCATCCAGCAGTACATCTTCCCCGGCGGCCTGCTGCCCAGCCGCAGCGCCTTCCGCGCGGCGGCCGGGCAGGCCGGGCTGCGGGTGGTCGACGAGTTCGAGTTCGGCCTCGACTATGCCGAGACGCTGCGCCGCTGGCGCGAGCGTTTCCTCGCCGAGGAAACCCGCGTGCGGGCGCTCGGCTTCGACACCCGCTTCCTGCGCATCTGGGAGTTCTACCTCGCCTACTGCGAGGCGGCCTTCGCGACCGGCAACACCAGCGTCGTGCAGTTCACGCTGCAGCGCGACTGAGCCGGCCATGGTCACGCGACGTGCCTGCCTGATCAGACTGGGCGGACTGGGCGGACTGGCGCTGGCGCCGCTCGCGGCCCAGGCGCGCCGCACGACGCCCGCCGCCGTGCCCGCCGAGGTGGCGGCCGAACTGCCGGGCGCACGGCTGCAGGGCAGCGGCCGGCTCACCTTCTTCGGGCTGCAGGTCTACGACGCGCGCTTGTGGGTGCGCGAGGGCTTCGACGCGGCGCGCTTCGAGCAGCAGCCCTTCGCGCTCGAGCTCGAGTACGCCCGCACGCTGTATGGCCGGCTGATCGCTGAACGCAGCCTGGAGGAGATGAAGCGCCTGGGCAATGTCGACGACGCGCTGCAGGAGCGCTGGCTCGACGAGATGAAGCGCATGTTCCCGGACGTGGCCAAGGGCGACCGCATCACCGGCGTGCACAAGCCGCTCGAGGCAGCGCGCTTCTTCGTCAACGGCCGCCTGCGCGGCGAGGTGCGCGATGCCGAGTTCGCGCGCCGCTTCTTCGCCATCTGGCTCGGCCCGCAGACCTCGGAGCCGGGGCTGCGCCTGGCGCTGCTGGGCGGCTCGGGCACTCGATCGTGAGCAGCCTGGCCGTGCCGCTCGCCCGGTCGACCTGGCGCGACGGCCTCGCCTACGGGGCGCCGGGCCTGCCGCTGGCCTTCGTTGCGCTGCCGCTGTACGTGATCCTGCCGAACCACTACGCGACGCAGTTCGGCGTGCCGCTGGCCGCGCTCGGTGCGGTGCTGCTGGGCGCGCGCGTACTCGACGCGGTGGCCGACCCGCTGATCGGCCGGGCCGCCGACGCGCTGTTCGCCCGCTCGGCGCGGCACGCCTGGCTGGCGGCCGCGGCCGCGGCGGTGCTGCTGGCGCTCGGCTTCCGGGCCCTGTTCTTCCCCGTGGTCACCGGCACCTCGGCGCTGCTGGCCTGGTGCGCCGGCGCACTGGCCGTCACCTACCTCGCCTACAGCGTGGTCAGTGTGATCCACCAGGCCTGGGGCGCCCGGCTCGGCGGCGACGCCACCGGCCGCGCGGGCATCGTCGCCTGGCGCGAGGGCCTGGCGCTGGTCGGCGTGCTGCTGGCCAGCCTGCTGCCCGCGCTGGCCGGGCTGGAAGCGAGCACGCTGCTGTTCGCGCTGCTGTTGCTGGCCGCCCTGGCCGCGCTGGCACGGGCACCGCAGCCGCCAGCCGCGGCGCCCGGCGGGGCCGGCACGTCCGGCACGTCGATGGGCCTGCCGTTCGCGTCGGGCGACTTCCGCCGGCTGCTCGCGGTCTACCTTGTCAACGGCATCGCCGGGGCGGTGCCGGCCACGCTGGTGCTGTTCTTCATCCGCGACCGGCTCGAGGCGCCGGCCTGGGAGCCGCTGTTCCTGGCCGCCTACTTCGCCGCCGCGGCATTGTCGATTCCACTCTGGGTGCGGCTCGTGAAGCGGCTCGGGCTGGCGCGCAGCTGGCTCGCCGGCATGCTGCTGGCGATCGCGGTGTTCGCCTGGGCCGGCGCGCTCGGCCGCGGTGACACGCTCGCCTACGCCGCGGTGTGCATCGGCAGCGGCATCGCGCTGGGCGCGGACCTCACGCTGCCGGCGGCACTGCTGGCCGGCGTGGTGCAGCGTGCCGGCCACGCCGGGCGCGCCGAGGGCGCCTACTTCGGCTGGTGGAACTTCGCCACCAAGCTCAACCTCGCGCTGGCCGCCGGCCTGGCGCTGCCGGCGCTGCAGGCCCTCGGCTATGCGCCGGGCAGCCGCGACACCGCCGCGCTCGACTCGCTCACGCTGGCCTACGCGCTGCTGCCCTGCGCCCTCAAGCTCGGCGCGGCCGCGCTGCTCTACCTGCTCTGGATCCGCCCGGGGCGCGAACGATGAACCACCGACGCCTGTTCCTCGCGGCCGCTGCCGCGTCCGCCCTGCTGGCCGGCTGTGCCTCCGCGCCGACCCCGGCCGACTACGCCGCCGAGAAGCCCGTGCTCGCGCTCGAGCGCTACTTCAACGGCCTGGTGCTGGCCCACGGCATCTTCACCGACCGCTCCGGCAAGGTGGTGCGCCGCTTCACCGTGCGCATGGACTGCACGTGGACAGGCGACGAGGGCGTGCTCGACGAGGCCTTCACCTACAGCGACGGCAGCACGCAGCGCCGCATCTGGCGCCTGAAGAAGTTGCCGGACGGCCGCTACACCGGCACCGCCGACGACGTGGTCGGCACCGCGCAAGGCCAGGCGGCGGGCAACGCCTTCCAGTGGGCCTACACGCTGCGCCTGCCGGTGGACGGCAAGGTCTACGACGTGCAGTTCGACGACTGGATGTTCCTGGTCGACGACAAGGTCATGCTCAACAAGGCGGTGATGAGCAAGTTCGGCATCCGCCTCGGCGAGGTGACGCTCGCCTTCACCAAACCCTGAAAGATGCGCATGCCCCTGAATTCCCGCATCGAGGACTGGAGCGGCCGCGTGGTGTGGCTGGTCGGCGCCTCGACCGGCATCGGCCGCGCCACCGCCGAGCTGCTGCACCAGCGCGGCGCGGTGGTGGTGGTCTCGGCGCGCAGCGGCGCCACCATCCAGGCCTTTGCGCACCAGCATGCCGGCAGCCTGGCGCTGCCGCTGGACGCGACCGACCGCGCCGCGATGCGCGCCGCGGCAGACGAGATCGTGCAGCGCTTCGGCCGGCTCGACATGGCGGTCTACTGCGCCGGCCACTACAACGCGATGCGCGCGACCGCGTTCGACCTCGACGACGCGATCCGCCACCAGCAGGTCAACTACGTCGGCGCGCTGCACCTGCTCGACGCGGTGCTGCCGCACCTGCTGCGCCAGAAGGCCGGCCACCTGAGCCTGGTGGCCAGCGTGGCCGGCTACCGCGGCCTGCCCAACTCGCTGGCCTACGGGCCGACCAAGGCGGCGCTGATCAACCTCGCGCAGACGCTGTACTTCGACCTGCAGCCTCAGGGCGTGGGTGTGTCGGTGGTCAACCCGGGCTTCGTCGAGACGCCGCTGACCTCGCAGAACCACTTCACGATGCCGGCGCTGATCTCGCCGGCACAGGCCGCCGCGGAGATCGTGCGCGGCTGGGAGGCGGGCCGCTTCGAGATCCACTTCCCGAAGCGCTTCACGCTGTGGCTGAAGGCGCTCAGCCACGTGGGCGACACGCTCTACTTCAAGGCGATCCGCCGCGCCACCGGTCTGTGAGCCAGCGCCACCCCGATGCGCGCGTCGCGCGCCTGGTCGACTTCTTCGAGGCGCTGTCGCCCGGCGACGTGGTGCGCCTGCCGCGCTACTACGCCGCGGACGCGCGCTTCAAGGATCCGTTCAACGAGGTGCAGGGCGTGGCCGCGATCCAGCGCGTGTTCGCCCACATGTTCGAGGCGCTCGATGCGCCCCGCTTCGTGGTGCACGACATCCTGGTGCAGGGCGACCAGTGCTTCCTGACCTGGGACTTCCTGTTCCGCTTCCGCCGCTTCGCCCGCGGCGAGCAGGTGGTGCGCGGCGCGTCGCATGTCCGCTTCGACGCCCACGGGCTCGTGGCCCTGCACCGCGACTACTGGGACGCGGCGGAGGAGCTGTACGAGAAGCTGCCCGCGGTGGGCGCACTGATGCGCTGGCTGAAACGGCGCGCGAACGCCTGACCTGCCGAGGTCAGCGCAGCCAGCCCTTGCGCCGGAAGTAGATGAACGGCGCGGCCACCGAGGCGATCATCAGCGCCAGCGCGAACGGGTAGCCGAAGCGCCAGTTCAGCTCCGGCATGGCCTGGAAGTTCATGCCGTAGATGCTGGCGATCAGCGTCGGCGGCAGCAGCGCGACGCTGGCCACCGAGAAGATCTTGATGATCTTGTTCTGGTTGATGTTGATGAAGCCGACCGTGGCGTTCATCAGGAAGTTGATCTTGTCGAACAGGAAGGTGGTGTGCGAGTCGAGCGAGTCGATGTCGCGCAGGATCTGGCGCGCCTCCTCGAACTGCTCGGCATTCAGCAGCCGGCTGCGCATCATGAAGCTGACCGCGCGGCGCGTGTCCATCACGTTGCGGCGGATACGCCCGTTCAGGTCTTCCTCGCGCGCGATGGCGGCGAGCGCCTCGCCGGCCACCTGGTCGTTCACGTCCTGCTTGAGCACGCGCGCGCTGACCGCCTCCAGGCTGTCGTACACGCCCTCGAGCGCATCGGCGCTGTACTCGGCGTCGGCGTCGTAGAGCTTGAGCAGCACGTCCTTGGCATCCTCGATCAGCGCCGGGATGCGGCGCGCCCGCAGGCGCAGCAGGCGGAACACCGGCAGGTCCTCGCCGTGCACCGAGAACAGCACGTTCTTGAACAGGATGAAGGCCACGCGCACGTTGCGCGAGCGCTCCTCGTCGTCGATCAGGAAGTCGGAGCGGATGTGCAGCTCGCCGTTGTCCTCTTCGTAGAAGCGGGCGGACTCCTCCAGGTCGTCGTCGACCACGTCCTGCGGGATGGTCAGGCCGAAGTGCTGCGAGATCCAGCCCTTCTCCTCCGGCGTGGGCGCGTCCAGGTCGACCCAGATCGGCTTCAGGCCGGCGAGCGCGTCGAGGCTCTCGATCTCTTCCTGGAACAACCGGCCGTTGGCCAGCGTGAAGACGTTCAGCATGGAGGCTCCGTCGGCAGGCCGGCGCGAGGCGCGCCGGCGGACCTGGGTGCAACGGTGGGCTGGTGAAGGGCCGGGAACCGCCTCACTCCAGGCCGGGGCCGCCAGCGCAGGCGGCCTGCCGGGAGCGGACGGTCACCGCGTAGGGCTGCTGTCCAACAACATCTCCGCAAGGGGACCAGCGCGCATTATTGCACCGTGACGGTTGGTGTCTCCCGCTTGTCACCCCGAGGGTTAGCCGGCACACTGGCCTCGCCTACCCCGCCGCGGGCAGGCCCGAGACCCGCCCCCGCCCCGCTCCTCATTCCCCTGCATCCCCCGCGCTTTCTTCCCCCGCGAAAGGAGTCCTCGATGAACCTGACGATCAGCGGACATCACCTCGAGGTGACCCCCGCATTGCGTGAGTACGTGCTCACGAAGCTGGAACGGGTCACGCGACATTTCGACCAGGTGGTGGATGTCAACGTGCTGCTGACGGTGGAAAAGCTGAAGGAGAAGGAACGAAGGCAGAAGGCCGAGGTGACGCTGCATGTCAAGGGCAAGGACATCTTCGTCGAGCAGTCGCACGAGGACCTGTACGCTGCCATCGACCAGCTGATGGACAAGCTCGACCGGCAGGTCTGCCGCCACAAGGACAAGCTTCAGGACCATCATCATCTCGCCGCCAAGCGGATCGACGCCCCGGCGCCCTGATCCGGGCTCACCCTGAGAAAGCGGCCCCTGGGCCGCTTTTTGTCTGTCCGGCCCGCGAGCCGGGGGGCGGGGACCGTTGCTGCGACGCAGCACCAAGTGCAGAATGCTTCTCGTCGCCCCCCTCCAGTTGAACCCATCGGCAAGAGGCGACTCCATAATTCAAGGCCCGGTCGACAACCCGTCGGCCGCCACGAGCCCCGGCTCCCGACTCGTTCCCACGATGAACCGTCTCGCCGCCATCCTGCCGCCCAGCAACGTGCTCGTGGATGTCGATGCCACGAGCAAGAAGAGGGCCTTCGAGCAGGCCGGCCTGCTGTTCGAGAACCAGCACGCGATCGCGCGCGCCACGGTGGCCGACAACCTGTTCGCACGCGAGCGCCTCGGCTCGACCGGCCTGGGCCACGGCGTGGCCATCCCGCACGGCCGCATCAAGGGCCTGAAGAACCCGCTGGCGGCGGTGCTGCGCGTGCAGCAGCCCATCCCCTTCGATGCGCCGGACGACGAGCCGGTGGTGCTGCTGATCTTCCTGCTGGTGCCCGAGGCGGCGACGCAGCGGCACCTGGAGATCCTCTCCGAGATCGCGGAAATGCTGTCCGACCGCGAGTTGCGCGAACGTCTCAAGACCGAAGGCGATGCCGCCAAGGTGCACGAGCTGATCGCCAACTGGGAGCCGCTCAAGTCGGTCGCCTGACAGCCGCGCAGTGAAGCCCACCGTCATCAGCGCCGAGGCGCTGTTCGAGGAGCACCGGGAGGCGCTCCAGTGGGAATGGATCGCCGGTCATGCCCATCCGGAGCGGCGCTTCGACGAGGCCGCGGTGCGCAACGCGCAGTCGGCGGCCGACCTGGTCGGCTACCTCAACTACATCCACCCCTACCGGGTGCAGATCGTCGGCCGGCGCGAGGTGGCCTACCTCGGCGAGGCCACGCCCGAGGTGGCCGAGCGCCGCATCTCGCGCATCGTCACGCTCGAGCCGCCGGTGCTGATCGTGGCCGACGGCCAGGTGCCGCCGGACAAGCTGGTCGCGATGTGCGACCGCGCCGACATCCCGCTGTTCTCCACCGCCGAATCGGCCGGCCACGTGATCGACGTGGTGCGCGGCTACCTCAGCCAGCACTTCGCCGAGCGCACCACCCGCCACGGCGTGTTCATGGACATCCTCGGCCTGGGCGTGCTGCTGACGGGTGAGTCCGGCCTGGGCAAGAGCGAACTCGGGCTGGAGCTGATTTCGCGCGGTCACGGCCTGGTGGCCGACGACGCGGTCGACCTGTACCGCGTGTCGCAGACCTCGCTGGAAGGCCGCTGCCCCGAGCTGCTGCTCAACCTGCTCGAGGTGCGCGGCATCGGGCTGCTGGACATCAAGGCGATCTTCGGCGAGACCGCGGTGCGGCGGAAGATGCGCCTGAAGCTGATCGTCCACCTGGTGCGCAAGGAGACGATGGAGCGCGAGTTCGAGCGCCTGCCCTACGAACCGCTGTACGAGGACATCCTCGACGTGCCGGTGCGCAAGGCGGTGATCGCGGTGGACGCGGGCCGCAACCTGGCGGTGCTGGTGGAGGCGGCGGTGCGCAACACCATCCTGCAGCTGCGCGGCATCGACACCTACCAGGAGTTCATCGAACGGCACCAGAAGGCGATGCAGAAGCCGGAGTGAGCCGGCTCACTTGCCCCGGTGCGGGCAGCCCTTCTTGGTGCAGTTGGCGTACAGGGCCAGCGCATGGTCCTGCAGCTCGAAGCCGCGGGTCTGCGCGATGGACTTCTGGCGCTTCTCGATCTCGGGGTCGTAGAACTCCTCGACCCGGCCGCAATCCAGGCACACCAGGTGGTCGTGGTGCTTGCCCTCGTTCAGCTCGAAGACCGCCTTGCCGCTCTCGAAGTGGTTGCGCGAGAGGATGCCGGCCTGCTCGAACTGCATCAGCACCCGGTAGACGGTGGCCAAGCCGACGTCCGCGCCCTCGGCCAGCAGGTGCTTGTAGACGTCCTCGGCGCTCATGTGGCGCTGGGTGCTGCGCTGGAACACCTCCAGCACCTTGATGCGTGGCAGCGTCGCCTTCAGGCCGCTGTTCTTGAGTTCGTCGGCGTGGCTCATGGGGCTCGGTACGGGCCCGGCCGCGGAGGGCCGAACGCTAGAATGCGCCGATCATATCGAGGTTGCCCGCGCGGCCGCGCGGCCGTCCCCAGGCGCATCATGTCCTCTCGTTTCCTGCTCGCCGCCGGCCTGGCCGTGCTGGCCGGCTGCAGTTCGCTGCAGTCCTCGGACAACTTCCTCGGCGTGGTCACGCCCTATCGCGTCGAGGTGGTGCAGGGCAACGTCGTCACGCGCGAGCAGGCCGAGGCGGTGCGCGTCGGCATGAACCGCACCCAGGTGCGCGACATCCTCGGCTCGCCGCTGCTGACCGATGCCTTCCACGCCGACCGCTGGGACTACGTCTTCACGATCCGTCGTCAGGGTGCCGAACCGCAGCTGCGCCGGGTGGTGGTGCGCTTCGACGGCGAGACGCTGAAGAGCATCGAGACCGGCGGCGAGCTGCCCGCCGAACGCGAGTTCGTCGCCTCGATCGACACCTTCAAGACCTCGCGCCAGGCGCCGCCGCTGGCCCTCAACGACGAGCAGCTCAAGGCCCTGCCGGTGCCGCGCAAGCCGCCCGCCGCCGAGCCGGAGCCCAGCGGCCCGGCGCGCAGCTACCCGCCGCTGGAGGGCACCCCGTGAGCGTGCTGCGCGTGGCGGTGGCCGGCGCCTCCGGCCGCATGGGGCGCATGCTGATCGAGTCGGTGCGCGGCAGTACCGACCTGGCGCTCGGCGGCGCACTCGACATCCCGTCCAGCCCGGCGCTCGGCCAGGACGCCAGCGCCTTCCTCGGCAGCCCGTGCGGCGTGGCGATCACGTCCGACCTGCGTGCCGGCCTGGCCGGCTGCGACGTGCTGATCGACTTCACCCGGCCCGAGGGCACGCTCGCCCACCTGGCCGCCTGCCGCGAGCTCGGCGTGCGCGCGGTGATCGGCACCACCGGCTTCAGCGAGGCGCAGAAGGCGCAGATCGCCGAGCACGCGAAGGCCGTCGGCATCGTGCTGGCGCCCAACATGAGCGTCGGCGTCAACGTGGTGCTCAAGCTGCTCGACCTGGCCGCACGCACGCTCAACGAGGGCTACGACATCGAGGTCGTCGAGGCGCACCACCGCCACAAGGTCGACGCGCCCAGCGGCACCGCGCTGAAGATGGGCGAGGTGCTGGCGCAGGCGCTCGGCCAGGAGCTGAAGGACTGTGCGGTCTACGCCCGCGAAGGCATCACCGGTGAACGCCGCGCCGGCAGCATCGGCTTCGCCACCGTGCGCGGCGGCGACATCGTCGGCGACCACACCGTGCTGTTCGCCGGCACCGGCGAGCGGGTGGAGATCCGCCACCAGGCGACCAGCCGCGCCAACTTCGCCCAGGGCGCGCTGCGCGCCGCGCGTTTCGTCGCAGCGCGCGGCCCGGGCCTGTACGGCATGGACGAGGTGCTGGGCCTGCGCTGATGGAGGGCCTGGCCCATTTCTGGGAGCAGGGCGACGCGATCACGCGCGGGGTGGCGACGCTGCTGCTCGCGATGTCGGTCTGCGCCTGGGTGCTGATCTTCTGGAAGGGCTGGCTGCTGCGCCGCGTGCGGCAGGACCTGGCGCGTGCGGTGCCGGCGTTCTGGGCCGCGCCCTCGCTCGCGGCGGCGCGCACGCAGATGCCGGCCTTCGACCGCGAGGGCGTGCTGCGGCCGCTGCTGGAGGCGGCCACCGCGCAGCCCGCGGGCACGACGCTCGAGTCGCACGGCCGGCTCGGCTCGCAGCTCACGCGCCGCCTGCGCGACGCGTTGCACGCGGTGCTGGCGCAGCTGCAGTTCGGCCAGGTGCTGCTCGCCTCGATCGGCAGCACCGCGCCCTTCGTCGGCCTGTTCGGCACCGTCTGGGGCATCTACCACGCGCTGGTGGGCATCTCGGCGGCCGGCACCATCACGATCGACAAGGTCTCGGGCCCGGTCGGCGAGGCGCTGGTGATGACGGCGGCCGGCCTGGCCGTCGCGATCCCCGCCGTGCTGGCCTACAACATCTTCGGCAAGCTGGTGGGCGCGTGCGAGGCGGATCTCGAAGGCTTCGCGCACGACCTGCGCGAGATGCTCGCCGATTCGGCGTCGGAAAGCTGACATGGCCTTCGGCCGCCTCGAGCGCAGCCCCGGCCCGCAGCCGATGAGCGACATCAACATGACGCCGCTGATCGACGTGATGCTGGTGCTGCTGGTGATCTTCATGATCACGGCGCCGCTGCTGAGCGCCTCGCTCAAGCTCGACCTGCCGCAGGCCGAGGGCGCGCAGCCGCCCGGCGAGGCCGTGCCGGCCCTGCTGCTGGCCGTGGACGCCGACGGCGCGCTCTTCCTCGGCGACGAGCGCATCGACGAGGCCGCGCTGCGCGAGCGTGCCGCGGCGCTGGCGCGTGCCAACCCGCAGGCCGAGCTGCAGCTGCGCGCCGACCGCCGGGTGCCCTACGGCCGCGTGGCCGGGCTGATCGGCCTGGTGCAGCAGGCCGGGCTGAGCCGGATCGCCTTCGTCGCCGAGCCGCCGGCGCGCTGAACTGCGGGCGCAGGCCCGGTTTCTATAATCGCGGGTCAACCCCGACGCGCCGCTGCGCACGCCATGAGCCCCGACTTCAAACCCAGCGAGATCGAGCGTGCCGCGCAGGCCGCGTGGCGCTCCGCCGACGCCTACCGAGTCACCGAGGACCCGCGCAAGCCGAAGTTCTACGCCTGCTCGATGCTGCCCTACCCCAGCGGCAAGCTGCACATGGGGCACGTGCGCAACTACACCATCAACGACATGCTCGCGCGCCAGCTGCGCATGAAGGGCATGAACGTGCTGATGCCGATGGGCTGGGACGCCTTCGGCCTGCCGGCCGAGAACGCGGCGATGAAGAACAAGGTCCCGCCGGCGAAGTGGACCTACGAGAACATCGCCCACATGAAGGGCCAGATGCAGGCCATGGGCCTGGCGATCGACTGGTCGCGCGAGGTCGCCACCTGCTCGCCCGAGTACTACAAGTGGAACCAGTGGCTGTTCCTGCAGATGCTCAAGGCCGGCATCGCCGAGCGGCGCACGCAGGTGGTCAACTGGGACCCGGTCGACCAGACGGTGCTGGCCAACGAGCAGGTGATCGACGGCCGCGGCTGGCGCAGCGGCGCGCTGGTCGAGAAGCGCGAGATCCCGGGCTACTACCTGAAGATCACCCAGTACGCGCAGGAGCTGCTCGACCACGTGCAGCAGCAGCTGCCCGGCTGGCCCGAGCGCGTCAGGCTGATGCAGGAGAACTGGATCGGCCGCAGCGAGGGCGTGCGCTTCGCGTTCACGCACCACATCGCCGGCGCGGATGGGCAGCTCATCGGCGGCGGCCGCATGTACGTCTTCACGACGCGTGCCGACACCATCATGGGCGTGACCTTCTGCGCCGTCGCGCCCGAGCACCCGATCGCGCTGCAGGCCGCGAAGAGCGACCCGAAGGTCGCCGCCTTCCTCGAGGAATGCAAGGCCGGCGGTACCACCGAGGCCGAGCTGGCCACGCTCGAGAAGAAGGGCGTGCCCACCGCCTTCGTGGTCGAGCACCCGCTGACCCACGAGCCGGTGCCGGTGTGGGTGGGCAACTACGTGCTGATGAGCTACGGCGACGGCGCCGTGATGGGCGTGCCGGCGCACGACGAGCGCGACTTCGCGTTCGCCAAGAAGTACGGCATCGACATCGTGCAGGTGGTGCACGTCGACGGCGAGCACTACGACTACGAGCGCTGGCAGGAGTGGTACGCCGACAAGGAACGCGGCGTCACGATCAACTCCGACCTGTACAGCGGCCTGCCCTACGCGCGCGCGGTCGACGCGGTGGCCCAGGCGCTGCATGCCAAGGGCCTCGGTGACAAGAAGGTCACCTGGCGCCTGCGCGACTGGGGCATCAGCCGCCAGCGCTACTGGGGCACGCCCATCCCCATCATCCACTGCGACGCCTGCGGCAGCGTGCCGGTGCCCGAGAAGGACCTGCCGGTCGTGCTGCCGGAAGACCTGATCCCGGACGGCTCGGGCAACCCGCTGAACAAGTGCGAGAGCTTCCTGAAGGTGGCCTGCCCGCAGTGCGGCAAGAGCGCCCGCCGCGAGACCGACACGATGGACACCTTCGTGGACAGCTCGTGGTACTTCATGCGCTACTGCGACCCGAAGAACGACCTGGCGATGGTCGGCGCCGGCACGCAGTACTGGATGCCGATGGACCAGTACATCGGCGGCATCGAACACGCCATCCTGCACCTGCTGTACGCGCGCTTCTGGACCAAGGTGATGCGCGACCTGCACCTGGTGAAGGTCGACGAGCCCTTCACGCGCCTGCTGACGCAGGGCATGGTGCTGAACCACATCTACTCGCGCAAGGGCGAGAAGGGCGGCATCGAGTACTTCTGGCCGCACGAGGTGGAGAACACCTTCGACGAGGCCGGCAAGATCACCGGCGCGAAGCTCAAGAGCGACGGCTCGGCCGTGACCTACGAGGGCGTGGGCACGATGTCGAAGTCGAAGAACAACGGCGTCGACCCGCAGGAGCTGATCGACCGCTACGGCGCCGACACCGCGCGGCTGTTCGTGATGTTCGCCTCGCCGCCCGAGCAGACGCTCGAGTGGAACGACGCCGGCGTCGAAGGTGCGAACCGCTTCCTGAAGCGGCTGTGGGGCTTCGGCGCGAAGAACGGCGAGGCGATCCGCGCTGCCGGCGCGCTCGACCATGCCGCGCTCGATGCCGACGCGAAGGCGCTGCGCTACGAGCTGCACTCGGTGCTCAAGCAGATCGGCTACGACTACGAGCGCATGCAGTACAACACCGTCGTCTCCGGCGCGATGAAGCTGCTCAACGCGCTCGAGGGCTTCAAGGGCCAGGCGCCCGCGCTGCTGCGCGAGGGCTTCGGCCTCCTGCTGCGCGCGCTCTACCCGGCCTGCCCGCACACCACCTGGGTGCTGTGGAACGAGCTCGGCTACGCGAAGCCCTTCGGCGACCTGCTCGGCGCGCCCTGGCCCGAGCCCGACCCGGCCGCACTGGCGCGCGACGAGATCGAGCTGATGCTGCAGGTCAACGGCAAGCTGCGCGGCGCGATCCGCGTGCCGGCCGGTGCGGACAAGTCGGCCATCGAGGCGATCGCGCTGCAGAGCCCGGACCTGCACAAGTTCTCGGTCGGCATGGCGATCAAGAAGGTGATCGTGGTGGCCGGGCGGCTGGTCAACGTCGTGGTCGGATGACGATCGCGCGGCGCTCGCTGCTGGCCGCCGCCGCCGTGCTGCCGGCGGCCTGCGGCTTCGAGCTGCGCCGTGCGCCCGAGCTGCGCTTTGCCAGCGTCGCCTTGACCGGCTTCGGGCCGACGTCGCTGCTGGCCGCCGAGCTGCGCGACAGCATTGCCGCCAGCCGCACCACACAGGTGGTCGAGTCGCCGCTGCAGGCGCAGGTGGTGCTCGAATCGCTGGCCGACAGCCGCGAGAAGAGCGTGGTGGCCAGCACGGCCGCCGGCCAGGTGCGCGAGCTGCAGCTGCGCTCGCGCTTCAAGTTCCGCCTGCGCACGCCGGCCGGCCGCGAGCTGATCCCCGAGACCGAGATCCTGCTCAGCCGCGACCTCAGCTACAGCGAGACCGCGGCGCTGGCCAAGGAGCAGGAGGAAGCGTTCCTGTACCGCGCGATGCAGGGCGACATCGTCGCGCAGGTGATGCGCCGGCTCGCGGCCGTGAGTCTCTGAGCATGCAGGTCCGCCCCGACCAGCTCGAGCAGCATCTGGCCCGCGGCCTGAAGCCGCTGTACACGGTGTGGGGCGACGAGCCGCTGCTCGCGCAGGAGGCCTGCGACACGATCCGCGCCGCCGCGCGCGCAAGCGGCTGCAGCGAGCGCCAGGTGCACACCGTCAGCGGCGCGCATTTCGACTGGAGCAGCCTGCTCGGCGCCTCGCAGGCCATGAGCCTGTTCGCCGAGCGCCAGCTGATCGAGATCCGCATCCCCGGCGGCAAGCCGGGCAAGGACGGCTCGGAGGCGCTGCAGCGCTACTGCGAGCAGCTGTCCGACGACGTGGTCACGCTGGTGCAGCTGCCGCGGCTGGACCGCCAGCAGCAGCAAAGCGCCTGGTTCGCCGCGCTGGACGGCGCCGGCGTCACCTTGCGCGTCGACCCGATCGAGCGCAAGGCGCTGCCGCAGTGGATCGCGCAGCGCCTGGCGCGCCAGCAGCAGCGTGTGGAGGCCGGCGAGGCCGGGCAGCGCACGCTCGCCTTCTTCGCCGACCGCGTCGAGGGCAACCTGCTGGCCGCGCACCAGGAGATCAGCAAGCTGGCGCTGCTCTACCCGGCCGGCGAGCTGGGCTTCGAGCAGGTCGAGTCGGCGGTGCTGAACGTGGCGCGCTACGACGTGTTCAAGCTCGGCGAGGCGGTGCTCGCCGGCCAGGTGGGGCGTGCGCTGCGCATGCTCGAGGGCCTGGAAGCCGAGGGCGAGGCGGCGGTGCTGGTGCACTGGTCGCTGGCCGAGGACATCCGCGCGCTCAAGCGCGTCAAGGACGCCGTGGCCGCCGGCAAGCCGCTGCCGATGGCGCTGCGCGAGCAGCGGGTCTGGGGCGTCAAGGAACGGCTGTTCGAACGCGCCGTGCCGGTGCTGACCGAGAACACCCTGGCCGCGCTGCTCGAGGCCGCGCAGGTGTGCGACGGCCTGGTCAAGGGCCTGAAGCACCCGGACTGGCCGCTCGATCCCTGGGCCGGCCTGCGCCGGCTGGTGCTGATGCTGGTCGAGCCGCTGGCCGCCGCGCCCGGTGCCGGCCGCACGCGCAGCGCGCCGCCGCGGCTCGCGTTGCAGGCTCAGTAGCCCCTGCGGCGATCGACGAGGTGCTGCAGCGGCGCCCCGCCGCGCAGCGAGCGCACCTGCGCGGCCACCACGTCGGCGGCGCTGCGCGGATCGGTCTGCGCGGCCACGTGCGGCAGCACGGTCACCTGCGGGTGCGACCAGTAGGGATGGTCGGCCGGCAGCGGCTCGGTGTCGAACACGTCGAGCACCGCATGGCGCAGCGGGCCGAGGTCGAGCGCTGCCAGCAGGTCGGCCTCGACCACGTGCGCACCGCGCGCCAGGTTCACGAGGCCCGCACCGCGCTGCATCGCTGCGAACGCCTGCGCATTCAGCAGGCCGCGGGTGGCAGGCGTCAGCGGCAGCAGGTTGATCACGATGTCGGCGCCGTGCAGCACCTGCGGCCAGGCGCCCGCGCGGCTGCTCCAGGCCCGCACCGGGTAGCCGTTGGCCTCGAGCCGGCGCCGCACCGTGCCGCCCATCTGGCCGGCGCCGAGCACGACGATGCGCGTCTCGTCGGCACGCCGCTGCGGCCGCTGCAGCCAATGCGCGTGGCGCTGCTGCGCGGCGTAGTCGAAGAAGTCGCGCTGCAGCGCGAGCACCGCCCACAGCGCGGTCTCGGCCATCGCCTCGTTCATCGCCGGGTCGACCATGCGTGCCAGCGGCACCTCGGCGGGAAGCGTCGGGTCGACCAGCAACCGGTCGACACCGGCCCACAGCGACTGCACCAGGCGCAGCTGCGGCAGGGCGTCGAGCGCGCCGGGCGGCGGGTTGGCCACCAGCGCGATGTCGACATGGGCGCCGTCGCCCGGGCTGCGCCGGTCGGTGATCGATTCGCCCGGCAGGCGTTCGCGCAGCAGCGCGAGCCACTGCGCGCGCTCGTCGGCGTCGAAGTTGGTGGCAAGAAGAATGCTCATGACAGCACGTCGTTCAGCGCCCGCAGCGCCTCGACAACGGTCTGTTCACGCACTGCCGTGCGGTCGCCGTCGAAGCGGCAAAGCCAGGCTCGCGCCGCTCGGCCGCGCTGCGCGAGCGCGAGCCAGACCGTGCCGACCGGCTTGCCCGGCACCGCGCCGCCCGGTCCCGCGATGCCGGTCACGGCCACCGCCAGGTCGGCGGGCGAACGGGCCAGCGCGCCCTCGGCCATCGCGAGCACCACCGGCTCGCTGACCGCGCCGTGCGCCGCGATCAGCGCCGCCGGCACGCCGAGCGCCTCGACCTTGGCCTCGTTCGAGTAGGTGACGAAGCCGCGCTCGAACCAGTCGCTCGAGCCGGCCACCGAGGTGCAGGCCGCGGCGATCAGCCCGCCGGTGCAGGATTCGGCCGTCGCGAGCCGCTGGCCGCGCGCGCGCAGGCGCTCGGCCAGCGCCAGCACCGCGGCCTCGAACGAGGTCACCACCACCACCTCCACAGCGCGATGACCAGCAGCGTGCACAAGGCCGCCACCAGGTCGTCGAACAGGATGCCGAAGCCCTGGGCCCAGCCGGGCGCGGCGCCGCCGCGCGCCTTGAACAGCCGGTCGGCCCAGGCCACCGGGCCGGGCTTGGCGGCGTCGAAGTAGCGGAACAGCGCGAAGGCCACGGCCTGGGCCCAGAAACCGGCCGGCGTGAGCAGCCACAGCACCAGCCAGAAGGCGATCACCTCGTCCCAGACGATCGCGCCCGGGTCGGCGCTGCCGAGGTGGCGCGCGGTGGCGGTGCAGGCCCACCAGCCGATCGCGAGCGCAGCGGCGAGCACGAGCGCGAACTGCGCGTCGCTGAAGTCCTCGCGGAACAGCGCGTACACCAGCCAGGCCCACAAGGTGCCCACGGTGCCGGGCGCGCGTGGCGCGAGTCCGCTGCCGAAGCCCAGCGCGATCGGGTGCGCCGGGTGCGCGAACAGGAAGCGCCAGGTCGGGTTCACGAGCGGAAATGGTCGAACGAGCCGAAGGTATGCGCCACCGGCGCGCCCGCCGCATCGACCAGGCGCAGCCCGCGCGCTGCCTCGATGCGGCCGATGCGCGTGACCGCCACGCCGGCGCTGCGGCCGGCGGCGCGCACGCGCTCGGCGTCGCCCGGCGCGGCGGTGAAGATCAGTTCGTAGTCGTCGCCGCCGGCCAGCGTGCATTCGCGCTGCCAGGCCAGGGTCTGCGCGGCCAGCACGGCGCTGCGCGGCACGACATCGACCTCCACGCAGGCACCGACCTCGGAGCGCTTCAGGATGTGCCCGAGGTCGCCGAGCAGGCCATCGGAGACGTCGATCGCGCTGGTGGCGATGCCCCGCAGCGCGAGGCCGAGTGCCACACGCGGCTGCGGCCGTTCCATCGCGGCACGCACGCGCTCGAACTGCTCGCCCGGCAACGCGAGGGTGCCGCGGAAGACCTCGAGCGCCAGGCGCGCGTCGCCGACCGTGCCGCTGACGTACAGGTCATCGCCCGGCCGCGCGCCCGAGCGCAGCAGCGCGCCGCCCGCGGGCACCTCGCCGAACACGGTGACGCACAGGTTCAGCGGTCCCTGCGTGGTGTCGCCGCCGACCAGTTCGATCCCGTGTTCGTCGGCCAGCGCGAACATCCCGCGCGCCAGGCCTTCGAGGAAGGCCTCGTCGGCGCGCGGCAACGCGAAGGCGAGCGTGAAGCCGAGCGGCGCGGCGCCGCAGGCGGCCAGGTCGCTCAGGTTGACGGCCAGGGCCTTGTGGCCGAGCCGCTCCGGCGCGACGGTGGACAGGAAGTGCCGGCCCTCGACCAGCATGTCGCTCGAGACGGCCAGTTGCATGCCCGGCGCCGGCGCGAGCAGCGCGCAGTCGTCGCCCACGCCGAGCACGGCCCGCGTCACGGGCCGGGTGAAGTACTTCGCGATGAGATCGAATTCGCCGAGCGACATGCGGCGATTGTCGCCCCTAGCTTGTGCCGCTTTCCCGCAGCAGGTTCGCCAGCTCCACCGCCGAGCGCACCTCCATCTTCTCGAACACGCGCGCGCGGTGGACCTCGACGGTGCGCACGCTGATGCCCAGGTCGTCGGCGATCAGCTTGTTGGGCCGGCCGTCGATCACGAGGCGCATCACGTCGCGCTCGCGTTCGGTCAGCTCGGCCAGGCGCTGGCGCAGGCCGTGGCGCTGCAGCCGGGCGCGGATCGCCTGCTCGCTCTTCGCGAGCGCCTGCTCGACGCGGTCGACCAGGGCGTTGTCGGAAAAGGGCTTCTCGACGAAGTCGAACGCGCCGCGCTTGACCGCCGAGACGGCGGTGGGCACGTCGCCGTGGCCGGTGAGGAAGATCACCGGCAGCGCCTCGGTCAGCCCGCGCTCGACCAGGCGCTCGAACAGCGCCAGCCCGCTCATGCCGGGCATGCGTACGTCCAGCAGCAGGCAGCTCGGCGCGGGCGGCCAGTCGGCCAGGCCGGCCGGGCCCTTGGCGGCGAGCATGGCCTCGAAGGCTTCGGCGCTGGCAAACCCCTCCGACAGCAGCCGGCGCGAGCGCAGCAGCCAGGCCAGCGCGTCGCGCAGCACGTCCTCGTCGTCGACGAGGTAGACGATCGGCAGTCCCAGCGGTGTCGACACGTTCATCCGGACACGGGCGCTTCGTGCCCGGCCTCGCGGCCGGCACGTTCGCCCCGGGGGGTCGGTTCGGCCGGTAGCGTAAACCGAAACACCGTGCCGCCGCCCGGGGCCGGCTCGAAATCGAGCGCCCCGCCGTGCTGCTCGATCACCGTGCGGCACAGGCTCAGCCCCAGGCCCATGCCCTCGCTGCGCGTGGTGAAGAAGGGCGTGAACAGGCGCTGCGCCACCTCCGGCGCGATGCCGCGGCCACGGTCGGCGACGCGGAACTCGACCCAGCGCTCGTGTGTCTGGCGCGCCGCCAGCGTCAGCACGCGCTGCGCCGGGTCGGCCACGCCCTCCATCGCCTGGATGGCATTGCGCGTCAGGTTCAGCAGCACCTGCTCGACCATCGTTCGGTCGCACAGCACACGCGGCGGCGGGTCGGGCAGGTCGAGCTCGATGCGCGTGCCGCTCTTGCGCGCCTGCAGGCGCACCAGCGGCATCACGGCATCGAACAGCACATCGGCGCGCAGCGCCTCGCGCGCCTGCTCGCGCCGGCGCACGAAGTCGTGCACGCTCTTGATCACGCGCCCGGCTCGCTCGGCCTGCTCGGCGATGCGCCCGGTGGCCTGCTGCAGCAGCGCGAGCGTGTCGGGGTCGGGCGTGCCGTCCTTCAGCAGGTTCAGCGAGCCGGCGGCGTAGCTGGCGATTGCTGCCAGCGGCTGGTTGAGCTCGTGGCTCAGCAGCGAGGCCATCTCGCCGACCGTGGCCAGCCGCGCCGTGGCCTGCAGCCGCTCCTGCTGCTGGCGCGACAGCTCCTCGATGCGGCGCTGCGCCGACACATCGAGCACCGCACTCATCCAGCCGGTGTGCACGCCCTGCCCGTCGACCAGCGGCGCCTCGAAGATCAGCACCGGGAAGCGCTCGCCGTTGCGGCGCATGAACACGGTCTCGAAGCCGGTGCGCGCCTCCTGCGCGCTGCGCCCCGGCGCGAACGGCGGGCCGCCCAGGCGCACGCTCTGGCGCCGGGCGTACTCCTGCGCATGCTCGGGCGGCCAGTAGGGCGGCGTGGCCGGGCCCATCAGCTCCTCGGGCGTGAAGCCGACCATCTCGCAGAACGCCGGGTTGACGTAGGTGATGCGGCCCGACAGGTCGCGCGCGCGCAGGCCGGTGACGAGCGAGTCCTCCATCGCCTTGCGGAAAGCCAGCGCCTCGGCCAGGCGCGCCTCCGCGGCGGCGCGGCGCCGCACGTCGGCCACCAGCAGCGCCACCACGCCGGTCAGCGCGAGCGAGAGCCCGAGCACCAGCGCGACGGCGAGGTTGGGGATCAGGCTCGGGCTGCCGGCGCTGCTGTCCAGGCGCAGCTGCAGCGACTGGCCCGGCAGGTCGATGATCCGCTCCGACACGTAGACACCCGCGCCGCGCCGCCCGCCGGCACGCGCCAGGCGCGTGCCGTCGCCCTCGACGAAGCTCAGCTCGTGGCCGCGCAGCAGTTCCGGGCCGACCGACTCCTCCAGCAGCCGGCCGAGCGCGACGGTGGCGACCATGAAGCCGTCCGGCCGGCCGCCGGCCAGCAGCGGCAGGCACAGGTCCATCACCTCCATGCCGAGGCCGGACTCGACCGGCACGAAGTAGCTGCGCGAATAGGCCGGCCCGGCCAGGCGCTGCGCCGCGGCGCAGGCCAGGTGCGACTCCAGCTCGATGCTGGCGCGCGGGATGCGGCTGAACAGCGGCGCGACGTAGGGTGAGTCGAGCTGGTCCTGCAGCGCCATCGCCGCGTCGCGCCGCTCCAGGCGCAGCAACTCGCGGCGCGCACGCAGCTGCTCGGTGGCGTCGACGCGCCAGCGTTCGGGCGGCGGCGCGTTCCACAGCATCGCCTGCAGGCCCTGCTGCTGGCGTGCCAGCGCGTTGCGGATGTCGCTGGCCGCCTCGGCCGCCGCCGCGTCGAGCTGCTCCTGCGCACGCACGCGCTCGTAATTGATGGTCAGGAACACCAGCAGCGATTGCGCCACGCCGAGCAGTGCCACCAGCGCGCCCCACAGCAGCACGCGGCGCAGGCGCCGGCGCGGCGCGCGCGCGGGGGGGATGGGGGCGGCCAGGTCGGTCATCGGAGGCTCCGCAGACGCGAGTATTCCGCCGCCAGGGTCAAAACTGATACGCAGTTTCGCGCATGGTGCGCGGCGCGCGGCGCGCCACACTGCGTGCTGCCACGCCGCGCAGGGGCGCTCCGTACAATCCGTGCCCCGCGTCCGCCGCGGCCCACGACCTCCACCATCGCGAGACGAGAACCATGTCCACCGCCGACGACAAGCGCGCCGAACTGCGCCGCGCCGCCCTCGAATACCACGAGTTTCCGACCCCGGGCAAGGTGGCGATCGCCGCGACCAAGCAGCTCATCAACCAGCGTGACCTCGCGCTCGCCTACTCGCCCGGCGTGGCGGCGGCCTGCGAGGAGATCGTCGCCGACCCGGCCAACGCCTTCCGCTACACCTCGCGCGGCAACCTGGTGGCCGTGATCACCAATGGCACCGCCGTGCTGGGCCTGGGCGACATCGGCCCGCTGGCGGCCAAGCCGGTGATGGAAGGCAAGGGTGTGCTGTTCAAGAAGTTCGCCGGCATCGACGTGTTCGACATCGAGCTCGACGAGAAGAACCTCGACAAGCTGATCGACCACATCGCCGCGCTCGAGCCGACCTTCGGCGGCATCAACCTCGAGGACATCAAGGCACCGGACTGCTTCTACGTCGAGCGTGCACTGCGCGCGCGCATGAAGATCCCGGTCTTCCACGACGACCAGCACGGCACCGCGATCGTGGTCGGCGCGGCGCTGCTCAACAGCCTGAAGGTCAACGGCAAGGACATCAAGAAGGTCAAGCTGGTCGCCTCGGGCGCCGGCGCGGCGGCGCTGGCCTGCCTGTCGCTGCTGGTCAAGCTCGGCCTGCCGCGCGAGAACATCTGGGTGACCGACCTGGCCGGGGTGGTCTACGAGGGCCGCAAGGAGCTGATGGACGAGGACAAGGCCCAGTTCGCGCAGAAGACCAGCCTGCGCACCCTGGCCGAGGTGATGCAGGGCGCAGATGTGTTCCTCGGCCTGTCGGCCGGCGGCGTGCTCAAGAAGGAGATGGTCGCGACGATGGCCAAGAGCCCGCTGATCTTCGCGCTCGCCAACCCGAACCCGGAAATCTTGCCGGAGGACGTGAAGGCCGTGCGCGACGACGCGATCATCGCCACCGGCCGCACCGACTACCCGAACCAGGTCAACAACGTCCTGTGCTTCCCGTACATCTTCCGCGGCGCGCTGGACTCGGGGGCCACGACCATCACCGACGAGATGGAGATCGCCGCCGTGCATGCGATCGCCGAGCTGGCGCAGGCCGAGCAGAGCGAGGTGGTGGCGGCGGCCTACGTCGGCGCGAACCTGAGCTTCGGCCCGGAGTACGTGATCCCCAAGCCCTTCGACCCGCGCCTGATGATGAAGATCGCGCCGGCGGTGGCCAAGGCGGCGGCCGATTCCGGCGTCGCGCAGCGCCCGATCAAGGATCTCGAGGCCTACCGCGAGAAGCTGCAGACCTTCGTCTACGCCTCCGGCCAGACGATGCGGCCGATCTTCAACCTCGCCAAGCGCGCGGTGAACAAGCGCGTCGCCTACGCCGAGGGCGAGGAGGAGCGCGTGCTGCGCGCGGTGCAGGTGGTGGTCGACGAAGGCCTGGCGCGGCCCACGCTGATCGGGCGGCCGGCGGTGATCGCGGCGCGCTGCGAGAAGTTCGGCCTGCGCCTGAAGGAAGGGCTGGACTACGACGTCGTCAACGTCGAGCAGGACCACCGCTACCGCGACTTCTGGCAGACCTACCACCGCCTCACCGAACGCAAGGGCGTGACGGTGCAGGTGGCCAAGATCGAGATGCGCCGCCGCCTCACGCTGATCGGCGCGATGCTGCTCGAGAAGGGCGAGGTCGACGGCATGCTGTGCGGCACCTGGGGCACCACGGCCGCGCACCTGCACTACATCGACCAGGTGATCGGCAAGCGCGCCGGCGGCAGCCCGAGCACGCCGCAGGACGTGCAGGTCTACGCCTGCATGAACGGGCTGATGCTGCCGGGGCGCCAGGTGTTCCTGGTCGACACCCACGTCAACGCCGACCCGAGCGCCGAGGAGTTGGCCGAGATCACCGTGATGGCCGCCGAGGAGATGCTGCGTTTCGGCGTGCAGCCGAAGGCGGCCCTGCTGTCGCACTCCAACTTCGGCAGCAGCGACCACCCGAGCGCGGTCAAGATGCGCCGCACGCTGGCGCTGCTGAAGACCCAGGCGCCCTGGCTCGAGGTGGACGGCGAGATGCACGGCGACATGGCGCTGGACGGCGCCGCGCGCACCCAGCTGATGCCCCACAGCACGCTCAGCGGCGACGCCAACCTGCTGGTGCTGCCCAACATCGACGCCGCCAACATCGCCTACAACCTGCTCA
Organism: Piscinibacter caeni; assembly: GCA_003265685.1. Taxonomy (GTDB): domain Bacteria; phylum Pseudomonadota; class Gammaproteobacteria; order Burkholderiales; family Burkholderiaceae_C; genus Piscinibacter; species Piscinibacter caeni. The sequence goes on along the minus strand of QJOU01000019.1, from coordinate 42,536 downwards.
AGACGGCGGCCGGCGGCGGCATCGCGATCGGCCCGGTGCTGCTCGGCGCGGCCAAGCCGGTGCACGTGTTGACCGCCTCGGCGACCGTGCGGCGCATCGTCAACATGACCGCGCTGACCGTGGCCGACGCCAACGCGGGCCGTTGATGTCCGTAATTTTCGAACGGCCATGCTGCACTGCGGTGACACCCTGTCACCCGTTGAGCCGGCCCGTCTAACGTAGCTCGGATGTCACGATTTCCTTTGTTTTCGTGAAAGTTTGCACACACTGACTTTCGTGTGATCCTGCCCCATTTTGAGGCAGCGGCTTGAGGTTTCCGGGCCGATTCGGTACCATGCCGGGTTTTCAGGATTCAGGGATTTCCCGTGTCTTCGACCCGCCGGCTCGCGAGCCGGAACCCCCGCCGGCAGGAACCTCGGCCCGGGCTTCGGACGGTCCGGGCGCTCGGCTTGGCGGCCTTGGTGGCCGGCGCCGGGCTGCTGGGCAGCCTGCTGCCGGAGGCCGACACCGAAGCCCGCGAGGGCCCGCGGGCCAAGATCCTGTTGCTCGAACTGCCGACCGAGGGAGTGCGTGTGTACCGCGCCATCCGCGCCGGCGGGCCGTTCAAGTACGAGAAGGATGGCTCGGTGTTCGGCAACCGGGAGCAGCTGCTGCCGGACCGCCGCCGCGGCTACTACCGCGAGTACACCGTGCCGACCCCGGGCTCGTCCGACCGGGGCGCCCGGCGCATCGTGTGCGGCGGCGAACGACCGACAACCCCTGACGCCTGCTACTACACCGCCGACCACTACGCGAGCTTCAGGCTCATCGTGGATTGAGCGGCGGCAGAAGATTTTTCTTGTGATTCGAGGAGGATCGTGACCATGCTCCTGCAGACAGTCCGTCCCAACATCGTCCAGTCGATACGTGCCTACCGCCCGGAAGACCTGCTCGACGCCGCCCAGGCGGCGGGGCAGCATTTCCTCTACGCCAACCTGAGCAATGCGCAGTCCAAGCAGGAAGTCCTGGAGGCGATCGCCCAGGCCTTCCTGTTCCCTGCGCACTTCGGCAAGAACCTGGACGCGCTGTACGACTGCATGACCGACCTGGTCCACAAGGCCGGCACGCAGCCGGGCTTCGTGGTGGTGCTGGAACAGCTGCCCGACAACCCGCGCTTCGACCGCGAGGCGCGCGAGCAGCTGCTCGACGTGTTCCGCGATGCGGCCGACTTCTGGGCCGAACGACGAATACCCTTCAGGTGCTTCTATTCTTTTCAGTAGCCCGCTCCCAGGAAATCGGGTCATGGGAGCGGGCGACGGAAACGGCCCAGAACAGCGTCGCGGACAAGCCTGCCAAGCCCAGCGCCAAGAGCGCCGGCAACCCCAACTTCGGCATGAACATGCCGATGATGAGCAGCGCCTTCGACACCGCCATGTGGCTCAACGCCGCCTGAGCGCGGCGTCTTGTCGACCCGGACGGCGGCCTGCTCAGGCCGCCGTTTTCATTGGCGCGGCCAGCGCGACGTACTCCGCCACCGGCACCTCCTCGGCGCGCCGCTGCAGGTCGAAGCCGGCCCCCAGGCCGTGCTGCTCGAGCCAGCGCCCGAGCGTGTGGCGCAGCAGCTTGCGGCGCTGCGAGAAGGCCACCGTGACGATCTCCGACAGGCGCGCCGCGTCCACCGCCGGCACCTCGCGCAGCGGCGTCATGCGCACCACGGCCGAATCGACCCGCGGCGGCGGGTCGAACGCCTCGGGCGGCACCTCCAGCACCGGCTCGATGTCGTAGCGCCACTGCAGCATCACCGTCAGGCGCCCGTAGTCCTTGCCGCCGGGGCCGGCGACCATGCGCTCAACCACCTCCTTCTGCAGCATGAAGTGCTGGTCGGCCACCCGGTCGACCGCCCCGAGCAGGTGGAACAGGATCGGCGTCGAGATGTTGTAGGGCAGGTTGCCCACCACGCGCAGCGGCCGGGCGAGGCGCTCGGCCAGCGCGGCGAAATCGACCGTCAGCACGTCGGCCTCGACCACGTCGAGCCCGGCTCGCTTGCGCAGCCGCGCGGCCAGGTCGCGGTCGAGCTCGACCACGGTCAGCGCGCCGCAGCGCTCCAGCAGCGGCTGCGTCAGCGCGCCCAGCCCGGGGCCGATCTCGACGATCGCCTCGCCGGGGCGCGGGGCGATCGCCCGCACGATGGCGGCGATCACGCCGTCGTCGACCAGGAAATGCTGCCCGAAGCGCTTGCGCGCGGTGTGGCTCAAGGAGCCTCGCGGATCTCGACGTAGGCGCGGGCGCGCAGGTCCGCCAGCCACTCGGCGTAGGCGTCGTCGAACTTCTGCTCGCGCAGCGCGTTGCGCGCCATGTCGCGCTGCTGCTTCAGGTCCATCGTGATCTGGCGCCGGTCGACCACCTGCAGCAGGTGCACGCCGAAGCGCGAGACCACCGGGTCGGACAGGCCGCCGACCGGCAGCGCGTTCATCGCCTGCTCGAACTCGGGCACGAAGGTGCCGGGCGAAGCCCAGCCCAGGTCGCCGCCCTGCGGCGCGCTGCCGTCCTCGGAGTTCTCGCGCGCCAGCGCGTCGAAGCTGGCGCTGCCGGCCTCGAGGCGGCGCTTGAACTCGGCCAGGCGCCGCTGCGCGGCCTCCTGCGTGAGCTGCGGCGAGACGCGCAGCAGGATGTGGCGCACGCGCGTCTGCGGCACGCGGAAGGCGTCGGCCTCGCGCTTGTCGACCAGCTTGAGCAGGTGGAAACCGGCGCCGGTGCGCAGCAGCGCGGGGGCGGTCTCGCCGACCTTGAGCCCGCGCACCGCCTCGACGAACACGTCGGGCAGCCGGTCCGCCGCCCGCATGCCGAGCACGCCGCCCTGCTGGCGGTTCGGGTCCTCGGAGAGCTCGCGCGCCACGGACTCGAAGGCCTCGCCGTTGCGCACGCGGGCCATCGCCGCGTCGGCCCGCGCGCGGCGCTGCGCCACCTCGGCGAGGTCGGCCCCCTCGCGCACGCCGACCAGGATCTGCGCGATGTTGTACTCGGTGGCGTTGCCGGACTCGGCGCGCCGCTTGTCGAGGAAGGCGTCGACCTCCGCGTCGGTGACGCGGATGCGCGCGATCACCTCGCGCTCGCGCACCCGCTCGGTGATCAGCTGGTCGCGCACATTGTTGCGGAAGCGCCCGTAGTCCACGCCCTCGCGGCGCAGGCGCTCGCGCAGCTGCGCCGGCGTGAGCTGGTTCTGCACCGCGACGTTGACGACGGCGCGGTCGACCTCGGCCTCGTCCAGGCGCGGGCCGTTCTCGCGCGCGTAGGTGAGCTGGACCCGCTCGTCGATCAGCGTGTCCAGCACCTGGCGGCGCAGCTCCTCCTCGGGCGGCAGCGCGGCACGACTGCGTGTCGCCTCCTGGCGCACGCGGGCCAGGCGGGTGTCGAGCTCGGAGGCCGTCACCAGCTCCTGGTTCACCACCGCGACGATGAAGTCGCCGTTGCGCGCGGCAACTCGGCCCTGCGCCTGCAGGGTCGGAACGGTCAGGGCCAGCGCGGCGGCGAGCAGCAGCGGTCGGAAGCGGATCAGCACATCAGTCATAGGTCGTCGCTGCCGGCGGGTTGCGCTCGTCGCGCAGCAGCCGGTAGCCGGGGATATTGTCCTTCAACACCTGCAGCGGGTTGGAGCCGAGCCGCGAGAGGCCGACCAGCTCGAGCTGCAGCAGCAGCCGCGTGGTGGCCTCGCTGCGCCCGGTGGACAGCCGCTCGGCCACCACGCGGCCGATCCAGCATCCGGCGTCGTACTCGAGGCCGAGGATGGAATCGGTGACGCGGCTGTCGCGCATGCTGTAGTTGATGCGGCCGACGCTGAACCAGCTGCCGCGGCAGTTCGTGCCGTTCGACGCGGCACCGGCGCTGGCCGCCCGTTCGGCCGGCGTGGCACCGTAGATCGGCCACTGCCAGCCCAGCTCCACCTGCTCGCTCAGGTCGCGTGCGAAGCGGTAGGTGGCGCCGATCGTGCGGTACGGCCCGGGCGAATAACGCGCGCCGACGATCGAGCGCACCATGCGCGCGGTGTCCGAGTTGTATTGCAGCGAGGCGTCCAGCGTCCAGCGCGGCACCAGGTGGGTGGAGCCCAGCAGCAGCACGTCCGAGAAGCGCTGGGTCAGCTCGGGCCCGTCGGGCGTGCCGTCGGCCTGCGCAGTGACGCGCTGGTCGCGCAGCAGGTAGCGCTGCGCGATGCCCAGGCGCAGCGTCTCGGCGCCGGTGGCCGGGTCGAGCAGCCGGGTGGTCACGCCGGCGGTCACCTGGTGCGCATCGGAGACGCGGTCCACGCCGGAGAACTGGTTCTCCGTGTAGATCGAGTCGAAGTTCAGGTCCTTGCCCGCGGTGTCGAACACCGGCAGGCCGGCCTGCTCGCGGTAGGGCGTGCGGCTGTACAGCAGGCGCGGCTCGAGCGTCTGGCGCACGTCGCGGCCGAACCAGTGCGCGTCGCGTTCGAGCACCCAGGCGCTGTCCAGGCTGAGCGTGGGGATCACGCGCGAGGCCTGCCGCTGCCCGTCGGCCAGCGGCGCGTCGAGCGAATAGCGCGCGGCGTTGAACGAGAGCTTGGGCGTCAGCGTCCAGCCCGGCGTCGCGTGCGACCAGGCCAGGCTGCCCAGCGCGTGCGTGCGCGTCCCGGTCGGCCGGGCCGCGGCGGCCGGATCGGCGCGGCCGTTGCTCGTCTCGACGAAGTGGTTCACCTCTGCCTCCAGGCCGAGCGCGAGCCCCTCGCCGTTGCCGCGCCGCCAGCGCACGCCGAGCTGCGGCGAGCGCTGGTACGGCGCCTCGATGCGCGCCGTCTCGTCCTGCAGCACCTGCCAGCGTTCGACGCGGGCGTACAGCGTGGCCTCGCCGAACACCCGGCTGGCCTGCAGGTCGGAGGCGAGCAGGCGCGGCGTGATGCTGGGCACGGCACGCGGGAAGTCCTTCCAGTACGCGTCGTCGGAGACGCGCAGCGTGCGCAGCTGCACGTTCACGTCGTCCAGCGGCCGACTGTCGGCCTCGAGGTTGAGGGCGCGGCGCGAATGGCCGGTCAGCCGGTCGTGCGGCAGCAGGTGGGTGGCGATCGTGCCGGCGTAACGCGGCTCGAGGAAGCGGAACTCGAGCTCGCTGCCGAGGCCGCGCTTGGCCGAGACCAGCGGCGTGATCGTCGCGTCGCGGTTGGGCGCGATGTTCCAGTAGTACGGCACCGAGACCTGCAGGCCGCTCTTGCTGTCCAGGTTCACCGAGGGCGGCAACCAGCCCGACTTGCGCTCGTCGGTGAGCGGGAAGCTGAGCACCGGCGCGCCGAGGATGGGCACGCCCTGGAAACGCAGCACCGCATTCTCGGCGATGCCCTCGTTGGCCTCGAAGTCCATCTTGACCCGCTCGGTCGACAGCACCCAGGCCAGGCCGCCCTCCTCGTCGGGCGAGCAGCTCGAGTAGGTGGCGCCACTGGCCACGGCGCGCTGCTCGTCGATGAAGTCGATGCGCCGGGCCGTGCCGCCCGCGCCGGTGCGACCGAAGAAGTAGGTCGGCTCGAGGAACCAGCCCTCGAAGCGCTGCACGTGCAGCTGCAGCTCCGGGCCGCTGTAGACGTTGCCCTCGCGGCTGACGCGCACCTGCCCGCGCGCCAGCGCCAGGTCTTCCGGGAAGTCGTAGCTCAGGCGGTCGGCCCGCAGCACGGTGCCGCCGCGCCGGAACTCGACCTCGCCTTCGGCCACGGTCTCGAGGTCGGGCCGGCCGCGCAGCTCGCGCGCGCGCAGCACGATCGGCAGCTGCCGCCCGGCGTCGCCGCGCGGCAGCGGGGCGAGCGACTCGGCCTGGCGCAGCTTCAGGCCGGGCCCTTCGACGGTCTGCGCGGACGCCGCGGCCGCGGCCAGCGCGAGCGGCGCGAGAGGCCAGCGGCAGGGCGGGCGGGGGCGGCGGAAGCGATGCAAGGGCGAGGTCTGCAGCGGACCGCCGCGGCAGGGGCAGGGAGGGTGCTTTGTAGAATCGATTATCCACGAGGCCCCCGGCCGACCCGCCCCTTCCCCCCGACGTGAGCAGCTCCTCCGACACCCGCATCGCGTGGGCCGACCCGGCCCGCGCCACCGCCTTCCACGCCTGGCTCGACACGATCGCCCCGCGCCACGGGCTGGCCGTCGCCAGTCTGCGCAGCGCGTCGAGCGACGCGAGCTTCCGGCGCTACTTCCGCATCGACGCCGCGGGCGGCGCGAGCTGCGTCGTGATGGACGCGCCGCCGCCCCAGGAGGACGTGCGGCCCTTCGTCGCGGTGGCCGCGCTGCTGCACGACGCCGGCCTGAACGCGCCGCGCGTGCTCGAGCAGGACCTCGAGCGCGGCTTCCTGCTGCTCGGCGACCTGGGCACGCAGCTGTACCTGCAGGCGCTGCAGGACTGCGTGGCGCGCGGCGACGCTGCCGGCGCCGACCGCCTGATGCGCGATGCGATCACGGCGCTGGTGCGCTGGCAGTCGCGCGCCGATCCGAGCGGCCTGCCGCCCTACGACGAGGCGCTGCTGGCGCGCGAGCTGGCGCTGTTCCCCGAGTGGTGCGTGGCGCGCGAATTCGGCGTGAGCTGGAGCGACACCCAGCGCAGCCAGTGGGACGCCGCCTGTGCACTGCTGATCCGCAGTGCGCTCGCGCAACCCACCGTCGCGGTGCACCGCGACTACATGCCGCGCAACCTGATGGTGGCCGAGCCCAACCCGGGCATCCTCGACTTCCAGGACGCGGTGCGCGGCCCGATCACCTACGACATGGCCTCGCTGGTGCGCGACGCCTTCATCTCGTGGGACGAGGAGCGCGAGATCGACTGGTGCGTGCGCTACTGGGAGGCCGCGCGCCAGGCCGGCCTGCCGGTGCCCGGCGATTTCGGCGAGTTCTGGCGCGCGCTCGAGTGGATGGGCCTGCAGCGCCACCTGAAGGTGCTGGGCATCTTCTGCCGCCTCAAGCACCGCGACGGCAAGCCCGCGTACAGCGCCGACCTGCCACGCTTCTTCGCCTACGCGCACAAGGTGGCGACGCGCTACCACGGCTTCGGGCCGCTGGCCCACCTGCTCGAGCCGCTGATGGGCACCTCGCGCGTCGACGCGTTCTACTGAGGCTTGCCCGTCTCGCAGCCCGCGGCCACCAGCCAGGGGTCGCGGTCCTCGCCGCCGAAGGTCTGCGCCAGGAAGTCGACGAACACGCGCGTGCGCGCCGGCACGTGCTTGCGCGTGGGCATCGCGGCGTAGAGCGTGGCGCTGAACAGCTTCCACTGCGGCAGCACGCGCTCCAGCACGCCCGCGCGCAGGGCCTCCTCGACCACGAAGGAGGGCAGCCCGGCAATGCCCAGCCCGTGCCGGGCCGCCGCGTACATCGTGTCCACGTGCGTGGTCGCCAGCACCGGGCGCGAGGGCACCAGCGTGCAGGCCTCGCCGCCCGGCCCGCCGGTGAAGGTCACCTCGCGCATCGAGCTCGGCATCATCGTGTCGAAGCCGGCCAGATCGCGCGGGTGCTTCGGCCGGCCCTTGCGGTCGAGGTAGGCGGGCGACGCACACACGATCACCTCGGCGCAGGCCAGCCGGCGCGCGACGAAATCGCCGTCCAGCGGTCGGCCGGTGATGCTCAGCAGGCTCACGTCGTAGGCTTCGTCGACCGTCTCCACCGGGCCGGGCGCCGAGAGCTCGATCGTCACCTTCGGGTAGAGCGCGTGGAAGCGCGCCAGGTGCTTGGCCAGCTGGTGCACTGCGAAGGCCGGCGTGGCCAGCACCCGCAGGTGGCCGCGCGGCTCGGAGGCAGCGTTGCTGGCCAGCGCCTCGGCCTCCTCCACCTCGGCCAGGATGGCGCGCACGCGCTCGAGGTAGGACTCGCCGATGTCGGTCAGCGCCAGGCGGCGTGTGGTGCGGTTGATCAGCCGCGCGCCGAGGTGCTCCTCGAGGTCGGCCACGAGGCGCGTCACCACGGCCGGCGACAGGCCCAGCTCGCGCGCGGCACCGGCGAAGCTGCCGCTGTCGATCACCCGGGCAAAGACGCGCATCGAGTGCAGTCGGTCCATGAGGGGCTTCCGAATTGTTTACGGTTCGGCAATGCCGAATTGAAGCACACGCCGTTTATTGAACGCCCGGCAATGCCTACATTCCTTTCACACCCAACCGATCCGAAAGGAACCCACCATGAATGCCAAGCTCACGATCGTTGCCGCGGCCCTTGCCCTGGTGGCCGGCAGCGCCGCCGCAGGCGACCTCGTCACCGTGCCCGTGGAACGCAGCGCACTGACGCGTGCCGAGGTGCAGGCCGAACTGCTGCGCGCCCGCGCCGCCGGCGAACTGGTGTCCTCGGGCGACAGCTACGGGCTGTCCTGGGCGCAGGTCGGCAACACCCGGTTGCCGGCCTTCGTGAACCGCGCCCGCGACGACGTGCGCAGCGAAGCGCGTGGCGCGGCGCGCCAGGCCCGCAACACGGACTACGTCGGCGGGTGATCCCGCGGCAGGCCCGACAATCGCGGCCTGCCATGCTCCGCATCACCGAACTGCGCCTGCCGCTGAACCATGCCGAGGAGGCCCTGCGCGCCGCGATCCTGGCGCGGCTGGGCATCCCCGACGCGGCGCTGCGCCGGGTGCAGCTGTTCCGGCGCGGCTACGACGCACGGCGCAAGAGCGCGATCGAGCTGGTCTACACGCTCGACCTCGAGCTCGACGACGAGGCGGCCGTGCTGGCCCGCCATGCCGGCGACCCGAAGATCCGCCCGGCGCCCGACACCCGCTACCGCTTCGCCAGCCACGCGCCGGCCGACTTCGCCGCACGCGGCCTGCCGCGGCCGGTGGTGGTCGGCTTCGGCCCCTGCGGCCTGTTCGCCGCGCTGATCCTGGCGCAGATGGGGCTGCGGCCGATCGTGCTCGAGCGCGGCAAGGCGGTGCGCGAGCGCACGCGCGACACCTGGGGCCTGTGGCGGCGCCACGAGCTGAACCCGGAGTCGAACGTGCAGTTCGGCGAGGGCGGTGCCGGCACCTTCTCCGACGGCAAGCTGTGGAGCCAGATCAGCGATCCGCGCCACCTCACGCGCAAAGTGCTGACCGAGTTCGTCGCCGCCGGTGCGCCGGAGGAGATCCTCTTCGTCAGCAAGCCGCACATCGGCACCTTCCGGCTCGTCTCGATGATCGAGAAGATGCGCGCCGGCATCGAGGCGCTGGGCGGCGAGATCCGCTTCCGTGCGCACGTCACCGACCTGCTGATCGACGGCGGCCGCGTGCAGGGCGTCGGTCTGGCCGACGGCACGACGATCGCCGCCGAGCAGGTGATCCTCGCGCTCGGCCACAGCGCGCGCGACACCTTCGCGATGCTGCACGCACGCGGCGTGTTCATGGAACCCAAGCCGTTCTCGGTGGGTTTCCGCATCGAGCACCCGCAGTCGGTGATCGACCGCGCGCGCTTCGGCCCGAACGCCGGCCACCCGATCCTCGGCGCGGCCGACTACAAGCTGGTGCACCACGCCAGGAACGGCCGCTCGGTCTACAGCTTCTGCATGTGCCCGGGCGGCACGGTGGTGGCCGCCACCTCGGAGCCGGGGCGCGTGGTCACCAACGGCATGAGCCAGTACTCGCGCAACGAGCGCAACGCGAACGCCGGCATCGTGGTCGGCATCGCGCCGGCGGACTACCGCCAGACGCCGGGCGACGGGCCGGTCTCGCCGCTGGACGGCATCGCGTTCCAGCGCACGCTCGAGTCGCGCGCCTACGAGCTCGGCGGCGGCGGCTACGTGGCGCCAGGCCAGCGCCTGGCGGACTTCCTGCGCGGCCGGCCGTCGAGCGGCTTCGACACGGTGCTGCCCTCCTACAAGCCGGGGGTTTTGCCGACCGACCTGGCCAGCGCGTTGCCGGACTACGCGATCGACGCGATCCGCGAGGCGCTGCCCGCCTTCGAGCGCCAGATCCGCGGCTTCGCGATGCCCGACGCGGTGCTCACCGGCGTGGAGACGCGCACCTCGTCGCCGCTGCGCATCACGCGCGGGCGCGACTTCCAGAGCCTGAACGTCAAGGGCCTGTACCCGGCCGGCGAAGGTGCGGGTTATGCCGGGGGCATCATGTCCGCCGGCGTGGACGGCATCGAGGTCGCCGAGGCCGTGGGGCGGGCGCTGCTCGAGCGCGGCGGCGTCGCCGCCGAGCCTACTGCGGCTTGACCAGCAGGTCCTGGATCGCGACGGAGCTCACGCCCTTCTCGCCCTCGCCGACGCCCAGGTAGGCGTTGAGCCGCTCGCGCATGTCTTCCGACAGTGCGCGGATGCCCTCCGGCGCGCCGAGTTCGGCGCGCGTGCGCGCGGCCACCGAGAGCTCGAGCAGCAGGCCCACCTGCTGCGTGTTGCGCTGGATCTGCGCCTTGACCAGCGTGCTCGGCACGTCCAGCGCGACGCGCGCGCGCACCACGGTGCCGTCGCTGGTGGTGGCGCGCAGCTGCGGCAGCGCCACCCACTCGGGCACGGCGCGCGACTCGGCGTCGTTCCAGGGCAGCTCGACCCAGGCCAGGCTCGCGGCGATGCCGATCGGCACCAGCAGCAGCGCGGCCACGCCGGCGCCGATCAGCCACAGGCGGCGGGCGTCGATCGAGACCGGGACCTCTTCGGTGGGGGGCATCTGCGCAGACATGGCTGCGCCGATTAGACCGGCTGCGCCGGCGGCCGTGGGGCGGATCAGCGGCGCAAATGCGCCGCAGATGTCACGGACAGGGTCACGGGCAAGCGGCAATCACCTGCGCGACCGCGGCGGTGAGTTTCTTGCCGTAGGGCACGTGCAGGAATTCATTCGGGCCGTGCGCATTACTCCGGGGACCGAGCACGCCGCACACCATCATCTGCGCGCGGGGAAAGCCCTGCTGCAACATGCCCATCAGCGGGATCGTGCCGCCCTGGCCGATGTAGCCGCAGGCCGCGCCGTAATGCGCCTGCGAGGCCGCCTGCACCGCCTGCTCGAGCCAGGGCGCGAGCGCCGGCGCGCTCCAGCCCGTGGCACCCTGGGCATCGGCGCGGCCGTCCGGCGCGAAGGTGACCTTCGCGTTGTAGGGCGCGTTGTCCTCCAGCAGCGCCTTGAGCGCCAGCGCGGCCTGCCCTCCGTCCACCAGCGGCGGCAGGCGCAGCGAGAGCTTGAACGCGGTGTAGGGCCGCAGCACGTTGCCGGCGTTGCGCAGTTCCGGGAAGCCGTCCACGCCGGTGACCGAGAGCGTCGGCCGCCAGGTGCGGTTCAGCAGCGCCTCGACCGGGTCGGTGGTGGTCGGCAGCGCCGGGCCGCCGTCGGCGCCGCAGGCCCACGGGAACCTCTTCCAGACCTCGTCGCCGAGGATGGCCGCCGCGGCGCGCGCCTGCTCGACGCGCTCGACCGGGATGGCGCAGTGGAAGGCCTCGGGCAGCAGGCGCCCGGTGGCCGAATCCTCCAGCCGGTCGAGCACCTGGCGCAGGATGCGGAAGCTCGAGGGCACCAGCCCGCTCGCATCGCCCGAGTGCACGCCCTCGGTCAGGATCTCCACCTTCAGCGTGCCGGTCACGTTGCCGCGCAGGCTGGTGGTGAGCCAGAGCTGCTCGTAGTTGCCCGCGCCGCTGTCCAGGCACACCACCAGCGCCACCTGGCCCAGGCGCGGCGTCAGCACGTCGAGGTAGGCCGGCAGGTCGAACGAGCCGCTTTCCTCGCAGCTCTCGATCAGGCCGACGCAGCGCGGCCGGCCGATGCCCTGGCGGTCGAGCGCCTGGATCGCGGTGATCGCCGCGTAGACCGCGTAGCCGTCGTCGGCGCCGCCGCGGCCGTACAGCAGGCCGTTCTCCAGCTTGGGCGTCCAGGGCCCCAGGTCATTGCGCCAGCCGTTGAACTCGGGCTGCTTGTCGAGGTGGCCGTAGAAGCACACCGTGTCGGTGCTGCCGGCGCGCGTGGCCGGCACGTCGAAGAAGATCACCGGCGTGCGCCCGGGCAGGCGCAGCACCTCGAGCACGAGGCCCGGCACCTTCTGCCGCTCGACCCAGTCCGCTGCGTCGCGCACCACGCGCTCGAGGTGGCCATGGCGCTGCCAGTCGGCATCGAACATCGGGCTCTTGGCGGGGATGGCGATGTAGTCGGTCAGCGCCGGCACGATCTGCTCGTCCCAGCGGGTCTCGGCAAATCGGCCGATCGCCTCGGCCTCGTCGGGCTGCAGCGGCAGCAGCGGGTCGCGTGCGTTCATGTGGTTCGCCTCCAACAGGCAGCGTGAGCAGAGTGTAGTGGGCGCGGGCGCCGCCGGCCGCGCATTGACCACCTCGGCACCGCCGGCTACCGTGCAGCCACACGTACCGCTGGGAGTATCGATGCGACACGCGAGTCTGGACCGCCGGTCCGCCCTGGCCGCCGGGTTGGCGCTGCTGGCCGCCGGGCCGTCCCGCGCGGCCGATCCGGGCGTCACCGCCGGCGAACTGCTGATCGGCCAGAACATCACGCTGCAGGGCGGCAAGAACCGCTACGGGGTCGAGGTGCTGGCGGGCATCAGGACGCTGCTGGACGATGTCAACCGCGGCGGCGGCGTGCACGCCCGGCGCATCGTGCTGAAGACGCTGGACGACGAGAACCAGGGCTCCAAGGCCGAGGCCAACGCGCGCGCCCTGGTCGAAGGCGGTTCGTTCCTGCTGTTCGGCTCGCTCGAGGGCGGTCCGTCCACGGCGGTGGCCAAGGTCGCCGAGGCCGCCCAGGTGCCACTGTTCGGCCCGATGGCCGGCTCGCCCACCCTGCGCCGCCCGCACCTGCCGCAGGTCTTCCCGGTGCGCGCCGAACACCGCGACGAGTTCCGCGCCCTGATCCGCTACGGCGCCAGCATCGGGCTGCGCCGCGTCGGCTTCTTCCACGCCGATTCCGAGGTCGGCCGCCTGCACCTGGCCAACGTGCGGCTGGCCGCGCAGGAGAACGGCGCGGAGGTCGCCGCCGGGCTGCCGTTCAAGTCCGACATCGGCGACCGGCAGCTCGACGACCAGGCTGCCGAGCTCGCCGGCCAGAAGGTCGACATGGTGCTGAACCACGGCTCGGTGGCCGTCTACGAGCGGCTGATCCGCAAGGCCCGCGCGGCCGGCTCGCGTGCCACCTTCCTGGCCGTCAATTCGGGCTCGACGCAGCTCGCCGAGGCGCTCGGCCCGCTTGCGCAGGGCATGGTGTTCGCGCAGGTCGTGCCCAGCCCCTGGTCACGCAAGACAGCCATCGCACGCGAGTACCAGGACGCCTTCGGGCGCGCCCACCCGGGGCGCGAGTTCTCCTACGGCAGCCTGGAGGGCTACCTCACCGCCAAGGCGCTGGTGCTCGCGCTGCGCCTGGCCGGGCCGCAGCCGAGCCGGGCCGGCTTCGCCAAGGCGCTGGATGGCGCCACCCTGGACCTCGGCGGCGTGCGCGCCCGCTACCGCAGCGGCGACCACGCCGGCTCCGACTTCGTCGACCTGGCGATGGTCACGCGCGAGGGCCGCTTCCTCCAGTGAGGATTGACAAGCCTCCGCAGCCCGCTAGCCTCGGTGACTTGCCGGAGCAGTCCATGAACGAGTTCTTCTCCCTGCAGCGCAGCGACGGCATCGCGCACCTGCAGCTCAACCGTCCCGAGCGCCTGAACACGCTCGCGCCGGCCTTCTTCCCCGCCCTGCGCGACGCGGTGCGCGGCCTGCACGAAGAGGGCCGCACGCGGGTGCTGCTGATCTCGTCGACCGGCAAGCACTTCAGCGCCGGCATGGCGCTGGACGTGTTCGCCGAGGCGCCGCACGGCGATGCGGCGCCCGGCGCGGAGCGGCGCGATCCGCACGGCGACGCGCAGCGCCAGGCCGTCGGCGAGCTGCTGCAGATGCTGGACACGACCACGCCGCGCGCCCGGCTCAGCTTCCAGGACTCGCTGCGCAAGCTGATGGACTGCTTCGACGCGCTGGACGAGGCGCGCTTCCCGGTGATCTGCGCGGTGCAGGGCGGCTGCATCGGCGGTGCGCTCGACCTCGCCACCGCCTGCGACATCCGCGTCTGCAGCGAGGACGCGTTCTTCACCGTGCAGGAAATCCAGATCGGCATGGCCGCCGACCTCGGCGTGCTGCAGCGCCTGCCCAAGCTGGTGCCGCAGGGCGTGGCGCGCCAGATGGCCTACACCGGCGAGCGGCTGCCGGCGCAGCGGGCGCTGGCGGTCGGGCTGGTGAACGCGGTACTGCCCGACGCGGCCGCGCTGCTGGAGCATGCGCTCGCGCTGGCGCAGGCGATCGCCGCCAAGTCCCCGCTCGCGGTGGCCGGCAGCAAGCTCGCGCTCAACCACGCACGCGACCACGGCACCGCCGCGGCGCTGCAGCAGATGACGCTGCTGCAGAGCGCGATCTTCGACACCGACGAGATGGCCCGTGCGATCGACGCGTGGAAGGATCGGCGCGACGGCGAGTTCGAACCGCTGAACCCGATCGCGCGCTTCTGACCCGGCGCGCGCCGCGCGCTGCAGACTTGCTTGACTTTCGTTAGCATCGCCGCTCCTCGCGGCTTGCCACGGGCCCACCGGCCCAATCTGGTGCGCCGCCGCCACGCCACTCCCCCTGCCGGTCAGCCCACGAGGTGGCCCGGTGTTGTCAAGCAAGGATCGGCCATGCCACCAGTCGCCGTCTCGCCGCGCTGTTCCATCCGTTTCCAACTCGCGCTCGCGCTCGTCGCCGGCGGCGCATGGCTGCTCTCGGGCTGCGGGCCGAGCCAGGCCCAGGGCGGCCCGCCGATGGCCCCGCCGGTGTCGGCCGCCCCGGCGGTGCAGAAGAGCGTGCAGCTGTACGAGGAGTTCAGCGGTCGCATCGAGGCGGTCGAGACCGTCGAGGTGCGCGCGCGTGTGGCCGGCACGATCGAGCGGGTGCACTTCCGCGACGGCCAGGAGGTGAAGAAGGGCGATCTGCTGTTCACGATCGACCCGCGACCGTTCAGCACCGAGCTGGCGCGCGCCGAGGCGCAGCTCGCCGCGGCGCGCAGCGCCGCCGGTCTGGCGCAGACCGAGCAGGCGCGCAGCGCGAAGCTGCTCGAGCAGAAGGCCGTCTCGCAGCAGGAGGCCGACCAGGCCGACGCCAGCCTGCGCAATGCCCAGGCCGCGGCGCGCGCCGCCGAGGCGGCGGTGGCCAGTGCGCGGCTGAACGTCGAGTACGCGCAGATCCGCGCGCCGATCGCCGGCAAGGCCTCGCGCGCCAACGTCACGGCCGGCAACCTGGTCGGCGTGGGCGACCCGGTGCTGACCACGCTGGTCGCCCAGGACAAGGTGCACGCCTGGTTCGACGTCTCCGAGCAGGCCTACCTGCGTGCCCGCGCGGCCGCCGGCAAGGCCGCGCCGAAGGTCGAGCTGGGCCTGTCCGACGAGACCGGCTATCCGCATGCCGGCAACGTGGACTTCGTCGACAACCGGCTCAACCCGGCCACCGGGGCGATCCGCATGCGCGCCGTGCTCGACAACAAGGAGCGCCGCTTCGTGCCCGGCCTGTTCGCGCGCGTGCGGCTGGCCAACGGCGGCAGCGGCGACGTGGTGCTGATCCCCGAGCGGGCGATCGGCACCGACCAGAGCAAGCGCTTCGTGTTCGTCGTCGGCGACGACAAGGTCGCGCAGTTCCGCGAGGTCAAGCTCGGCGCGCTGCTGGACGGCATGCGCGTCATCACGAGCGGCCTGAAGCCGGGCGAGCTGGTGGTGGTCAACGGCCTGCAGCGCGTGCGGCCGGGCGCGCCGCTGGCGCCGCAGGTGCTGGCGGTCGACGAACGCGGCATGCCGGTCGAGCCCCCGCCCGGCGCGCCGCCGGGCGCCGCGCCCGCGGGCTCCGCGCCGAAGAAGAGCTGAGGCGCGCGCCATGAACATCTCGCGCTTCTTCATCGACCGGCCGCGTTTCGCCGCGGTGCTGTCGATCATGATCTTCCTGGTCGGCCTGATCGCGCTGCAGCGCCTGCCGATCTCCGAGTACCCCGAGGTCACGCCGCCGCAGGTGGTGGTGCGCGCCCAGTTCCCGGGCGCCAACCCGCGCGTGATCGCCGAGACCGTCGCCACGCCGCTGGAGGAGCAGATCAACGGCGTCGAGAACATGCTGTACATGAACAGCCAGGCCTCGGCGGACGGGGCCATGACGCTGACGGTCAGCTTCAAGATCGGCACCGACCCGGAGGTGGCGGCCACCGAGGTGCAGAACCGCGTCAACCGCGCGCTGCCGCGCCTGCCCGAGGTGGTGCGCCAGATCGGCGTGACCACCGAGAAGAGCTCGCCGAACTTCATCATGGTGGTGCACATGGTGTCGCCGGACGAGCGCTACGACGCGCTCTACCTGCGCAACTACGCGGCGCTGAACGTGCGCGACCGGCTGCTGCGCATCCCCGGCATCGGCACGGTGATCGCGTTCGGCTCGGGCGACTACGCGATGCGCATCTGGCTCGACCCGAACAAGCTCGCCGCACGCAACCTGACCTCGGCCGACGTGGTGAAGGCGCTGCGCGAGCAGAACGCGCAGGTGGCCGCCGGCGTGGTGGGCGCGCCGCCCTCGCCCGGCCGCACCGACTTCCAGCTCGCCGTCAACACGCAGGGTCGCCTCTCCACCGAGGAGCAGTTCGCCGACGTGATCGTCAGCGCCGACACGGCCGACGGCTCGCTGGTGCGCGTGAAGGACATCGGCCGAGTCGAGCTCGGCCCCAACACCTACGCGCTCGGCTCGCTGCTCAACGGCAAGGAGGCCGCGGCGGTCGGCATCTTCCAGGGCCCGAACTCGAACGCGCTGGCGCTCTCGAACGCGGTGCGCGCGACGATGGAGGAGCTCAAGAAGGACTTCCCGCCCGGCGTCGACTACCAGATCGTCTACGACCCGACACGCTTCGTGCGCACCTCGATCGAGAAGGTGGTGTCGACGCTGTTCGAGGCCATCCTGCTGGTCGTGCTGGTGGTGGTGGTGTTCCTGCAGACCTGGCGCGCCTCCATCATCCCGCTGCTGGCGGTGCCGGTCTCGGTGGTCGGCACCTTCGCGGTGCTGCTGGCGCTCGGCTTCTCGATCAACACGCTGACGCTGTTCGGCCTGGTGCTGTCGATCGGCATCGTGGTCGACGACGCGATCGTGGTGGTCGAGAACGTCGAGCGCAACATCGAGGCGGGCCTGAGTCCGCGCGATGCCGCGGTGCACGCGATGCAGGAGGTCTCGGGCCCGATCGTCGCGATCGGCCTGGTGCTGTGCGCGGTGTTCGTGCCGCTGGCCTTCGTGGCCGGCCTCGAGGGCCAGTTCTACCGCCAGTTCGCGGTGACGATCGCGATCTCGACCGTCATCTCGGCGTTCAACTCGCTGACGCTCTCGCCGGCGATGGCGGCCCTCCTGCTGCGCCCGCACGACGCGCCCAAGGACTGGCTGACCCGCGGCATGGACGCCGTGTTCGGCGGCTTCTTCCGCTGGTTCAACCGCGTCTTCAAGCGCGGCGCCGAGAACTACTCGGGCAGCGTCACCACGATCGTGGCGCGCCGCAAGTCGATCGCGCTGCTGGTCTACGCGCTGCTGCTGGGCGCGACGGCGCTGCTGTTCCTGCGCGTGCCGCCGGGCTTCGTGCCGCAGCAGGACAAGCAGTACCTGATCGGCATCGCGCAGCTGCCCGAGGGCGCCAGCCTCGCGCGCACGACCGAGGTGATCCAGCGCCTGTCGGCCATCGCCAAGGGCGTGCCGGGCGTGCGCGACTCGGTGGCCTTCCCGGGCCTGTCGATCAACGGCTTCACCGCCGCGCCGAACGCCGGCGTCGTGTTCTTCGGCCTGGACGAGTTCGAGAAGCGCAAGACGAAGGATCTGAGCGCGGACGCGATCGTCGGCCAGATCAACATGCGCATCGGCGCCATCCAGGACGCGTTCCTGTTCGTGCTCTCGCCGCCGCCGGTCAACGGCCTGGGCAACGCCAGCGGCTTCAAGCTGCAGATCCAGGACCGCGCGGGCCTCGGCGAAGGGGCGATGCAGGGCGTCGTGAACCAGCTGATGGGACGTGTCTACGGCAACCCGAACGGCGGCATCACGCAGTTCTTCAGCAACTACCAGATCAACGTGCCGCAGCTGTACGCGAACGTCGACCGCACCAAGGCCAAGCAGATGGGCGTGAGCCTGTCGGACGTCTACGACACGATGCAGACCTACCTCGGGTCGCTCTACGTCAACGACTTCAACCGCTTCGGCCGCACCTTCCAGGTGATCGTGCAGGCCGACGCCGCCTACCGCGGCCGCGCCGAGGACATCGGCAACCTGAAGGTGCGCAACAACCGCGGCCAGATGGTGCCGCTGGCCGCGCTGATGACGGTCGAGCCGACCTTCGGCCCGGGCTCGGTGACGCGCTACAACGGCTTCTTCTCGGCCGACATCAACGGCGCGCCCAAGCCCGGCGTCAGCTCCGGCCAGGCGCAGGCGGAGATGGAGAAGATCCTGGCCGAGACGCTGCCGCGCGGCATGGGCTACGAGTGGACCGAGCTGGTCTACCAGGAAAAGATCGCCGGCAACACGATGGTGGTGATCTTCCCGCTGTGCGTGCTGCTGGTCTTCCTGGTGCTGGCGGCCACCTACGAGAGCTGGACGTTGCCGCTGGCCATCATCCTGATCGTGCCGATGTGCATCCTCTCGGCGATGACCGGCGTGTGGCTCAGCGGCCTGCTCGGCGCGCCGGGCGACAACAACATCTTCACCAAGGTGGCGCTGGTGGTGCTGGTGGGCCTGGCGTGCAAGAACGCGATCCTGATCGTCGAGTTCGCCAAGGACCTGGAGGAGAAGGGCGAGAAGATGCTGCACGCCATCGTGCACGCCACCCGCATGCGGCTGCGCCCGATCCTGATGACCTCGATCGCCTTCATCGCCGGCGTGATTCCGCTGGTGTTCTCGAGCGGCGCGGGCGCCGAGATGCGCCGCGCGATGGGCATCGCGGTGTTCTCCGGCATGCTCGGCGTGACCTTCTTCGGCCTGTTCCTGACGCCGGTGTTCTACGTGGTGCTGCGCCGGCTCACCGAGCGGCGACGCGAGCGCGCGGCGCACCTGCGCGCCGAGGCGCTGGCACGGGGAGGCGACCATGCGTGAGCTCACCACCCTCGCCGCCGTCGCCGCCACCGTGCTGGCCGGCTGCGCCAGCGGCCCCGACTACCAGGCGCCCGCGGCCACCGTGGAGGCCACCTTCGTCAGCCCGGCCGCGGCCGGCGAGCCGCCGGCGGCGTTCTGGCGCGGCTTCGCCGACCCGCTGCTCGATGCGCTGATCGCCGACGCGATGCGCGCCAATGCCGACGTGCGCAGCGCCCAGGCGCGGCTGCAGGAGGCCCGTGCGAATCTCGGCGCGGCAGACGCGGACAAGCTGCCCACGCTGGGGGTCGGCGCCGGTGCAGGGCGCGCGCGCCAGCTGGTCGGCACCGAGCTCGTGACGGACAACTACGTCTCGGCCTCGGCGGCCTTCAACTGGGAGCTCGACTTCTTCGGCCGCGCGCGCCGCGCCGGCGAGTCGGCCGCGGCCCAGGTGCAGGCGGGCGAGGCCGGCGTGCTGGCCGCGCAGCGTCTGGTCGGCGCCGAGGTGGCGACGCAGTACCTCGCCTACCGCGCGCTGCAGCAGCGCCTGGTGGTGGCGCAGGAGTCGCTCGTCAACCAGCGCGAGTCGCAGCGCATCGTCAAGGCGCGCGCCGATCTCGGCCGCGGCACGCCGCTGGACGTGGCGCGCGCCAATGCGCTGGTCGAGAGCACCGAGGCAACCGTCCCGGCGCTGCAGGCGGCGCTCGAACGCACGGCCTTCCGCCTGGCCACGCTGACCGGCCGCAGCCCGCGCGCGGCGCTGACGGCGCTGGCCGAGACCCGGCCGCTGCCCAGCCTGCCGGTGGTGCCGGCGGCCGGGCTGGCGGCAGGCACGCCGCAGCAGCTGCTCGAGCGCCGGCCCGACATCCGCGTGGCCGAGCGCCAGCTCGCTGCGGCCACCGCTGCCATCGGCGTCGCCCGGGCCGACCTCTACCCGCGCATCAGCCTGGTGGGCCTGCTCGGCTTCACGAGCACCCGCCTGGCCGACCTGTTCGAGGCCGACAGCCGCACCGGCAACCTCGGCGCGAGCCTGAGCTGGACGGCGCTGGACTTCGGCCGCGTGCGCAACCGCATCGGCGCCAGCGAGGCGCGCGCCCAGCAGGCCCTCGTGCAGTGGGAGCAGACCGTGCAGCTGGCGCTCGAGGAGACCGAGGGCGCGCTCAGCCAGTACACACGCAGCGTGCAGCAGGCCGCCCGGCTGGAGAACGCGGCGCGCGAGTCGGCCGAGGCGGCGCGCCTGGCGCGCGTGCGCTACGAGGCCGGCGCGGCCGACTTCCTGACCGTGCTCGATGCCGAACGCAGCCTGCTGGCCGCGCGCGACGCGCTGGTGCTGGCGCAGCAGGGCAGCCTGAGCGGGCTGGTGGCGGTGTACCGCGCGCTGGGCGGCGGCTGGGAACTGCCGGGCTGAGAGCGTCCTTCGCCTCGATGTGTGCGCCGCGCGCCGCCGCCGTGCTCGCCGCCGCGCTGCTGTCCGGCTGCGCGCTGCCCGGCCGCCTGGCCGAGCCGCAGGGCCTCGGGCCGACCGAGGCGCGCGAGGCGGTGCTGCGTGTGCTGCCCGCCACGCTCGACGACCGCGCCGGCTGGGCTGCCGACGTGCATGCCGCGCTGGCCGCGCAGGCCATCCCCTCGACGCCGGAGAACCTGTGCGCGGTGCTCGCGGTCACCGAGCAGGAGTCGGGCTACCGCGCCGACCCCGTCGTGCCGGGCCTCGGCCGCATCGCGCGCCAGGAGATCGAGCGCCGCGCCGACGAGGCCGGCGTACCGCAGCTCGCGCTGCGCGGCGCACTCGCGCTCGGCTCGCCCGACGGGCGCAGCTACGCCGAGCGCATCGAGCAAGCGAAGACCGAGCGGCAGCTCAGCGAGGCCTACGAGGACTTCATCGGCATGGTGCCCTTCGGCCGCAGCCTGTTCGCGAGCCGCAACCCGGTGCGCACCGGCGGGCCGATGCAGGTGAGCATCGCCTTCGCCGAGGCGCAGGCGAAGGAGCGGCCCTACCCCTACCCGCTGAAGGACTCGGTGCGCCACGAGGTGTTCACGCGCCGCGGCGGGCTGTACTTCGGCGCGGCCCACCTGCTCGGCTACGCGGCGCCGTACGACCGGCCGCTGTACCGCTTCGCCGACTTCAACGCCGGCCGCTGGGCGAGCCGCAACGCCGGCTTCCAGAACGCGCTGGCGGTCGCCTCGGGGTTGCCGGTGGCGCCCGACGGCGACCTGCTGCCGCGCGCCGGCAGCACGGCCGGCGAGACCGAACGCGCTGCGATGAGCCTGGCCGGCCGGCTCGGCCTCGGCGAGGCCGCGATCCGGCGCGACCTCGAGCGCGGCGACGGCCCCGGATTCGAGCAGACCACGCTGTACGAGCGCGTGTTCGCCTATGCCGAGGCGCTGGACAAGCGCGAGCTGCCGCGCGCCCTCGTGCCGCGCATCGACCTGAAGAGCCCGAAGATCACGCGCCGCCTGACCACCGACTGGTTCGCGCGCCGCGTCGACGAGCGCCACCAGCGCTGCCTGATGCGGCTCGGCCCGGGGCTCAGCCCGCGCTCGAGCGATGGATGAAGGTGTAGTCGCCGATCCGCCGTTCGCCCGCGGGCTCCACCGCCAGCAGCTCGACGCGCTCGGTGCCGCTGGGCAGCGCGCGCAGGCGCTGCGTCGGCATCACGACCACCACCTCGCCGGCGGCGGCGTCGAAGGGGATGTCCTCGGCGCGCTGCGGCGGCCCGCCGCCGACCGGGTGCACCAGCATGTCGAGCCGGCCGAGGCCAGCCAGCGGCGCGCTCAGCCGGCTGAGCACGATGTCGTCGTCCGGCCCGACATGGCAGTTCACGCGGCCCTGCGGCGCGACGCGGTACTCGCGCAGGCGCAGCCCGCGCCCGGCCAGGCGCGGCACGAAGCCCGGGCCGACCACGGTGCCGACCCGCCCGGCCGTGAAGGCCCGGCGCACGCCGTCGCCGAGCGCGACCAGGGCGTCGAGCGCCGCGCCGCAGTCGTCGCAGCCGAGCAGGTGCGCGTCGGCCGCGGCGGTGCCGGCCTCGTCGAGCTCGCCGAGCCAGTAGGCCAGCAGCGTCTCGGGCGGCAGCGGCGTGCGGCACGCGCTCACGGCCGGGCTCCCTCGACGCAGCCGCGCAGGCGCGCCAGGCCGCGGTGCCGGATCACCCGCACGTTGCCGGCCGTGGTGCCCAGCAGCGCGCCCACCTCCTCGGCGCTGCGTTCCTCGAAGAAGCTGAGCACGATCACGCTGCGCTCGCGCTCGGCCAGGCGGCCCAGGCAGTCGGCCACGCGGCGCTCGTCCAGGCGCGGCGCCGGGGCGATGTCGGCCGGCGGCAGCAGCTCGGCCGCCTGCGCGAGCGCACGCTCGTGCCGCAGCTCGCCGCGCTGCCACTCGTGCAGCACCATGCGGCAGGTGCCGAACACGAAGGAGACGATGCGCTGCGGCTCGCGCACCTTGCCGGCACGCAGCTGCTCGAGCACGCGCAGCAGCACGATCTGCATCAGGTCGCCGGCGGCATGCTCGTCGCGCAGGTGGCGCAGGCCGTAGCGGCGCACCCGCAGGGCGAAGAGGCGGCACAGGGCCGCCTCGGCCGCGGCGTCGCGCGCCGGGGCGGCGGCCGCGATGCGCTGTGCCGCGTCCGCCGCGGCGGCATCGGCCGGCGGCGCGACGTCGGTCTGCTCCATGGCGACCAGCATAGTCGCTGTAACGCCCGGCGGGGTTGGCGACACATCCTGCTCCCGACACCCTCCACGAGGAGCTTTCCGATGATCACCAACTCCGCCAGCGGTACCCGCGTCGACGAGATCGCCGACGGCATCTTCCGCATCCACACCCCGGTCACCCTGCCGGACTTCAGCTTCAACTTCAACCAGTACCTGGTGCGCGACGACGAGCCGCTGCTGTTCCACACCGGGCCGCGCGGCCTGTTCCCGCTGGTGCAGGAGGCGGTGGCCGCGCTGATGCCGGTGCAGGCGCTGCGGCACGTCGCCTTCTCGCACGTCGAGGCGGACGAATGCGGCGCGCTGAACCCGTGGCTGGCCGCCGCGCCGCAGGCGGCGCCGCTGTGCAGCCGCATCGCGGCGATGGTCTCGGTGAACGACCTGGCCGACCGCGCGCCACGCGCCGCGGCCGACGGCGAGCTGGTCGTGCTCGGCCGCCACCGGCTGCGCTGGCTCGACACCCCGCACCTGCCGCACGGCTGGGACAGCGGCCTGCTGTTCGACGAGAGCACCGGCACGCTGTTCTGCGGCGACCTGTTCACCCAGGGCAGCGACGGCGGCCTGCCGCTGACGCGCGGCGACATCCTGGGCCCGAGCGAGGCCTTCCGCCAGCCGACCGACTACTTCGCCCACGCGCCGCAGACCGGCGCGCTGCTCGGCAAGCTGGCCGCGCTGCGCCCCGGCACGCTGGCCTGCATGCACGGCAGCGCCTGGCAGGGCGACGGCGCGGCGCTGCTGCGCCACCTGGCCGAGGCGCTGGGTGCGTCTCAGGGGTTCAGCGCGGTGTAGTTCGCGGGCTGGAACTGGTAGCCGGCGCCCTGCGTCGCCAGGTGGCCGAGGCCGGGGAAGGACAGGTGCGAGGCGCCGATCCAGTAGCCGCCCTTGGCCGCCGCGGCGAAGGCCTTGCGGCGCTGCGCCAGCGCAGCCTTGGCATCGGTGTCGAACTGGATCGTCACCGCCGGCGTGGCGAACTGCACCGCCGCCACGTGCATCAGGTCGCCCCACAGCACCAGCTTCTGGCCCTTGCTCTCGACCACGTAGTTGCGGTGGCCCTTGGTGTGGCCATGGGTGGCCACGCTGCCGACGCCGGGCACCAGCTCGCCGTCGCTCTCGATGGCCTTGAACTTGCCGGCGTCGATGTAGGGCTTGAGCGAGGCCATCGCGCCCTGGAAGAAGCCCTTGGCGTCCTTCGGCGCGGCGTCGAGGTTGGCCTGGCTGAGCCAGAAGTCGATGTCGCGCTGGTCGGCGCGCACGGTGGCATTGGGGAACACGATCTTGCCGTCGGCCACCAGGCCGCCGACATGGTCCGGGTGCAGGTGGGTGATGTAGATCTCGTCCACCTGCTCGGGCTGGTAGCCGGCCGCCTTCAGGTTGGCCACCAGCTTGCCCAGCGTCGGGCCGAACAGGCTGCCGGCGCCGGCATCGACCAGCACCAGCTTGCCGCCGGTGTTGACGAGGAAGCCGTTGACCGAGGTCTCCACCGGCGTGGCCATGCGCCAGCGCGCCAGTGCCGAGTTCACCCGGGACGGCGTCGTGCCGGTCAGCAGCTTCTCGACATGCAGGCCGACCGTGCCGTCGGACAGCGCGGTGACCTCGATGTCGCCGAGCATCATGCGGTACCAGCCGGGCGCCTGGCCCTTCTGCTGCGGGGCGCCGGCCTGAGCGGCGGCGGCGGCCGCCAGCAGCAGCGCGGCGAGGATCGTGTGTCGCTTCATCTTCTACTCCTGCGCGGGAATGGGGACGCGCAGGATACGGCGGGCGCGGAAACCCTGCTCAGCCGCGCTCGAACTTGAACACCGCGACGCTGGCCAGCAGGTTGGGCCAGCGCCGCTCGACGGCGCCATCCTGGATGCCGAAGGAATCGAGGATGCGCAGCCCCTCCTTGCGCGCCAGCACCTCGAAGTCGGCATAGGTGCCGACGCGGATGTTGGGCGTGTCGTACCACTCGTAGGGCAGCACCTTGGTCACCGGCATCCGGCCGGTGGCCACGCGCAGCCGGTTCGGCCAGTGCGCGAAGTTCGGGAAGCTGACGATGCCGAGGCGGCCCACGCGCGCCGTCTCGCGCAGCATCTTCTCGGTGTTGCGCAGGTGCTGCAGCGTGTCGAGCTGCAGCACGACGTCGAAGCTGCGGTCGCCGAACATCGCCAGCCCCTCCTCGAGGTTCAGCTGGATCACGTCGACGCCGCGCTGCGCGCAGGCGAGCACGTTGGCGTCGTCCACGTCGACGCCGTAACCCGTGCAGCCGCGCTGGCGCTGCAGGTGCTCGAGCAGCGCGCCGCTGCCGCAGCCGAGGTCGAGCACGCGCGAGCCCTGCGGCACGAGCTCAGCAATCAGCTCCATGTCCTTTCTCTCGCTCACGACGACACCCCCAGGTCCTTCGCCAGGTTGTCGAAGCAGGCCCGCAGCACGCCGTGGTAGCGCGGGTCCTCGAGCAGGAAGGCGTCGTGCCCGTGCGGCGCGGCGATCTCGGCGTAGCTGACGTGCAGCCGGTTGTCCACCAGCGCCTTGACGATCTCGCGCGAGCGCTCCGGCGAGAAGCGCCAGTCGGTCGTGAAGCTGACGACGAGGAAGCGGCACACCGCCGCCGCGAACGCACGCGCCAGGTCGCCGCCGAACGCGGCCGCCGGGTCGAAGTAGTCCAGCGCGCGGGTGATCAGCAGGTAGGTGTTGGCGTCGAAGTAGTCGCTGAACTTGTCGCCCTGGTAGCGCAGGTAGCTCTCGATCTCGAACTCGATCTCCTGCGTGCTGTAGCCGAGCGCGCCGTTCTTCAGGCTGCGGCCGAACTTCTCGGCCATCGCGTCGTCGGAGAGGTACGTGATGTGGCCGATCATGCGCGCCACGCGCAGGCCGCGCTTGGGCACCACGCCGTGCGCGTAGAAGTGGCCGCCGTGGAAGTCCGGGTCGGTGACGATGGCACGCCGCGCCACCTCGTTGAAGGCGATGTTCTGCGCCGAGAGGTTCGGCGCGGTGGCGATCGCGATGCACTGGCGCAGCCGCTGCGGATGGCGCAGCGCCCACGAGAGCGCCTGCATGCCGCCCAGGCTGCCGCCCATCACCGCGGCGAGCTGGCCGATGCCGAGCCGGTTCATCAGGCGCGCCTGCGCGTCGACCCAGTCCTCCACCGTCACCACCGGGAAGTCGGCGCCCCAGGCGCGGCCGGTGGCGGGGTTGGGGTGCATCGGGCCGGTCGAGCCGAAGCAGGAGCCGGGGTTGTTCACCCCGATCACGAAGAAGCGCTCGGTGTCCAGCGGCTTGCCCGGGCCGACCAGGTTGTCCCACCAGCCTTCGCTCTTCGGCTGGTCGGCGTAGCGGCCCGCGACGTGGTGCGAGGCGTTCAGCGCATGGCACACCAGCACGGCGTTGCTCTTGGCGGCGTTGAGCGTGCCGTAGGTCTCGTAGACCAGCGTGTAGTCCGCCAGCGTCGCACCGCTGGCCAGCGGCAGCGGTTCGGCGAAATGCGCCGATTGCGGTTGGACGATGCCCAGCGATCCCATGCAGCCCCGAAAAAGAGTCGACCCGGCTCCGCCAGAGGGCGGGCGCCGGGTCGGCGTCCTCTCTTTAGCGGTATTTGTAGAGCGCTCGCAAGCCGGGACAAATCAGCGCTGGGCCCGGAGTATAGCGACGCGTCCGGCGCTCGGGCCCGCCCCCGGGGATTCCCCCGGCCGACCGGGGCGTTGCCGCTGCGCCAGAATGTCGAGCCCACCGCTGGAGCCTGCCATGCCCGGACTGCTGCCCGACGTCGACCCCGACGGCCTGCTCGAATACTCCGTCGTCTACACCGACCGCGCGCTGAACCACATGTCGCGCCGCTTCCAGCAGGCGCTGCGCGAGGTGCTGGCGACGCTGAAGAGCACCTACCACGCGCACAGTGCGGTGGTCGTGCCCGGCAGCGGCACCTACGGCATGGAGGCGGTGGCACGCCAGTTCGCCACCGACCGGCACTGCCTCGTCGTGCGCAACGGCTGGTTCAGCTACCGCTGGACACAGATCTTCGAGATGGGCCGCATCCCGGCCTCGCACACGGCGCTGAAGGCGCGTGCCGTGGAGGCCGGCCGCCAGGCCGCGTTCGCGCCCGCGCCGCTGGAGGAGATCGTCGCCGCGATCCGGCGCGAGAAGCCGGCGCTGGTGTTCGCGCCGCATGTGGAGACCAGCTCCGGGATGGTCCTGCCCGACGACTGGCTGCGTGCCATCGGCGCGGCGGCGCACGAGGTCGGCGGCCTGTTCGTGCTCGACTGCATCGCCTCCGGCGCGATCTGGGTCGACATGGCGGCCTGCCAGGTCGACGTGCTGGTCAGCGCGCCGCAGAAGGGCTGGAGCGGCCCGCCCTGCGCCGGGCTGGTGATGCTCTCGCCGCTGGCGCGCGAGCGCATCGACGCCACCACCAGCAGCAGCTTCTCGATGGACCTGAAGAAGTGGCTGCAGATCGCCGAGACCTACGAGTCCGGCGCGCATGCCTACCACGCGACCATGCCGACCGATTCGCTCGTCACGCTGCGCGACGTGATGAACGAGACCGCGGCCTGGGGCTTCGACCAGGCGCGCGCGGCGCAGCAGCAGCTCGGCGACGCAGTGCGCGCGATGCTCGTGCGGCGCGGCTTCCGCAGCGTGGCGGCGCCGGGCTTCCAGGCGCCGGGCGTGGTGGTCAGCTACACCGACGACGTCGACCTGCACAACGGCAAGAAGATGCTCGCCCGCGGCCTGCAGATCGCCGCCGGCGTGCCGCTGGCCTGCGACGAGCCAGCCGACTTCCGCAGCTTCCGCATCGGCCTGTTCGGCCTCGACAAGCTGAAGAACGTGGAGCGCACCGTGCACCACCTGGAAGAGGCGATCGCCGCGGTGCAGCGCGGCTGAAGCCGCGCCGTGCGGCGGCGTTGACGGGTCGTCGACCCGGGCCCTAAGCTGCGCGTCCTCTCATCGACACCCCGGGGACTCGCATGAAGCTCGACACGGTGCTCTTCGGCGACGGCAAGAACGTCAAGCCGTCCTCGATCAAGTTCGACCAGCTGCTCAACAAGGTCTTCCCGGAGATCGAGGCGGACTTCAAGAAGGCCGGCCTGCCCAACGCCGCCGGCCTCGCGATCAAGGACTCGGACGCGCGCAAGCTGCTCGCCACCGAGACCAGCACACCGCGCGCGAAGGACCCGTACCTGCAGGTCGGCGTCTGGAAGAAGGACCTGGTGATGGCGGTGTTCGACAAGTCGAACCCGAAGTTCGACGCCTACGAGGTGATCGTCAAGGGCTACCTCGACGTGAAGGAGGCGCTGGCGAAGAAGCACACCGAGGTGGTCAACCTGGCCGTGGGCGACAAGATCATCGACGGCGCGGCCAAGGCGCAGGCCGACAAGTTCGGCACCAGCGTCAAGAGCGAGGCCGACATGGACCTCGGCGACCTGACCGGCGACCTGGTGCTGTGCGCGCACGGCACGCCCAAGGTGCTGCCCGGCCGGGTGATCGGCACCAAGCTGGGCGGCAAGACCGCGGACGACATCGTCGCCATGCTGACGGCCGACAAGGACAAGTCCAAGCGCATCGGCAAGGACTACCGCGGCACCATCACGCTGAGCGGCTGCTTCACCGCCTCCGGCGGCCCGGAGGCCGACCGGCAGGACGACGTGTTCGCCAAGAAGGTGCTGGATGCACTGGTGAAGAAGGGCTACAAGAAGGTGACGGTGGTCGGCATGCCCGGCCCGTCGTGGACCGCGCGCGACCCCGGCGACAAGGATTCGCACGGCACGCCGCTGGCGCGCGGCGAGAAGGCGGTGTGGCACTCCGGGCGCAGCGAGGAAGGGCTGGAGGCGCAGGAGCTGAAGGCCAAGAAGCTGCGCAAGGACATCGACAGCCTGGTCGATGCGCTGGTGGCCGGCGCCAAGAAGAGCAAGCTCGACGGCCCCGCCTACCTGATGAGCGACCAGGCGCGGCCCGTGCTGGCCAAGCTCAAGCAGCTCGAGGGCGCGCTGCACAGCGTGCGCGAGGAGATCGACACGATCGTCAAGGAGCAGAAGCGCACCGGCGACGTGGACGGTGCCGACGTGGCGCACATGAAGGGCACCTTCGGCTTCAAGGCGCTGCAGGACGCACTCAAGCTGCGCTGAAGCTGCGCTGAACCGCGGCCGCGTGGCGAGCGCGGCGCTCAGCTGTTCTTGAACAGCCCGCGCTCCTTCATCAGCAGCAGGCGCGAGCGCGGCCCGGGTTTCTTCGGCGCCGCGAAATCGGGCAGCGGCGGCTCGGCCTCGGCCGCCGCAGGCGGCGCCGGCGCGGCGACGGGGGCCTCGGCAACCGGGGCGGCCGGCTTGGCGGCAGCGCGCTTGGGCGCTGCGCTGCGCGGCGCCACCTCCACCACGTCCTGCAGCACCGGCGGAGGTTCGGGCTCGGGCAGCGCGGCGGCCGCCAGCAGCGAGTCGGCGGCCGACTGCGCCACCGATTGCGCCACCGACTGCGCCACCGAACGCACCGCGGCGCGCGCCGCGGCGACCCGGTCGCCCTGGCGCGCCGCGGCCGCCAGCGCGGGCTGCGCGGCCGCATCCAGGCGCGGCTGGGCGCGCAGGTGTTCCCAGATCAGGCCGCCGCCGGCGAGCTGGCGCAGCCGCTCGGGGCGCAGGGACTCCCGGCCGACCGCCGCGAGCACCGCGTACAGCTCCGGGTGGACGTCGCTGTCGATCTCGACCAGCAGCTCGAAGGTGGCCATTCAGGCAGGCCGGTCGCTCAGTGCCGCACCTCGGACGTCGCCGCCTCCGCCTCGCCGATCATCTGGAAGCCGCGCACGTTGGCGTACATCGAGTCGGGCATCACGAACACCGGGATGGCCGGGAAGCGCTTGGAGAGCAGGTCGCGGTAGTGCTCGGGGTGGCCGCCCACCAGCACGATCAGGTCGATGATCTCGTGCGCGTCGCGCAGGCCGTCGACCATGCGGTTGATCGAGTCGTCGATCACGCTCAGCACCACCGGCTCGTAGCTCTGCAGCGGGTGTGCCACGCCGGACAGCTTGACCGGCGCGCCCAGGCGCAGCGCGTCGTTGATGCGCGGCATCACCGAGGGGCCGAGCGGGCGGCCGATCTGGTGGCTCAGCGCCTCCTGCACCGCACGCACCACGCGGTGGCGGCCGGCGTCGGAGGCGGCACCGCTGGCGCGCGGGTTGATCGTGCCCTGCTGCACCAGCAGCCAGTCGAGCGTGTGCTCGCCGGGGTCGACCATCAGCACGGCCAGGTCTTCCAGCGCCTCGCCGCTGTCCAGCGTGCGCAGCGCGCCGCCGGTGGCGGCGATCACCGCGTTCAGCTCGTCCAGGTGCTCGTCGATGGCCGCATAGCCGCCCACCGGCTGGGCCTGCACCAGCACGCGCTTGACGAACACCGACTTGCCGTCGCCCACCTCGATGCTGCCCTCGAAGGTGCTGCGCAGGTAGTCGCGCCGCTTGGCGTCGTTGTACTGGTTGACCGGCAGGCCGAGCACCAGGATGTCGATCGTGCCGTCGCCGGCCTCGGCCATGTAGCGCAGCGCGCCGCGCGTCAGGGCCTCGTAGATGGCGCCCTTGTAGAACTCGTCGGTCACGTCGCGGCCGAAGTTGCCGCCCGAATGCGCCAGCGCCACGTCGCGGCCCACCTCGTAGAGCGCGCCGCGCACCGGCACGTCGAAGGTGTCGCGCTTGCGCGTGCCCAGCGTGCGCACCGCGCTGCCGTCGGCCGGGATGGCCATCGACGGGAAGCTGGTGAACTTCACGTCGTTGCCGTCGCGCAGGCTGAGCTTGACGTGGCCGAAGCCGACGTCGATGGCCCGCACCACCGGAAACCCGGCCACGTGGGGCGCGGCGCTGTCGGCCGGCTGCAGGTTGGCGTCGTGATACTGCTGTTCGAGCATGCGGGGTTCCTCGCTGGGGGTCGGTGGCGCAGCGGTGTGCACCGGATCGGCGGAACTTTAGTGATCGCATCTGGAAACACAGTGACAAATGCATCACCGGCACGCGCTTCGTCACGCGTGCTCACGAGTTCCGTGACAGGCTGCTCGGATCGCACCGGCCCACCCCCGCGGCCGGGCGCTTGCCAGGCCGGGCCGGGCGCCGGCCGCAGAATCGGGCCATGCCGCCTGCCGCGCCGCCGCCGCCACCCACCCGCCTGCGCGGCGCCGCGCGCCTGGCCACCGACGCCACCGCCGGACTGACCGAACTCGTCGAGGCGATGCACGAACGCATCGCCCGCGTTCCCGGCCTGGCGCCGCGCACGCTGGACGGGCGCACCAGCGGCCTCACCGGCCTCGTCTACCGCAGCATCCGCGGCGTCACGCGCGTGGTCGGCGGCAGCCTCGAGGCGCTGCTGGGCGCGCTCGCCCCCGTGCTCTCACCCGCGCCCGGGCCGGACGAACCGCTGCCCGGACGCGAGGCGCTGGTCGCGGCGCTGAACGGCGTGCTGGGCGACTACCTCGCCGCCACCGGTAACCCGCTGGCCACGCCGATGGCGCTGCGCCGCGGCGGCCGCGCGCTGACGCTCGAGCGCGCCGCCCTCGCGCGCGACCTGCCGGAAGCCGGCAGCCGGGTGCTGGTGCTGATCCACGGCCTGTGCATGAACGACCTGCAGTGGCTGCGCCAGGGCCACGACCACGGCGCGCGGCTCGGCACCGACCTCGGCTTCAGCCCGGTCTACCTGCACTACAACAGCGGGCTGCACGTCTCGCTCAACGGCCATGCCCTCGCGCAGCAGCTCGAGCGCCTCGTCGCGCAGTGGCCGCAGCCGGTGCGCCAGCTGGTGCTGCTCGGCCACAGCATGGGCGGCCTGCTGGCGCGCAGCGCGCTGCACTACGGCCAGGCCGCGGGGCACCACTGGCCGCAGCTGCTGGACGGCGTGCTGTTCCTCGGCACGCCGCACCACGGCGCCCCGCTGGAACGCGCGGGCCAGGGGATCGACCTGCTGCTCGGCGCCACGCCCTACGCCGCGCCGCTGGCACGGCTGGGCCGGCTGCGCAGCGCCGGCATCACCGACCTGCGCCACGGCAACCTGCTCGACGAGGACTGGGTCGGCCTCGACCGCTTCACCCATCGTGGCGACCGGCGCCAGCCGGTGCCGCTGCCCGCCGGCGTGCCTTGTTATGCGATCGCCGCGAGCCTCGGCCAGCAGGACGGCGCGCTCGCCGGGCACCTGCTCGGCGACGGCCTGGTGCCGCTGGACAGCGCGCTCGGCCGCCACCGCCAGGCGGTACGCCGCCTCGACTTCCCGCCGCAGCGGCAGTGGATCGGCTACGGGATGAACCACCTGGACCTGCTCAGCCGGCCGGAGGTGTATGCGCGGCTGCGGGAGTGGCTGGCGGAGCGGCCTGCGGCCTGAAAGGGCGAGCCGCCGGGGCAGGCACGCGGCGCCTCGGACGGCGGGCTGTGCGTTCGATTCCAGGGATCTTCCGGGGCGGCATCAGGCCATCAGCGAGGATTCGGGGCGAGCAGCCAATGGCCTGGATCAGACTGCTTGAGGACGTTTGCCCGCGGCGCTCGAACGACGGGAATCGACCCGAGGCCGCCATCCGCGTCCGCGAATTCAATGCCCCGAATCAGCCCGTCAGTCTCTGGCCAAGAAGGAATGTCGCTGCGGGTGAACTCCTCTCGGTAGTTGCTCGGGCGACTACCTGTCAGGAGCGAACCCATGCCCATCCGGAACTACCGGCGGCGCGGAATGTCACCCATGTGGCGAACAGGAAGCGCAAAGCCTTTCGGCGTGGAAGCGCAGGTGATCCTGCACAAAGGAGCTGACGAAGTAATAGCCGTGGTCGTAGCCGGCATGGCGCCTCAATTCGAGCGGCTGATCGGCGACCTTGCACGCCTCTTCGAACTCTTCGAGGAGCAACTGACTTTGCAGGAACTTGTCCCCCAGGCCCTGGTCGACCAGGATGCCTTCCGGAAACGGCCGACGCGAGCGCCGCATCAACGCGCTGGCATCGTGAGCCCGCCACGTCTCCTCGTCGTCGCCGAAGTAGCCTGCAAACGCCTTGCGTCCCCACGCGCACTGACTGGGCGCCGCGATCGGAGCGAGCGCGGACACGGAGCGGAACACGTCCTGGTGTCGCAGAGCCAGGATCAGCGCACCGTGTCCACCCATCGAGTGCCCGAAGATGCCAAGCCGCCGCGGGGCAACGTGGAAGTAGTTGATCACAATCTCGCGCAATTCATGGACGATGTAGTCCTCCATGCGGAAGAACTTCGTCCATGGCTCCCGCGTGGCATTGACGTAAAAGCCGGCGCCGCTGCCGAACTCCCAGTCCGCCGCTTCGTCCTTGATCCCCGTGTCCCTGGGGCTCGTATCCGGCGAGATCAGCAGCATCCCCAGCTCTGCGGCGATACGCTGGGCGCCCGCCTTCATCGCAAAGGTCTCCTCGGTGCAGGTGAGCCCGGCAAGGTAGATAAGGGCTGGGCCACTGCCGGGCTTCGCCTGCGGGGGCCTGAAGACCGAGAAGCGCATGGGCAGACCGATGACACGCGAGTCGTGCCGGTAGAACGCCTGGAAGCCGCCATGGCAGGCATGCTCGCTGACGAGCTCGATGCTCTGCATGGTCAGTCAGTAGACGACCACCGAGCGGATCGACTCGCCACGCTTCATCAGATCGAACCCTTCGTTGATCTGCTCAAGCGACAGCTCATGCGTGATCAGGTCGTCGATGTTGAGCTTGCCGTCCATATACCAGTCGACGATCTTCGGCACGTCCGTGCGGCCGCGCGCGCCGCCGAACGCCGAGCCCTCCCAATTGCGCCCGGTGACCAGCTGGAACGGCCGCGTGCTGATCTCGGCACCGGCCTCGGCCACGCCGATGATGATGCTGCGTCCCCAGCCCTTGTGCGTGCACTCCAGCGCCTGGCGCATCACCTTGGTGTTGCCGATGCACTCGAAGCTGTAGTCGGCGCCCCCGTCGGTGAGCTGCACGATCGCGTCAACGATGTTGTCGTGCTCCTTGGGGTTGAGGAAGTGCGTCATGCCGAACTTCCGCGCCATCGCCTCTCGTGCCGGATTGAGATCGACGCCGATGATCTTCTCGGCCCCAACCATCTTCGCGCCCTGGATCACGTTCAGTCCGATGCCGCCCAACCCGAACACCACCACGTTGGCGCCCGCCTCGACCTTCGCGGTGAACACCACGGCGCCGACGCCGGTTGTCACCCCGCAGCCGATGTAGCAAACCTTGTCGAACGGCGCGTCGGGCCGGATCTTGGCCAGCGCGATGCCAGGCACGACGATGTGGTTCGCGAAGGTCGAAGTGCCCATGTAGTGCAGCAGCGGCTTGCCGTCGATCGAGAAGCGTGAACTGCCGTCGGGCATCAACCCCTGGCCTTGCGTCGAACGAATCGCCTGGCACAGGTTCGTCTTGCGTGACAGGCAGAACTTGCACTGCCTGCATTCCGGCGTGTACAGCGGGATCACGTGATCGCCCGGGCGCAGCCACGTCACGCCCTTGCCGACTTCGAGCACCACACCCGCGCCCTCGTGACCCAGGATGGCCGGGAACAGCCCCTCCGGATCGGAGCCCGAGAGCGTGTAGTAATCCGTGTGGCAGACGCCGGTGGCCTTGACCTCGACCAGCACCTCCCCTTCGCGCGGTCCCTCCAGGTCGACGGTCTCGATCGTCAAAGGTGCGCCGGCTTTCCAGGCGACAGCGGCCTTGGTCTTCATGCGATGGTCTTCACAACGGGGATGACCTTCGGGCCGCGCAGCGCGGCGTCCGGGGCGAAGATGCCGGACATGCCGACGAAACCCGGCAGGTGGCGGAAGTCCCAGATCCAGCGCCGCAGCGCGGGGAACTCGTCGAGGGCGATGCCGCCTTCGCCGGCGAGCGCGGCGTACGGGAAGCAGGCCAGATCCGCGATGGTGGGTTGATCACCCACGAGCCAAGAGAACCCGGTGCTGTCGCGCTCGGCAAGATGGTCGTCGAGCACGCGGAAGACCGCGCGCGCGCCATTGCGGCAAGCTTCGACATCGAACGGGTAGCCCAGCGCATCGTGCAACCGGGCCGCGGACGCGGTGCGCGTGATCTCGTCGGCGGTCGCTAGCCAGACTGTGATCTGCCCGCGCAGTTCCGCATCGTCGGGATACCAGCGACGCGACGCGTCGTAGCGACTGGCCAGGTAGACCATGATGGCCTGTGCGTCGCGCAGCATGAAGCCGTTGTCATCGATCACCGGGATCTGGCCGAGCGGGTTGATCTCGTCGATGAAACGCGCGGACTTGTGCTCCTTGCCTGGGTAGAAGTCGACCGCAACGCGCTCGTACTCCACGCCGAGCCAGGCGAGGAGTTGCCGCACCTTGAAGCAGTTGCCCGAGAGTTCGTAGTCGTATAGCTTGATCATGGTGGTTCAGAGATCGAGTTCGAGAACGGGGCTGCACGCGCGTCCCACGCACACCAGCATTTGGTCGTTGGCCGCGCGTTCCGCATCGGTGAGGTAGGCGTCCTGGTGATCCGGCACTCCGCCGAGCACGCGCGTCAGGCACGTGCCGCACACACCCTGCTCGCAGGAGACTTCGACCGCGCACCCCACGCGCCCGAGTGCTGCAACGATGGACTCGTTCGGAGCGACCGTGCAGCTCACACCGCTGCGCACCGCCCTCACCTCGAACGTCGTGCCCTGCGCGGCCAGGGCAGGCGCCGGCGCTTGGAAATGCTCGAAATGCAGACGCTCGTCGCCCCACGCACGGCCGATCGTCTTCACGGCCTCCATGAAGGGTGCCGGTCCGCACGCGTAGGCGTGGCTCCCCTCGGGCGGGGGGGTCATCAGCGAACGCAGGTACTCCGCGACCTCGAGCCCGGACAAGCCGGCGTGAAAGTGCACGCGGCCGGCCGCCTCAGCCGGCGCGAGCCGATCGCGAAACGCGATGTGTTCCGGCCCTCGGCAGAAGTAGTGCAGCTCGAAGCGCTGGGCGCAGGCGTGCAGGTGCTGAGCCATCGCCAGCAGTGGCGTGATGCCGATGCCGGCGCCGAGCAGCAGGTGCGACGTCGCTTCGGGGCACAAGGGGAAGTGGTTCTGCGGCGCGCTGATTTCCAGCACGTCGCCGACTTGCACGACCTCATGCATCGCCGCGGAGCCGCCGCGCGAGGCTGGCTCGCGCTTGATGCCGAGCACGTAGCGGTCTCGCTCGCCCGGTCCGTTGCACAGCGAATAGGTGCGCAGCAGCGGCGGCCGGCCTGAGGCTGCCACGCGCACCGTGATGTGAGCGCCAGGCGTCGCCGGCGGCAGTTCGGCACCCTCGGGATCGGCCAGCGAGAACGCCATGATGCCCTCCGCCTCCAGCCACTTCGCGTCCACGCGCACGGGTTGCATCTTCATCGCATCACGCGGGCAGCACGCCGAAGCGCATGTGACGCGCCTTCAGCCAGCGGCGATAGGCGACCGACATGGCGTCGCAGCGTGTGGGCGTCTCCGCGCGCCCTTCCAGTGGCATGCGTTTGAGCACGTGGTTCTCGAGGATCGGCTTGTCCTGGCCGAAGATCGTGTGCTGGAACGAGATCAAATCCGCCTGGCTCGAATCGTCGTCGTAGTAGGCCATCAGGCAATGCGCGATGACTCGCTCCTCGTCGACCGGCTGGATGAACAGCGCAATCGCGTCCATCTCGTGCGGGTGCGTGAAGCACGACTTGTAGAGCATCGCAGTCATCGGGTGCATCACACGGTAGCGGTAGTGCACATCGTCCCCGTGGCTCGACGACGCGGACGACTGTGGTTGCCAGAAGCGGCACTCCGTGGCCCACAGCTCGCCGTCGGAGGACGTCTCCACGCGGTAGTCGGCCACTTCGGTGTGCGGAGCACGGCCAAGGTAGCCGGTGTGTACGAACGGGAAGTGCGCCATGTCGAGGAAGTTCTCGACAACGCGCAGTCCGGACACGGCTACGCCGAGGCCTCCGCAGTCGACGATGCGCCGCCCGCTTTGCTCGTACTCCGGGAACGCGAACAGCTGGTGTCGCGGCGTCCCGCTTGGGCACACCCATGCGTAGTCGTAGCGCGCCTGAATCACAAGCTCGGCTTCGTCCGTTCGTGCGTGCGGCTTGCCGTGCTCATCCAGCCAAAGGGCGAGGTTGGCGCCGAGTAGTCGCGTCGTGCGGGGGTGGCTCGCGCTCGTGCCCGCCAGCAGGCTCAAGGGGCCCACCGTCAGCCATTCGTCGAGCATGTTGGGATCATCGGTGTTAAAGGCCATTGTCAAATCTCCCGTCACAACGCAGCCGCTTCAATCTCGCCGCGCAAGCGCCGCGCGGCGGCATGCACGCGACGCAGGGCCACTCCTTCGGGTGGCGTGTCAGCCCACAGGTGGAGCACGACCAGCTGCGGCTGCGCGTCGAGAAGCAGCGCGCGAGCGGCAACGCCGCCGAGCTCACCCGCCCAGGCCGCTGACGTCTTGCGCCAGCCGTGCGTCGCGAGGTAGGCGTGCGCTGTGTCGCAGCCCGCCCGTATCGCGAGCTCGCGGCAGGCGTGCCAGCCCGCAGGGACTGCGTCGGCCGGCGCAGACTCGTCCGTATCCGCACCCAGGTGGACCCAAACCATGCCGCTGGCCTCGGCAGCTTGGTAGGTGCGCGCGCAGACATTGCGCGGCGGTGCCATCGACGGGTGCGCCG
This sequence comes from Piscinibacter caeni, assembly GCA_003265685.1. Classification (GTDB taxonomy): domain Bacteria; phylum Pseudomonadota; class Gammaproteobacteria; order Burkholderiales; family Burkholderiaceae_C; genus Piscinibacter; species Piscinibacter caeni. Next base: position 5,312 of record QJOU01000019.1, on the reverse strand, counting down.
GGATGGCAGCGCACTGCCCTGAGCCGGCTGCGTACTGCCATCCGTGATACGCGCAGGTGAGCCGATCGCCGTCGACCTGTCCCAGCGTGAAGCGCACGCTGCGATGCGGGCAACGGTTCTCCCACACTTGCGCGACGCCGCCGGCCGTGCGCCACAGTGCCAGCTCGGCACCCTGGACCCACGCAGCGACGATGTCGTGGCCCGCGCGCAGCTCGGTGCTGCGCACCAGCGGGTGCCAACAAGCCGTGGTACTCATGGCGCTACTTCCTCGAGCCGCCGACGATGCCGTCGACGTACCAGTCCATCTTGCCCAGGTCGGCATCGGGGTACGCGCTGCCCGCCACGACGCGGACGGCGCCGCTCTGGTCCCTGATCGGGCCGGCGAACACGTTCAGCTTGCCCGACGCAATGTCCCGCTCCTTGGCCTGCACGAGTTCCACGACGTCTCTCGGCACGCGTGGGCCCATCGGGGCGAGTCGAACCACTCCGTCGGTGACGCCGCCCATGTACACCCCCGGCTTCCACGTCCCTGCCATGACCTCGCGCACGACCTTCGTGTAGAAGTCGCCCCATTGGTGCGTCAGGCCCGTCAGGTAGTTCTTCGGTGCAAAACGCCGCATGTCCGAGTGGAACGAGATGACGCCCACACCGCGGGCTTCTGCCGCAATGGCTACCGATGGCGTGTCGGTGAAGTGAGCGAGGGTGTCGACCCCTTGGTTCATCAGTATGTTGGCGGCTTCCGTCTCGCGTGGTGGGTCGTACCAGGAGTTGACGAAGATCGTGCGCACGGTCACCTTTGGATTGACGCTGCGCGCGCCCAGCGTGAACGCGTTGAGATACCACATCACGTCGGGCACGTTGAACGGTCCGACGAAGCCGATCGAATCGCTCTTCGTCGACTTGCCCGCCACGATCCCGGCGAGATAACCACCCTCGTGCCACTTCGCGTTGTAGCCAGCGAAGTTCTTGGCTGTCAGGTAGCCGCTGGCGACCAGGTACGCCGTCGTCGGGTTCTCTGCGGCGACGTTCATCACCGGCTTCATGTAGCCAAATGAAGCGGCAAAGATGACCTTGTAGCCGTCGGCGGAGAGTTCGCGTGCCACACGCTCGGAGTCGGGCCCCTCCTGGGTGTTGGGCACGGTGCGCACGGCGACTTTCGCGCCGAGATTCTTTTCCAGCGCGATGCGACCGAGGTCGTGCTGGTATGTCCAGCCGGTGTCTCCGACGGGGCCGAGATAGATGAAACCCACCTTCAGGGGTTCGGCGGCGCGTGCAGGCGAGACGATGAACGGACACGCCGCTGCCAATCCGAGAATCAGCATGAGGCTGCGCTTGGACGGGATCATGAATACTCCTCGTTGATGTCGAATGACGGGCACACTAGAACTTCACGCCAAGCAGCAGCTGCGGAAAGGACTCGCTCTGCTTGGCGCCGAACTTGTTCCTCCAATACTGGTACTCGAGCCCCAGGAACACCGCGCCCGGCCGGCCGAAGTGGTTGCCGACGTCCCACCGAAGCTGCGGCTGCGTGAGGACTTGCCGTTCACAGCTGCCATGCTTGCCGATCACGTCCATGAAGCCTTCGAAGGTGAACTTCGCCGGGCCGACGGAGAACGGGAAGTTCCACGCCGGCGTGATTTGCCAGGTGGTCTTGTGTCCGCCGCACAGGGCGCCACCGCCGAAGCCGCTGTAGATGCCGCGATCCGCGTACGCCAGCACGTCGACGTTGAAGAACGCCGCAGCCGGAATGTTCAGGTCGAAGGTCGGGCCGACCAGCAGGACTCGCGGATTCGCCCCGAAGGCGCTGTTTTTCGCGCCGTAGTTGATGCCGGCGGTCAGGCCGACATCCTTCACGAAGTTCTTCGACCAATCCGTGCCCTGCAGTTTCGTCAGGCTCAGCGTGTGGTAATACTCGCCGTAGATCTCGCCGTAGTTGCCATCCTTGCTGTCGGACTTGACGAAGTCGACGAAGAAGAAGTTGCGACCCAGCGAATAGCCGCTCGCGTGCTGCAAGGTAATGATGTCCTTGCTGAACTTGGGCCCGCCGAACGTACCGTTGTCGTTGAAGCCTGAGCCGTGCAGGAACTGGATTTCGGTGTCGCTCCACTGCGCCGCTTGCGCTGTCATGGTTGCGGCCACCGAGAACGACAGCCCGGCGATGCAGCGCGCGGCGTACCCCGCAATGGATGAGTTGGGGTTCTTCACTTCTGGTGTCTCCTTCGTGCTCTTGTGGTGGATCGGGAACTCGATCGCCCGCTGTTGCGTTGAATCAAAGACTCTCGTCGAGACGAAAGATAGGAAGTCGCAAGGATTGACGGAAGGCAAAACGCCGATAAGCTGCGTTTCATTTCTGAAACGCTCGAGAGAACGGCCATGGTGAGTGACGTGCGACTGATCGAATCGTTCGTTGCCGTCGTTCGGGCGGGCAGCCTCACCGCGGCGGAACTCAGCACGGGCATCTCGAAGGCCACGCTCAGCCGCCAGATCTCCCAGCTCGAAGCCGCTATGGGGAGCCAGCTCCTGACGCGCGGCGCCCGACGGATGCAGCCCACCGAGTCGGGGCGCATGCTGTACGCACACTCGGTGGCGCTGCTGGACGAGGTCCACGGCCGGCTGGAGGCCGCGCGCACGCTGTTGCACAACATCGACGAAGGCGTGTCGGGCACGTTGTCGGTGCTTTCCGACGTTCACTTCGCGACGACCTTCGTCTGCAGCGTCACGGATCTTTTCCTGCAACAGCATCCGAATGTGCGTTGCGAGCTCAACGTCGCCACAGTCAGCGGAGCGCCTTCGATCGACGACGTCGACTGCTACATCTGCTCGGCGCCGCCGGACCGCCCCAACCTGGTTGCCAAGCTGCTGGGGCGGCTTACCTATAGCGTGTTCGCGAGCCCGGGCTACTTGGCGCGCGAATCGGCGCCCGCATCCCCGGGCGAGCTGCATCGCTGCAAGGCCATCGTGATGCACAGCGAAGAGGTGTGCGACCTCCACTCATCCGCCGGAAGACACCCCTATTCGCCTTCGGTGGCGCTTTCGACCAACGACTACTGGGTGATGAAGACACTGTGCGTTGGCGGACTGGGCGTAGCGCTGATGCCCGACTTCTTTGCGCGCCCGGAAGTCAACCGCGGCGTGCTTGTACCGATCCTCCCAGGATGGCGCCCCGTGCCACGCAAGGTGCACTGCACCTATCAGCGTCAACGCTACATGGGTCGAAAGGTGCGCGCGTACGTCGACCTGATGGCCCGGTGCATTGCAGACATCGATTCCTTCAACGTCTACGTCGCCGCGCCGCGAGGCAAAGAGGAGCGCCCGGCAGGGTAGCGGCAGCACGCCGCATAGCTGACTGTCGGCAACAGCAGCAAGTGGCCGGCTGTGTGAGTAGGCCAGCCGGTGGCGAGCGACCGGTCACGCTGCAGCGCAGCCATCGCCCGCACCAGCCACCCCTCCTCCTTCGCCCCGCGAGGCAACGCGGCGCCAGTGCAATGGCTCGTGCACGCACCTCAGGCCCGCCCGTGGCAACACGCCCCGCCCGCAGCCGGGGCCGCCGGCGCCGCCGCCTCGTCCCCGTAGCGGTCGTGGTGGCGCACCCAGGCCATCGGGTAGGGCAGCGCATCCTCGTCGCGGCCCCGGGGCAGCAGGTCCAGCAGCGGGTAGGTGCCCATCATCGCCTCCACGCCGCGGCCGTAGCAGGAGTAGGTGTGGAACACCGCGCCGTCCTCGGCGCGCCAGAACACGCTGATGCCCGGCGCCTCGGTCTGCGGGAAGGGCTGCACCGTGTAGTTGTAGGGCACCGTGCCGCGCGCCACGTCTTCGCTCGCGAAGCTGACACCGAAGTCGCGGTTGAACTCGCTGCCGTGCGACGAGACCCAGCGGAAGCGCCAGCCCATGCGCCGGCGGAAACGTTCGATCTCGGCCAGCGGCGCGCGCGAGACGACCAGCAGGCTCGCGTCGCGCTGCGCCAGGTGCGGTGCGGCGCCGTCGTGGTGGTCGGCCATGAAGCTGCAGCTCGGGCAGCCCTCGGCCCAGCCCGGGCCGAGCATGAAGTGCTGCACCAGCAGCTGGCGCCGGCCCTCGAACAGCTCGGCGAGCGCACGCGGGCCGTCGGGCGTGTCGAAGACGTAGGGCCGGTCGATGCGCACCCAGGGCAGCGCGCGGCGCTCGCGCGCCAGCTGGTCGGCCTGGCGCGTCAGCGCCTTCTCGCGCGCCAGCAGCGCGTGGCGTTCGGCGAGCCACTGCTCGCGCGAGACGACAGTGGGGTTCGGATGGCTCATGCGGGATCACCGGTGGGGTTGGCGGTCATGCGGCGGCAGCACTCAGGCTGCACTCAGGCGGCACGCGGACGGCGCACGGCCCGCACGGTGCCGCTGGGCCCGCCGCCGCAATAGAACAGCCCGGCGCCGTCGGACTCGAGCCCGCTGACGCCGCTGCCGGCCGGCATGGCCAGGCGCTCGAGCACGGCGCCGCTGGCCGGCTCGATGCGGCGCAGCTCGCTCTCCTCGCCTTCCCAGGTGCCGTGCCAGAGTTCGCCGTCGACCCAGGTGACGCCGGTGACGAAGCGGTTCGATTCGATGCTGCGCAGCACGCGCCCGGTGGCCGGGTCGATCTGGTGGATCCTGCGGTCGCGGTACTGGCCCACCCACAGGTGGCCCTCGGCCCAGGTGAGGCCCGAATCGGCGCCCGCGCCGGGCGCGGGGATGGAGGCCAGCACGCGCCCGCTGGCCGGGTCGATCTTGTCAATGCGGGCCTCGGCGATCTGCCACAGGTGCGTGCCGTCGAAGGCGGAGCCGGCGTCGCAGGCGCAGTCGAGCGTGTGCAGCGTCGCGCCGCTGGCCGGGTCGAAGGCGACGAGCTGGGTGCCGGTGGCGGCCCAGACACGCTCGCCGTCGTGGGTGACGCCGTGCACGCGGCCGTCGCCGCCGAAGGGTCCGTACTCGCGCACGATCTCGGCGGCGGATGAAGCGGGTCGGTTCATGAGGGCTCCTGTCGGTTCGGTGAGGGCGCCGGCAGCGGCGCGACAGAGCCACTCTAGGTGGGCGGCAGCGCGGCGGGGAGTAACAAGATCGTCGTGAATCCGGCCAGCGGCGGGGCCAGCCAGCGGCACGCGCGGGCCTGCCCGATGGCGCGCACGCGGTCCTGCGCCTGCAGCGCCGCGAGCGCGCGCTGCACGTTGCGCTGGCTCTCGCCGAGCGCGAGCGCCAGCGCCGAGGTGGACCAGGCGGCACCATCTGCCAGCAGCGCGAGCAGCGCGCCTTCGTCGCCCGCGAGCGGCGGCTCGAGCAGCACCAGCGCGCGGCCCGCGTGCGGCCGCA
>QJOU01000018.1 GCA_003265685.1 Piscinibacter caeni | reverse complement strand
TGACTCGGAAGACGGTTACTCAGTCGGTGTCGGCCGGCATCTTGAGCATCGCGCCTGCCGCCGACCGCCCGGCGCGGGCAGCCTGGATCGGCAGCGTCGTCGCCTGCGCGACGTCGGTATGCACCGGCTGGCCGCAGTAGCGATAGGTGCGAGTCAGGCGGTCCGCACCGTGCGCTGCCGCGACGGTGCAGCGGCGCCGCGCAGTTCGGCGGCGACGGACATCAGTTCGCTGCAGTCCAGGCCCAGGTCGCGCACCGTGGCCTCGTCGAGGCGTCGCAGCGATGCGTAGCTGCTCCTGACTTGATGGTTCCGACGCCAGGAGGCCCAGGCACGGCGCACGGATGCGCCTCCGTCCAGGACGGCGCGACAGACGATGATGAACTTCATGGGCTTCGTGTGGCTTCCGGGCGCCGGTACAGGCTCACTGCTGCGGCCGGAAGATCGCGGCAAGCCGCGTCAGGCCTGCGTCGTAGATGCCCTGGATGGCTTCCTTGGCCTTGGCGTCCGGGGCACCGGCCGCGTCGAAGGTCGACGTCCACTTGACCAGCGTCTTCCCCCCCGCGGCGGGATGCAGTTCGATCGTCGCGACGTAATTCTTCACCGGCAAGGGCGAGTTCACGAAGGCGTAGCTGTAGCGATGGTGTGCGGCGCTGTAGCTGAGCAACTTCTCGGTGACGCTGGCGTTGTTGCCCAGGTCGAGCACGCGGATCGCCCCAGGCTGGCCGGATACCCCTGTGAAGGAACTGCCGCGCACTGGCGGCAACCAGACGTCGAGGGCGTCGAAGCTGCCGACCAGCTTCCAGACGGTCGCCGGGGGACGCTCGACGATGGTCTCGCGCGAGACGGAGAGGTTGCCTGCGGCGAAGCTGCTCGCGGCGGCGAGCAGGGAAGCCGCACCGGCGGACTGGCGAAGGATGGAGTTCATCGATGACTCTGTGAAGTGAAGCGGGTTGGAGACGACCTGCAAGCGCCGTCCCTTGGAGATCGGCTTCGGCGTGCCGAACCCGCCACGGCAGATGGCGATACGGCTCACGAACGACTGCTTCGAGGCGGCGAAGCGCACAAGTGGTCGATCCGAGCGTCGGACAGCTCTGGAAAAACCTGACGAGCAGGTTCGGGTCGGTCGCGCAAGTTCGGGTGGGCGACAAGCGGTCACAGGAGTCGCGTAGTGGCCGGCATCGCGGGCCGGCCGATCGCACTGATTCACATCGCCGACGTTTGTCCTCAGCGCAGTCGACTTGCCCAGTGACTGCTTGATGCCGGTCAGCGTGAGTTCGTGTTCGGGGCTCGACTGACCGAGAACGCTGCACAGCGACAGCTCGGGGATGCGTGAAGCAGGCAGTCTATAGCCGGTACTTCTTTGGGATCGGGTGGGTTCGGCAGTCGAACGGGCCATCGCTTCCCGTGCCTCGAATGTTGGCCTCAAAGAACTCCCGCTTCGACTTCGCAGCCTGCAGACCCTGCATCGTCTTCGCGTCGATCTCGCAGTAGTGGTAGTAGGTCGCCTTCAAGCGGATGAGCATGTATCGCTCGGCAGCATCGTGACAGACTCGCGTGACATCGCTGCTTTCGCGGACGTCCACGCACGCGAATGAGTCCAACGCAACGGGACCGTGGTACTTGACCTGCACCGTTTCGGCCGATGCAACTTGGCAAAGGCATACCAGCGCAAACAGGGCGACGAACTTCAAGACTACTGGCACTGCCCGATATTGCATCGACCGCGCTCCTCTGCTTGATTGCCAGCCGACCTGCATCGGATGCCGGCCATGATTGATCCACCGGATCTCAGCACAAGGTCGGTGCCTCAGGCTCCGGCTGCGGCCGCGGAAGAGGTGCTCTTTCGCCCGCCAGTCTTCCTCCGCGAACCCCTCGACTTTTTGGCGGCTGTCTTGGTGGGGCGCTTGGGGCCACTGCCGCTGGAATCGATCAGAAAGCTGTCGCGGTTAGTCGCTCCGAGAATCCAGGCTGGCGGACGGCCGCGACCGGTCCACGTGTCGCCAGTTTGCGGGTTGCGGTACTTCGCTACTCCAGCAGCAGTAGTGCGAGTGCGCCCAGGCCTGCGGCCAAGTGACTTGCGTGGGCTACCGGAGAGGCCGAGATCGGCGGCCGTGAGCTCGTAGTCGGCGATCGTCTTCTTGAGTTCGGCTACGACCTTCTTGATTTCCTTCTGGCGCATGGCAGTGGCCTGCTTCTCGAGCTTATCGATCTGCGCCTTCAAGGCAGAGTAGCTTTTCATGGAATTACCTTTGAATGTTCAACCACACGCAGCCCGCCAACGCCGAACTGCAGCAAGTTGCCTAGTGACAATTGCGGCTTGATTGTGCTCTACCACGGTCGGATGGGTGAAACGATGTGCCAAACCGGATGTGGAAAGTTGGTAACGCCGGCTGAAGCCCCGCTTGGGTATCCCGACTGGAAAGAACTGTCCGAGAACGCCAAACCACCGTGACACTTGATTGGGAACGGCCGCCGCAATGCGCTGTGAAACGCTGGATCGCCGACGATGAAGTGAGCCGGTCCATCTGCAAGAAGACCTGGCCCTGACCCAATGCTTCAGGTGCCGTTCGGGATACCATGGCCGTCCGGACTTCGATCCCGCTGCAGGAGCCTTGCCAATGCCACCACTCGCCGATGAAGCCGAGCATGCTGCCTATTGGGCACGTCAGCCCATGCCTCCGCGTGCTGCCTGGTTGGATCAGTACGCCACGCTGCTGGGCCGGGCGAAGCCGAAAATGACGCTCGACGAGGCCTATGCTGCAGCGGAAGTCGCGTTCGCGCGAGAGTCTTTCTGCCATCCCCGCCTGGCCGTGGCCTGCTACCTGACGTTCGGTCCGCTGCCGAGTTAGGCGGTCAAGTCGTACCTGCTGCGCAACTCGTCGACGATCGCACGCAGCTGGGTCATGTAGCCGACGCCGCCTGAGACGGTACGGATGTCCCAGTTGCGCCCTTGATGATCGGCGCGAATGGTTTCGACCGGTCCGACGACCAGGCCGGCGCCATTCTTGCGCCGCGCCAGTTCGACTACCTCGGGCAGTGCATCCATGCGCACCTGGACCATCGCGCGCAATTGCGCTGCCGTGCGAGTCTCGCGCCCCATCGTCGTCCGTTCTTCGGCTTGTTGTGCGCTGGAACTGTACGCCGGCTGAGTTCCGCGGAGACGAGCCACGAACAATGCTGCCGTCTCCACGACGGATCTCAGTGTGTTGGGCAAGAGTGGCACCGCCTTCGATTCGAACATTCGACTACGCCCGCGCCATGGCAATCTCGTCCAGCCGCGTCGTGTAGCGCGGTGAGCGCCGCTCCTGCTTCGATGCGTGTGTGCTCGGGCCTGGGCGGCGTGCGGCGCTCGCCACGGTGACGGCACCGCGACCAAAACGCTGATTCAGTTCGTCCATCGCGTTCATCAGCCTGGCATGGGGTCGCGCCGGCGCCGCCGGCACGGCGTCCGACTCGAACAGCCCCAACTCCTGCTGCTCGCGGCCCTCCTGCTGGAGGTCCACCAGCATCACGCCGGCCTTCACGTAGTTGAAGCCGGGCCGGAAGATGCCGCGCAGCGCCTGCACGGCGGCGCTGACCAGCACGCGCGTATCGCTCGAGGCTGGGCGCAGCGGCAGCGTCGCGCTCGGCGAATGCTGGCGGTCCTGGCGTCGATACGGGCTGGTCGTGATGAACACCTGAACCGCCCCGGCCGCGCTGCCTTGCTCCCGCAGCTTCCGCGCGACCTGGGTGGCGAACTGGCTGACCACCTCGATCAGCGTGGGCAAGTCCGTGACCGGTGCACCGAACGAGCGCGAGCATATGATCTGCTGGTTCGGCGTCGGCGCGTCGTCGACGGCGCGGCACGGCGTGCCGCGCAGTTCGAGCATCGTCTTCTCCATCACGACGCCGAACTGGCGGCGCAACGTCGGCAGGTCGGCCTGGAGCAGGTCCAGCACGGACCGGATGTCCAGAGCCTGCAGCTTGGGCGCAGTCTTGCGGCCGATGCCCCAGACATCGCCGACATCGGTTCGACCCAGCACGTCCCCTAGCTGCTGGGTCGATAGCTCGAGGAAGTTGCAGACCTGGGCGTATTGCGCCGGGTAGCGGCCGGGCTTCCGGTCGGCCATCTTTGCGACGTGGTTAGCGAGCTTGGCGAGCGTCTTGGTGGCGCCGAAGCCCACGCTGGTGGGCAGCCCTGTCCAGAGGAGCACTTTGGCGCGCAGGTCGCGGCCAATTGCGGCCAGGTCACCCGGCACGCCGTCGAAATCCAGGAAGCATTCGTCGATGCTGTAGATCTCCTGCCGCGGCGCGAACTCGGCCGCCAGCGTCATCATCCGGCTCGACATGTCGCCGTACAGCTCGAAGTTGGCCGACAGCGCTATGAGTCCGGCCTCGCGTTCGAGGTGCCGGACCTCGAACCACGGCTGGGCCATGCGCACGCCGAGGTCCTTCGCTTCGTTGCTGCGGGCGATGCAGGCCCCGTCGTTGCTGGACAGCACGACCACGGGCCGCCCGTTCAGCGCCGGGCGGAACACCCGTTCGCAGCTGACGTACATGTTGTTCACGTCGACGAGCGCGAACATAGCCCGCCTACGCCGGAAGCGGTCGGATCACGTGCGTCACGACGCCCCAGATCTGCAGTTCCTCGCCGTCGCCGGGCACCCAGTCCGCCACAGCCGCGCTGGCGGATCGAAGCCGGATGTCGTGGCCCTGGCAATGGAGCCGGCGGCAGACGAACTCGTCGTTCAGGATGGCGATGACCACCTGCCCGTGCGACGCCGTCGCAGCGCGGTCCACGAGCGCGAGGTCACCGTCGCAGACGCCGGCCTCGCGCATCGAATCGCCGGCGATGCGCATCAGAAAGGCCGCCTGCGGGTGGCGGATCAGGATGTCGTTGAGGTCGAGCCGGCCGACGCCGCTCTCGGTGGCCGGCGAACCGAAACTGATGGCCACGCTGCTGCGCGGCGTGCTCGACGCAGCCGAGGCGTCACGGGACATGGGGTTCCACCCGATCGCCGTTCACAAAGACGTCGCCGCCGCGCACCTCGATGACGATTCTGCCGAACCGGCTGTCCCACACCCAGTGCGTGGCCGGCGGCTCAACCCGTCGGGGCGCCGGCTCGTCCGCGGTGCGTGCTAACGGGCGTGCCGGGGCAGGCGCCCGCACCGAGACGCCGGACAATGACGGGGCCGCTCGCAGGTGAAAGCTAAAGGGCTGAAGGGCGTGCATGGCGCTGTTCCGGCGGAACGGGTACTGTACAAAACAACAGTACCATCCACAAGCGGGTCGCCGCGCGAGGTCACCATCCGAACGAGGACGCGTCGAGGAACCAAGCACGACCCAGCGCCGCCGAAAAGCGACTGGCCTTCCAACGCCTGCATGAATCGGGCTGGTTTGTGATTCCGAACCTGTGGGACTGGCGATCGATGCGGGCGTGTCCGGGATCTCGATCGAGGCCTCGACGGTGGGTCAAGTGCTCAGTGAACCAACGACTAAGCGCTTACCGCGGTAGCTTGGCGAAGTGTCGAGTCGACCTACCTGCCGAGTGCACCCGGGCAGAGTCAGGGGTTGGGCAACAGGCTGTCGATTCCCTTTGCAGCCGGCGGAACTGCTGCGCCCGAGCCTTACCCCTCGCGCTCTACCGCAGAGTTCCGGGCTGTGCGTCTATCAGCTGTACGCGCCGGACTGCATCCGCATGATCAGAGTCTCGACGAGTGCCCTGCGTTCAGGCGTCGCCATGTATTCGGCGGGACACGCTCCACCCAATGCCGGATTCGGCCGGCCAAGCCAGCGAACGGTCCATGCGTACGCGTCGAAGCCCGTTGGGTCCCCGCTCTCGTCCACGACTCGTTGGACGAGCGCTGCAAGCGACGACACGTCGTGGAGATCGACCGGGCCCATTTGTCCAATGTAGCGCTTCCGTGCCCCCTTGCACGTCCGGATTGTGGGCGGCCGGACCCGCCGCCGTCTTCGCTGCGTACTTCGGCACCTTGGGTGACACGTCGCTCGCCGGACCCAGCGAGTCCCACCTTGGCCTCGGCCGGCACCGCGCGCGTCCATGGCCGGTACTCCCCTCGAGCGCGGTGCCGCTCCAGCGCGAAGTTCCGCTTACCACGCAAGCGAACTGACCCAATCGACCCAATGCGGGCATACAACTGTCGAGATTCACAGCTGCGAAGCAGCCCTTGCAAGGGACCGACGACCGGCGCCCAGCGCGAGCCGAGGAGCATGGCAAGAGCGCCAGTTCCGCGCAGGCGGTCGCGACTCGTCTACGTGGGGAGGATGTCGCGCAACTCAGGCGGGCAATCCGGACTCGTCCACCTGCGCCTGTCATCCGGATCTGGGTGAAGCGCTTCCCACGAATCTGCGGCTGGCTCTCCAACCTCAAACCATCGTGCTCGAGATTCTTTGCTCCGAGCGACGACCGTGGACGGGGCAAACGCGGCATGCCGGTGATTGAAGGCGTCGACCCAGTCGGTGGAAACCTCGGTGTAGAGCGGCCCGACGGGTCGATGTGTGAACAGCAGGCACTGCTCTGGCGAGATTGGCAGCGTGATCTCAATGGCGGAGTTTCTCAGACCGACGGCACGCTCGTACGGATGCCGGCGGTAGGCCGTGGGGTCGCACCACGTAGAAGGGGCATCGCTGGTGAGGAAACCAAGAGGGTCGCTCGTGAAAAGCACGGTCTTATGCATCCCAAGCAGCGCCGGAAGGATCACCTTCACCGCTGACTGGAGCAGCGTTGTCGTCGTTGTTTCCTTCAGGTTGTCGAAATCCCCTGGCCGGGGAACGTAGACCTTCGACCGATCAACGTGAGGCGGAAGCGCTGGTTCGACGGTTCTGGTCTCCCAGTCGGGTCCCGCAGCATTCTCGAACAGCGCCTTTACCTTCTCCATTTGGCCGAGGAAGTGATCGCGGTTTGAGGCGGTTCGGTTGTGCGCTGTTGCAGTGAACAAGCATGCCCACACCCAGTCCTCATCCGTGAGGGGTCGCTTGAAGTTGAACTTGCTGGTTCGCACCCTCGTGAAGTTCGACTCCACGGTTCCGAGGCCATGCTCGAGCCGAAGGTCACGGCCGCCATCGGCAGCGGTCAGCGTGTACATGTCGGACTCGCGGAAGATCTTCTCGGGCGGCTTGGCCTTGGGAGGGTTCTCGCCCTTCCTATCAAACAGCCACACGTACGGGGTGTGTTTGCTTGTTTTCGGAGCCGAAGGATCCAGCCAGGCTTTCAGGTAGCACGCTGGGACGAAGTGCTGCCTTCGCTGCTCATACTTCTTTCGCTTCATCATCTTTGCGCCCGAAGGAAGTTGTCCGCGCGCCATTCAGCGCCGATACATCTCGCCACCGGCGAAGCTCCGCGCGTGATGGCCAGCTCCGGGCTTACAGTGTTGCAATATTGTAGCGTGTCGCGCGACACGCTACAATGCACTATGAACCAAGCTCAGAAGCCCTCTCACCCGGGCCCGTTTGTGCGGGAGAAAGTGCTGAAGCCGAGCAAGCTGACAGTAGCCCAGGCCGCGCAGCTCGTGGGTGTTGGACGCCAGGCGTTCTCTGCCTTCTTGAACGCCAGGGCTGCGGTGACGGCCGAAATGGCGGCGAAGATCGAAGTCGCCTTCGAAGTTGAAGCGCAGGAGTTGCTGCGGATGCAGGCAGCGTTCGACACGTTCGAGGCACGCGCCTCAGGCGTTTCGGCAGATGCGCGGCGGCACGTGGTTGCGTTGCTGGCACCGAAGGCTCGAGACATTGAAGACTGGGTAGAGCGCAACATCGGCGGAAGGATTCGACTATCTGTCCTCCTGCGAACCCTCGCGAATTCCACGACGGCGAACCTTAGCCGTGTCGATTTTCCCGGCAACGATGATGCAGAACGTCCTGGTTGGGACGGCTGGACCGAGTGTGTGACGCCGAACCCTTGGGTTCCGGCGGGGATGACAGGCTGGGAGTTCGGCACGAACGCGGACGTGAAGGGCAAGGCCGAAGGTGACTACGCGAAGAGCGTGAAAGCCGTTCCGGCATCAGAGCGGAAAGACATCACCTTCATCTTCGTCACACCGCGGCACTGGCCCGGCAAGGAGGCGTGGGTGAAAGCGAAGGCCGCGAAGAAGCAGTGGCGGGAAGTTCGCGCCTACGACTCCAGTGACCTCGAGCAGTGGATGGAACAGAGCGTTCCGGGCCAGGCGTGGTTTTCAGCCGAACGAAGCGATGCGAGCATTGGCACGCAATCGCTGGACAAGTGCTGGGGCGACTGGGTAGGCGCTGCGGCGGGCAAACTGCCCAAGAACCTTTTCAATGTTGCGGTATCGGCGGCGAAGCGCACTTTCTCAGATTGGGCGAAGTCGGAACCATCAAGGCCGCTCGTGGTCGCTGCAGATTCGACGGAGGAGGCTCTTGCGTTCCTTTCTCTCGTGTTGGCAGACGACACGTCCGTCGAACTCGGTCGATTGCGCGACAGGTGCGTTGTCTTCATGAAGCCCGGCGCGTTCTCCAAAGTGGCTGCCGGCGTCAAGGATTTCGTCGCGGTGGTGCCGAATCGCGAAGTGGAGCGCGAGCTTGGTCCACACGCGTCGACGATCAGATCGATCGTGATCACGCCGCGCAACGCCGCGATTGGTACGCGCGATGTCGTCCTTGAGCCTTTGACCTCCGAGGCGTTTGCGAAAGCTCTCGAGGAAGGCGGATCGCTGGGCAGGGATGAAGTTGCCCGACTGGCCCGTGAATCGGGCCGCTCGCTCACCGTGCTGCGGCGCAGACTCTCGACGGTTCACGCGATCCAAAACCCGTACTGGGCTGAGGACAAGGAGCTGGCCGCGAGCTTGATCCCCTTCCTCTTCGCTGGGGCCTGGAACTCTGAGAATCCGGCCGACCGCGAGGCGATCTGCCGCATGGCCGGCATCGACTCCTATGATGTCCTGGAACAGCGTGCCCAGGACGTCGTGTCAATGCATGACGCCCCGATGTGGAGTGTTGGCGCATTTCGTGGTGTCGTGTCGAAGATCGACATGCTGTTTTCAATCGCAGGATCGCTGACTACGCCGGCGCTCAAGCGGTTCTTCGAGGTTGCACGACACATCTTGGGTGAGGACGACCCAAAGCTGGATCTGCCGGAAGAAAATCGCTGGGCTGCCGCCATCCACAACAAGAGCCGAACACACTCGGAAAGCCTTCGTGATGGTGTCGCCGAAACCGTGGTGCTCCTTGCGGTGTACGGAGAGAGCCTTCTTGAAGAGAGGACAGGTTTCAGTTGCGCGGATGCGGCCAACTTGCTCGTACGCAACGTACTCACACCGCTGACGACTCGAAAGCTTGAAGCGAACCAGGGCGATCTGCCCGCCTACTCCGAGGCTGCACCGGAGGAGTTCTTGGACATCCTTGAGGCCGACCTGCTCACCGCGCAACCCCAGTCATTTGGGTTGCTGCGCAATACAGACACGTTCTTCGGCGGTTGCCCGCGCAGCGGGCTGCTGTGGGCGCTGGAAAACCTCGCCTGGAACCCCAAGACGCTTCGTCGCGTCGTGTTGATCCTGGGCAGGCTCGCCACGATCGAAGTCACCGACAACTGGACTAACAAACCGATCAGCTCTCTGTACGCCATCTTCAGTGCCTGGATGCCACAGACCGTGGCAGATCACGACACCAGGGTGCGAACCTTGCATCTGCTCACCGACAAGTTTCCCGGCGTGGCGTGGAAGGTGTGCATGAAAGTGACCGACGGCAGCGACCAGATCGGCCACTACGCCCACAAGCCCCGGTGGCGCAACGATGGACATGGTCACGGCGAGCCGTTCAAATACGCGGGCCCCGTCTACGATTTCCGGCGCGCGGCAGCGGACATCCTGCTGGGATGGAAGCACGAGTTCAGCGTGGAGATGGTTTGCAACCTCGTGGGCGCGCTCCACAACTACGATGACGTCCACCGCGAAAAGATCTGGGCCATCGTGCGCGGATGGGCGGCGACGGCGATCGAAGCGGACAAGGCTACAGTGCGCGAGAAGGTGCGAGTTTCGATGCTCTCGAAACGGGCCGCCCGCCGTGCAAAGGACGGTGACTGGGCCGCCATTTCGGCCACGGCCAAGGCCGTATATAGGGCGCTGGAACCGCACGATCTTGTGATTCGGCATCAATGGCTATTTCTGGACCACTGGGTCGCGGAGTCGGCCGATGAAATCCATGGCGATCTTGACCACAACGCTCGCGAAGAACGGATCTTGAAACTGCGCGTGGCCGCCTTGGACGAGGTCTGGCGCGAAACGGGGGCCCACGGCCTTCAGCGGATCGCTGCAGGTGGTAATGCCGCGCATGCCGTTGGCAGAATTGCGGCGGAACACGTTCTCGACAAGGCCACGGTGGCCGACCTTCTGGTTGGTGTAATGCGCGACGCCGCGCCAGACTTGAACTTGCTCGCCGGCGTTTTGGCAGGACTTGCGCCAGATGACAGGGACAACGTGCTTCACAGCATGCAGGCACAGCTACCGACTGACAGTTACGTGACGGCGCTCACGAACGCACCTTTCATGGCGCGCACATGGAAGCTGGTCGATGCGCTTCCGGCAGAACTGCAACGACGATATTGGAGCGACGTTCGCCCGTGGCATGCCGTGGATGAGGAATTGATCGAGGCTGTCGAACGGCTCCTCGGAGCTGGTCGGCCGCGTGCTGCGTTCTCCATCTCGAAGTACGACTCAAACGATCTGGGCGCGGACTTGATGTACCGGTTGCTGCTGGCGGTCGCGCAAGGCGGGAGCGAAGACGCGGGAACCTACCAGCTTGAGCAACACTGGCTTCAGAAGGCATTCGAGGTCATTGACGCAAGTACATCCCTGGGCCTCGAACAGAAGGCCGGCCTCGAGTTCGCGTACGTGGACGCGCTGGTCAGTCTTTTTGGGCGCGAGAAGAAGAGTCACCTGAGCAACCTTGAAAAGTACGTTGAAAGGCAACCGGACTTCTACGTCCAAGCCCTGGCCTGGGCGTACAAGCGCAAGGATGGCAAGGAAGATCCGCCTGAGTTCAAGGCCCCGCCGGAACGGAAGACAGCGGTTGCTGAACGCGCTTACAAGATGCTTGAGGGCTTGTCGCGTCTGCCTGGCTACGGCCAGGGGGCAGAGTTGCGCCATGAACTGCTTCTGGACTGGGTGCAGAAGGTTCGCGCTCTTGCGGCCGAGATCGACCGCCTTGATGTTGCGGACATCTGCATCGGCAAGCTGCTCTCCAGGGCTCCGGAGGGTGCCGATGGAGTGTGGCCTTGCGAACCTGTGCGACAAGTCATGGAAGACATTCAGTCGAAAACGATGACCCATGGCGCTTCCATCGGCCGGTTTAACTCGCGCGGGGTGGTCACGCGCGCGCGCGGTGGCAGCCAGGAATGGGATCTGGCCTCTCACTATCGCCAGGCTGCAGAGGCCTTGGAGTTCTCGCATCCATTCGTGGCGACGGCACTCCTTGGGGGCCTGGCGCAGCAGTACGAGCGAATGGCCAAGCACGAGGACACGGGCGAACTCGTAATGGAAAGACTCCATTAAGGCTTGCGCGAGGGGCCAAGAATCCGACGTGGTTAGCCAACGAGGCAGATCGCCGGACTGCGGACGCTCGTGGCGGACGGCTCATGGCCGGGACCACCATTCCAGCCCGTGAGCACATAGCTGCCACTCAAGGCGACCGCCTCAGTTGATGACCGACGCGGCCGCCGCCGGTAGGTTCAGATCTCCGTTTGCTCAGAGATCTCGAGCGCGTCGTCGACTTCGATGCCCAGATGCCTTACAGTCGACTCCAGCTTGGAATGCCCCAGAAGCAGCTGAACGGCTCGCAGGTTCTTGGTGCGCCGGTAGATCAGCGTTGCCGTGGTCCGTCGCATCGAGTGCGTGCCGTAGCCTGCTCGATCCAGACCCAGCTCGTCGACCCAGTGCCCAAGGATTCTGGCGTACTGGCGGGCCCCGAGATGGGGCGAGTCGTGAAGCCGGCTGGGAAACAGGAACTCGTCGGGCTTCAGCGCCGCTTGTCTGATCCAAGCCTGTACTGCGTCCCGTGTCGCTTGCGTGATCTCGAACTGCACCGGCCGCTGGGTCTTGTGCTGCAGGACGATGGCACGTGTGGCCACCTGGTTCACCATGGCACACGTCCCGGACCTTGAGTGCAACGAGGTCGCATCCGCGCAGCTTGCTGTCGATGCCCAGGTTGAACAGCGCGAGTTCGCGGACGCGGCTCTCCATCTGCAATCGCACACGCAGTGCCCAGATGTCCTTCAGTTTGAAGGGCGCCTTCTGTCCGACGATCTTGCCCTTGTTCCACGGCGTCCGACGAGGAGTCGGAGTCATGAGGTCGTTCATTCGCTTCTCCTGGCTCGTGCGGCACCGAATGGCGCCACGAACGGCCGCAGCAATCACACTGCGGCACAGGGAATCTGAGACGACGACGTGCTGGCACTCAACGTGGAAACCGGGTTTGGGTCAAGGTCCGTTCGGATTCAACCTTGTCCCCCGAATGGCGCGAGTCCTTGAAGATTCCCTAACCCAAGGTTGCAAACCGACCATGGCGTCAATGCCAACTTGCTTGGCCAGTTTGCAGTCCAGCGGGCAGAACCCAGCCGCTGCTGCCAAGCAGCAATCGCCGCGGCCCGGATTGGGCGGGCTGCATCACCCTGAACCTTCCATAGGGTCTCCCATGAAAACCTACAGCGCGCTGAAAGCGCAGATCGACAAGCTCGAGAAGCAAGCCGCGGCGATTCGCCAGAAGGAAGTCAGCAAGGTCGTGGCCGAACTGAAGAAGACGATTGAGGAATACGACCTCAGTGCCGCCGACCTGGGCCTGTCCGGCGTCGCTCGCAAGTCCCCGGGACGCAAAGCTCGTCGCGTCGGCTCGGCGCCGGGCGGCGTGGCGAAGTACCGCAATCCGGAGACCGGCGATACCTGGACGGGGCGTGGACGGCCGCCGGCCTGGATTGCCGACGCCAAGGACCGTGAGGCCTTCTTGATCGGTGGCAACGGCAGCAGCCCCAAGCGCGGTGCCAAGGCGACCAACAAGACGTCTCGGCGCTCGACCGGACCGGCCCGTGGGCGGAAGAAGACCGCCGCGGAGGCTGCCGTCGGCGCCTGAGTTCCCCGACTACCCGATTGCCGGGCATGCCGCTATCGTGGCGGCCATGCCCAGCCCAGCCGTCACCCTGGAGGTCCTGCCTGCGGGCTACGGTGACTGCCTGCTGGTCAGTTGCCCGGTGGGCCGACGGACTTGGCGGCTGCTCGTCGACACCGGGCCTGACGAAACCTACCCGGCGCTGAAGTCGCGACTGGCTCAAATCCCGCCGGATCGGGAGGGCCGGAGGCACATCGACCTGTTCATCGTGAGTCATATCGACCACGATCACATCGGCGGGGCCGCACTGCTGCTCGCCGACCGGGAACTCAACCTCAGCTTCGGGGACGTCTGGTTCAACGCGCCGCCGCGGCCGAAGGCCAGAGGGGTTGCCGAGGGCGAGGGGCTCGCCACGCTGCTCGGCGCACCCGGAAACGAGCTGCCATGGAATCTCGCATTCGATGGAGGCACGGTGTGCACCGGGGGCGACGGGCAGACACTCGAAGTACGCCGCAAACGGGGCGAGCCACGGATCACCCTGCTGTCGCCGACGCCGGCCAGGCTGGAGGCGTTGTTCAAGGTCTGGGACCGGGAACTCGAGCGGCTCAGGAGGAAGCAGCACAGCGAGGAGAAGGCGGTTGAGCGAGCCGCTCCCCGCGGTGTGGTCGAGCCAACGCTGGAGGAACTCGCCACCCGCGATACGCGGCTGGACAAGGCCGAGCCGAACGGCTCGAGCATTGCGGTGCTGCTCGAGCATCGGGGGGCGTCGGTCATCCTCGGTGCCGATGCCTTCGCGACGGTGATGGGGCCTGCCCTGCGACAGTTGGCGCAGTTGCGCGGCACGGCTGGGGCCTTGGGCGTCGACGTCCTCAAGCTCAGTCACCACGGCAGCAGCGCCAACGTGACCAGAGACCTGTTCGATGCGGTACAGGCGAAGCACTACGTCTTCAGCACCAGCGGGGCGATCTTCGACCATCCGGACGACGAGGCCGTGGCACGAACGATCCTGCTCGGAGGACGTGGGGCCCGCGTGTGGTTCAACTACCGCAATCCCCGAAAGGCGAGGTGGTCTGACCCGGCCACGGAGAGCCAGTATGGATTCACGGCCAGGCTGCCGGACGACCCGGGCGGTGGTGGAGTGACGATTCGGCTCCCGAGCCCATAAGCCGTCGTCCGAATACTTGGTACCCCCCTTCCATCGCACGCCCACAATAGCTTGGCTGGCAGACCTTGCCGGTAAGCGCCTCGCGCCGAGGAGGCGGCGAAGCCGGATCTCGAACGCGGCCAATTGTGGTCGGCCCGTAAGACTGCTCTGCTGCCCTGTTCGGCACGACCAGTGAGTTGGCGGCATGGCGGTTTCGGCAGCATCCGCGAACACGTCGTCTCGGCCAGGAGCCGTCATCCACGAGCAACAGCTTACCGGCGGCTCGATCGAAGTTGTTTGGTCCATTGGACTTCCTTCTTTCAGGGGTGCGCCGGGCCCGATATCGATGTCGAGCACACTGACGCACTGGCACGACTTGCCGTTGCGTCGACTCCGTGTGCCGATAGGGACTGACTCGTACCAGCCGGCCAAGGCTTCAGCCAACTGATCGGCCCGGAGCCGTTGCACCCACTGGAGCCAAGGACATCCGGGCGCGAACCGGCAAGAGCATTGCCGAACTGCACGCCGCCATCGCCCGCAGTGGCGCCACCAAGCATGGCGAACGGCGCAGTTGGCTGATGGAACATTTCAATCTGGGCTATGGTGAACCACACGCAATGCCGCTCATCGCGAGCCTTGGAACAAGGGCAAGATCGTTGGGCAGAAGGCGTCGTTCAAGCTCAGGGACATCTGGGCGCTGCGCGTGAGGCTCCAGATGGAGAGCTGGGTAGGGTGCGCAGTTGGGCTGTGCGTCCGCGCAGTCGTTGCCTAAGCCCCAGCCAGTGCCGAACCTGCCGTTGACCAGGGCGAGGCAGGAGACCCGCAGGCCAGTCCTTTCGAAGACTCGACAGCGCATGTCTGCGCCGTTGGCTTGGTAGCGAGGGCCGGATCGACCTGCCGGGAATGGGGCGACGTGCCGCGGCCGTTCCAGCCTAGAAATCGCCCGCGGTCGCCGCCATGCAGGCGTGGACGAGGTCCATGCGGATAGTCGCCAGCGCGGGCGAGCCGCGGGTTTGCACACGGGGGCAGCCGCGCATTGGCCACAAGGGTGATGCGCTGCGAGATCGGTCCGCCGATGCTTTGCATGCCGTTT
Source organism: Piscinibacter caeni (assembly GCA_003265685.1). Taxonomy (GTDB): domain Bacteria; phylum Pseudomonadota; class Gammaproteobacteria; order Burkholderiales; family Burkholderiaceae_C; genus Piscinibacter; species Piscinibacter caeni. Next base: position 90,800 of record QJOU01000018.1, on the reverse strand, counting down.
CAGGGCGTGCACAAGGAGAGTATCGGATGGACAAGCGCATCTTCATCGACACGCCGGCCGCGGCTTCGGACACCGCCAAGCTCGACCTCGTGCGCCGCCAGCTGCTGATCGGCGCCGCCGGTCTCGCGACGGCGGCCGCTGTCCCCGCGGTGGTGCACGCCGCGGAACCCCTTGCCGCGGGCCGCCCGGCCGTGCGGCGCCACTCCCCCAGCACCCACGAAAGGTTGACCATGAGCATGTTCGCCACCAAGGACGGCACGCAGATCTACTACAAAGATTGGGGCACCGGTCCGGTCGTCAGCTTCAGCCACGGCTGGCCGCTCAGCTCGGACGCCTGGGAGGCACAGATGTTCTTCCTGGCCTCCAACGGCTACCGCTGCATCGCGCACGACCGGCGCGGCCACGGCCGCTCCAGCCAGCCGTGGACGGGCAACGACATGGACACCTACGCCGACGACCTGAACGAGCTGTTCACGGCGTTGGACCTGAAGAGCGTGACGATGATCGGCCACTCGACGGGCGGCGGCGAGGTCGCGCGCTACATCGGGCGGCACGGCACCAAGCGTGTCGCGCGCGCCGTGCTGATGGGGGCCGTGCCGCCGATCATGGTCCGCACGCCGGCCAACCCCGGCGGGCTTCCGATGGAGGTGTTCGACGGCTTCCGCAAGGCCTACCTGGCCGATCGCTCGCAGTTCTTTCTCGACGTGGCCAGCGGTCCGTTTTTCGGCTTCAACCGGCCCGGCGCGAAGGTCTCGCAGGGCCTGATCCAGTCGTGGTGGTCGCAGGGCATGATGTCCGGCCACAAGAACGCCTACGACTGCATCAAGGCCTTCTCCGAGACCGACTTCACGGCGGACCTGAAGAAGTTCGACGTGCCCACGCTAATCATCCACGGCGATGACGACCAGATCGTGCCGATCGGCGCTTCCGCGATGCTGTCGGCCAAGCTGGTCAGGAACGCGGTGCTGAAGGTCTACCCGGGCGGCACGCACAGCTTGGGCGACACGAGCAAGGACCAGCTCAACGCCGACCTGCTCGCCTTCCTCAAGGCCTGAGGCCGCTGCGGCACCGACGTGGACGAACGCGGCGAAGCGGCGCTGCGTTTCGGGCCCTACCGGCTGTTCCCGCAGCGCCGGCTGCTGCTGTGCGGCGAGCGGCCGCTGCGCATCGGCAGCCGCGCGCTGGACCTGCTGGTGCTGCTCGCGCAGCGACCCGGCGAGCTGATCGGCAAGGACGAGCTGCTCGCACGGGTCTGGCCCGGCAGCGTGGTCGAGGAGGGCAGCCTGCGCATGCACGTCGCGGCGCTGCGGCGCCTGCTCGACGAGGGCGACCCCGGCACCACCTACATCCGCAACGTGCCGCTGCGCGGCTACTGCTTCGTCGTGCCGGTGCGGCGCGACGACGCGGCGGCCGCACACGCGCCGCCCGCGCAGCCGGCCGTGGCGCACAACCTGCCCGCGGCGCTGACCCGCCCGATCGGCCGCGAGGAAGCGCTGGCGCGGCTGGTCGAGCAGGCCGGCGTCGCCCGCTGCGTGACGCTGATCGGCCCGGCCGGCATCGGCAAGTCGCTGCTTGCGCTGGCCGCGGCGCACCGACTGCTGTGCGACTTCGAGGGCGGGGCCTGGCACGTCGACTTCGCGCCGCTGGCCGACGCGGCGCTGGTGCCCGGCACTCTGGCCACGCTGCTCGGCGTGCCGATCCTGGCGCAGGACGTGCTGCCCGATATCGTCGCCAGCCTGCGCCGGCGCCGTGCGCTGCTGGTGCTGGACAACTGCGAGCATGTCGTCGACGCGGTCGCGCAGCTCGCGGAGGTGCTGCTGGCCGGGGCGCCCGAGGTCCACCTGATCGCGACCAGCCGCGAGCCGCTGCGGGCGGCCGGCGAACGGGTGCAGCGCGTCGCGGCACTGCCCCTGCCGGCCGGCCCGCCGCTGCCGGACAGCGCCGCCGCTGCGCTGCGCTGGCCGGCCGTCGAACTGCTGGTCGAGCGGGCCGCGGCGTCGGCGGACCACTTCGAGCTGCGCGATGCCGACGTGCCGGCCGCGCTGCAGGTCTGCCAGCGGCTCGACGGCCTGCCACTGGCGATCGAGCTGGTCGCGCCGCGTGCGGCCGGCTTCGGCCTGCGCGGCCTGGCCGAGCAGCTCGACGACCACCTGGTGCTGCTCACGCCGGGGCGGCGCACGGCGCTGCCGCGCCAGCGCACGCTGCACGCCGCGCTGGGCTGGAGCCTTAGCCTGCTGAACGACACCGAGCGGCGCGTGCTGCGCCGCCTGTCGGTGTTCCGCGCCCGCTTCACGCTCGCCGACGCACTGGCCGTCGCCGCCGGCGCCGGCGAGCCGGCACAGGGTGCGCTCGACGCGCTGTCCAACCTGGTCGCCAAGTCGTTGCTGGACATGCTCCCCGGCGAGCCGGCGATGTACCGCCTGCTGCGCACCACCCGTGCCTACGCCTCCGAGCTGCTCGCGGCGGACGCCGCCGAGGCGCGCGCAGCCAGCCGCCGCCACGCGCAATGCGTGCTGCAGGGCCTCGCGCTGGCCGAGGCCGAGCTGGAGATGCTGACGGCCGGTGCTTGGCGCGCTGCGCACGGCACGCGCATCGACGACCTGCGCGCCACGCTGGCCTGGAGCCTCGAGGCCGACCTGCCGCTCGCGGCAGAGCTGGTGGCTGCCGCCGCGCCGCTCTGGTTCCACCTCGGGCTGGTGAAGGAATGCCTGGACCGGCTGGAGCAGCTGCTGCCGCGGCTGCCCGCGCTGCCCGACGATTCCTTGCGCGAGATGCGGCTCGAGCTCGCGCGCGGTCACGCCGTGCTGCACATTGAGGGCGCCGGGACCCGCAGCGAGGCGAGCCTGACGCGCGCGCTGACGCTGGCCGGCGCGCTCGGGCGCACGGCGGACGGCCTGCGCGCGCTGTGGGGCCTGTTCACCGAACGACTGATGCGCGGCGACTACCCCGCCGCACGCGAGGTCGGCGAGCGCTTCGGTGCCATCGCGGCCGGCATGGACAACCGGCAGGTCTCGCTGACCTGGCACCGCATGCAGGCGCTCGTGCTGCACCTCGCTGCCGAGCATGGGGCAGCGCGCGCTCATGCCGAGCAGGCGCTGCAGCCGCCCGCCGCGACGATCCATTTCCTGCAGGGCAACGCCTACCAGGTCGACCACGAGTCGTCGACCATGACGCCGCTGGCGCGTGTGTTGTGGATGCAGGGGCATGGCGCCGAGGCGGCCGCCCTCGCGCGGCGTGCCGTCAAGCGGGCGCACCGGCTCGAGCACGGCTTCTCCCTCACCTACGCGCTCGCGCTGGCCGCGCTGCCGATCTCGCTGTGGCAAGGCGACCTCGCTGCCGCGCACGACTACGCCGAGCAGCTGCGCGATTGCACGGTGCGAAATTCGCTGGAGTTCTGGCAGAGCTGGTCACGCATGTACGACGAGGTGCTTGCCTGGCGCCGCGCCGCAGCCGGCGAGCCCGGCCCGTGGCTGGCCGAGGCCGCGCGCCTGCCCGGCCGCGCCGACATGCTGGCCACCCTCGGCGACGCGTTGCTCACGCCGGCGGCACTGGCGCGCACCGGCGCCGGCCGCAATGCGTGGTGTGCCGCCGAGGTGCTGCGCGTGGCGTCGCTGCGCGACCGGCAGCGCGGTGCGGTCGACGACCGGCAGCTGGAGGACGCCCTGAAGCAGGCGCTGACCCTGGCCCGCGCGCAGGGCGCGCTGGCCTGGGAACTGCGCTGCGCCTGCAGCTTGGTGCAATGCTGGCGGATGGCCGGTCGCGCGGAGCCAGCGCAAGCATTGCTGCAGGCGCTGGTGGCGCGCCTGCCCACCGGTGCCGCGGGTGTGGATGTCGAGGCGCTGCGTGCCCTGCACGCCGACCCCGGCGCATGATTCAGCGCGGCAGCGCCTCGATTTGGCGCGTGTAGTGCGCGATCTGCTCGGCGTGCAGGCGGCGCAGTTCGGCTTCGCTTAGCGGCTCGCCCGGCAGCACCCCTTCGACCAGCTTCTGCGCGCGGTAGCCCGGGTCGCGCAGGGCGTCGTGGAGCGCGCTGCGCGCGCGTCGCACGGCGGCATCGGAGGCCGTCGCGGCGAGGAAGACGCCGACCCAGAGCGTGTGCCGGAAGCCCGCCAGGCCGGTCGCTTCATCCACGGTCGGCACGGCGGGAAAGCGCTCGTCGCGGCGCTCGCCGGCGAGCGCGAGCAGGCGTAGCCGATCCTGGGAGATCAGGTCGAGCACGCCGCGGTTCAGCGGCAGGAAGGCCAGATCCACACGCCCGGCGACCAGCTCCCGCAGCAGCGGCGCGGCGCCCGCGTGCGGTACGTGCAGCAGCGGCACGCCGGTGCGCGCCGCGAACTCCTGGCCGGCCAGGTGAGCGTGCGAGCCGATGCCGTAGTTGCCGCAGACCACGGGCTGCGCGCCCGCGCGCCGCTCGGCCAGCAGCGCGGCCAGCGCACGGGGGCCATCCATGCGCCCGACCAGCGCGACGGGCAGCGTGGAGGCCACGCCGAGCAGGCGCAGCTGTGCGGGCCGGTACGCGAGCGCAGGGTTCAGCAGCGGGGCGACGATGGTCTCGCTGGGCGTGCCCACCAGCCACGCCGGGGCGTCGTCGGTGGCGGCGAGCAGCTTGCCGACGCCGATCGCGCCGCCCGCACCGGGCAGGTTCTCGATCACCAGCGGTCGGCCGAGGCTGCGCTGCAGCAGCGGCTCGAGCTGGCGCGCCACCAGATCGACCGGTCCGCCCGCCGGCCAGGCCACGATCAGCCGCAGCACCTCCGCGGCGGACGCCGCCGGGCCCGCGAACCAGAGCGCAAGCAGCAGCACCGGCATGCGGCAGGCAAGGGTGAGGACGAAGGTGGGCGGGCGCATGCGCCAATGTCGCGCCGCGCCGTGCTGCTGGCATCACGCCGCGGCGCCGGTACGGTCTATCCCCTTGGTGGCAGGCGGCGAACCGCACACCCCTCCAACGAGAGAGGCTGGTACCCGCCCTGCGGACAGGCCGGCGACGGTGCGCAGGCCGGATGGCGTCCGCAGGCGCTCCCGTCAGAGTCCTCGCGGAGACCAGGAAGAAAGGAGGCACCCGATGAAGATCGATGTCGGACGCGAGAACTCGGGGCAGATCGAGCTGCATGTGGACGACCACGGCTTCGGCCCGCCGGTGCTGCTGCTGCACGGCTGGCCGGTCAGCAGCGCCATCTGGGAGCACCAAGTGCCGGCACTGCTCGCGGCCGGGCGGCGTGTCGTCACCTACGACCGGCGCGGCTTCGGGCGCTCGAGCCGGGCCGGCGGCGGCTACGACGGCGACACGCTGGCCGACGATCTGCAGCGCGTACTGACCGTGCTGGACCTGCGCGAGTGCGCGCTGGTGGGCTACGCGATGGGGTGCGGCGAGCTGGCACGGTACCTCGGCAACTGCGGCGGCGAACGCGTGCGGCAGGCGGTCTTCATCGCGCCCGTGCCGCCGTTCCTGCCCCAGGGTGCCGACGACCCGGCGGGCCTGAGCGCCGCGCGGTTCGACGGCCTGCGTGCGGAGCTGCAGGCGGACCGGCACGCCTTCCTCGAGCAGTTCCTCGCCGATGCCTGCCGGTCCGCGGAAGGGGGCGAGCCGCTGCTCGGCGCTGCGGCGCGGCGCGCGCTGTGGATCGACGCGATCGGTGCTGGGCCGCCGGCGGCTCTCGGTTGCCTGCAGGCCTGGCAGGCCGACTTCCGCGACGACCTGCCGCGCATCGGCGTGCCCAGCCTGGTGCTGCAGGGCGCGAGCGACCGCATCCTGCCGCCGGCGCTCACCGGCGTGCCGCTGGCCGCGGCGATCGAGGGTTCGCAGCTACAGCTGATCGAGGGTGCGCCGCACACACTGCTGTGGAGCCATGCCGACGCCGTGAACCGCGCGCTCGTGGCCTTCCTCGATTGAGCGCCAGGGCACGTACCGACGAGATCCGGGTACTCCGAACGGGACACCCTCGGCACGCCGCAGGTAGCGGCCCCAACCCTCAGCGACGCCGACTTCGCGCTGCTCAAGCAGAGCGTTCTGCTCGGCGACGAGGACATCACGGCACTGTGCCCTCGCCCGCGCAGCACATCCATCTGCGCTACCTCATCGCCTTCATCGTGCCGATCACGGCGACCATCAGGCCGTTCCTCGCCGCCCAGGGGCACGACGCGGCCGAGATCGAGCGCATGCACGCGGCCTGGTTCAAGTCGGTGACGCTGCAGGTCACGCTCTGGATCCAGCCCTACGTGGCAGCCAGCGCGTTCTGAGCGTCGCGGCGCCCGGCCGCATCACGCGGCCAGCAGCCCGGCCTTGCGCGGCCGGGCGTGGGGTGCGGGCGGCGCGATGAACGTCTCTTCGGCGCCGAACGCCTGCGCCAGGTGATCGATCAGCTTGCGCACCCCGAGCGGCAGGTTGCGCCGCGCGCCCCAGGCCAGGTGGATGGACAGCGCTTCGCAGGTCCATTGCGGCAGGAGCGGCTGCAGGCTGCCCTGCGCGAGCGCCTCCTCGACCAGGAAACGCGGCAGCAGCACGATGCCGGCGCCGTGCAGCGCCGCGCCGACCAGCACGTCGGCGTGGCTGCAGCGCATCGAGCCCTTGACCGGCAGCTCGCACACCGCGTCGCCGTCCGCGCGCCGCAGCGTCCAGGTGCTGCCGCCGGCGATGTCCTCGCAGGTGAGGCAGTTGTGGCCGCCGAGTTCGTCCGGGTGCCCCGGGGTGCCGTGGCGGGCCAGGTAGGCAGGCGCCGCGTACACGCCGACCTCGGCCGCGCCGACCTGACGCGCGATCAGCGACGCCCGAAGGTCGCCGCGCAGGCTCAGCATCAGGTCGACCTCGTCGTCGAACACGTCGATCAGGTCGTCGCGCGTGCGCAGGTCGACCCACACCTTGGGATAGCGTGCCATGAACGCGCCCAGCACCGGGCCCAGGCGGCGCCGCGCGAACGCCGCCGGCGCGGCCAGCCGCACCGTGCCGGACGGCTCGCTCGCGCTCAGGCTGCTGAGCGCGGCCAGTTCGTCGTATGAATCGAGCAGCTGCTCCGCGCGCCGCAGCACCTCCTGGCCGACCGACGTCAGGGACATGCGCCGCGTCGTGCGCTGCAGCAGCTGCACGCCGAGCAGCATCTCCAGGTCCTGCACCGTGCGCGTGACCTTGGCACAGGAGACGTCCAGGCCAGCCGCCGCGCGCGAGAAGCCGCCGTGGGCGACCACCGCCTTGAAGGTCGCGAGGGCATTGAGTCGGTCCATGTCTAACTCCCTGGGGCAATGGCGTGTCAGGCGTACTGAAGGCGGTTGCCGGCAGCCGGCACCGCGCGCAGGGGCATGGGGTGGCGCGGCCGCGATGGTTCGGCGCCCGGCGCCGCATCGACCAGCCCGCGCTGCGAGGCGATGCTGGCCGCCTGCGTGCGGCAGCTCGCGTCGAGCTTGCCCATGATCGCCTTGACGTGGGCCTTGACGGTGCCGACGGCGATGGCCAGTTCGCGGGCGATCGCCTTGTTGCACTGGCCCAGCGCGACCAGGCGCAGCACCTCGGCCTCGCGGGCCGTCAGCGCCTCGCGGGTCAGGCTCTCGGCCATGCGCTGCGCCACTGCCATGCAGAGGTAGCGCGAACCCTGGCCGAGCGTGCGCACGCCGGCCGCCAGCTCCTCGATGGGGCAGCCCAGCAGCAGGTAGCCGTGCACGCCGCGTTCCAGCGCAAGGCGCACCTCGTGCTCGCGGTCGGAGGTGGTGACCAGCATGATGCGGGCACCGGCGAGTGTGCGTTCGGCCTGCGGCCCGCGCGCCTGGCCCGCGAGGCGCAGCGCCGTCGCGTAGTCGGTGACCACCACGTCGACCGGATGGTCCGGTTCGCGCTCGGGGCCGTCGGCGTGCACGTCGAAGTCGGCCTGCTGGCGCAGCGCGGCACACAGGCCGACCGCGAGCAGCGGCTCGGCATGGATCACGAGGACGTTCAGGCGCGGGGTGGGCAGGGCGTGCATGGTGGTCTCGCTTTCGGCATGGGTGGTGGCTGGCAGGCGGTACCGGTGTCTGGTGCCGCCTTGACATCCATGTTCGTCGCCGGCGTCGTAAAGATCGAGTTATTGCTTGTCAAACGTTGCAGCGGGACGCGAGCAAGCGATAGGGTGTGCATCGCAGGGCCAGCGGTGTGCAGGCGCGCCGATGCCGGCCCGCACGCGGGCCGGCCATCACCGGGTGCGGATCACGCGGCCCAGCAGGAGCAGCCGAGCGCGCCCCAGAACGAGCGCAGGTCCGCCACCGGCGCGCGAGCGGCCCGCGCGTGGGCGTGGCCGTGCACGCCACAGCGCTGCGCGCAGCCGCATCCCGCGGCATCGCGCTGGCGCAGGGTCGCCTGCAGGGGGGCGCCCTCCGGGCGGTCGGCCCAAGCACCGTAGCCGCCGAAGCGCCGCACCGGCGACCAGTCGGGCATGGCCGGCGGCGGCGCGGCCTCGTCGAACCCGGCGAACTCCCCCGCGGCGTAGACGACCTTGCCGCCGACGACGGTGAGCAGCGCGGTGGTGTCGGTGATCTCCGATTCGGCGCAGGCGAAGTAGTCACGGTCGGGCACCACCAGATCGGCGAGCTGGCCGGCCTCGATGCGCCCCTTCTGCCCGGCCTCGTCCGAGAACCAGGTGGCCTCGTCGGTCCACAGGCGCAGCGCAGCCTCGCGGGCCAGGCAGTTGCGCTGCGGGTAGAGCTGCAGGCCGCCGACTGTGCGGCCGGTGACCAGCCAGGCCAGCGAGACCCAGGGGTTGTAGGACGCGACGCGCGTGGCGTCGGTGCCGGCCGCCACCTTCACGCCGCTGGCCAGCATCAGCGCGACCGGCGGCGTCGCCTCGGCGGCGCGGGGGCCGTAGCGTTCGACGAAGTACTCGCCCTGGTAGGCCATGCGGTGCTGTACCGCGATGCCGCCACCGAGCGCGGCGACCCGCTCGATGGACTCCGGCGCGATCGTCTCGGCGTGGTCGAAGAACCAGTGCAGCCCGGCCAGCGGGATGTCGCGGTCGACCCGTTCGAACACGTCGAGCGCGCGGCGGATCGTCTCGTCGTAGGTCGCGTGCATGCGCCAGGGCCAGCGGTTCTCGGCCAGGATGCGCACCACGCCTTCGAGGTCGTCTTCCATGCCGGGGCCGAGTTCGGGCCGCGGCGCCCGGAAGTCCTCGAAGTCGGCGGCCGAGAAGACCAGCATCTCGCCGGCGCCGTTGTGGCGGAAGTAGGCGTCGCCCTGCTTGTAGCGCGAGCCCGCGGTCCAGCGCAGGAAGTCCTGCTTCTCCTGCCCGGGCTTCTGCGTGAACAGGTTGTAGGCGATGCGCACGGTCAGCTGCCCGGCGCGCGCGAGTTCGTCGATCACCGCGTAGTCGTCGGGATAGTTCTGCAGGCCGCCGCCGGCGTCGATCGCGCTCGTCACGCCGAGCCGGTTCAGCTCACGCATGAAGTGGCGCGTCGAGTTGAGCTGGTACTCGGGCGGCAGCTTCGGCCCGCGGGCCAGCGTGGCGTACAGGAGGGCGGCGTTGGGCTGGGCCAGCAGCAGCCCGGTGGGCCGGCCCGTCGCGTCGCGCTCGATGCGGCCGCCCGGCGGGTCCGGCGTGTCGCGGTCGTAGCCGACCGCGCGCAGCGCGGCGCCGTTGAGCAGGGCGCGGTCGTACAGGTGCAGCAGGAATACCGGCGTATCCGGGGCGACGGCGTTCAGCTCGTCCAGGCTGGGCAGCCGCTTCTCGGCGAACTGCTGCGCGCTGAAGCCGCCAACCACGCGCACCCATTGCGGCGGCGGTGTCACGGCCACCTGGCGGCGCAGCATGCCCATCGCGTCGGCAAGGCTGCGCACGCCGTCCCAGCGCAGCTCCAGGTTGAAGTGCAGGCCGCCGCGGATGATGTGCAGGTGGCTGTCGATGAGCCCGGGCAGCACGCGCCGGCCGCGCAGGTCGATCACGCGCGTGCCGGCGCCGGCCAGCGCCAGCGCCTCGGCATCGCTGCCCACCCGCACGAAGCGGCCGGTGCGGATCGCCACCGCGCTGGCCGCCGGCCGGCCGCGGTCCAGCGTGCTGATGCGCCCGTGGTGCAGCACCAGGTCGGCTGGCGGCTCAACCATCGCGGTGCTCCCCGTCCGGCGGCGCCGTGGGCCCGATGAGGTTCCGACACTCGGGCAGGCGGCCGAACATGTGCGGCCCGACCTGGTCGCGCAGCCACGAGCTGGCGGCGCGGTCGGCCTGCAGCGCCTGGCGGATCAGCGGCGGCAGCTGCTCGCCGACCAGGATGCCGAACAGGCCCGCCAGCGCGATCACCGGCGGGGCCGGCGAGCGCACGTTGAACAGCGCGTAGATGACGCCGACCAGCAGGCCGACCGCCAGCGAGACGACATAGGGCTTCATGGGGCGCCTCAGCCTTCCTGCGCGCCGAACATCGCCTTGGCGTAGATGATGCCGAGGCCGTAGGCGCCGCCGAAGCGCTTCGCGATGCCGGTGGTCAGGTCGTAGCTCTCGGCGCGGCCCCAGTCGCGCTGCAGCTCCAGCAGGTACTGCAGCGCCGTGAGCGGCCGCACGCCGGCCTGCACCATGCGCTCCATCGCGCGCTCGTGCGCCTCGCCGGAGACGTCGCCGCAGGCGTCGGCGATCACGAACACCTCGTAGCCCTGCTCCAGCGCCGAGAGCGCCGGGCCGACGATGCACACCGAGGTCCACAGGCCGGCGAGCACGACACGGTCCTTGCCGATCGCGTTGACCAGCTCGACCACGTTGGCGTCCTCCCAGCAGTTCATCGTCGTGCGGTCGACCAGCTCCTGGCCGCCGAACGGCTCGGTGACCTCGTCGAACATCGGGCCGGAGAAGCTGCGCTCCGCCACCGTGGTCAGGATGGTCGGCACGCGGAAGCCCGCGGCCGCATGCGCGGCCAGGCCGGCGTTGTTGCGCAGCGCGATGCCGTCGATCGAGCGGGTCGCGAAGGCCATCTGCGCCTGGAAGTCGATCATCAGCAGCGTGTGGTCGCGCGGGGTCAGCAGCCGGGCGGCGGCACGGGCCTGGGCGGTGTTGGACATGGGAAGCTCCTGGTGGTGAGAAGAGGGTTGCATCGTTGCCGCGGCGCACCGGCCGCGCATCCGGCCGGCGGCCAGTGCCGGGCTGGCCCGTCGTGAACGGCGCGGCCTCTCCCTTCCGCGCAAGGGGCGCCCTCGTCCCTCGGGGCGAGGACCGCCTGCCCCGGCAGGCGCTTGTGCGCATCCGTCCCGCACCGGACAGTGCCGCGCATGGACCGGACCGGCGCCTCCCCCGTCGCGGACCGCCCGCCGGCCGGCGCGGCGGCGGCGTGGGCCCCGCTGCGGCAGCGGCTCTTCCTGATGCTCTGGTCGGCCACGTTGCTGGCACACGTCGGCACCGGCCTGCGCGACTTCGGTGCGGGCTGGCTGATGACGTCGCTGTCGCCGTCGGCCACCGCGGTGGCGCTGGTGCAGGTGGCCGGTGCGCTGCCGGTGTTCCTGTTCGCGTTGCTGGCCGGGGCGCTGGCCGACATCGTCGACCGGCGCCGCCTGCTGATCGCGCTGCAGCTGGGTCTCGCTGCCGTCGCGCTCGGGCTCGGCCTGGCGACCGACCTCGGCCTGATGACTCCGGCCCTGCTGCTGCTCGGGCTGGCCGCGGCCGGCACCGGCATGGCCCTGGCGCAGCCGGCGCAGCAGGCGCTGACGCCGCGCCTGGTGGAGCGGCCGCTGCTGCGGCCGGCGATGGCCCTGAACAGCCTGGCCGTCAATCTGGCACGCGCCGGCGGACCGCTGCTGGGCGCGGCCGCCGTGCTGGCGGGCGGCGTGGCCGCAGCCTTCTACGCCGCGGCACTGTGCCAGCTCGGGCTGGTCGCCGCGCTGTGGTGGTGGCGGGAGGCCGCCCGCACCACCTTCACCGGCCCGCGGGAGCGCGTGCTGCCGGCGATGCGCGCCGGGCTGCGCTACGCGCGTCACGCGCCGCCGCTGCGCCGCCTGCTGGCGCGCAGCGCGCTGTTCTTCGTCTTCGCCAGCGCGTACTGGGCCTTGCTGCCGCTGATCGCGCGCCAGGTGCTCGGCGGCGGGCCGGCGCTGTACGGCGTGCTGCTGGGCTGCCTCGGCGCCGGAGCCGTGGCCGGTGCGCTCGTGCTGCCCCGGCTGCGCGCACGCTGGTCGGCCGAGGCGCTGCTGCGTGCCGGCACGCTCGGCACCGCGGGTGCGCTGCTGCTGCTGGCGGCCTGGCACGCGCCCCTCGTGGCCGCGCTCGCGCTGCTGCTGGCCGGCGCGGCCTGGATCGCCGTGCTGACGACGCTCGGCGCCGGCGTGCAGACGCAACTGCCCGACTGGGTGCGCGGCCGCGGCCTGGCGCTGCAGCTGACCGTGTTCCAGGGGGCGATGGCGCTGGGTGGCCTGGGGTGGGGGCAGCTGGCCGACCGGACGACGGTGCCGGCCGCGCTGGCCGCGGCGGCCGGCCTCGGCGGGTTGACCCTGCTGCTGGCCTGGCGCCGCCCGGTGCCCGAGGACGAACCCGACCTCGAGCCGGCCCGGCACTGGCCCGATCCAGTTGCCACACCGGCGCTCGCCGAGGTCCCCGAACACGCCGGTCCGGAGGTGCTCGTGACGGTGGAGTACCGGATCGCCGCGCCCAGCGTGTCCGTCTTCCTGCAGGCGCTGCACGAACTCTCGCTGGCGCGCCGCCGCGACGGGGCGTCGGCATGGATGCTGCACGAGGACGCCGCGGTACCCGGCTGCTTCGTCGAGAGCTTCGTGCTGCCGTCCTGGCAGGAGCACCTGCGCCAGCACCAGCGTGTGTCGCACGCCGATGTCGCGCTGCAGGCGCGCCTGCACGCGCTGCACGGCGGAGGAGGCACTCCCCTGGTGCGCCACTTCGTGGTGCGCACGACGACCGTTGAACCTGCGGCGGCGACAGGGGTGCTCGCTGACGCGCCGCCGCGCATTGCATGATCGCGCCCGCAGCGGCCGCCGGGGGGCGCCCTGTCGATCGGGAGGGGAGCGATGACTGACGCAGCAGCCGGAAGCATGCGGCCGCAGCGGCCCGAGCCGCTGCTGCACGTGGCCGGGCTGACGGTGCGCTTCGGCGGCATCGTCGCCCTGGACGACCTCTCGCTCGACGTGGCGCGCGGCGAGATCGTCGGCCTGATCGGCCCGAACGGGGCCGGCAAGACGACCCTGTTCAATGCCCTGTCGCGGCTGGTGCGCTGCGAACGCGGCCACGTCGCCTTCGGCGGCGTGCCGCTGCTGGAGTCGCCGCCGCACGGGCTGGCCCGGCTCGGCCTGGCGCGCACCTTCCAGAACCTGGCGCTGTTCGACAGCATAAGTGTGCTCGACAACGTGCGTGCCGGCCGGCATGCCCGCGGCCGCGGCGGCTGGGCGGCCAACGCATTGCGCCTGCGCAGCGTGGCGGACGACTGGGCGTCCGTCACCGACCATGCGCGCTCGCTGCTGGACTGGCTGGGCCTGACGGCGCTGTCCGAGCGGCCGGTGGCGGCGCTGCCGTTCGCGACGCGCAAGCGCGTCGAGCTGGCGCGCGCGCTGGCCGCCGAGCCGACGCTGCTGCTGCTGGACGAGCCGGCCGGCGGCCTGCACCACGAGGAGATCGGCGCGCTCGGCCGGCTGATCCGCGAGATCCGCGACCGGCGCGGCATCACCGTGCTGCTGGTCGAGCACCACATGGGCCTGGTGATGAACGTGTCGGATCGGGTGGTGGCGCTCAACTTCGGCCGCAAGATCGCCGAGGGCACGCCGGCCGAGATGAGCCGTCATCCGGAGGTCGTGCAGGCCTACCTGGGCGCCGCGGCGTGACGGGTGCGCCGCCGTTGCTAGAGGTGAAGGCGCTGCGCGCTGGCTATGGCGCGACGCCGGTGCTGCACGGCATCGACCTCGCGCTCGCCGACGCTTCGGTCGTCGCGCTGCTCGGCGCCAACGGGGCCGGCAAGACGACGACGCTGCGTGCGCTGTGCGCAATGCTGCCGGCGCAGGGCGAGGTGCGCTTCTCCGGCACGCGCATCGACGGCCGGGCGACCGAGGATATCGTGCGCCTGGGCATCGCCCACGTGCCCGAGGGCCGCGGCACCTTCGCGCACCTGAGCACCGAGGAGAACCTGCGCCTGGGGGCGTACCTGCGCCGCGATCGCGCCGCGGTGGCGCACGACCTGGAACGCGTCTACGGCCACTTCCCGCGCCTGGCGGAGCGGCGCCGGCAGCAGGCCGGCACGCTGTCCGGCGGCGAGCAGCAGATGCTCGCGGTGTCGCGCGCGCTGATGCTGCGCCCGCGGCTGATGCTGCTGGACGAACCGTCGTTCGGGCTGGCCCCGCGCGTGGTCGAGGAGCTGTTCGAGATCCTGCGGCGGATCAACGCCGCCGAGCGGGTGGGCATCCTGCTGGTCGAGCAGAACGCCGCGCTGGCGTTGGCGCTCGCCGATGCGGCGATCGTGCTCGAGACCGGGCGCGTCGTGCTCGCCGGCCCGGCCGACGCGGTGCGGCGCCACGACGCGGTGCGCGCCGCCTATCTGGGCGCCTGAACATGGAGGCGCTGCTGCACCAGGTCGTCGCCGGGCTGGCCAACGGCATGATCTACGCGAGCCTGGCCCTCGCGCTGGTGATGATCCATCAGGCGACGCACCTGCTGAACTTCGCGCAGGGCGAGATGGCGATGTTCTCGACCTACGTGGCCTGGGCCTTGATCGAAGCCGGTCTGCCCTATTGGGGCGCGTTCGCGCTGGCAATCGTCGTCGCCTTCGCCACCGGGGTGGCGATCCAGGCCTTCGTCATCCGCCATGTGCGCGGGCCCTCGGTGCTGCCGGTCGTGGTGGTGTTCATCGGGCTGCTCGTGATCTTCAACAGCGTCGCCGGCTGGGTGTTCAGCTACACGATCAAGGTGTTCCCGAGTCCGTTCTCGACCGCGCCGCTGTTCGGGCAGCGCTACCTGTCCTCGCACGCCATCGGCGCGGCGCTCGTCACGCTGGCGATGCTGCTGCTGCTGTTCGTCTTCTTCCGCTTCAGCGCGCTCGGGCTGGCGATGCGTGCGGTGGCGCAGAACCCGGTGTCGAGCCGGCTGGTGGGCATCCGCGTCGGGCGCATGCTGGCGCTCGGCTGGGGCCTCGCCGCGGCGGTCGGCGCGGTGGCCGGCATGATGGTCGCGCCGGTCGTCTTCCTCGACCCGAACATGATGGCCGGCGTGCTGCTGTACGCCTTCGCGGCCGCGCTGATCGGCGGCATCGACAGCCCGGCCGGCGCGGTGGCGGGCGGGCTGCTAGTCGGCGTGCTGGAGAACCTGCTCGGCGCCTACGTGGTCGGCAACGAACTGAAGCTGGTCGTGGCGCTGGTGCTGATCGTCGGCGTGCTGCTGCTGCGGCCGTCCGGACTGTTCGGCACGCTGCAGGTCCAGCGGGTGTGAGCCGATGAGCACCGTGATCGCCGCCGCCCCGCGTGCCGTCGCGTCCAGGCCCGTGCGCTGGCGCTGGCTGTCGCTGGGCCTGCTGCTGGCGGGACTGGCGGGGCTGCCGTTCGTGCTCAGCGGCTACCACAGCTTCCAGCTCACGCTGGTGATGGTCTACGCGATCGCGCTGCTCGGGCTGAACATCCTGACCGGCTACGGCGGGCAGATCTCGCTGGGCCACGGCGCCTTCTATGCGGCGGGCGCCTACACCGCGGCGATCCTGATGGACCGCTACGACGTGCCGTATGCGCTGACCTTGCCGGCGGCCGGCCTGCTGTGCGGCCTCGCCGGCTACCTGTTCGGCCTGCCGGCGCTGCGCCTGCAGGGCCACTACCTGGCGCTGGCCACCTTCGCGCTCGGTGTCTCGATGCCGCAGCTGCTGAAGTCGCGCCACCTGGAAGGCTGGACCGGCGGCGTGCAGGGCATCGTGATCGTCAAGCCGGACGCACCCTTCGGCCTGCCGATCAGCGCCGACCAGTGGCTCTACCTGTACACGCTGGCAGTTTCCGTGGTGGCCTTCGTGGCCGGCTGGAACCTGCTGCGCGGCCGCATCGGCCTGGCACTGGTGGCCGTGCGTGACCACCCGATCGCCGCCGCGGCTGCAGGCATCGACGTGGCCCGCTGCAAGTCGCTCGCCTTCGCGATCAGCGCGGTGTACGCCGGCGTGGCCGGGGCGCTGGGCGCGATCGCGGTGCAGTTCGTCGCGCCGGACAGCTTCGCCGCCGGGCTGTCGATCACCCTGCTGATCGGCATCGTCGTGGGCGGGCTGGCCTCGATCCCCGGTGCGGTGTTCGGGGCGATCTTCATCCAGTTCGTGCCCAACCTCGCCGACCATCTCTCCAAGGCCGCGCCGTGGGCGATCTACGGCCTGTTCCTGATCGGCTTCATGTTCCTGATGCCCTCGGGCATCCATGGCGCGCTGCGCATCGCCTGGGTGCGCAGCGCCGGCTATCTCGCAGCCAGGCGACCCGGGAGAAGAGCATGACCCACCCGACACTGTGGACCGCCGCGGCGCTCGCCCTCGCGCTGGGGGCGACGAGCGCCACTGCGCAGAAGCGCTACGACCCCGGCGCGAGCGACGCCGAGATCCGCATCGGCCAGACCATGCCCTACAGCGGGCCGGCCTCGGCCTACGGCACGGTCGGCAGGGTGCAGGACGCCTACTTCCGCAAGATCAACGACGAGGGCGGCATCAACGGCCGCCGCATCAGCTTCGTCAGCCTGGACGACGGCTTCAGCCCGCCGAAGACGGTCGAGATGACCCGCCGGCTGGTCGAGCGCGACGAGGTGCTGCTGTTGTTCCAGAGCCTGGGCACGCCGACCAACACCGCCGTCCACAAGTACCTCAACGCGAGGAAGGTGCCGCAGCTGTTCGTCGCCAGCGGTGCGACCAAGTGGAACGACCCGCAGAACTACCCGTGGACCATGGGCTGGCAGCCCAACTACCAGACCGAGACGCGCATCTACGCGCGCCACATCCTGAAGGAGCGGCCGGACGCGAAGATCGCGGTGCTCTACCAGAACGACGACTACGGCAAGGACTATCTGAAGGGCCTGAAGGACGGCCTGGGCGAGCGGGCGGCGAAGATGATCGTCGCCGAGGCCAGCTACGAGGTCACCGAGCCCACGGTCGACTCGCAGGTGGTGCAGCTGCAGGCGTCGGGCGCGGACGTGTTCGTCAGCATCACCACGCCGAAGTTCGCCGCGCAGGCGATCCGCAAGGCCCACGACATGGGCTGGAAGCCGCTGCAGTACCTGAACAACGTCTCGCAGTCGGTCGGCTCGGTGCTCACCCCGGCCGGGCTGGACAAGTCGGTCGGTCTGATCACCAGCCTCTACTACAAGGACCCGACCGACCCGCAGTGGGACAACGACGCCGGCATGAACGAGTGGCGCGCCTTCATGAAGAAGTACTACCCCGACGGCAACCTGGCCGACGCCTCCAACGTGTACGGCTATGCCGTCGCGCGCACGCTGGTGCAGGTGCTGAAGCAGTGCGGCGACCAGCTGACGCGCGAGAACGTGATGAAGCAGGCCGCCGGCCTGAAGGACTTCGACAGCGGGGCCGCGCTGCCCGGCATCCGCATCAACACCTCGGCGACCGACTTCGCGCCCATCGAGGCGGTGCAGCTGGCCCGCTTCGACGGCCGCACCTGGGTGCGCTTCGGCGCGGTGATCAGCGCCGACGCTCGCTGAGCGGCGCGATGACCGTGCCCGCCCCTATCATTTCGCCTCCGACCGCGGACCCGTCCGCGGAGCGCAGTCCGGGGGCGAGGCAGGGTTGACCCATCGAGCATTGACTTTCGGGCCGTTCGAGGTCCGCCCGGCGGAGCGGGTGTTGCTGGAGGAGGGCACGGCGCTTCCCCTGGGCAGCCGCGCGCTGGACGTGCTCGTGCTGCTCGTCGAGCGGGCCGGGCAGCTGGTCAGCAAGGAAGAGCTGATCGCACACGTCTGGCCGAGCGCGGTGGTCGAGGAGGCGACGCTGCGCGTGCACATCGCGGCGCTGCGCAAGTGCCTGCGCGAGGGCCGCTCCGGGCAGCGCTACATCGCCAACGTCACGGGACGCGGCTACAGCTTCGTCGCGCCGGTGGTGGAGGTCGGGCGTGGCACGCCTGCGCCGCCGGTGGAGCGGGCCCGTGGCCTGCCGGTACCGCAGGCGCGAGTCATCGGCCGCGATGCCGCGGTGGCCGCGCTGGCGGCCAAGATCGCGCTGCGGCGCTTCGTGACCGTGGTCGGCCCCGGCGGCGTGGGCAAGACCGCCGTCGCCCTGCAGGCGGCCGGACAGATCGCGCCCGGCTATCCCGACGGCACGGTCTTCGTCGACCTGGCGGCGGTCGCGAAGCCGGCCCTCGTGCCGAGCGCGCTCGCCTCGGCGCTGGGCCTGCCGGCGCGCCAGGACGACCCGTCCGGCGAACTGATCGCCTTCCTCGGCGGGCGCCGCATGCTGCTGGTGCTGGACAGCTGCGAGCGCGTGGTCGAGGCCGCCGCAGCGCTCACCGAAGCCATCGCCGCCGGCGCGCCGGGCGTGCACCTGCTCGCGACCAGCCGGGAGCCGCTGCGCGCCCACGGCGAATGGGTGACGCGGCTCGGTCCGCTCGCCGTGCCGCCCGACAGCGCGTCGAACACGGCGGAAGCGGCGCTGCACTCCCCGGCGGTGCAACTGTTCGTCGAGTGCGCCGCCGCGGCGCTGGACGCCTTCGAGCTGAACGACGCCAACGCGGACCTCGTAGCGACAATCTGCCGACGGCTCGACGGCATGCCGCTGGCGATCGAGCTGGCCGCGGCACGCGTCGACGCCCTCGGCCTGCAGGGCATCCTCGCGCTGCTCGGCGATCGCCTGCGGCTTCTCAGCGCCACCGGCCGGCGCATGGCGCAGCACCGCCACCGCACCCTGCAGGCCACGCTGGACTGGAGCTTCGAGCTGCTCACGCCGGCCGAGCAGGCGCTGCTGCGCCGCATGGCGGTGTTCGCCGGCGCCTTCACGCTCGAGGCGGCGCTCGCGGGGACGGGCGCCGCCGATGCGTCCGAGCTCACCGACATGGCCGCGAACCTGGTCGCCAAGTCGTTGCTGGTCGCCGACTTGGACGCGGCCGAGACGCGCTTTCGCTTGCTCGACACCACTCGGGCCTACGCCTGGCAGAAGCTGGTGGCTGCCGGCGAGGCGGAGGATGCCGCACAGCGCCATGCCACCTACTGTCGCGACACCTTCCGCGTCGCGCTGCGCGAGGCGGACACCCGGCCCGTCGCTTCCTGGCTCGCCAGCTATGCGCCGCTGCTCGAGGACGTGCGCGCGGCGCTGGACTGGGCCTTCGCGACCCCGGAGCAGGCCCGCCTCGGCGTCGAGCTGACGCTGGCGGCCGTGCCGCTGTGGAACCGGATGCTGCTGGTGCGGGAATGCCAAGCCAACATCGAACGCGCGATTGCCTCGCCGCGCGAGGCGCGCGACGTGGCGCTGGACATCGGGCTGTTCGCGGCACTTGGCGCGACCGTGAGCAGTGCTAACCTGTCGAGCCCGCAGATGAGCTCGGCGTGGACGCGCGCGCTGGAGCTGGCCGAGCGGACCGCGGACCGCGACCACCAGCTGCAGGCGCTGTGGGGCCTGTGGGTCACCGAGCTGAACAAGGGCCGCTTCCGCGCCGCGCTCGAGCTGGCGCGGCGCTTCTGCACCGTCGCTGCCGACGCGCCGGACCCCAACGACGCGCGGGTCGGCGACCGGCTGATGGCCTACACGCTGCACTTCCTCGGCGACCAGGCGGCTGCGCGCACGCACATCGAGCGCATGCTGGCCGGTTACGTGCCCTCGGAACGCCAAACCCACGCGTTCCGCTTCCAGTTCGACCAGCTCGTCATCGGCCGCATGACCCTGGCGCTGGTGCTCTGGCTGCAAGGCTACCCGGCGCAGGCCCGGCAGTCGGTGGCGGCCAACGTCGAGGATGCCCTCGCCATCGGGCATCCGCTGTCGCTGTGCAACGCGCTCGTCAAGTCGTGCTGCCCGATCGCGCTGCTGTGCGGCGACCTCGCCGCGGCGCGGCGCTACGTCGACCTGCTGGTGGACCTGACGCGCCCGCATTCGCTCTTCATGTGGCACCCGCTCGCGCGCTGCTGCGAGGGGCTGCTGATCCTCAAGAGCGGTGATCTGGAGGCCGGCCGGCGCGCCGTGCGCGCCGCCCTCGAGGAACTGCCGGAAGCCCGCTTCGCGTTCCCCCAGACCTGGGCGATGACCGAGCTGGCGCTGGCCGATGCGCGCTGCGGCGCGCTCGACAGCGCGCGCGCGACCATCGGCGCGGCGATCGCGCGCGCCGAGCAGGACGAGGAGCAATGGTGCTACGCGGAACTGCTGCGCGTGCGCGGCGAGATCGTGCTGCTCGACGGCACGGCCGCGGCGCACGCGGATGCACAGCGACTCTTCGAGCGCGCGCGCGACATCGCCCGCCGGCAGGCGGCTCCAGGCTGGGAACTGCGCATCGCCACCAGCCTGGCGAGGCTGCTGCACGGCCGCGCCGGCGGGCCCGCGGCGCGCGCCGAGCTTACGCGCGTGCTTGGCGGCTTCGGCGAGGGCTTCGACACGGCCGATCTGGTGGCGGCCCGGGAGATGCTGGCGTTGCATTAGCCGGCCAGCGCCTCGCGCAACGCGGCGATCGCCTGCGCCATCGCGGCCCGCGCGCTGGCGCTCTCGGCGAGCGCATCCAGCACGGCGAAGCCGTGCACGGTGCCGAGATGGCGCGCGCAGGTGACGTTCACCTCCGCCTCGAGCAGCTTGCGTGCGAAGGCCTCGCCTTCGTCCCGCAGCGGATCGCATTCGGCGACGACGACAAGCGTTTCGGGCAGGTCGTTGAGCAGGTCGTGCGGGGCCCGCAGCAGCAGCGCCGGCGCCTCGTGCGGCGGCACGTCCGGCGGCAGGTAGTGCTGCAGCAAGTGCTGCACGTCCGCCCGCGTCAGCCAGGGGCCGTCGCCGAACTTCGCATACGAGTCATTGGCGGCCGGTGAGTCGGTGACGGGACAGAACAGCACCTGCTGCGCGATCGTCGGTCCGCGCCGGCACTTGGCCGTCAAGGCCGCTGCGGTCGCGATCGTGGCGCCGATGCCGTCGCCGGCGAGGGCGATCCGGCCCGGGTCGAGGCCGCGGCCGGCGCCTTGCTGCGCGATGTGAACGAGCACCGCATAGACCTGCTCGATCTGGTGCGGGTAGCGCGCCTGGGGCGGGGGGGCGTAGTCGACCAGCAGCACCGCCACGCCGGCGCCGTGCGCCAGTGTACGGGCCAGACGCTCGTGGCTGTGCCCGGTGCCGGACATGCCGATGCCACCCGGGCAGTAGACGACGCAGCCCAGATCGCCCGTCACGCCGGCGGGCCGCACGATGCGCAATTCGACGCGTCCGCCGGGCCCTGCCGGCCAGGCCACGTCCTCCACGCTGGCCGGCGCCAGCACAGGGGCACCGCCCTGCAGAGCCGCGAACTGCCGGCGCGCCGCGTCGGCGTCGAGCGTCCAGAACGGTGCCACGTGAGCGGCGGCGCAGCCGTCGAGGAAGGCTTGCGTCGGCGCGTCGAGGACGAGGGGATTCACCAGCGGTTTCGCGGCATTTCGGGTGGACCAATGATCGGGACGGAGCGCCCCGCAGGGCAAGTTCAGCGGTGCAAAGAAGTGTTCAGGGGGTCCCGGGGCGCTCCGGCGCCGCGCCGCGTGCCGCGATCCTGAACAAGTCTTCACAGCGCTTTGCGCCTGTGCACGCCGCGCCGTTCCATGATTGATCCAGAGCAAGAGGTCAACAAGGAGCCGACATGCACGACATCCTGCGCAACGTCCGTGTCCTCATCCGTCACTGCGAGCCGCTGGTGGCGCTCGGCCTGGCCAGCGCGCTGGCCGGCCAGCCCGGCATCGACGTGGTGGAGGCGCCCGTCGACAGCCGGCTCCCGCTGCCGGAAGCCGATGTGCTGCTGTGTGACTACGACAGCGGCCTGGCCTGGCTCGCCGGCCACCCACGGCGCGCGCACGAGGCAGGCCCTGGACCCGCCGGCGTGCTGGTGGTCAGCGGGCGCGACAGCGAGGCCGAGATCCGCGACGCGCTGCAGGCCGGCGTGCGCGGCTACCTGCTCGGTGGCTGTACGCTCGCCGAACTGGTCGATGCGGTGCGTGCTGTCGGCCGCGGCGCACACCACCTGTGCGATACCGCGGCGCGCCTGGTGGCGCAGAGCCTGACCCGCACGCCGCTCACGCAGCGCGAGACCGAGGTGCTGCGCCTGATGGCCAGCGGCCTGCCCAACAAGCTCATCGCGAGCCGGCTCGGCATCGCGATCGGCACGGTCAAGGCGCACACCAAGGCCATCCTCGCCAAGCTCGACGCCGGCAGCCGCACCGAAGCCACCGTGATCGCCGAGCGCCGCGGGCTGCTCGGGCCGCGCTCGGCGCTGCCGCCGGCCGCGGCGCTGCGCGCGGCGGCGCGCTCCGGGGCCGATCGCGTGCCACTGACGCGGCCCTCGGCGCTGCTCGCCGCCGCGTGACGGCGATGCCGATCCGCCCGTGCCCGGAGGGCGTGCTCGCCTGCCTCGCGCAGCGTCGCGCGTGCCGCGGCGCCTCCCTCCTTGGTGCAGGTGCGCGCTGTCTCGTCCGGCGATGGCGGCGCGTGCCGGCCACCGCTAGTCTCCAGACCATCAACCGCCGGCAGGCCCGGCCCGCTAGGAGAAGCAGATGTTCGGATTGACCCCCCTCGGCGCCGTGCACACCGCCATCAGCCTGGTGGCCCTGGCCGCCGGCATCGCCGCACTGGTGCGCGACAGCGCCATCCTGCCGCGCAGCGGGCTCGGCCGCACCTACGTGTGGGCGACGGTGCTGACCTGCCTGACTGGCTTCCCGATCTTCCAGCACGGCGGCTTCGGCCCGCCGCATGCATTGGGGATCGCCACGCTTCTGGTGCTGGGCCTCGCGGCGCTGGCCGACCGGGAACTGCTGTTCGGGCGCCTGTCGCAGTATGTGTCGACCGTCGCCTACTCCGCGACCGTCTTCTTCCACCTGATCCCCGGCGCCACCGAGACCTTCACCCGCCTGCCGGCCGGCGCGCCGCTGTTCAGCGGGCCGGACGACCCGGCGCTGCAGAAGGTCGTCGGCGTGTTCTTCCTGCTGTTCCTGATCGGCGCGACGCTGCAGGTGCGCCGACTGCGTTCCGGCGGTGCCCGTGCGGGGCTGGCGCGCACGGCCTGAACCGGCCTGCGTCAGGCCCACGACGCGAGCAGCGCACGCGCGGCACTCAGGTCGGCGCTGCCGGCGCCGGGTTCGAAGCGCGCGAGCACGTCGCCGAGCGTGGCGCGTGCGGCGAGCGGATCGTGCACGGCACGGCTGCGCGCCAGGTCGATGCCGCAGCGCAACTCCCAGGCCAGCGCCTGCTGATCGCGCGCCAGCCGCAGCGCACGCTGCAGCAGCGCGTCGGCGGCCGCGCCATCACCCCGTTCGCGCAGCTGCGCGGCGCGCACGCGCAGCAGCTCCGGCGCGCACCAGCTGGCGCCGTCCTCCTCCGCACGCGCGAGCAGGGCGGGTTCGGCGAGCGAGGGGTCGACGGTGCAGAGCGTCTCGCGCAGCAGGTTGCCGACGGCCGGGCCGTGCAAGGCCTCGGCGACTTCCGCGGCGTCGGGCCGCACGGGTGCGCCGTCAAGCGCCAGCAGCAGGCGGTAGGCCCGCCCGAAGGCCAGCCAGAACGGCAGCGAACGTTCGCCCGCGCGCTGCAGCAGCAGCTCGGTCCAGCGCTGCGCGGTGTCCCACTCGCCGGCCCAGAAGGCGACCGGCGCGGCACCGTTGGCGATGGCATAACACAGCGAGAGCGTGTGATCGATGGCCAGCGCCTCGTCCACCGACTGGGTCGCGTGCGCCAGCGCCTCGTGCGGCCGGCCCAGCACCCACAGGATGCGCGCCAGCACGGTCAGCGCGCTGACCCGCTGGTCGAACTGGAAGCCGCTGTTGAGCGACGTGTGGTTGACGGTGCCCGGATGCTCGAGTACCCGGCGGGCGTGCACCAACGCACCCGCCTGGTCGCCGTGGAAGTGCAGGCCCAGCGCCATCATCCGGTCATGCGTGACGGCCAAGTCCGGCGTCGGCGTCGGCCCGGCGATCGCGCCGAAGTGCCGCGCCAGGCGCTCCGAGCCGGCGTAGTCGCCGCTGGTGTTGCAGATCAGCCAGAGGCCCCACACGGCGCGCAGCTGGTAGGCGGCGGCGCCCTGCGATTCGGCCAGCGCCAGCGCGCGGCTGAACGCTTCCGTCATCGCCGGGCCGCCGCCGCGCGTGTGCCACAACGCGTGGCCGTACGCCTCGCGCAGGCGCATCTCCAGGGCCTGGTCGGAGGCCGGCTCGGCCGCGAGGCCGGCGAGTGCCTGTTCCGCGATCTGGCGGTATTCGGCCATCAGCGACAGCGAGAACCACAGCGGCGCGGTGGTCGCCGCCAGCGCGATGCCGACCAGGCGCTCCCCGCCCGGCGCAAAGGCCCACTGCAACGCGGCGCGCAGGTCGTCGATGCGCCGGCCGTGCAGTTCGAGCCACTGTACCGGCGGCAGCGGGCGGGCCGACGCGGCGGCGAACAGCGACTCCAGATAGCGAGCGTGCCGCTGTGCCGCGACAGCGGTTTCGCCGCGCGCCGCCAGCGCCTCGAGCGCGTAGGCACGGGTGCTCTCGAGCAGCCGGTAGTGCACCGGTTCGCTCGTCGTGTCGACGCTCAGCATCGACTTGGCGACCAGGTTGTAGAGCGCCTCGGCGAGCGCCGGCGCGCCGGCGCCGCCGGGCACCGCGCCGACCGCCAGCGCGGCATCGAGCGGGAAGGCGCCGCGGAACACCGCCAGCTGCCGCAGCAACTGCTGCTCCGGCGGGGCCAGCAGCGCGTAGCTCCAGTCGAGCGTGGCGCGCAGCGTCTGGTGGCGCGGCAGCGCGGTGCGGCGGCCGTGCGTCAGCAGCGCGAGCCGGTCGCCCAGGTGCGCGGCCAGGCCCTGCACGCCGAGCGACTCGACGCTCGCGGCGGCCAGTTCGATGGCCAGCGGGATGCCGTCCAGGCGCCGACAGATCTCGCCCGCCGCGGCGGCCGCGGCATCGTCGAAGACGAAGCCGTCGTGCCCGGCGCTGGTGCGTTCGACGAACAGCTGCACGGCCGGCCAGGCCAGCGCCTGCGCCGCCGTCAGCCCCGTGTCGGCCGCCGGCAGGCCGAGTGGTGCCAGCCGATGCACCCACTCGCCCTCGATGCGCAGCGCTTCGCGGCTCGTGGCCAGCAGGTGCAGGCGCGCGGCGACGCGCAGCAGCTGCTCGGCCAGCTCGGCCACGTGATCGACGAGGTGCTCGCAGTTGTCCAGCACCAGCAGCAGGTGCTTGTCGCGCAGGAAGGTGCCGAGCACCGCCAGCGGTGCCGCCGGGTCGGCGATCAGGCCGAGCGCCGAGGCGAGGGCCGTCGCGACCTGGCCGCCTCCTGTCAGCGGTGCCAGGTCGAGCCAGACGGCGCCGTCGGCGTGCGCGGCGTGAGCCCGCTCGGCGGTGGCCGCGGCCAGCGCCGTCTTGCCCATGCCGCCCGGCCCGACGATGCTGATGCAGCGGTGCCGCCCCAGACGGCCGACGATCTCGTCGATGGCGGCGTCCCGGCCGAGCAGCGGCGTCACGGCCGGCAGCGTGCGCGGCCGCTGCACCGGCTCGACGGGTGGCGGGCATGGCGCCGCCGCGTCCGCGTGCTCGACGGGCGCGACGAACGAGTACCCCTGCGCCGGCACGTTGACGATGTACCGCCGCCCGCCGCGCCCTTCGCCGAGCGCCTTGCGCAGCGCCGTCATGTGCACACGCAGGCTGCCGGCGTCGACGACGGTGTCGTGCCACACGCGGGCCATCAGCGCGCTGGCCGGCAGCAGCTGACCCGGGCGTTCGGTCAGGGCCACCAGCAGGTCGAAGGCGCGGCTGCCGAGCGCGACAGGCCGCTCGCCCTCGAGCAGCGTGCGTCGGCTCGGCACCAGGTGGAACGGCCCGAAGCGCAGGGCGCGCGGCGAGGGGGGCAGGGGGAGGGTCATGGTGCGGGCGCGGTGCTCGTCCGAGTCTGGCGGGCGTGCGCCGTCCCCCGCAAGCCGCAGCGGTGCAGGGGCCGGCTGATCTCTTGCGGGTAGGCGGCGCTCGGCCGAAGGGGTGAGTGCCGGGCCGGCCGCGCGCGGGATCGGCAGCGTGGCCTTAGACGCCATGCACGGCGAGCGACGGCGCGGGATGCTCCGGCCTCGTCGATCCCGCTCGCGCGCCGCCGCGGCGCGCCCACACCACCACCGGAGCCCACCATGCCCCCCATGCTGACCCACGCCAGCGGCGCGCCAGTCGCCGACAACCAGAACATCCAGACCGCCGGCCCGCGCGGCCCGGCCCTGCTGCAGGACATCTGGCTGCTCGAGAAGCTCGCACACTTCGACCGCGAGGTCATCCCCGAGCGGCGCATGCACGCCAAGGGCTCGGGCGCCTACGGCACCTTCACGGTGACACACGACATCACGCGCTACAGCAAGGCGCGGGTCTTCGCCGAGGTCGGCAAGAAGACCGACGTGTTCCTGCGCTTCTCCACCGTCGCGGGTGAACGCGGCGCGGCCGACGCCGAGCGCGACATCCGCGGCTTCGCGGTCAAGTTCTACACCGAGGAGGGCAACTGGGACGTGGTGGGCAACAACACGCCCGTCTTCTTCATGCGCGACCCGCTGCGCTTCCCGGACCTGAACCACGCCGTCAAGCGCGACCCGCGCAGCAATCTGCGCAGCGCGCAGAGCAACTGGGACTTCTGGAGCCTGCTGCCCGAGGCGCTGCACCAGGTGACCATCGTGATGAGCGACCGCGGCCTGCCCGACGGCTATCGCCACATGCACGGCTTCGGCAGCCACACCTTCAGCCTGGTCAACGCCCGCCGCGAGCGGCACTGGGTCAAGTTCCACTTCCGCAGCCGGCAGGGCATCCGCAACCTGAGCGACGCGCAGGCCGAGGCCATCGTCGCGAAGGACCGCGAGAGCGCGCAGCGCGATCTCTACGACGCCATCGAGCGTTTCGACTTCCCGCGCTGGACGCTGGCCATCCAGGTGATGACCGAGGCGCAGGCCGAGGCCAGCCCCTTCAACCCCTTCGACCTGACCAAGGTCTGGCCGCACAAGGACTACCCGCTGATCGAGGTCGGCGTGCTGGAACTCAACCGCAACCCCGACAACTACTTCGCCGAGGTCGAGCAGGCCGCGTTCTCGCCGGCCAACGTGGTGCCCGGCATCGGCTTCTCACCCGACAAGATGCTGCAGGCGCGGCTGTTCAGCTACGGCGACGCACAGCGCTACCGGCTCGGTGTCAACTTCCACCAGATCCCGGTGAACGCGCCGAAGTGCCCGTTCCACAGCTACCACCGCGACGGCACGATGCGCGTGGACGGCAACCAGGGCGGCACGATCGGCTACGTGCCCAACAGCAGGAGCGAGTGGCGCGACGATCCTGCGCGGGCCGACCCGCCGCTGGCGGTCCAGGGCCCGGCGACGCACTGGGACCACCGTGCCGACGACGACTACTACACGCAGCCGGGCGCGCTGTTCCGGCTGCTCTCGACCGACGAGCGGCAGCGCCTGTTCGAGAACACGGCGCGTTCCGTGGGCGGTGCGAGCGACGAGGTGCAGCAGCGCCATGTCGCGAACTGCAGCCGCGCCGACCCGGCCTACGGCGCCGGCGTCGCGGCGGCCCTGGCTGCGCGGCGCAGAGCCGCCCTGCGCTAACCGTGCTCGGCGGCCGGCAGCACCACCGGCACGCCGTAGTCGCGGCCGACCACGGCGCGCGCGAACAGGTAGTTGTTGCGCCCGCGTTCGCTCAGCCCGTCCAGTGGCACGCGGCCGGCCGCATCGCAGGGAAAGGACAGGGCGCGCCCGGCGTGGAACAGCGATGCGAAGCGCAGCTGGTGCGTGCACCGGGGCGTCTGGGTTGGGTGGGGGGTGTACATCGTCTGCTCCTTGGAAACCGTACCCCAAGCATCGGCGAGCGGCGCCGCCCCCGTGAGCAACATCGGAAGGGGGGCGCGCACCCCGCGAGGACGCAGCACGGCCCCCGCTGCTCGTGGTGGAACGGCGTGACCCGCGCGGTGCACGTGCGGCTCGGCCCAAAGGCATAGGGCGACCGGGACGACGAGTCGAGGCGTCGCTGCTCCTGTGCGAGGCCGCCGATCTTTGGCGAAGCTGCAACGGTGCATTGGCCGGCGAGCCGTTTTTGCGGACGCAGACGGCACCTAGATTGGTCGGACAGCAACCCACTGGAGCCGCCATGAAGACCCATCGATACGCCATTGCCGCCCTTGCCCTGCTCGCTGCCACCGGTGCACTCGCGCAGGAGGGCACGCAGGACTTCGCCAGCCCGCTTTCGACACGCAGCCGCGCCGAGGTGATCGCCGAGTTCGAGCAGGCGCGCGCCAGCGGCACGCTGCCCCGCTCGGGTGATCTGTACGGCCTCGTCGACGGCGCGTCACGCGCCTCGAGCCGCACGCGCGCCGAGGTGCGCGCCGAACTGGACGCAGCGCGCCGCGACGGCACGCTGGAGACCCGCAACCACGGGCCTTTCTACGGCAGCTTCGCGCGCCGCGAGGTCGCGTCGACCAAGACGCGTGCGCAGGTGCGTGCCGAGCTGGAGCACGCGCTGGCCAGCGGCGTCCGCCTCAGCCAGGGCGAACGCTCCGGCAGCTGAAGGCCACTCCATGCGCTCCCCCGGCATGGCCACCGGCATGACCTCGAAGCGCCCCGGATCCGCCGCGTCGGCCGCGAGCCGCGGCGTACGGATGGCCGTGGCAGTGGCCTGGCTCGCCGCCGCGTCGAGCGCTCCCGCCGCGATGCCCGGTGCGCGCCACCTGCTGGCGCCCGACCAGGTGTTCGTACAGCTCGGCGCCGCGGCGGACGCGCACACCCCCGCCGCCGGCGCGGCGTGGGACTGGCGCTGGCAGCGCGATTTCGCGAGCGGCAAGGCCAGTGGCTACTGGGAGGCTTCGTTCGGACGCTGGAACAGCCGCCTCGACGATGGCCGCCGGGCTTCGGCCTGGGTCACGCAGCTAGGCGTGACGCCGGTCCTGCGCTGGCAGCCGCGGGCCTGGGGCGAGGCCTGGTTCGTCGAAGCCGGCATCGGCGCCAACGTGCTGCTGCCCGTCTACCGCAGCCGCGACAAGCGATTCAGCACCGCATTCAACTTCGGCGACCACCTGGCGATCGGGCGTCGCTTCGGCGTTGACCGGCAGCACGAACTGGCCTTGCGCGTACAGCACTTCTCGAACGCCGGCATCAAGGATCCCAATCCCAGCGAGGACTTCGACCAGCTTCGCTACGCGTGGCGTTACTGACCCAGCAGCAAGCGCGGCCGATGCCTGCATGCCACCAAGGTGGTACGCGACATCGGCCGTTCGGAGGACGCGGGCCTGCCAGGCCGGCGGCACAGTGAATCGTTCTGCGAAGGAGCGCACCATGAGCATCGCCGTCGCCGCCCCGCCTGCCGGGCAACCCACCCGCGTATTCTTCGGGCCCGCCGGCCCACGCAGCGCCTTCCGGGTCGACGCCGACATCGCGGAGCAGGACGCCGCGTTCCTGCAGATGCTCGCCGCCTACCGTGGCCACGGCGGGTTGTGGCGCGAATCCGAGGTGCTGCGTCGGCGGCAGGCGCTCGGTGCCGACGTGACGCCCGACGACCAAGCGATCCGGTTCGATTGGGGCGGCTCCACGTGGATGCCCTGGTTCCAGTTCGACGCTCGCCGCGGTGAGCTGCGCGAGCCGTGCCGCCGCGTCGTCGATGAACTCGCGCCATTCTACGACGGCTGGCGTCTCTCCCTCTGGTTCGTGCAGCCGAACGTCTGGATCCACGGCTGCCGGCCGCTGGACGTCCTGGCGGAGGAGCCCCGCCGTGTGCACGAAGCGGCCCGTGTCGACCGCTTCGTGGCCGCCGGCTGAGCAGGCAGCGACGGGTGATGCAGGCGCTGTCTTCGGCCCGGCGCGACGCATCGTTTTCCCCCTTGTACGGTAAGGCGAGGGCAGGTGCGATGACAATGACGCAGGCCTCACGACCATGACATCCGCCAAGTGCGAGCCAATCAGCTGCGAGTTCCACGACCTGCTCGAGTCGCATGCGACGCTGCGCCGACCCACGCGGGTCCGCTTTCGCGCCACCGCGGGTGAGGTGAAGGAGCTCACTGCAACCATCGACGACGTGTTCGCCCGGGAGGGCGCCGAGTACGTCGTGCTCGGCACGGGCGAAACCCTGCGCCTCGATCAGCTGCTCGAAGTCGGCGACGCCAGGCTGTCCGACTTCTGAACTTTGCCGGCCCTCGTCCGCGGCCGTGCGCGTCCGTACGCTTGCCCGCATGCATGCTTGCACGACGGTGGCGACGACCCTCGGAGATCGATCGCTCTGTGCACGGGCCGTGCATGGAGGATGGGTGCACGCGGGGCACGCTGCAACTTTGGCGGGAGTGCAACGCTGCATTGGCCGATGAGCCATTTTTCTGCGCAGGTGCGGCGCCTAGATTGGTCACATCGACGGGCCTGATCTCCCCGGCCCGTCGAAGACGCAGCAGTTGCCATGGTGGCGACACGCGTCAGTGACCGACTCGCAACCCACCAGGAAACCGCCATGAAGACCTATCGCATCGCCCTTGCCGCCGTCACCCTGTTCGCCTCCGCCGGCACGTTTGCCCAGGAGGGCACGCAGGACTTCGCCAGCCAGACGCTGTCGACGCGCAGCCGCACCGAGGTCATCGCCGAGTTCGAGCAGGCGCGTGCCGCCGGTCAGCTCCCGCTCGCCGGTGCGCTGTACGGCCAAATCGATACGGCGCGCCTGGTCTCGACCCGCACGCGTACGGAGGTACTCGCCGAGCTGGACGCTGCGCGCCGCGATGGCACGCTGGAAACGCGCAACAGCGGGGCGCTCTACGGCAGCTTCGGCCGCCACGACATCGCCTCGTCGAAGACGCGTGCGCAAGTGCAGGCCGAGCTGGCGCAGGTCATGGCCTTGGGCGTGCGCCTGAGCCAGGGCGAGCGCTCGGGCAGCTGAACTTCGGTATGTGAACTCAGAGGAGATCCTCCATGACGAACCTGAACTTCCTGCGCTGGCTGCCGCTGGGCGGCGCCGCGCTGCTCTCGCTGGCCGCTCCGTTGCCCGCCCATGCCGAGGGCGATTCCGTCTACCGCTGCAGCGTGCTGGGCGACCGCCAGGGTTGCGAGACACGCGCAGCGCCGTCCGCCGACAGCGGGGTGCGGCTGGTGCCGGGCGCCTACGCCCGCTACCTCATCCACCAAGGTCGCTCGTTTGACGAGGCCATCGAGCTGGCCCGGGCGGCGGGCGAGCAGCCGACGCTGCGCGTGGTGCGCCACGAGCCGAGGCCCGTGCTGGGCGGGTTCGAGGCCTACGAACGCCACCACGGGCGCGCGCCGGCCCTCGACGGCCGGCAGGCGGTCGATCTGGCGGGCAGCGCAGCACCCGTCGCGCGTTGAGGAAGGCGGCGGGCAGAAACCCGCTGCTGGCGCGTTGGTACTCGGCGAACCATGCGCGCAGCCGGGTACGCGCAGCATCGGCGAGGGTATGCAGGCGCTCAAACTGCGTCCGCCGACGATTGAGCGACGACTCCTCGTACTGCTTTCGAGGAACTTGCGTCGCAGCGAGTGGGCCGCTGATAGCCGCTCAGCTCGTGCCGCGTCGGGTTGGTCTTGAACGACCACGATGTCGGCGGCGGCGCTGACCATGTGCCGCTGCAATTTGCCGGTGTGCGTCAGGGCGCTACGCATGAGTTGAACGCGTCTGAGCTGCCAGATCGCGGCAGCCTTGACGACATCGTCCCCATCGCTGGAGACGAGCTTCAAACTGCGCAGATCACGCCGTCTCAGGCTGTGCAGAATCTGTGTCCAGAACGACTCGGACTCGCTGGCGCCGAAATCGCAACGCTCACGATGCGCCTGGCCGCGCGCGTCTTCACCTGCGCGGCGTGGATCCAGCGGTACGGCCGGTTGCCTTCGATCTGACGATCAAGGAAGGCGCCGACGCGCCTATCGAACTCGCCGCATAGCCGGCTGACTTGGCTCTCCTGACGACGCCGCTCATGCTCGGTGCGTTGACCAGGTCGCCCACCAAGCGTGTGTCGATGCCACGATCTTGGGCCATTTCGATCACGGCCGTGAGCATCTTTTCGGCCGTACGCTGAGGCTCGAGGAGTCCGGGGTAGGAGCCGCTCTGGCGCAGCTTGGGTAGCTTCACATCGACACTGCCAGCGCGCGTGTCCCGAATCCTCTCGGGATAGCCAGTGCATCTGCTCAGCCGATCGGCGTTGCCTTCGTTTCAGCCGGTGCCGCAGCACTCGTCGATATCGAGTTCCATCAGGCGCTGGGTCATGAACTGCTGCACCTGGCGCAGCACAACAATGCCAGATCCCATCTCGGCGAGTTCGTTCTTGGAGATGTCCTGGATCGGTTGATTGGTCGCGCATCAACCCTATCCGGGCCCCGATGACCCCCCGATCGCAAAGGCCGCCGCCGCGCGGCAAGCCGCTTCGGGCTTCGCCCCACGCGCCTTGCCGCGACGAAAGACATGCACCCCATGCTGGGACATCGACCTCGCGATCCGGGGGTTAAGCCGGTGCGAGTCCGGCTCGGGCGAGCTCTCGACGGCCCGGGAAGCGTCCCAGTGGCTCTGTGAACTTGGGGCCGTCGAGCCGACTTGAGTGGACTGGCAACTGCTGTCGACCTGCACCCCGGTCACGCCCACGAACCTCTGCCCTCCGGACACAAGCTCCAGGCGGGTGACGCTAGGCCGCGGATTCCACCGTGTCAACGCAGGAACCTGAGCACCTCGTCCGCAAAGTCCTCGGGGTACTGAAATAGGAAGCCATGTCCCGAGTCGGGGTAGATGAGAAGGCGAGCACGCGGCATGGCCCTCGCCATCGCGAAGGAGGCATAGGTCGCCACCATGATGTCCTCCCTGCCATTGGCGACGAGCGTGGGATGCGTGATTACTCCGAGCTTCGGCAGCAGCGACGTGGCCGCGGTACCCACGGATTTGGCCGAGCGCAACTGCGCCTGCCAAGCGGCGGGTTCGACGACGCGGGCGAATGCATCGCTGCGCTTGCGCAGGCGATCGCGGTACGCCCGGCCGGCGGCTTGGCTGCTCGGCGTGTCCTCGAAGAAGAGGAAGAGGAAGTCGGCATCGTCGTTGACCGGCTTGGTCGCCACGGGCCACACCCGATCGGAAGCCGGCGGCCCCGGCGGGACGTCGGGAACATGGCCCGGACCAGAACCTGCCACGATCAGGCGCCGCAGGAGTCCGGGGTGATCGAGTGCGAACTGCAGCGCGACGGTGCCACCCATGGAGTACCCGAGTACGTCGACCTGCCGGTGACCCAGAGCACTGGCAAAACGCGCCGCCGAGGCGGCGAATGCCGGCAGCGAGTTCGGCGGATCGCCGCTGGAGCGTGCGAAACCGGGCTGGTCGAACATCAACACTTGCCGTTCGCGCGCGAGGTTGTCGATCAGCGCCGGATCCCAGTCATCCATCGTCCCGCGGAAACGGTTCAGCAACAGGAGGGGGACGCTGCCTTGCGGGCCGATCGCTCGGTAGGCGATGCGGGCCCCGTCGATGTCGACGTACTGCGTGGCGGCCGAGGTGGTTGGGCCGGACGCTGCGGCCGGCGATGCACCGACAAGCAGCAGCAACGAAAGCAGCAGGGTGGCGAAAGGTGTCGAACGAGTCATCGTACGCTCCAGTGCAGTTGAATAGCCACCGCGAGCTTCGGCGAGTCTGTACGCGACGGCATCCCGATTCGGGCCGAATGCGCGCTCGTCCAGCGTAGAGGCTGGCATTACAACCAGCCGACCAGTTCCGGTCTCTCCCCGTTGGCCAGTCTGCACATCCGCGCAGAGAGAGCGACGGATGCAGGCTACGCGGGTGATGTGCGAGATGTCGGGCCGATGGACCATGTGGTCCGCCATCCTCGAACTTGGAGTCTCGCTTGCAGCCCTTCCTCCGCATGGCGCTTGCCGCGCTCCTGTCCATGTTCGTGCCGGTCCACCCGGCACGCGCCGCCGACCAAGAACTGCTGCGCCTCGCGGTCGAGACCTTCGTGACGTTGCCCGACGGCGTTCGTTACCCGGAAGGATTGGCAAGCAACCCGCGCAATGGTGATCTCATCGTCGGCACCTTCGACGCGCGGGTACCGGAATCTGCGCGGAACAATCAGCTGCTGCGATATTCGGCGCAGGGGCGGCTGCTGGCACATAAGTCATTCGGGCCAATGCCGCTGACCGGCATCGCGGTTGCCGACGGCAAGGTCTATGTCCTGAACTTTGGCGCATCGAGACTGCAGCGCATCGATGCCGAGTTCACGGCCGCCTCGCCGGTGGAGGACGTGGTGTCGTTCCAGGCACTCGAACCGCCGATGCCGGCGCCACGCCGCGTGGCCAACCCCGACGGCAGCGAAGACAGGATCGGCTTCGGCTCCAGTGGCTTCGCGGCGCCGAACGGCATGGTGTTCGACAAGGCGCGCAATCTCTACATCTCGGATTCGTTCCAGGGCGCGATCTACCGCATCGAGGGTGCGACCACCTGCACGCCGTGCACTGTCGATGTCGTCTCGCGGGATCCCCTGTTGGCGACGGCAGGCGCCCTGCCATTCGGCGCGAACGGGCTGGCGTTCAACGCCGACGAGACCCAGCTCTACGTGAACAATGCCGGCGACGGTCGCCTGCTGCGGTTGCCGATGCCGTCTGGGCCGATGAGCGTCGTCGCCGAAAGCCTGCCGGGGGCTGACGGGCTCCTGTTCCATGACGGGCTGCTCTGGGTAGCGGCGAACCAGGCCGACGTGGTGCTGGGCGTCGACGAGCGCGGCCTCACCCGCGTGCGCGCCGGCGAGTTCAGGGGCATATCGCGCGACGGCGCGCCACGGGGGCTGCTGTTCCCGGCCTCGACCGCCGTGCAGGGGCCATGGATGGTGGTCACGAACCTGGCGTTGCCGCTGACGCCGGCAGTCGGTGACGAATGGGAGGAGCAGGTGGGCCGCTGGAACCTGGTGCGGTTCAGGCTGCCCACGCGTAGGGCGATCGGCCCCCCGTGACGTGGTGTGCCGGGCGATTGGCCGTCAACGGTCGTAAGGTCGGTCCGGCGCGCCGCGGCCTGCATGCGCGCGCGGGCCTGGTTGCTGTCCATAAGCTCCGGTGGCATGCGGACGCCGTCGCCTTCGACGCACGACGCGAGCCACTCGATTACGAAGTGAAGTGGACCCATCGCAGCGCCGGCTCATTCCCACCTGCATGCGCCGTCACGACACCGGGTACCGACGCGGGTATTGCTTCCCGCTCGGCACCTCTCATCGAACGAAAGGTTGGCGTATGGCCGACCAGCGCGATACAGCCCTCGTCGCGGCCGCATTCGCCGCAGCGCATCCGCAGGAAGCCGTGGGTCAGGATGCCGCACTCGATGAAGGCGTCGAACGCGTCCTTGACGAAGCGCGGCAACGCCGCCCCAGAGCTGGCTTCGGCATGGGCAATTGATCTGGACGCGTGCTGCTGCACCAAGCGATACAGCGCGGTCTGCCCGGGGCGGTGGCGTTCGTCGTGGAGCGGGGTGCCATCGGGCGCCCGCTGGGGCCGCCGGCCGATGGCTTGCGCGTGAGGTTCCCGAAGTGGTGAGGCCGCGCGGCCTCAAGCCGCGCGCTACGCCTCAATCGCCTCGAGTGCTGCCCGCCTGATGCCCCCGCTGCGCGGCCTCTACGAGTTGCTGCGATGATGTCCGAACGGCAACTCCCGGGCGGCGACATCAGGATGCCGGATGGCGGCTCAGGGTCGTTCGGCAACCGCCAGCTGGCAACGGCCGATGGCCGCACCTCCTCGCATTTGCGGCATTGGGGTTCCCTGAGGATCGTTGCCAACCTCACGGTTGCGGCTTAACCCGCCGCCAATCAGTTGACATAATTAGGCGTTGGTGCTCTTCGCAGGGCGCGATGCGGGTGTTGTGTCAGCGCTTGGCGCGCTCGTCCAGCGTGTCGTGAACGAAAGCCGCGATCCGGCTGGATTCGACGCGGCGGCATCGACCTTGCGTTGGCTTCAACAACCGCTGTCGGCGCTCGACGACGTTCGGCCAGCGGAGTACTTATCGACGCCCGAGGCCAGGTCACTTCGACGCTTCAGGAAAGAGTCCGACTGGGCAAATGGGCGTCGAGCCAAGCAGGATCGTGCCGACGGAGCCAGGTGTACGAAGCACCCCCCGTTCGTCGTAGGTCGGCGACTCGAGCGGCGGGGGCCTTTGAGATTTTGCGCAGCCACTGTTTGCGGTACGCATCTCTGGCAGAAGCAAAGCGTTTCGCCTTGTGGGTCGCGGCGAGCGCCGGACTCGAGAGAATTCGATACACAGACGAACTGGACAGATTGTGCCGCCGGGCAACTTCGCTCGGATTGGCGCCACTGATCAAGTCAGCCTGAACGGATTGAACGAGATGCACCGTCACGGTCTTGGGCCGTGCTGATACGGGTACGCCTAGCTGCCGCCGACGCTT
This sequence comes from Piscinibacter caeni, assembly GCA_003265685.1. Taxonomy (GTDB): domain Bacteria; phylum Pseudomonadota; class Gammaproteobacteria; order Burkholderiales; family Burkholderiaceae_C; genus Piscinibacter; species Piscinibacter caeni. The sequence goes on along the minus strand of QJOU01000018.1, from coordinate 54,410 downwards.
GGCAATCGTCGAGACCGAGAGACCGCACGTGTTGGCGACTTGCCGGCATGACAAGGATGCGTCGGCAATAAGGCCTGCGATCTCTGCTGTGTCCCCCGGCGTCAACGCAGGGATTTGCTCGACCAATGCCCGGTCGTCATCGGACTGCGCATCGAGGAACCCGGAAAGCGAGTCAAATAGGACGTCGATCAGTGCCAGGTGGCACATCGGGTGGGCCTGTGTGGGTCGACCTCCCAGCAAGCTTCGGAGCCATCCAGGCGGTTCCTTCGCACAGAGGTTGAGCTGGCCTACGAGTGCCGCGTCTTCGGAGCAAACAGCGCCAGCGAGGAGGGCTTGGCTCAGCGCCGACCAACGGATCTGCTTGTTCCCACGGGTGAAGTCGCGATGCTTCAAGGCTCTCCAGTACGCCTTCGCATGACGATCACCGCTTCGTCCTATCGAACCGGCCTGCAGGATCGAATGGGACAGATTGGCAAATCTGACCGCGTGCCGGAGGCTCTGCGGTTCTAGGCACACAGCCCCCGACGCGGCAAGCGCCGTGGTTAGCCTTTGACGATGACTCATCGAACTTTGCTTCGGCAGCGCGTGTAGGGGCTCCCCATGGCGCCAGCAAACACAAACGCCGGGAAGCTGGTGGGATCGTAGCCACGGAACATCTCCAAAGCCCCGCAGGTATGCCCGAGCGCACCTCTCGCAATAGCGCAATGACACGCTGGCACCGAAACGGTTGGCCACCAGCCCCATGAACGTCTTCAGGCCGTTGCCCTTACCCGAGCGTGCGCGTTCCAAGACCTGAGCAGTCCTAAGACGTGGCATGAAGAAAGTGAAGTAGGGGTACAACGTTGTCCGCGCGATCAGATCCTCCACGGAGGAAAACCCTGCGTACTGACCAAACCGCCCGAAGGCTTGCAGCAAGTGGCAGGGAAGGTCTGCGCTCGGGATCACAGTGCGAGATCCCAACAGGCGCCAAAGCGCGGCCCTAGGATCACCGATGACGCAGTCGCGCTGGGTCCTCGCCTCGAGGGAATACAACAACTCGCCCGGCGCCCAATCGGCGACACGCACAAGTTCCCGACCACCGGGCATGGATCGCTCAGCGCATCTGGAATGGATCTTCTGCCGACGGGAGCGCCTCTTCGCCGACCGACTTTGACGCACCAGTGCGCTTTGGCTTGAGTTTCTCCTCCGCGCGCACAACCTCCGGAAACTCATCACTCGTAGATGAGACGTAGTGAAGGGTATCCGATCCGGTGACCCCAAGCTCCTGGCGCAACTCGGCCAGCTTGTTGCCGACGAGCATGTCATCCAACGCTAGCAATGCAGTCGGAGTACCGAGCCGCATGGCGCGAATTGCGGGCTGCAGGATGGCCATGTTCATCGTGGCCGCGTGTTGGAAGGACAACTCGTCGATGGTCTCACGAGCGCCGATCTCGTTGCGCTGTGCTTGCGCAAGCGCCATGACCATGAAGTGTGGATTTCCTGCGCCAGCTTTGAACCAGGCAAGTCGAATGGACTCGGTGAGCGCAACAGGGTGCGCGACCCACAGGTACGACCACAGAACTTCGGTGAAGTCCAACAAGGCCGGTGAGTTCCATCTCATCAAGGAGAACTCGAACGCTCCGTTGAGCACCAGTTTGCGCTGATTGGCCGCTCCTGGAGTCACGATCGACTTGACGCTTGGGGTTCCGAGGGTGCATACGGAGATTCCCGCGCACTCGATGAGCGAACTGATGAGATTAAACATGATCACAATGTTCGGGCCCTTGGCAACCCGTAGATTGTGCAAGTCGTCGATCATCAGTGTGCCGAGTGCGATGGCATCGGAGATGCGTACCATCAGCGAGACCATCTCAGCGATGCTTCCCACGCGAAGCGCCTCCTGATAATACGATGAATATCCCAATGCCCTGTCCACTGACTCACAGAAGTTCAGAAGAAACGACTTGATCGTGCCGTCGAACGGAATCTGAACGTACACGAGTGGCACTTGATCGAAAGCGAGGTTACGTCCCTGGTAGCTCGTGTGGTGGATCACAACGGCAAAGATCTGAAGCATGATCCGCGCGAACGTGGTCTTGCCGGAACCCGTGAGGCCGAGAACATTTAGACTTCTGGCCGTCGGGCGCCAATTTCGTGGAAGCGGAAAGTTGAACTGCTTGCCGTCAAGTGCCCCCTTGGTGTGCAACATCATACGTCGACGACGATCATCGTCGCGCAGCACGTTCCTAGAGACATAGGTCTCGCGCATCATTTCGATGAATGCGTTAATCAGCCGCGGATAGCCCACGAGGTTGTAGACGATGTCGAAAAGCGTGTTGATCTCGCTCCGGCGCAATGAGGCAGGCTTCGCTCTGTCTGCGTGGGTTGGAGCGTCGGGGCGTCTGTCAAACAGCCCGTGAATTGCCTCATCCGACCAACCGGTTAGTGGGAGTGTCGCGATCTGTGGATTGCCTCGCAGTCGCGTGGAAAGAGAGTTCTCATTTGAATAGTTGGCATCGAGCTCCAAATACTCGATGAGGTCACTTCCAAGAGGCCTAAGTTCTCTTTTGGTAGTCACTGGCGCCTCCTACGGTCGCGGTTTGCCGCAATGATGCGAGCCTCTTCGTCCTCTTCAAACCGATCACGTTGCGAACGCGCTTCTTCGCCGCTGGAATGATCCGAGCCACGTCGGCTCGGAGCGCCTTCCATCGTACGTACGAGTCCGTCGGATTCCGCACGCCTTCGAGCGTGTACAACACCGGGAGACTCCTTCACCCCTGGTGAGGCTGTTGGCGCTCGCGATCGTGACCCCGCCGCACCCCGCTTTGGGCGGCCGCGTTCCTCTTCGTCACGAGCCTTCGCCGCTGCCAGACGGTACAAATCAGCCAGCGCGACCTGCTCCTCGAGCGTAATGTCGTTTAGATCCCGAGCTCCTGCCTTATCGATATTCCACTGAGGCCAGTGTTCGCTCTTGGAGGGAATAAACAGCTCAAAAGGATCTGACGTGTCGACCTTTACGCGGACTGGTCCGGCGTCGTTCGAGTTGCAATACCGAAGGGCCGCTGCGTTGGCTGGTCGATAGGTCCTGGATCGGAAGGTCATGTTTCCATTGTCATTCAACCTTGCACTCTCCGTCACAAGCGTGAGCCTTCGATAGTCTTCGTCGTCAAGCGGCGGCCGTTGGATTCCAGTAATAAAGTCGAGTCCGAATAGATACGCCTCGCGAGGAGTCGGAGCGATACCGTTCGTCTTCAGGATTGATCGCTTTGCGAGCGTCGCATGGATGCGATTGTTGTGGTCATCCACCTTGTCGAGAACAGCCCGGTACAGTGGCGCGAGGGAAGAGCTCGCGGTGGCGATGGCACGCAGCTTGGAGTCCTTCTTCTGTATGTCCTTTGTGAACTTGTCGTACTGCCCTCGAAGATCTGAATCTCTCTTCAGCCTGCGTTTGAGGTCACCGATGGCCTTCTCAATTATTGCCTTTCCGTCAGGACATAGCGGTGGCAAGATCTTCACGTTGATCCGCATCCCTTCGACAGTGGCCTCAAGCATTTCTTCACTGATCATGTCTGAACCGCGGTCCGTGACGATGCGGATGGGCACGACGCCAGGCGGCCATTCCTTGTCAGAGATTGGAAAGCCGAGATGCTGGAAACGGCGCTCGCGCGAGGTAAACGCAATACGCAGCAGTATGCGCAGCACCTCCCAGGACGCGGGACGAAGCGAAGCGAAGACTGACACGATGTAGCGACTCCACCTGTCAATCAGCAGGTAGATGCACGGAAGGAAGAATCGCGCGAGCGGCGCGCCGGCTGGCAGCAGCACGACCTGCCCGTATGTGGCGTCAAGTTCGTAGACTTCCCCGGGACCGTTGCAGTCAAGCAGACCGTCGCCCCCATCAGCTTTGAGGGCGGGAATCGACTTGATCAGGTCGCTTTCGAAGTCGGCGTTCTGCTTTACGTAGCGGTAGTACTGCGACTTTGACATCGGGAGTACGTGCTGCCCTTTCATCCACCGGCTATAGATGTCGGTATGCCGCTTCTTGAAGTCGTTGTGGAGCCACTCGTTGTAGCCATCTTCGGTAATCGAGACATAGCCGACTCCCGGATTCGCAGCGTGCACACGCCTTGCGACCCGCCGCAGGGCGGCGACCATGTCCTCGACGTCATCTGCAGTTGCGATAAATTCATTCCGACCCCGTTCAGCTTCAAGCGGCGAGCGTCTGCCCCGCCTGGAGGCCTTAGGTTGATGTGCAACGCGATCGACGGAGCTGCGGTCGATCGTTCTGAATGTTGAAGTGGCTCGACCTGGGGTCAGTGGAAGTGCCGAGTTGTCGAGTCCTCCGAAATACCAGTGGCGAAGCAGCAACCGGCGTAGGGTGGTTTCGGCGAGGCCCAATGCAACGGCGCGGTTGTAGATCAATAGCGAAAACTTTGTTCGGTGGAGGTTCCGCTCGTCGTCGAAGGACTTGAGCAGCGGTTTCAGAGCTGCTTTCGTCGCCTGAATCGTGTTGTGTTCCTCCGTGTCGCGGTCATATGAAGCAACAAGTTCAGCCGGAAGGCGTAAACGGCCGATTTCGGTGCGTTTGGTCTTGAGCGCTTGTTGAACCTCTATCCGCCTCAGCCTTTTTGGACGTCTGGCATTGCGGGCCTCGGCAGGGGTTCCGACGCGTATCACCCAAACGTTGCCGGAGAAGACGTGGGTGATCCGCTCGTATACGGCGCCGGCCTTGGAGCGCGTGCGAAGAACGAGCCCTGGGCTGAGCCGCGTAGTGTTGCGAAGTGCCGTGAAGTTAGAGGCGGAGCGGGCCACGCAGAATCACCGGACGGTTGTTCACCAGCGGTTCCCGAAGATCAATGTCGATATACCGAGCCCAACACGAATAATAGAAGTGATTGAAACAGCGGTCGACGCTCTCGCCCGATTTCGCGGAGATGTCGGCAATCAGTTCTCCAAGCGTCGCACCTCTCTTGTACATGGGCCTGAAAAGGTTGACAAACGCTTCGACGATCTCGCGTTCTGGAACGTAGCGATGCCGATGCCACGCCCGCAACGTGCTCAAGGCCCGGTTGACGGATTCCGATAGTCCAGAGGTATCCACTGGGCGCCAGTCGACTTCCTGCTGCTTGCACCACGCGTGAAGAAGTCGATGCTGCTCCGTTTCGCGCCGCCCAGTCTCTCCCGAGGTCGAGCAGAGGCTCCTGGCGAAATGCGTTAGCTCATCCCCCACCCGCCGCGTTATCACGAAGTCGATAAGAAAGGGCTCTGGGTCCGCGCCGGAGTCGCCGTATTCGTGTTCGATGCCAAGACGTCCGCAAAGCCGCAACGTCTCGTCCATGTCGAGAATCGGAAGCAGTTCGCGGATATCGTCGACGCCCGGAAGGCGTTCCACCATGAAGAGGTAGTTCTCGGCTGCCAGGGATCGCATCTGGTGCTGTCGGTTGGTGATCAAGCCGAGCGGCGAGCCGAACGTTCCCTTCCCCGGCTTCTCGCGCTTTCCGAGCCAACCGCGATAGTTCTCATGCGATCCTAGACCTCGTCCGGCTTCAATTCGCGACCTGAGGTTTGGCCAGACGAGGCCTAAATCGCTTTCCCAGTACATGGGATGCAGAGCACTTGCCAACGCTTTCTCGGCCGCCCGGTCACCACGGCTTTCGAGCCGACCCGGACAGGCCTCCGCCGTGCGCTTGCGCAGGTATTGCCGAGGGCCAATAAGCTACTGATACGCTGTTTCGCGCGGCGACGAGGTTCGGAGAGACATCGCATAGACGTAATATGGCGAGTGCGTGAAGCGGGTCTCCTGGGGAAAGTTCTAGTGCAAAAGTGCATCTTTCCTTTTGACGAGAACTTCTTCAAGGAAGTTTCCGCAATACGGCAGGAAGTGCGAGACGTATCTGCTACGGCCTCGACGCCAACGCTGTGCACAAGGCCGTGGACGCCCGCGAACCCGTGCATGGACTGGACCACGCTGCAACTCAAGTTGTCTGCCCCACGCCTACCTTTGCGATGTGCTGGAGCGGTTGCCGACGCAGCCGGTCAGTCGCATCGGCGAACTGCTGCCACATCACTGGCGGCCGTGTCGCTGCGCGTGAGGCCGACGGGCGCTTTGACGTGCCCAGGCAGCTCAGCATGTCACATGGCGCACGTGGCCGGCTGATGTTGATCGCTGAAGTCGACTGGGTGCTGTGCGGGGCGCCCGAGCACGCATGTGATGTTCCGCGTCCCCTACAGCCCCGCTGCGGCGCGTTCCTGTAGCGCGTCTGCCAATGCTTGAGCGCTGGGCAGGTCGACGCCCTGCGCCGTCATGCGGATAAGCAGCTTGCGTTGCGCCCAGCTATCGACCGTGAAACGAGCCGGGTTCCTGGCCGTTGGTGCCGCAGAGCGACGCTCTCCTGCACGGCCAACGCCTTCAGCGACGACTTGGGCGATGCCCTCGAAGCTGCTGAGGCGCACGCGGTGAGTGGGAATCCGACCGCTGTGGCTGGCCTGAGCCGCCAAGAAGCGGCTCAGGCCGCTGTCGCGCGGCAGGCCGATCAGCGGGTGTTCGAGCAACTCGCGGAAAGAGATCGTCCGCTGGCGTTCGCGCCATTGCGTCGGCACTAGTGCAACCAGGTGATCGTCAACCCATGGGCGCACCACGAGGCCAGTGGTGTCGACATAGTCTGCGACGATCCCGAAGTCGCCGGTTCCCAGGCGCAGCGCGTCGACCACCGCCTCGCTGGACAGCTCCGGGAAGATCGATGTCGGCATGAGTGGCCAGGAAACGCCCGATCGCTCGAGGCAGGGCTGCTGACAGCGCCGCCGTGTTGCACAGCAATCGGAAGGTGCCGCGCAACCCGTGCTCAAAGTTGGCCATTTCAATGTGTAGCGCTTCAAGTTCCGACAACTCTCGGTGGCGCTTCTGCCGATGCGCTGTTGACGACGCGACAAGCGTCGGCATCGGGCGCGATGCCGACGGCGCTGGCGTGCTTCGCTGGAACAAGCTTCAAGTCACTGCTAAGCCGCTGTAGCTTGTCAGGGCTATGCGCCTTCTGGGCGGCGAGCTACGAGTCCGCCACGACCGGAAGTCCAGCACTTGGATGAGGTTAGCCACGATGCCGGCGTTTAGGATGCTCGAGCAATCCAGCCGAGCCAAGGCTGCAGACGCGCTGAAGGCGCAGAGTTAACTTCGGCGTTCGCGCCTGCCAGGTAGCCAGCAGCCGCTCAAGTTGATCATTTGTCGGCGCTTCGGTGGTCTTGTCCTATTCACGCTGCGAGCCCGTAGATGCCCTCAGATGACTGTCTGGCCTGCAAGCAGGGGATTGCAAAGCATCGTGCGAGTGTGAATAGCGCAAACTATGGTGGGAAATTTCCACGTTTAATGCAAGCTGACGGCACTGTTCTGACCAAAGAAAGCCGTAAACAGGACATTAGAGTCGTAAACGAGGCGCCTGCCGTCAGGTCCTCGGAAGCCGCAACAGCACGTCGGTAGGCTGGGCTACCGAGAAGCCGAGCGCGCATGTTGTGGGTTTTAGGACGGGCGCTGTCTGAAGTCACTGGAGCAAACCTGATGGTCTCCAATGGTCGTCATGTCGGTAGTTCGCTAGAGATCGGAACGCGCTGTCTGCCGGCCAATCCTTCTGTCGTCGTTGTGCTGGCGCTGCTATGCGCTCGCAGCATCGCGACCTTCAATCGACGCGCGTAGATCTCCACTGCGGGCTGCTCGGGTCAATGCCCGACGGTCTGCTCTACGGCTCGCGAGCCACGATCTGCCAGAAAAGTTCATCCAGGCGCTCTGGCCTCGCAATCTCGCACTCCCAGATCACCAAGGGGCGCCAGCTGATTCGGCAACTGATGCAGTGCGCCTTGCGCAAAGTTGTAGCCGGCCGACTGGATTCGGTTGGTATCGATCGAGAAGAAGGTGACGTCTTCCCAGGCTTGGGCGGCCGTCGGTAGGGCTTTGCGCATACAGGATTGTCGCCTGCCGATGCCCACGGCGGCCGTTGCGGCGGCCTGAGGTGTCCGCGCTCGTCCTAACGGGACTTTCCTACAGCTGGGGCGAGGCGGCTTGCCACCGAGGCTGCAGCCGCACCGCGGTGTAGCCGGCAGCTCGGGAGCCTCTGCCGCCGACGACCTGGACCGGGTGATCGACCGGACTCGGCCGTACTTCCGAGCTTCTCTCGGTGGCCGCCTCTGGGCCCAGGCTCTCTCGTGCCGACGGGCGCGTACATCCTGACGCGGATCGCGACCCCGGGCCGAGTTGCTATGTGGCTGGCCAAGCTTGCCGGGGTACCGCTGGATTGACCGGTCTCAATGCCGATACGCGTCACCGATCTAGGCTCGAGCCCATCGCATGCTCCTGTGTCCGGAGTGCTCATCATGAACACCTTGACGAAGCTGGCGCTCGGCCTGATGGGTCAACTCAAGCCGCAGGCGGCCATCGATGCCCCCGCGGTCGTGCTACCTGCCCCGCAGCGCAGCGGCGGCATGGCCTTGATGGACGCATTGCAGCGGCGTGAGTCGAGGCGCGAGTTCGACCCGACGCCGTTGAGCGAGCAATCCCTGTCCGATCTGCTCTGGTCGGCTGCCGGCATCAACCGGCCCGACATGAGTGGTCGCACGGCACCCAGCGCCATGAACTCGCAGGAGGTCCAGCTCTATGTCGCGATGCCGCAGGGCTTGTTCCATTACGACCCGAGCCGGCATGCGCTGCAGATGACCGTGGCAAGTGACGTTCGTCGCGTGACCGGATACCAGGACTTCGTCGACACCGCCCCGCTCGATCTGGTCTATGTCGCCCACCACGGCCATATGAAGTTGGTCCCCGTCGCGCAGCGTGAGCGCTACGCCTTCGCTGCTGCCGGCGCCATGGCGCAGAACGTCTACCTCTACTGCGCCGCCAACTGCCTGGCGACCGTGCTGCGTGCGTGGTTCGACAACCAGGCCCTGTCGCAGGCCATGGCACTGGAGTCGGATCAGCAACTCTTGCTGTGCCAGACGGTAGGGCGCATCAATGCTGCCGGGCCGGCCTGATTGCCACCGGCCGGCCGCGTGTTTACGACTATGTTTTCAGCGGTCCAGTCTTTTGAACCCATTTCGTAACGCGCGCTGGCGAAGCTGCACGAGCCCGATGCAGCGTTGCGCCGCTGCCGCGCGCCCGACTCGCTGCTGGAGTTCTTGAATACGCTGTAGTCATGCGCACAGCACGGGGGCTTCACCTCGTCGCCGTTTGAGGTGAAGTGCCCGGGCTCATTCGGGCAACTGTGCATGAGCGCGCCCTGTGCCTGATGGCCGGACCGTGAGGCCACGGTCATTTCCGATGGCCGCCCTGGGCGCGAGACGCGGGCAGGCATCGGCTGCCACACGCGCCGCGCCGGCGGCCTGCGACTTGGCCCGATACACGCCGGTTACATGGCGGCCACAGGCGGCGCCGGCGCTGACGCGAGCGGATTACGCGCCGTGGCCACGATGGCGCCGCTGTCATTCGAGCCGCTTCACAGGTCCGCCATGCACCCTGTTTTCGTCCGCGCCCATCGGCGGGCCAATGCCTTTCTGCCTGCGCGGCTGCTCGCGCTGATGCCCTGGAGGCGCAGGGTGCCGTTCAACGCACGCCTCGTGTGGCAGGCGCTGCGGCTGGCGCCACGACCCGGCTCGATTGCCGATCGGATGCCACAGGCGCCGGCCAGGCACGACGCCGCGGCCGCTCACCAGGGCTGAGCGGGCTACCGCGCACACGAACCCCCCGCACATCGACCGACGACGAGCCCGCAAGGAGTCACCCATGGCGCGCCACGACAGCATCCTCTCCACGATCGGCCGCACCCCGCTGGTCCGCCTGAACCGCCTGGCGCCACCCGGCGTGCACGTGCACGTCAAGCTGGAGTCGTTCAATCCCCTCGGTTCGGTCAAGGACCGCATGGCGCTGGCGGTGATCGAGGACGCCGAGCGGCGCGGCGTGCTGCGCCCGGGGCAGACGGTGATCGAGGCCACCAGCGGCAACACCGGCATCGGCCTGGCCATGGTCTGCGCGCGCAAGGGCTACCCGCTCGTGCTGACGATGGCCGAGAGCTTCAGCGTCGAGCGGCGCAAGCTGCTGCGCTTCCTTGGCGCCCGGGTCGTCCTGACCCCCGCCTCGGCCAAGGGCACCGGCATGCTCGACAAGGCCATCGAGCTGGCAGAACGGCACGGCTGGTTTCTCTGTCGGCAGTTCGACAACGAGGCCAACGCGGAAGTCCACACGCGCACCACCGCGCAGGAGATCCTGGCGGACTTCGAGGACGACCGGCTGCACGCCTTCGTGTCCGGCTACGGCACCGGCGGCACGCTGCTCGGCGTCGCGCGCGGGCTGAAAGCCCGCGACCCGTCGATCCAGGTCGTCGCCGCCGAGCCGGACAACTCGCCCGTGCTGGCCAGCGGCGTGGCCCAGTCGCGCCGCACCGACGGCTCGCCGAGTGCCAGCCATCCGCACTTCAGGCCGCACCTGATGCAGGGCTGGGCGCCGGACTTCATCTCCCGCCTGACCGAGACCGCGCGGGCCGAGGGCCTCATCGACCGGATCGTGCCCGTGGGCGGCGGCGAAGCCCTGCGCCTGGCGCGCGAGCTCGCCCGCCAGGAGGGCATCTTTGTCGGCACGTCCTCGGGCGCGACGCTGGCGGCCGCGCTGGAGGTCGCGCGCACTGCGCCGGCCGACAGCCACATCGTCTGCATGCTGCCCGACACCGGCGAGCGCTATCTGTCGACGCCGCTGTTCGACGGCATCGACGTCGACATGAACGACGAAGAACTGGCGATCTCGCGCTCGACGCCGGGCGGCCGATTCGACGCACCGGCCGCGGCTGCGGCCGCGGCGGGGCCGGCGCCGCCGCCGCCGCCGCAGGTCGATGCCGACGCGCAGGCACACGTCGAGGCCGCCATTCGCGACCATGCGGTGGTGATGTTCGCGCTGGAGTGGTGCGAATTCTGCTGGGCCGTACGCAAGCTCTTCGATCGGCTGGGCATCGCGTACCACGCCGTCGACCTCGACTCGGTGCCCTACCAGGCCCGGGACCTGGGCATCCGGCTCCGTGCCGAGCTGCTTCGGCGCACCGGCGCGCCGACGATCCCGCAGATCTGGATCCACGGCGCCGCCATCGGCGGCGCGACCGAGCTGTTCGACGCGATGCGCAGCGGGCGCGCACAGGCGCTGCTGGCCGAGGCCGGCATCGCCTGCGACGCCGGCGCCGACGTGGACCCGTACGCATTCCTGCCGCGCTGGCTGCATCCGCGCAAGGCGGCCTGACGAGCGCCCGCGGCGCACGCCCCGTTCGATGGAGCCAACCCATGCATGCACAAGCCGCCTCACGTCACGATGACGCCGAGCCCGCCTTCCGTTGGATCGTCCTGGCCGCTGCCGCGGTGTCGCTGGCGGTCGCGATGGGGCAGCTCGTCAACGGCCTCTCCGTCTACGTCATTCCGCTGGAACGGGCGTTCGGCTGGCCCCGCGCCGAGGTCGCGCTGATCAACACGATGGGCCTGATCGGCGTGGCCATCGGCGGCATCGTCGTCGGGCGCGTGGTCGACACGATCGGCACCCGGCGCGTGCTGCTCGGCGCGGCCATCGTGTTCGGCCTGTGCATCCTGCTGGCCTCCCGCGCGGAGGCGCTGTGGCAGTTCTACCTGCTGTTCGGGATCGCGGGCTTCGCCGGCGGCGGCGCGATGTTCGCGCCGCTGATCGCGCTCGTCGGGAACTGGTTTCGCAGCGGCGCCGGGCTGGCGATCGGGGTCGCATCGGCTGGCCAGGCCCTGGGCCAGGGCGCCGTGCCGTTCGGCACGGCCCATCTCATCGAGGCACTGGGCTGGCGTGGGGCCCTGGTCACGCAGGGCCTGGTGTCGCTGGCCGTGCTGCTGCCGATGGCGACGCTGCTGCGCGAGCCTCCCTGGCGCGGTGGCGCCGCCGCCGCCGCGGCAGCGGCCCCGTCGCTGCCGGGCAGCGTCGCCGTGCCCTGGCTGTCGCTGGCGGTGCTGGGCTGCTGCACCTGCATGTCGGTGCCGCTGATGCACCTTGTGCCGCTGATCCAGGGTTGCGGCATTCCAGCGCCGGCCGCCGGCGGCGTCTTGTTCCTGATGCTGACGGTAGCCATCGGCGGCCGCATCGCGTTCGGCAAGCTGGCCGACCACATCGGCGCGATTCCCGCGTACATGACCGCATCGCTGTGGCAGACGGTGTTGGTCTACTTCTTCACGCAGATGCGAAGTCTGGATTCGTTCTACGCACTCGCGGCGATCTACGGCTTCGGCTATGCCGGCGTGATGACGGGCCTGCTGATGACGGCGCGCGAACTCACCGACCCCGCGCGGCGCGCGAGCCAGATGGGCATCATCCTGGCCCTCGCATGGCTGGGGCACGGCCTCGGCGGTTACCAGGGCGGACTGTTCTACGACCTGACGGGTGGCTACCGCTGGACCTACGCCAACGCGGCCATGGCCGGCGTGTTCAACCTCGTGCTGGTCGGCGCGCTGTACTGGCGCGTGCACCGGCGCGGCCGTCCGCCGGCGACACCATCGCTGTCGAGCGCCTGAGCGCGCCGACCCCGGGGCACGGCTCGGCTCGCTCCCATCGACGCACAGAGCAGTCCTTGGAGGGCAGCTCGGAGCGGACTGCTGCCGGACAAATCCAGGCACTCGAAAGCAAAGCCGCATGAGCGCCGCGCGCGCTCATCGAACGAACGGCGGGGTCAGTCCCGGAGGCTCGCCTCGCCGCGCGCGGCGTCCGCCCAGGCGAGCAACGCGGCAGCGCCGATCGGCGCTTCGCCGCGCCACGCGATCAACGCGCTCCGGGTGGCCGACACACGCCGCACGTGGTCGATGAACGGCGCTTCGTAGGCGCCCCGCTGCTCCAGCACCGGGTCGTGCGTGCCGCTGGCCAGCAGGCTCTGGTTGATCACCCACGCAAAGGGCTCGATGCCGGCGCGGCGCAGGTCGGCCTGCAGGCGCTCGGCCTCGTGCACCGGTGTCGCCTCGGCCAGCGTCACGATCAGCACCCGCGTGTACGCCGGATCGCGCAGCCGCGGCAGCAGCTGGCGGACCGACTCCGGCGTGTCGCCCTGGGTCCGGCTCACCTCGCGGTGGTAGGCCTCGGCCGAGTCCATCAGCAGGATGGTGTGGCCTGTCGGCGCCGTGTCGAGCACGACGAAGGCATCGCGTGCCTTGTCCACGGTCTGGGCGAACGCCCGGAAGACTGCGATCTCCTCGGTGCACGGGGATCGAAGGTCTTCCTCCAGCATCGCCCGCGCCTGCGCATCGAGTCCCGCGCCGGCCTTGGCCAGCACCTCGTCCCGGTAGCGATCGACCTCGGCAGCCGGGTCGATCCGCTCGACCGAGAGGTGGTCGATCGGCTCGTCCAGCGCCCACGCCAGGTGGGCCGCCGGGTCGGTGGTCGACAGCACCACGCGGTGGCCCCGACTCGCCAGCGCGACGGCCACGGCAGCGGCGACCGTGGTCTTGCCCACGCCGCCCTTGCCCATCGCCATCACCAGGCCGTGACCCGCGGCTTCGATGTCGTCGACGATCGAGGACAGGCCCGCGTCCGCGGCCCGGATGCTGGGCGAGAGGTGGGCATCGGTCGGCGCACCTTCGGGATGCAGGAAGGCGCGCAGCGAGGCGAGGCCGACCATGCCTCGCGGGATGAATCCCGTCGTGCTGCGCGGCAAGGCGGCGAGGCCGGCCGGCATGGCGCCCACCGCGGCCGCGTGGCGCATGGCCATCGCGACGGCGACCGCATCGTCGGAGCGAGCGGCGTACACGCCGTTGAGGGCCAGCACCTGGTTTCGCACGCCGAGGTCGGCCAGTTCGTGCCGCGTGCGCTCGGCCTCGCGCAGCGCCGAAGACTCCGGCCGGGCCACCAGCACCACCGTCGTCAGCGCGCGATCGGCCAGCGACTTCACGGCCGCGGCATAGGTGGCCTTGTTCTTCTCCAGCCCGGCCAGCGGGCCCAGGCACGAGGTGCCCGTCGTGTTGGTGGCGAGGAAGTCGTTCCAGGCCGACGGCAGCGACAGCAGCCGCAGCGTGTGGCCGGTGGGTGCGGTGTCGAACACGACATGGTCGAAGGCGGCGGTCACGTGGTTGCCCGCCAGCAGTTCGGCGAACGCGTCGAATGCCGCGATCTCGACCGTGCATCCGCCGGAGAACTGCTCTTCCATGCTGCGGATCGCCGCCGCCGGCAGCACGCCGCGATACGGCCCCACCATGCGCTCCCGGTAGGCGGCCGCCGCCGCTTCGGGATCGACGTTCAGCGCACTCAGGCCCGGCACCCCCGCCACGCCCGTGGGCTGCGTGCCCAGGGGTGTCTCGAGCACCTCGTCGAGGTTGGACGCCGGATCGGTGCTGACCAGCAGCACCCGGCGCCCCAGTTCCGCCAGCCGCACGGCGCTCGCGCAGGCGAGCGAGGTCTTGCCGACGCCGCCCTTGCCGGTGAAGAAGGCGAAGCGGGTCTCGAGGGCGGGCAGCGCCATGTGCTCAGCCTCCTGCCGTCAGCGGCAGGTGCCGGGCGCGCAGCCGCAGTCCCCCGGGGCGACCCCCAGCTTGATGTGCGGCTTGTCCGCCGTCGGGATGGCCAGGCCCAGCTTGCTCATCAGCTGCGCCTTCGAGGGGTACATGCCGGTCGAGACGATGCGCCCGTCGACGGTGACGATGGGCAGCCGGTCCATGCCGGCTTCCATCTCCCTGACGACGTCGGCATGGGCCGCGAACGCCGCCGGGTCGTGGCTGAGGCTGTGGCGCGCAACCTGGACGCCGATCTGCTCCAGCGCCTGCAGGTCGGCGTTGAACTGCACCAGCATCGGGTCGACGTTGACGCCACACACGCCGGTGGGGCAGCACATCGCGGGTTCGAAGACTTCGAGCTTGCTCATCACGGTTCCTTCGCAGCGTGCACCGATGTTGCTGCAGGGGCGGCGGGCGACACTTGACCGCCCTCAAGCCTCAGCGCCCGGTGGATCGCGGCCCCGAGGCCGGCACCCACCAGTTGCGCGACCACGAATCCTGGCACGCTGGCCGGCGCGATGCCGGCGAAGCTGTCCGAGAACATGCGGCCGAAGGCCGCCGCCGGGTTGGCGAACGAGGTCGACGCGGTGAACCAGTAGGCCGCGCCGATGTAGCAGGCCACCATCGCGGCCACGCGGCCGGCCGGCGCTCGCAGGATGACCAGCAGCAGGCCGGCGGTGGCCACCGCCTCGGCGATCCACTGGCCCGTGCCGCTGCGAACCTTGGTGGAGAACTGGAGCAGCGTCGTGTCGAACATCGCGTGGGCCAGCCAGGCGCCGAGCAGCGCGCCCAGCAGCTGGGCCGCGACGTAGGGCAGGAGCAGCGGCCGGGGCAGGGCGCCGCGCGCGGCCATCACGAGCGAGACCGCCGGGTTGAAGTGCGCGCCGCTGACCGGCCCGAACACCTCGATCAGGATGTAGAGGCCGCCGACGGTGGCCAGCGTGTTGGCCAGCAGCGCGATCGCCACGTTCCCGCCCGCGAGCCGCTCCGCCATGATCCCGGAGCCGATCACCACCGCCAGCAGCAGCGCCGTGCCGAGCAGCTCTGCCAGCAGCCTGCGGGCGAGTTCGGACGGCATGTTCAGCTCCGGTAGGCGTCGATCAGGGCGGCCTGCAGCACGGCGTCGTCCATCGATTCGATGGGCAGCGCCAGCAGCTGCAGCATGCGGTAGCCGATCGCCTGGCGCGTGAGTTCGAAGGCCTGCGCCTTCTCCGCCTCGGGCGCGTTCGACGGATCGGGGTAGCCCCAGTGCACCTTGACCGGGCTGCCGGGCCAGTAGGGGCAGGGCTCGGCCGCCGCGCTGTCGCACACGGTGATGACGATGCGCATGCGGGGCGCCCCCGGCGCCGTGAACTCGTCCCACGACTTGCTGCGCACGCCGCCCGCGTCGATGCCGGCCCTGGCGAGCGCTTCGAGCGCATGCGGGTTGATGCGGCCGCTGGGGCTGCTGCCGGCGCTGTAGGCGCGCACGTCCCGGCCGACCTGGCGGGCCCAGTGGTTCAGCATGCACTCGGCCAGCACGCTGCGCGCCGAGTTGTGGGTGCAGAGGATGAGGATGTTGGTCGTCATGGTCAGCGTGTCGGCGGGCAGTTGCAGGATGTCGCCTCGAGCCCGCAGGGCTGCCCCGCGCAGCAGTTCGAGGTCAGGAAGGCGATCAGCTCGTTCATCCGCTCGAACGAGGCGCGGTAGATCAGGTTGCGGCCGTCGCGCGACTGGCTGACCAGCCCGGCGTGCAGCAGCTCCTTGAGATGGAAGGACATCGAGGCCGGCGATATGCCGAGCTGCCCGCTCAGCACGCCCGGCGTCAGGCCCTGCGTGCCGGCCACCACCAGGGCACGGAAGGCCTTGAGCCGGTGCACCTGCGAGAGTGCACCGAGTGAGCGGGCCACCAGTTCGTCGTCCATATCTTCAAAGAGTTGGTGAAGTATTTGATGGAGCCATGACGGTGGTGTGACAGGCGGCGGACGGGGCGGCTTGCGTAGCGTCATGAATTCAAGTATTCTTGAATTCATGGAGTCAAACGAAGTCGTTCAGGCGCTGGCGGCGTTGGCGCATCCGGTCCGGCTGGAAGCCTTCCGCGCGCTGGTCGTGGCCGGCCGCGAGGGGCTGGCCCAGAAGGCCCTGGCGGAAGCCGTCGGGGTCGGGCCGACCAACCTGGCCTTCCACCTGAAGGAGTTGTCGGCCGCTGGGCTGGTGACCCAGGCCCAGGCCGGCCGCTTCGTCATGTACCGCGCGGCCTACGAGCGCATGAACGACCTGCTCGCCTACCTCACCGAACGCTGCTGCGCGGGCCCCGCCCAGGTGCCCGCGGCACAGACCTCAGACACCTGCGGGTGCTGACCCGCCGCACCCCACCCTTCCCGAGAGGAACCCCATGACGATGAACTCGACTGCGCTGCAGCGCCTGCCGGTGGCCGTGCTCGGCGCCGGGCCCGTCGGGCTGGCCGCCGCCGCCAAGCTGATCGAGCGCGGCATCCCGTACTTCATCCTCGAAGCCGCCTCGACGGTCGGCGCCAACCTGGTGGACTACGGTCACGTGCGCCTGTTCTCGCCCTGGCGCTACGACATCGACCCGACGATGGCCGGGCTGCTGGAAGCCACCGGCTGGGGCGCGCCTGATCCGCAGCAGCTGCCGCTGGCCGGCGAGGTGGTGGAGCAGGTGCTGAAGCCGTTCGCCCGGCTCCCGCAGGTGGCGCCGGCCCTGCACCTGGATACCCGGGTGCTGTCGGTCACCCGCGAGGGCTTCGACAAGGTGAAGAGCGCCGGCCGCGAGCAGGCGCCCTTCGTGATCCGGGCGCTGCGGAATGGCGAGACCCTCGAGTTCAAGGCCCGCGCGGTGATCGACTCGACCGGCACCTGGAACCAGCCGAACCCGGTCGGCGCGAGCGGCCTGCCCGCCCTCGGCGAGCGCGACGCGGCGGGCCACATTGCCTACGGCATTCCCGACGTGCTCGGCGCGGCGCGCGACCGCTACGCCGGCAAGCGCACGCTGGTGGTCGGCGCCGGCCACTCGGCCGCCAACACGCTGCTC
Source organism: Piscinibacter caeni (assembly GCA_003265685.1). Classification (GTDB taxonomy): domain Bacteria; phylum Pseudomonadota; class Gammaproteobacteria; order Burkholderiales; family Burkholderiaceae_C; genus Piscinibacter; species Piscinibacter caeni. Next base: position 36,901 of record QJOU01000018.1, on the reverse strand, counting down.
GCCCTCGCGGAGCTGGCGCGGCAGGCGCCCGGCACGACGCTGCTGTGGTCGGTGCGCTCGCCCGCGCTGACGCGGGTCTTCGGCGGCGGCGACGCGGATGCACTGCCGGCCCGCGGTGCGCTCGGCAGCGCGCTGCGCCAGCTGCGCGACAGCGGCGCGCTGGAGCTCCACGCTGGCCTGCGCATCGGCCGCATCGAGCGGCACGACGGCCGCCTGCGCGTGCAGGGCGTGGACGCCGAAGGCCGCGCGCAGTCCATCGCCGGCATCGACGAGATCGTCTGCGCGACGGGCCAGCGGCCGGACCTGTCGCTGACCAGCGAACTGCGCGTCAAGCTCGACCCGTGGCTGGAATCGAACGAGGCCCTCGGCCCGCTGATCGACCCCAACCTGCACAGCTGCGGCACCGTGCGCCCGCACGGGCACCGCGAGCTGGGGCATCCGGAGCCCGGGCTCTACACGGTAGGCGTCAAGAGCTACGGCCGTGCGCCCACCTTCCTGATGGCCACCGGCTTCGAGCAGGTGCGCTCGGTCGTCGCCGCGATCGCGGGCGACCTCGAGGCGGCCGATCGCGTGGAGCTCGACCTTCCCGAGACGGGTGTGTGCAGCGTCGGCGGCACGGCCTTCGACGACGCCACCGCGGCCGCGTGCTGCGGCGGGCCGGCCCCGACCGACGCGTCGGCCTGCTGCGCGCTCGACGAGCAGAAGAAGGCCGAGGGTGAGGCCGGCTGCGGCTGTGGTCCGCGCCAGGTGCCCGTGGCCGAACCGGTGCGCATCCGGTCCGCCTGCTGCTGACGCCGGGCGCGCGTTTCACCCGACCGGGCTGCCCTCGGAGGGCATCGCCCGCGCGGCCTGCTGCAGCAGGCCGCGCAGCCAGCTCAGGCCCGGATCCGTCGAGCGGTACTTGTGCCACTGCATGGCCTGTTCGAGCGGCGGCATCGGCATCGGCATCGGCAGCAGCGTGACCGGCAAGGCCGGGGCGAGCAGACGCGCCAGCCGCGTGTGCACGGTGGCGACCAGCTCGGTGCCGACCACGAGCAGCGGCAGCGCGGCGAAACTGTAGGTCGTCAGCTCGATGCGGCGCGAGAGCCCGTAGCGCTGCGCGAACCAGCTCTCGAAGGCCGGCTGCGTGGTGCTCACCGGCACCATCACCGCATGCGCGGCCTCGGCATAACGCTCGAAGGTCATCGGCTCGCGCGCATGGCGGCTGCCGGACCAGACGACGCAGACGAAGCTGTCGTCGTAGACGATCTCCGTCGGGTGCTCCGGCGAGCAGTAGGCCTTCGGGATCACCAGCAGGTCGGCCTCGCCGCGCTCGAGCGGGCGCGACGGGTTCTGCACCTGCGGCAGCAGGTTGAAGCGCACGGTGCTGCCCATTCGCGCGGCCAGCTCGAGCGCGTGCGGCATCAGCACCGTCATCGAATAGTCGGAGACGAACAGCCGGAACTCACGGTCCGAGGCCGTGCAGTCGAAGCGTGGCTGCGCGGCCACCGAGGTCTCGATGCGAAGCAGCACGTCGCGCACCGCCTCGCGCAGCACCTCGGCGCGCGGCGTCGGCTCCATCTGCCGGCCGACCTGCACCAGCAGTTCGTCCTCGAAGTAGTCGCGCAGGCGGCCGAGCGAATTGCTCATCGCCGATTGCGACAGGTGCAGCCGTTCGGCCGCCCGCGTGATGCTGCGCTCGGTGAGCAGCGCATCGAGGGCGACGAGCAGGTTCAGGTCCAGCTTGTTGAAGCGCACGGCGGCACGGGTTAACCCGCAAAGTATTCGCGGCATCGATGCGCCGCATGGATCCAAACCATTTTGCGCGGCAGCTCGTCGTCCGTAATCTCTCGTCAACCCGATTCCCACCACGACACGGAGACGACGAATGGCTTGCGGCCATGCGGAGGGCGAACTCGTGCCTGCCACGCCGAAGGTGCAGCGATGACGCTGCAGCGCCTGCGCATCTGCGTGGTCGGCGCCGGCATCGCCGGGCTCGCCTGCGCGCTCGCCGCAGCCCGGCAGGGCCTGGCGGTGCAACTCGTCGACGAGGCCGCCGTGCCGCGCAACCTGCCGGCCTCGATCGACGTGGTGCCGGGCATGCTGCGCGACCTCGCCGCGCTCGGCGTGGCCGACGACTGCGTGCGCGTCGGCTTCGCGTACCACGGCATCGATGTGCTCGACCGCCAGGGCCGGCGCCTCTTCGAGCTGCCGACCGCGCGGCTCGCGGGGCCGCGCTGGCCGGCCGCACTCGGCATCGCCCACGGCGAGCTGCACGCGCTGCTGGAGCGCGCGGCACGGCGCTGCGGTGCCGAACTGCTGCGCGGCGACCGCGTCGAGACGATCGAGGCCAACGGCGGCCGCGCCCGCGTCGCGCTGGCTGGAGGCTTGCGGCTCGAGGCCGACATCGTGCTGCTCGCCACCGGCGCGCGCAGCCCGCTGCGTGCGACGCTGTTCCCCGCGGCGCGCCCGGTGGAGCCGCTCGGCCAGGTGTGGCACTACGCGCTGGTGCAGCGCCCGCAGCGGCTGGACCGGCCGCTGATCGCGATGGGCGGCCCGGGCCACCGCGCGATGCTGCTGCCGGTGCAGCACGGCACCGCGGGCATCGCGGTTACCGAGCCGGCCTCGGCGCCGGGCAGCGAGCCGCCCGTGGCGCAGCTGCGCCGCGCGCTGCAGGTCTTCGCGCCGGCAGTGTCCGTGCTCGCCGCGCAGCTGCGCGACGACACGCCGGTGGCGACGCGCCCGGTGCTCTCCGGCGTGCTCGACGGCCCGTGGCACCGCGGACCGGTGCTCGCGGTCGGTGACGGCGCGCATGCCTTGCCGCCGCACTTCGGGCAGGCCGCGGCGCAGTCGGTGGAAGACGCGCGAGTGCTTGCCGACCTGCTCGCCGCGCCCCCCGACCGCGACACCTTGTTCCGCGCCTTCGAGCAGCGCCGCAGTGCGCGCGCGCGGCAGGTGCACGAGATCGCGAGCACCGCGGCCCGCTGGGACCTGCAGCCCGACGGCGCCGCGGACCTCGGCCAGTTGATGCAGCGGCTGATGCACACGGTGGCCCAGCCGGCCTGAGCCCCGGACCCACGAACCCACGAAACCAGACAGGAGACGAGACATGCGAAGAGACAAGCTGCCGCGCCTGAGCGCGCTTGCCGCCGCGGCGCTGATGACCGGCGGTGCGCAGGCCTTCGAGATCGACACCGGCAACCCGGACTGGTCGGTGCGCTGGGACAACAGCGTGCGCCTGAGCGCGAAGGTCCGCACCGAGGCGGCCGATCCGGCGCTGAAGGATTCCTTCCGCCAGGTGCCCACCGGCGCGCCGCCGCCGGCGCCGGCCAGCTTCGCCTTCCCGCAGGCGCTGAACTTCAATGCCGGCGACCAGAACTTCCAGAAGCGCGGCCTGGTCTCGGCGCGGCTCGACCTGTTGTCGGAGTTCGACGCCGTCTGGCGCCGCGACTTCGGCCTGCGCCTGAGCGCCGCCGCCTGGTACGACGACAAGCTGCATCGCAAGACCCAGGCCGACAACGACCCGACGATCGGCCAGACGCCCTTCGACGAGTTCCCCGAGAAGACGAAGAAGATCGCCGGCGAGAAGGCCGAGCTGCTCGATGCCTTCGTGTTCGGCGGCTGGCGCCTCCCCAACGGCATGAAGCTCACCGCGCGCCTGGGCCGCCACGCGCTGCAGTACGGCGAGAGCCTGTTCTTCGGCGACAACGGCATCGCCCGCGCGCAGGGCCCGGTCGACATCGACAAGCTGCTTGCCTCGCCGAACGCGCAGTTCAAGGAGATCGTGCGCCCGGTGCCGCAGCTCTCGGCCCAGCTGCAGCTCACGCCCGAGCTGTCGCTCGGCGGCTACCTGCAGTTCCGCTGGGAGGAAGACCGGCTCGCCCCCTCGGGCAGCTACTTCTCCACCGCCAACATCCCCTGGGGCTCCGAGCAGCCCGAGTTCGTCAGCATCCCGGCCGGCACGCCGATCTCCGGCAACTACGTGCTGACGCCCGGCGGCGACCAGAAGGCGAAGAACAGCGGCCAGTTCGGCCTGCAGCTGAAGTGGCGGCTCGACGAGACCGACCTCGGCTTCTACCTCGCGCGCTACCACGACAAGTCGGGCCAGCTCTACGGCAACCTCGACCCGACCGCCACGCCCAGCCCCTTCGGCACGCTGCCGGGCACCTGGTTCTACCGCTTTCCCGAGGACGTCAAGACGGCGGGCGTCAGCGTCACGCGCTCGTTCGGCGACTTCAACGTCGCCGCCGAGGCCTCGCTGCGCGACGACATGCCGCTGCGCAGCACCAACATGATCTACCCCGGCGGCTTCGGCGCGCCACAGCCGCGGCACGCGCTCGGGCGCACTGCGCACCTGAACCTCTCGACGCTGGCCACCTTCGGGCCGTCGTTCATCGCCCGCGAGAGCGCGCTCGTCGCCGAGATCGCGTGGAACCGCGTGCTGTCGAAAGACGACCCCGACGGCGAGCTCGACAAGGCCGCGACGCGCGACGCCACCGCGCTGCAACTCATCTTCACGCCGAGCTACCGGCAGGCGCTGCCGGGCCTGGACCTCGCGGTGCCGCTGGGCCTGCGCTACGTGATCGACGGCAACTCCTCCGTCACCGGCGCCGGCTGGGGCGCGGCGAAGACGGGCAATGCGACCCTCGGCCTCGAAGGCAGCTACCTCGGCGTCTGGCAGTTCTCGCTGAACTACACGCATTACATCGGCAAGGCCGTGCCCTTCGTCGACTTCTCGCCCGTCCTCGCCGGTGGGACGCCGAACTTCGGCCGCGGCAACCCGCTGGCCGACCGCGACCACGTCGCGCTGTCGCTGCGCCGCACGTTCTGAACCAGGAGTCCACGACCATGATCTCCCGCATCACGCTCGCGGCCGCGCTCGCGGCCGCCGTCGGGCCCGCGCTGGCGGCCGTGTCGGCCGACGAGGCCGCGAAGCTGAAGTCCGAGCTGACACCCTTCGGCGCCGAGAAGGCCGGCAACAAGGAAGGGACCATCCCCGCCTGGACCGGCGGCACCACCAGGCCGATCCCGGGCGAGCAGCCCGGCGGCCGCCGCGGCGACCCGTTCAAGGACGACAAGCCGCTCTACTCGATCAACGCGAAGAACCTGGAGCAGCACGCCGCCAAGCTCACCGACGGGCAGAAGGCGCTGCTGAAGAAGTACCCCGACAGCTACCGCATCGACGTCTACCCGACGCAGCGCACGGCTGCCGCGCCGCAATGGGTGTACGACAACACCTTCAAGAACGCGACGCGCGCCAAGCTCGCCGGCGACATCGTCGAAGGCGCCTACGGCGGCATCCCGTTCCCGATCGCGAAGTCCGGCGCCGAGGTGATGTGGAACCACATGCTGCGCTGGCGCGGTACGTCCTGGGAATTCAACGTCACCCAGTACCAGATCACGGCCGACGGCAAGGCGGTGCTGACCACCGACGGCCGTGCCGAGCAGCAGATGCCGTACTACTTTCAGGACGGCAGCCCCGAGGCCTTCGCGAAGAGCAACGACTTCTGGCTCATCCGCCTCGTCAACGCCGGCCCGCCGATCCGCGCCGGCGAGGCGATCGTCGGCCGCGAGAACCTCGACGGCAGCAAGAGCCAGGGCTGGGTCTACCTGACCGGCCAGCGCCGCGTGCGCAAGCTGCCCAACCCCTGCTGCGACACGCCGACGCCGGCGGCTGCCGGCGTGATGAGCTTCGACGAGATCGAGGTCTGGACCGGCCGGCTCGACCGCTTCGACTGGAAGCTGATCGGCAAGCAGGAGATGGTCATCCCCTACAACGCGAACCGCTTCCTGCAGCCCAAGACCGACGCCGAGGTCCTCTCGAAGAACCACTTCAACCCCGACCACATGCGCTGGGAGCTGCACCGCGTGTGGGTGGTGGAGGCGACGTTGCGCCCCGGCCAGCGCCACCAGGCGCCGAAGAGCCGCTACTACTGCGACGAGGACACCTGGATCTGCGTGCTCGGCGACCGCTGGGATGCCAACGGCCAGCTGTGGAAGACGCTGTGGGCGCAGACCTTCGTCGCGCCGGACCTGCCGGGCAACCCGATCGGATCGTTCGGCTTCAACGACCTGATCTCGGGGCAGGCCTTCGTGGGCAATCTCTACAACGCGAAGCCGTCGCAGTACCCGATCAAGCCGCGTTTCCCCGACAACGTGTTCTCGCCGGACGCGATGGCCGGCGAGGGCGTGCGCTGAGCGCGTGGCGATGGTGCGCCCGAACCTGCTCCTGCTGGCCCTGGCCGCGGCGCTGCCGGCCGCGGCCGCGCCCACCGGCGATGCGCTGGACCGGCCGGCCGTCGCCGCGCGGCAGGTCGAGCGCGCGGTGCTGCTCGGCGCGGCGCAGGCCGGCCCGCGCATCGTCGCGGTCGGCGAGCGTGGCCTCGTCGCGCTCTCCGACGACGGCCAGCGCTGGACGCAGGCGCCGACGCCGGTCAGCGTGACGCTGACCGCGGTGCGCTTCGCCGATGCCACGCACGGCGTCGCGGTCGGCCACGCCGGCACGGTGCTGGTGACGACCGACGGCGGACAGCGCTGGGCGCGCAAGCTCGACGGCCGGCGCCTCGCCCAGCTCGCGCTCGAGGCGGCGCGTGCCGCCGGCGATGCGGCTGCGCTCAAGGAAGCCGAGCGCCTCGTCGCCGACGGCGCCGACAAGCCGCTGCTGGACGTGCTGATGCTTGATGCGAAGCGCTGGATCGTCGTCGGCGCCTACGGCCTCGCCTTCGCCACCGAGGACGGCGGCGAGCACTGGGCCGCGTGGATGCCGCGCCTGCCCAACCCGAAGGGCCTGCACCTTTACACGCTGCGCCGCCAGGGCGATGCGCTGCTGATCGCCGGCGAGCAGGGGCTGGTGCAGCAGTCGATCGACGGCGGCCGCAGCTTCCGCCGCCTCGAGACGCCGTACAAGGGCAGCTTCTTCAGCGCCGAGTTCACTGGCCCGAACGAGATCGTGCTCGCCGGGCTGCGCGGCAACGTCTGGCGCTCGACCGACGGCGGTGCGAACTGGTCTGCGGTCGCCTCGCCGATGCCCGTCTCGATCACCGCGACGGCGATCGCCGCGGACGGCACCCTGCTCGCCGCCAACCAGGCCGGCTTCGTGATGGCGCTGCGCGGCGACCGCCTCGTGCCGCTGAACCGCGCGCCGCTGCCGCCGCTCAACGGCCTGTTGCCGCGCCCCGGCGCCCCGTTGCTCGCGCTCGGCGTGCAGGGCGTGGTGCCGCTGGACCTTTCTGCCGAGGCCTCGAAGTGATCGCCACGTCCTCCCCGACCCTCGACGCGGCCGGCTTCGACCCGCGCTCCGGCGCGCTGATCGAACGCGCCCTGTTCAACCACCGCGGCCTCGTGCTGCTGCTGTGCGCGCTCGTCACCGTGCTGCTCGGCTGGCAGGCGACGCGGCTGCAGCTCAACGCCAGTTTCGAGAAGACGATTCCCGCGTCGCACCCGTACATCCGCAACTTCCTGGCTCACCAGGCCGAGCTGACGGGCCTGGGCAATGCGGTGCGCATCGCGGTGGCCAACCCGGAGGGCACCCTCTACGACGCGAAGTACCTCGAGACGCTCAGGCAGTTGAGCGACGAGGTCTTCCTCGTGCCCGGCGTGGCGCGCAACCAGATGAAGTCGCTGTGGACGCCCACCACGCGCTGGGTCGGCGTCACCGAAGAGGGGCTCGAAGGCGGCCCGGTGATCCCCGACGGCTACGACGGCTCGCCGGCGAGCCTGGAGCGGCTGCGCTCCAACATCGCCCGCTCCGGCGAGATCGGCCAGCTCGTCGCGCTGGATGCCAAGTCCAGCGTCGTCTACGTGCCGCTGCTCGCGCGCGATGCCGAGGGCCGGCCGCTCGACTATGCCGCGTTCGCCGACCGGCTCGAAACGCTGCGCGCCAAGTACGAGGCCCAGGGCGTGCGCATCCACATCACCGGCTTCGCGAAGATCGTCGGCGACCTGATCGCCGGCGTGCGCGCGGTGCTCGGCTTCTTCGCGCTCGCGGTGCTGATCGCCGCGGCGATGGTCTACGGCTACACCCGCTGCGTTCGATCGACGGGGCTCGTCGTCACCGCCTCGCTGATCGCCGTGGTCTGGCAGCTCGGGCTGCTGCCGCTGCTCGGGCAGTCGCTCGACCCGTATTCGATCCTCGTGCCCTTCCTCGTCTTCGCCATCGGCATGAGCCACGGTGCGCAGAAGATGAACGGCATCATGCAGGACATCGGCCGCGGGTTGCCCAAACTCGTCGCCGCGCGCTTCACCTTCCGGCGCTTGTTCCTCGCCGGGCTGACCGCGCTGCTGGCCGATGCGGTGGGCTTCGCGGTGCTGCTGGTGATCGACATCCAGGCGATCCGCGAGCTGGCGATCGCCTCCTCCATCGGCGTGGCGGTGCTGATCTTCACCAACCTGATCCTGCTGCCCATCCTGCTGAGCTACAGCGGCGTCAGCGCCACGGCCGCCGAGCGCAGCCTGCGCGCCGAGGCGGCGGATGCGGCCGGCGCCGGCAAGCACCCGCTGTGGGCCTTCCTCGACCGCTACACCCAGCGGCGCCACGCGGCCATCGCGATCGCCGTCGCGGCGCTGCTGGGCGCGGCCGGCTTCGCGGCGAGCACCCAGCTGAAGATCGGCGACCTCGACCCTGGCGCCCCCGAGCTGCGCGCCGACAGCCGCTACAACCGCGACGTCGCTTTCGTCAACGCCGCCTACGGCGCCTCGAGCGACGTGCTGGCGGTGATGGTCAAGACCCCCGACGGCCAGTGCTCGCAGTACGACACGCTGAACCGGATCGATGCCCTCGAATGGCAGCTGCGCCAGCAGGACGGCGTGGAGAGCACCAACTCGCTGGCGCTGCTGAACCGCCGCGTGCTCGCCGGCCTGAACGAGGGCAACCCGAAGTGGTACGAGTTCCTGCCCAACCAGGACATGCTCAACACCGTGACGGCCGGCGCGCCGCGCGGCCTCTACAACGATGCCTGCTCGCTGCTGACCCTGTACGTCTACCTGCGTGACCACAAGGCCGAGACGCTGACGCGCGTGGTCGAGCATGTCGAGGCCTTCGCCGCCGCGAACGACACGTCCGAGGTGAAGTTCCTGCTCGCGGCCGGCTCGGCCGGCATCGAGGCGGCCACCAACATCGTGGTCAAGGACGCCTGGCGCACGATGCTGGTGCTGGTGTATGCAGCGGTGGCGCTGCTGTGTTTCGTCACCTTCCGCTCGTGGCGGGCGGTGGTGGTCGCGGTGCTGCCGCTGCTGCTGACCTCGGTGCTCGCGGAGGCGCTGATGGTGGCGCTCGGCATGGGCGTGAAGGTGGCGACGCTGCCGGTGATCGCGCTCGGCGTGGGCATCGGCGTCGACTATGCGCTCTACATCCTCAGCGTGACGCTCGCGAACCTGCGCGAGGGCAAGAGCCTGTCGGAGAGCTACTACCGCGCGCTGCTCTTCACCGGCAAGGTGGTGCTGCTGACCGGCGTGACGCTCGCGATCGGCGTGATCACCTGGGTCGCGAGCCCGATCAAGTTCCAGGCCGACATGGGGCTGCTGCTCGCCTTCATGTTCCTCTGGAACATGCTCGGCGCGCTGGTGCTGCTGCCGGCGCTCGGGCACTTCCTGCTGAAGCGGCCCACCACCAACGCGGAGAACTCGGCGGCCTTCTACGGTGCGCTGAAGGCGCATCACTGACCCGCGAGGCCGACGATGAACTACCTGCGCAACGCCTGGACCCAGGCCGCCTGGGCGAACGAAATCCAGCCGGGCCAGCTGCTGGCCCGCACGCTGCTCGACGAGCCGCTCGTCCTCTTCCGCGATGCCCAGGGCCGGCCGCAGGCGCTGCACGACCGCTGCCCGCACCGCTTCGCGCCGCTGTCGATGGGCCGACTCTGCGACGCCGGCGCCGCGGTGCAGTGCCCGTACCACGGTCTGCGCTTCGACGGCAGCGGCGCCTGCGTGCACAACCCGCACGGTGACGGCCGCATCCCGGCGGCGGCGAAGGTGCGCAGCCACCCGCTCGTCGAGCGCCACGGCGCGCTGTGGATCTGGATGGGCGACGCCGCGCTCGCCGACCCCGCGCTGATCCCCGACTTCGGCTTCAACGATCCCGAGCACTGGGCGGTGGGCACCGGAACGATGGTGGTCGATGCGCCCTACGAACTGGAGATCGACAACATCCTCGACCTCTCGCACATCGAGTTCATGCACCCGCTGTTCGCGAGCGAGGCGGTGCGCCGCGCCGAGGTGAGGTGCGAACACGAGGGCGACACCGTCTGGTGCAAGCGCTTCATGGCGGACGACCGCGAGGTGCCGGACTTCCTGCGCCAGGCCTTCCAGGTGCCAGAGGGGGCGATCGACCGCTGGCTGCACGTGCGCTGGCAGGCGCCGGCGGTGATGGCGCTGTGGGCCGGTGGCGTGGCGCATGGCCGGCCGCCGGAGCAGGGCATCGTCTCGCAGCAGGCGCACTGCTTCACGCCGGTCTCGGCGTCGCAGACGCTCTACTTCTATTCCATTTCCTTCCCGAAGTTGATGGGCCCGCTGGCGCAGGCGCTGGCCGACGAGAGCGTGCAGGCGCTGCGTGCGCCCTTCGAGCACGAGGACAAGCCGATCGTCGAGGCCGTCGGCCGCCGCATGGCCGGCGCCTCGCTGTTCGAGCTGAAGCCGGTGCTGCTGGCCGGCGATGCAGCAGCCGTGCGTGCGCGGCGGCTGCTGCAGGCGGCGATCGACAAGGAGCACGCATGAGCGGCGATCGCTGGCTGCGCCAAGCCTGGTACGTCGCCGGCTTCGCCGACGAACTGGCACCGGGCGGGCTGCTCGCGCGCACGCTGCTCGACGAGCCGCTGGTCTTCTTCCGCGATGCCACGGGCGTGCCGCGCGCGCTGCAGGACCGCTGCCCGCACCGTTTCGCGCCGCTGTCGGCCGGCACGCTGTGCGACGGCGGGGCGGCGGTGCAGTGTCCGTACCACGGCCTGCGCTTCGACGCCGGCGGCGCCTGCGTGCACAACCCGCATGGCACCGGCGTGATCGCGAAGTCGGCCGCGGTGCGGTCGTGGGCCGTCGTCGAACGCGACGGCCTGCTGTGGTGGTGGGCGGGCGAGGCGGCGACGGCGGATGCGGCGCTCATTCCGGACTTCTCCGAGACCCACCGCGCGCCGGCCGACGCCACGATCCGCGGCTACCTGCCGACCGCCTGCGACTACCGGCTGCTCGCCGACAACATCCTCGACCTGACGCATGCCGACTTCCTGCACGCCGGCTCGCTGGGCAACGGCGCGATCACCCGCAGCACGCCGACGCTGACCGACCTCGGCCCGCGCAGCGTGCGCATCGTCTGGGCCTCGAGCGGTGAGCGCGCTCCCGCAGCCTTCGATGCCCACCTGCGCGAGCCCGGCCGGCCCACCGACCAGTGGACCGACGTCACCTGGACGGCACCCGGCGTGATGCTGCTGCGCGTCGGCGCCACGCTGCAGGGCGAAGCGCGCGAGCAGGGCATCGACACCTGCAACCTGCACCTCGCGACACCCGAGACCGCCGGCCGCACGCACTACTGGTACTGGAGCACGCGCAACTTCGCGATCGATCCGCACGCGAATGCGGCGATCAAGCCGATCGTCGAGTTCGCGTTCGTGCAGCAGGACAAGCCGATGCTCGAGGCGCAGCAGCGGCGCATCGGCACCGCCGACTTCTGGTCGCTCAAGCCGGTGCTGCTGGCCAGCGACGCCGGCGCGGTGCGCGCGCGCCGCAAGCTCGATGCGCTGATCGCCGCCGAGGCCGCGGCCTGAGGCACCGCACGACATTCCCCCCGAGACCCACCCATGTTCAAGTACTTCCCCACCAACTACGTCTGGAATCTCTCGGTCAATCTCGCGATCGAGATGGGCGCGCGCATCGGCGAGATCGAGACGATGTGTGCGCCGCTGCAGGAGGCCGCGAAGGCGCCGGATGCCGCGGGCACCCAGGCCTTCCGCGAGACCTGGGTCACCATGGCCGACCGGCTGTGCGAACTCGCCGCCGAGGACGAGGCGCGCGGCCGGCTGATCTCCGCCGGCGAGAAGTACCGCCGCGCCTCGGCCTACCTGACCACCGCCGAGCGGCTGCAGGCGCACGGTTCGGAGGGCCGGATGGCGATCTATCGGCGCGAGCTCGCGCTGTTCCAGAAGGGCATGCGCCTGCTGGGCGACCCGGTGCGTCGCGTCGAGATTCCCTACGAAGGCAAGCATCTGTCCGCCCTCTACCGCCCCGCCGACGGCCTGAAGCCGGGCGAGCGCGCGCCGCTGCTGGTGCAGCTCAACGGCCTCGATTCGACCAAGGAGATGAAGTACCTCGTCGGCCTGCCGGCCTGGCTCGCGCAGCGCGGCGTCTCCTCGCTGATCGTCGACCAGCCCGGCACCGGCGAGGCGCTGCGCCTGCAGGGGCTGACGGCACGCTACGACGCCGAGCACTGGGCCAGCCGCGTGGTCGACTGGCTGGAGACGCGCGACGACGTCGATGCCAAGCGCATCGGCTGCGAGGGGGTGTCGCTCGGCGGCTACTACTGCCCGCGCGCCGTGGCGATGGAGCCGCGCTTCGCCTGCGGCGTGGCCTGGGGCGCCAACCACGACTGGCGCGACGTGCAGAAGCGCCGCCTCGAGAAGGAGGGCGACTTCCCGGTGCCGCACTACTGGGCGCATGTCTGCTGGGTGTGGGGCGCGAAGGACATCGACGACTTCATGCGCATCGCCGAGAACGTGCACCTGGACGGCGTGGTCGAGAAGATCCGCGTGCCCTTCCTCGTGACACACGGCGAGCGCGACAGCCAGATCCCGCTGAAGTGGGCGCACCGCACCTACGAGCAACTCGTCAACAGCCCGAAGCGCGAGCTGAAGATCTTCACCGACCGCGAGGGCGGCGTGCAGCACGCGAGCTTCGACAACAGCATCAATGCCGGCCACACCATCGCCGACTGGGTCGCCGAGACGCTCGGCGCCCGCACCTGAACCCGAACGGAGAACCCACGGATGAACATCATCGGACCCGACGCGCTCGTCTTCGGCGTCGACGACCTCGCCGCCTGCCGGCAGTACCTGATCGACTACGGCCTCACCGACGCCGGCAGCGGCCGCTTCGAGGCGCTGGACGGCACCGCCGTCGTGATCCGCGCGAAGGACGATCCTTCGCTGCCGCCCGGCCTCGGCACCGCGAGCCTGCTGCGCGAAACAGTCTACGGCGTCGCCGATGCGGCCACGCTCGAGGCGATCGAGCGCGAGCTGAAGCGCGACCGCGAGGTGACGCGCCGCGACGGCGTGCTGCGCTGCACCGATGACATGGGCTTCGCGCTCGCGTTCCAGGTGACGGTGCGCCGGAAGATCGACCTGCCGGCGGAGAGCGTCAACGCGCCGGGCGCGGCGCCGCAGCGCGGCGTCAACCGCCTCGGCCTGAGCCCGGAGATGGCGGCACGGCCGCGTTCGCTCTCGCATGTCGTCTACTTCGTGCCGGATGCCGCCAAGGCCGAGGCTTTCTACGCGCGGCTCGGTTTCGTGACCACCGACCGCTTCACCGGCACCGGCCCCTTCATGCGGCCGGCCGGCACGCTGGAGCACCACACCCTGTTCATGATCCAGACGCCGCCGTTCATGAAGGGCTGCGAGCACTTCACCTTCCACATGGGCGGGCCGACCGAGGTGCTGCTGGCCGGCACGCGCTTCGTCGAGAAGGGCTACGAGAGCTTCTGGGGCCCGGGGCGCCACAAGTTCGGCAGCAACTGGTTCTGGTACTTCAACTCGCCGCTGGGCTGCCACGTCGAGTACGACGCCGACATGGACCTGCACGACGGCAGCTGGGCGCCGCGCGAGGCCACCGCCAACGAGGACAGCTCGCAGCTGTTCCTGTTCAAGCCGACGCAGAAGTGGTTCCCGTCGGGCCCGCCGCCGAAGCACTGACGAGGATCGCCGTGGACCACCCCATGCGCCTCTGCCACCTCGACGACCTGCCCGACGGCGGCGCGCGCGGCTTCGACCCGCGTGCGAGCGGCCGCGACACCGTCTTCGTCGTGCGCCGCGGCGCGGTGCTGCGCGGCTACGAGAACGCCTGCCCGCACCACGGCACGCCGCTGCCCTGGCGCAAGGACGCCTACCTGAACGCCGCCTGCGACCGTATCGTCTGCGCGGCGCACGGCGCGCTGTTCGAGATCGACACCGGTGTCTGCACGCTCGGGCCTTGCCTGGGCGATGCGCTGACGCCGGTGCCGCTGACCCTGCACGACGACGGCGAGGTGCACCTCGCCGCGACACCCTTCGAGGAGACCCATCCATGACGCTCGCAGCCCGACGCATCCTGATCATCGGCGGCGGCTTTTCCGGCATGGCTGCCGCCATCGAACTGCGCAAACGCGGCGCCGAGGTCGACCTCGCCGAGATCGACGCCGGCTGGCGCAACTACGGCGCCGGCATCAGCCTCGGCGGCGCGACGCTGCGCGCCTTCCGCCAGCTCGGCATCCTCGAGGCCTTCCTGCGCGAGGGCAACGCCGCCGACGGCCTGAAGATCTGCGCACCGCACGGCCCGGAGGTGGCCGAGCTGCCGACGCCGCGCATCGCCGGGCCGGACGTGCCCGGCGGCGGCGGGATCATGCGGCCGGTGCTCGCGAAGATCCTCGCCGACGCGACACGCGCCTCCGGCACGAACGTGATGCTCGGCAGCACCTTCACCGCGATCGAGCAGGACGCCGAGGGCGTGGACGTGAGCTTCACCGACGGCCAGCGGCGCCGCTACGAGCTCGTGATCGGCGCTGACGGCCTCTATTCGAAGACCCGCGAGGCGCTGTTCCCCGCTGCGCCCAAGCCGCGCTACAGCGGCCAGGCGGTGTGGCGCGCGGTGCTGCCGCGGCCGCCCGAGGTGACGACCGCGATGATGTGGATGGGCCGCGTGAAGCCCGGCGTGAACCCGGTCTCGAAGGAGCAGATGTACCTGTTCCTCACCGAGCACCGGCCGAACAACGAGCGCGTGGACCCGAAGGATTTCGCGCCGCTGCTGCGCGCGCTGCTGGCCGAGTTCCCGGCGCCGCTGCTGCAGCGCATCCGCGAGCAGATCGACGAGCAGGCGCAGATCGTCTTCCGCCCGCTGGAAGGCCTGCTGATGCCGCGCCCCTGGTTCCGCGGCCGCGTCGTGCTGATCGGCGACACGGTGCATGCGACCACGCCGCACCTGGCCAGCGGCGCCTGCATCGGCATCGAGGATGCGCTGGTGCTGGCCGAGGAGCTGTCACGCGGGGCGCCGGTGCCGGATGCGCTGCAGGCCTTTCAGGACCGGCGCTGGGAGCGCTGCCGGATGGTGGTCGAGAACTCGTTCCGCCTCGGCGAGATCGAGATGACCGGCGGCAGCAAGGACGAGCACGCGCAGATCATGCGCGACTCGCTGATCGCGCTGGCGCAGCCGATCTGAACCGCGGACGGAGACCCCACGATGATCACGACCGCTTCGAAGCGCGGGTGCCTCGCGCTGATGGTGGCGCATTGCGCCGGCATGGTGGACCTGGTGGCGCTGCCCGTCTGGGTGGGCACGCTGATGGCGCACTACCGGTTCGACCCGCAGCAGGCCGGTGGCCTCGCGACGATCTTCCTGGTCGGCGCCGTGCTCGCGAGCGCCGTGCTCGCGCCGCGCTTCGCCCGGCTGCCGCGGCGGCTCGTCGCGGTGGCGGGCTTCGGCCTCGCGGCGCTCGCCTTCTTCGCCGCGTCGGCGCAGAGCGGCTTCGGCGCGATGGCCGGGCTGCATGCGCTGGCGGGCCTCGCGGCGGGTTCGGCGCTGAGCGTCACGCACGGCACGATCGCGCGCTCGGCCAACCCGCACCGGCTGTTCGCGCTGGTCGGCGCGGCGCTCGGCGTGTTCGCGATCGCCTTCTTCGCGACGGTGCCGCCGCTGCTGGCCACGCTCGGCGGGCCGATGCTGTTCCGCGCCTTCGCCGTGGTGATGGGCGTGGCCGCGGTGGTTGCGCTGCTGGCCTTCCCGCAGGTGGATGCGCCGGCTGCGCCGTCGGCTGCTGCGGCACCGGCCGTGCCGTTCCCGCGGGCGGTGTGGTTCGGCATCGCCGGCATCGGCTGCATGGGCCTGGTGCAGGCGATGACCTTCGCCTTCCTCGAGCGCGTGGCCGCAGCGCGCGGCTTCGAGGCCCCGGCGGTCGCGGCGGTGCTGGTCGCGCTGAGCGTGGTGAACCTGCTGCCGGCGCCGCTGGCCGCCTTGCTGGAGCGGCGGCTGGAGGCGCGCAGCGTGCTGCTGGCCGGCCCGGTGCTGCAGGCGCTCGGCGTCGCGGTGATCATGCTGTCGACCGCCTTCGCCCCGTATGCGGCCGCGGCCTCGGTGTTCGCCGCGGTGATGATCTTCGCCCACACCTTCGCGTTCGGCCTGCTGGCGCGGCTGGAACCCAGCGGCCGCGCGCTCGCCGCGACGCCCGCGATGATCATGACCGGCGCGGCGATCGGCCCGATCCTCGGCGGCACGCTGGTCAAGGCCGTCGGCTACGGCAGCCTCGCGCTCGCCGCCGCGGTGATCGCCGCGGTGTCGGTGCTGTGCTTCCGGCAGCTGCCGTCGCCGCGGGCGGCGCTGCCGCAGGAGATGCCGGCATGAGCTTTCCCGACATCCACCGCGTGGTCACCGGCCACGCTGCCGACGGCAGGGCGATCGTCGCGAGCAACGGCCCGCTGCCGACGGTGGCCGAGATCGCGGCCATCCGCGGCACGGTGTTCCACGAGGTCTGGTCGACGAGCGGCACGCCGGCGCCGGTCGACAACGGGCCGGACCCGACGCTCGCCCCGCTGATGCTGCCGCCGCCGAAGCAGGGCACGCGCATCCGCTTCGTCGACATCCCGCCGGACACCGCCGAGTTCCTCGCCGGCGGCGCGCAGCGCATGGGCGAGGCCTTCGCGCAGATCGGCGACGTGGCGGCGTCCACCGTGAAGGCCGATTCGCCGCACCCGCTGATGCACCGCACCGAGTCGGTCGACTACGGCATCGTCATCGAGGGCGAGATGACGTTGGTGCTCGACGACTCCGAGGTGCTGCTCAAGCCCGGCAGCGTGGTCGTGCAGCGCGGCACCAACCATGCGTGGGCGAACCGCTCGGGGCGGCCGTGCCGCATGCTCTTCGTGCTGGTCGACGGGCAATACGAGCCGTCGATTGCGGCGGCGCTGGCGCGGCGATGAGCGATCCGGCCACGGCGGTCCACGTCGTCGTCACCGGCGCCGGCGGCTTCGTCGGCCGGGCGCTGGTCGCGCGCCTGCTGCGCGAGCGGCGCGTCGGCGCGCGGCCGCTCGGTGCGCTGACCTTGCTCGACCTCGCGTTCGGCGACGCCGCGCCGGCCGGCGTGCGCCGGATCGAGGGCAGCATCGCCGACGCGGGCGTCGTTGCGCGCGCGTTCGCCGAGCCGGTGCACCTGCTGGTCCATCTCGCGAGCATTCCCGGCGGCACCGCCGAGCAGCAGTACGGGCCGGCGCGCGACGTCAACCTGCTCGGCACGCTGCACCTGCTGGAGGCCTGCAAGGCCCAGGTGGAGCGCGGCGGGCCGGTGCCGCGTGTGGTGTTCGCGAGCACGATCGCGGTCTACGGCCCGGCGATGCCGGCGCTCGTCGACGACGACACGCCCACCCGCCCGGCCATGACCTACGGCGCGCAGAAGCTGATGGGCGAGATCGCCGTCGCGGACTTCGCGCGGCGCCGCTGGTGCGACGGCCTCTCGCTGCGCCTGCCCGGCGTGCTGGCGCGCCCGCCGGCGCGCACCGGCCAGCTCTCCGCCTTCCTCAGCGACCTGCTGCGCGACCCGGCCGCGGGCCGCGACGTGACCTGCCCGATGTCGCCCGCGGCGACGACCTGGGCCAGTTCGACGCCGAACGTCGTCGACAACCTGCTGCACGCGGCGGCTGTGGACACCGCGGCGCTGCCCGCGCACCGCGCGCTCGCGCTGCCGACGCTGCGCTTCTCGATGGCCGAACTGGTCGACGCGCTTGCCGCGGTGCACGGGCCGCAGGTGCGCGAGCTCGTGCACTTCGCACCCGAGCCGCGCATCGAGGCGCTGTTCGGCCGCTTCCCTCCGCTGCGCACGCCGGCCGCCGACGCGGCCGGCTTCCGCCACGACGGCGACCTGCCCACGCTGTGTCGCCGCGCGATCGAATCCTGACCCCGAGGACCTCGGACCCACGACGATGAAACTCGCCACCCTGAAGAACGGCAGCCGTGACGGCCGCCTCGTGATCGTCTCGCGCGACCTGGCTCGCGCGGTGGATGCCGCCGGCATCGCGCCGACGCTGCAGGCCGCGCTCGACCACTGGTCGCGCTGCGAGCGTGAGCTGCGCAGCCTCGCCGACGCGCTCGACGCCGGCAACGTACCGGGCGCCTTCGCCTTCGACCCGGCCCAGGCCATGGCGCCGCTGCCGCGCGCGCACCAGTTCGTCGACGCGTCGGCCTTCCTGAACCACGGCCACATCATGGAGCGGGCATTCAACCTGACGGTCAAGCGGCCCGAAGGCGTGCCCATCCTCGTGCAGCGCCAGGCCGACGACTTCCGCGGCGCGTGCGACGACTACCCGTTCCCCAATGAAGCCGACAACTGCGACTACGAGGGCGAGTTCGGCGTGATCGTCGACGACATCGCGGCGGGCAGCCCCGCCGCGGCCTGCGCACAGGCGATCCGCCTCGTCGTGCTGCTCAACGATGTCAGCATGCGCCGCTTCGTGATCCCGGAGATGCAGATGGGCTTCGGCTTCATCAACGCCAAGCCGGCGACGACCTTCGCGCCGGTGGCGGTGACGCCGGACGAACTCGGCGACGCCTGGCGCGACGGCCGCATCCGGCTCGACCTGCGCGTGATCCGCAACGGCGAACTCGTCGGCCGACCCAACGGCGCCGAGATGGACTGGAGCTTCGGCGAACTGCTCGCGCACCTCGCCTACAACCGCGACCTGCGCGCGGGCACGGTGCTCGGCTCGGGCACCGTCTCGAACCGGCGTGCCGAGCAGGTCGGCTCCGCCTGCCTCGCCGAAGTGCGCGCGCTCGAGACGATCGCCAAGGGCCAGCCGGCCACACCCTGGCTGCGCTTCGGCGAGCGCATGCGCTTCGAGGCGCTCGATGCGCAGGGCCGCAGCGTGTTCGGCGCGATCGACCAGCGTTTCGTCGCCCGGGAGGCCGCATGACGACCCCCACGCTCACTTCGTTCGCTGCCCCCCGAGGGGGCTCGGCCTCCCTTGGGGCGGCCCGGCAGGAGGCCGCATGAATCTCAACACACGCGGCAAGCGCCGCTTCGTCGACCTGTCGATCTACCTCGAGAACGACGTGCTGTCCGACCCGCCGCCGCTGGCGCCGAAGATCACCTACCAGAAGCACGCCGACACGCTGCACGAGTTCATGGCGATGCTGCCGGGCACCACGCCCGAGGACTATCCCGACGGCGAGGCCGCCGCGGCCGAGTGGGTGACGCTGACCACGCACAACGGCACGCACCTCGATGCGCCCTGGCACTTCCATTCGACGCAGGATGCGAAGAACGGCGGCAGCCGGCCGTCGATCACGATCGACCAGGTGCCGCTCGAGTGGTGCTTCCAGCCCGGCGTGAAGCTCGACTTCCGCCACTTCCCCGACGGCTACGTCGCCACCGCCGCCGACGTCGAGGCCGAGCTGAAGCGCATCGGCCACGACCTGCAGCCGCTGGACATCGTCGTCGTCAACACCCGCGCCGGCTCGCGCTACGGGAACAACGACTACGTCGGCGCCGGCTGCGGCATGGGCTACGAGGCGACGATGTTCCTGCTCGAACGCGGCGTGCGGCTGACCGGTACCGACGCCTGGAGCTGGGATGCGCCGTTCTCCTACACCGCCAAGAAGGTGGCCGAGACCGGCAACAAGGCGCTGATCTGGGAAGGCCACAAGGCCGGCCGCGACATCGGCTACTGCCACCTCGAGAAGCTGCACAACCTCGAGGCGCTGCCGCCGCATGGCTTCGTGATCAGCTGCTTCCCGCACAAGATCCGCGGCGCCTCGGCCGGCTGGACACGCGCGGTGGCGATCTTCGAGGACCCCGGCGCCTGAGGATCGAGGCCCGCGCGTCGCTCAGCCCGGCGCCGTGCCGCGCACCACGCGCTGCAGGTCGGCCTCCTGCCAGGCGGCGCCCTCGGCACGGCGTTCGGCGAGCACCGCCTCGCCGAGCGTCGCGCGCAGCGCGGCCACGTCGTCCTCGTGCAGCTTGCGCGGCAGCACGCCGCGCGGCGCGCTGGCCCGCGCAGCCATCGCATCGGCGAGGCCGACCAGGCGCGCGGCGTTGTCGTGCTCGCCGCGCAGCCGCAGCAGCGCCGGCCAGTGGTCGATGGTCCAGGCGAGCGAGCCGTCGACCGTCTGCAATGCGAGCAGTTCGCGCATCGCGGCCTCGGCCTCGGCGCGCGCGCCGAGGCGGATCGCCGCCACCCCCTGCATGTTCAGCGCGCCCCAGGCGGTGCGCAGCCGGCCGTGCTCGCGTGCCTGCGCGACCACCTCGCGCGCGACCGCGAGTGCCTCGGCCGGCGCATCGAGCACGACCAGCGCGTGCGCCAGGTTGGCTCCGGCGATCCACGCGGTGCGCAGGTCGCCGAGCCGGCGCGCGAGCTCGTATTCCGCGCGGAAGCGGTCGCGGCATTCGGGCCAGCGGTTCGCATACATCTCGTCGAGCGCGAGGGCGAAGCGCAGCAGCCGGCCGCGCAGCGGCGGCCAGTCCGGTGCCTCGAGCGCGCGCATCTGCGCGAGCGCGGCGGCCTTGTCGAAGTGCGGGTCGGCCCACTGCGCGGTGGCGATGCGGTGGCTCAGCGCCCAGTACATGCCGGTCGCATCGCCGAGCGCGCGGGCGGCCTCGAGCGCCTGGCCGGCGGCGGCATGGCCGCGCTCGGCCGGCAGCAGCATCGCGGTGCCGAGCTGGGCGATCGCGAGCCAGTAGCGCGCGCGTGCGGCCGCCTCGACGCCGGGATCGTCGACCAGCGGCGCGACGGCATCGACCGCCGCCACCGCCTCGCGTGTCGCATCCCCGGCCAGCCAGAGCGAGACGCCCCAGGCCGCCAGCGCCAGCGCGAGCGGTGCGCGCGACGGCTCGGCCCGGGCGAACGCGAAGGCGCTGCGCAGGTTGCCGAGGTCGGGCAGCACCTGCTGCTGCCACTCGAGCGTCGGCGTGTCGAGCCAGCGGCTGCTCATGCGCTGCAGCAGGCCGAGCACCGCGCGCGCATGGCGCTCGCGCAGCAGCGCCTCCTCGCCGGCGGCCTGCAGCTGCGCGAGCGCGAAGGCGCGCGGGCTCTCGAGCAGCCGGTAGCGCAGCGGCAGTTGCGGCGTGGCGCCGGGCAGGGTCTGCAGCAGCGCATGGTCGGCCAGCGTGTCGAGCGCATCGAGCACTGCCCATTCGTCGATCGTGTCGTCGGCCACGACCTGCTGTGCCGCCTCCAGCGTGAAGCTGCCGGTGAACACGCCGAGCCGGCGCCAGACCGCCTGGCGCAGCGGATCGAGCAGCTCGAAGGTCCACTGCAGCGCGTTCTCCAGCGTCTGCTGCCGGGCCGGCGCGCTGCGTGCGCCGCGGGTCAGCAGCCGCAGCCGGTGGTCGAGCCGCTCGCGCACGCCGGCCACGCCGAGCAGCGGCACACGCGCGGCGGCGAGTTCGAGCGCGAGCGGGATGCCGTCGAGCCGGCGGCAGAGGTCATGCACGGCGGGCAGGTCACTCTCGGTAAGCGACCAGCCGGGCAGCAGCGCCTGCACTCGTTCGACGAACAGCGAGACGGCGTTGCCGGCACCTGCGCTCGCCGTGCTGCCGGGAACCGGCGCCGGGGCGCGCGGCGTGCGCCGGCGGTCGTGTGCCGCCGGCGGTGGCGGCACCGGCAGGCCGTGCAGCCGGTAGAGCGTCTCGCCGCTGCCGCGCACTGGCGTCTGGCTCGTGACGAGCAGCGTCAGGTGCGGCGCCTGGGCGAGCAGCGTGACGGCCAGCGGCGCCACGGCCGCGGCGATCTGCTCGGCGTTGTCGAGCACCAGCAGCAGCTCGAGCGAGGACAGCGCCCGCCCGAGCGCTTCGGCCGAGGCCTGCGCCGCCTTGCCGGGCAGCCCGAGCGCATGGGCGATCGTGCCGGGCAGCGCGACGCCGTCGGCGAGCGCGGCGAGTTCGACGAGGAACACGCCGTCGCGGAACTGGCCGCGCAGCTGCTGGCCGACGGCCTGTGCGAGCCGGGTCTTGCCCATGCCGCCCGGGCCGGTGATCGTGACCCAGCGCTGCGCCTCGAGCTGGCGGCAGATCGCCGCGATGTCGCCGATGCGGCCGTGCAGCGGCGGCAGCGCGGGCGGCAGGTTGCCGCTGGCTGGTGATGGCCCTGCGGCCGGTGCGGCCACCGCGGCCGCCGCCAGCACCCGCGGCACGGCGACGAAACGGTAGCCGCGCCGCGGCGCCGTCTCGATGTAGGCCGGCTGCCTGGGATCGTCGCCGAGCACCGCGCGCAGCCGGCTGACCACCGTCTTCAGCACCGACTCGGTGACGAAGCGGTGGCCCCAGACCGCGTCGAGCAGTTCGTCCTTGGTCACCAGCCGGCCGGCACGTCCGGCGAGGAAGCACAGCACCGCGAAATCGCGCGGCGGCAGCTCCAGCGGCGTGCCGTCGTCGCGGCGCAGCCGGCCGGCGGCTTCGTCGAGCACGAAGGGGCCGAAGGCGAGGGTGGTGGAGGCGGGCGGGGCGATCGACATGGCGCGCTGGCGTCGCGGCGACTGTAGCGAAAGCCGTCACGGCGGCCGAGACGGTTTCGAGACCGTGCCGAGACGACTTCCGGCGCCCGCGCGCCGACAGTGCCGGCTCGCTGCGGCGCACCGCGCGCCGTGCCCCCGATCCCCTGGAGAGACCTCGTGATGAACCTGCACCTTGCCCTGCAGCGCCTCGCCGCTGCGGCCGGCCGCCAGGCGGCGCGCGCCGCCGCGCTGGCCGCGCTGCTCGCGCTGTCCGCCTGCGGCGGTGGCGGCACCGGGACGCCTGCGCCCGGCCAGCCGGCGCCGAACTCCGCGCTCGAGTGCGAGCGCCTCGCCTATCCCTGCGACTGGTCGCAGGTCGACGCCGCCGTCGTCGCCGAGAGCAACCGCCTCGGCGGCGACGTCGCGGCCCGCCTCGATGCCGGCGGCGACACCGACGCCGCCGCCGCCTGGCTGAAGGCCCAGGCCACGCTGGCCGAGATCCAGCACGACGAGCGCGCGATCCGCTTCCGCCTGCCCGGCGGCCGCGGCGTCTGGGTGCTGGCCGACGAAAGCCGGCCGCTCGCCCCGGCCGGCGCCGCGGCGAGCCTCGCCGCGGCACCGCGCAAGCAGGCCCAGGGCGTGATCCGCGCCGGGGCCACGCAGCGCAAGGCGCTGGTGCTGTCGCCGTTCCGCTGGCAGCACGAGACCTTCGCGGTCGACCATGTCGTGGCGCGCCTCGCGGCGATCGACGGCTACGACATCACGCTGCGCCAGAACAGCAGCGAGGACGAGCGCACCGTCTGGATCGACGAGTACGCGAGCTTCGCCGACTACGACGTGGTGCACCTGTCGACGCACGGTGCCGAGCTGTGCCGCGACCGCGCCACCGGCCAGCGCATCGACCCGTGCCGCATCGGCATCGACGTCGGCGTCACGGTGCAGCCGGCCGACGACATCGCGGCCGCCGGGCGCCCCGGGGTCGAGCTGTTCGTCACGCGCAAGGGGCACCGGCACCTCGCGGTGACGCCGGACTTCTTCCGCGCCGTCTACCCGCAGGGGCTGAACCAGAAGCTGGTCTTCATCGACGCCTGCCTCGGCGGCGACCCGACGCTGATGGCCTCGCTGGGCGGCAGCAGCGGCGTGACGCTCGGCTTCTCGAACGTGGTGTACGCCGAGTTCGCGCAGGGCGTGGGCGATGCGCTGTACGAGCTGCTCGGCCGCGGCCTCTCGGTGCAGGAGGCAATGGCACGCCTGGGCGATTCGCTGGCGCAGGAGGACGGCACGCGGCTCGTCTCGAACCAGCGCGACATCCGCCTGCGCGATCTGCTCCGCGTGCGCGACCTGCTCCGCGTGCGCGACCTGACCGGCGGCGAGCTGCTCGCCGACGGCGGCGCCGTGCATGCACTCTCGCGCCCCGGCGACGGCCAGCCCGACACGCTGCGCCTCGCGCTGCAGGTCGACGGCCTGACGCCCGAGCGGCTCGACGGCGTGGCGCTGCGCGTCTCGCGCGACGGCAACACGCTCGCGCAGCTGCCGCTGGCCGGCAGCGCGGTCGTCGACGGCGAGGACCGCCTGCGCTTCGAGTTCGAGCTGCCGCTGGGCACCGACACGCAGCCTGGCGAGACGCTGGCGCTGCGCTTCGCGCTCTCGCTGCCCGAGGGCGGCTTCACGGTGCTCGACGCCGCGCCCAAGGTGCAGGACCCGTCCGCGCTGCCGCGCGAGTGGCAGATGACGAGCACCACCGTCGCCTACGGTGTCGGCTCGACGACGACGAAGATCGCCAACCTCGTCTGGGAACTCGAGCCCGACGACGACCCGACGCGCCGCTACCGCTACTACCGCGTCAAGAGCGGCACGCTGACGGTCAGCTTCGTCGGCGACCTCAACAACTGCCGCACGCAGTGGGAGACGACGCTGACGATCCCGACCGGCGCCAGCAACCATTCGCTGAAGTTCGACACCGTCGCGAGCCTGTTCGACGGCTTCGCGAACGCCGCGGGGCAGACGGTGCAGGCCACCGGCATGTGCGCCGACGGCAGCACGCTGCCGATGACGACGAGCGCCGGCGGGGTCTACCTGTTGGCCGACGACGTGCCGATCGCCGGCGGCGGAACGAGCGGCTTCAGCGGCGCCTACAACAGCGGGGCGCAGCTGCCGACCCTCATCGAGTACAGCTTCACTCCGCTGCGCTGATGGAGGTCGCGGCCACCTTCCTGCAGGGCCTGGCGCTCTCGCTCGCCACGATCGCGGCGCTGGGCCCGCAGAACCTGCACGTGCTGCGCACCGGGCTGGCACGGCGGCATGTCGGCGCGACCGTCGCGCTGTGCATCGCCGGCGATGCGCTGCTGGTTGGCGGCGCGCTGGCCGGCGCGGCCGATGCGGTGGGACGCATCGACGCGCTCGCACCCTTGCTCGCCGGCATCGCCGCGCTGGTGCTGGCGGGTTTCGCGTGGCGTGCCCTCGGCGATGCGCGCCGGCCGCCGGCGTTGACCGACGCGCCGGGCCCGGCCGGCGGGCCGGCGCTGCGCCGCTCGCTGGCCGAGACCGCGGCGGTGACCTTCGGCAACCCGGCGGTCTGGATCGACACGCTGCTGCTCGTCGGCGTCACCGGGGCCGCCTTGCCGGCCGAGCTGCGCCCGGCCTTCGGCGCCGGCGCGCTGGCCGGCTCGGGGCTGTGGTTCTGCGGCCTGGCCTACGGCGCGCGGCTCGCGTCGGCCTGGCTCGCGCGGCCGGCGGCGTGGCGCGTGATCTCGCTCGCGAGTGCGGCGGTGATGGCGGCCATGTCGCTCGGCTGGGCGGTCGAGTTCCAGTCCGGCATCGTGACGGCCACCGGCGGGTGACGAGGGCGCCGGTGCGCTGAACGCGGCCGGCGCGGCCGCGGCGGGCGGTCACAATCGGTGCCGACCCCGGTTCCGCCCTGCACGCTGCGCATGTTCACCCTGATCCGCCTCACCGTGCGCCGTGCCCGGCAGGAGCGGCTGCCGCAGGTGGCCGGCAGCCTCACCTTCACCACGCTGCTCGCGGCGGTGCCGCTGGTGGCGGTGGGCTTCGCGCTGTTCACGCAGTTCCCGGCCTTCGAGCGCTTCGCGGCGGCGCTGGAGAAATACCTGCTCGGCAGCCTGCTGCCGCCCGACATCGCGCGCACTGTGCTGGCCCACCTGCACCGCTTTGCCGCCAACGCGGCCGAGCTGACCTGGCTGGGCTCGCTGTTCCTGCTCGGCACCGCGCTGGCGATGCTGCTGACGATCGAGAACGCGCTCAACCAGATCTGGGCCGTGCGACGCCCGCGTCCCTGGCTGCGGCGCGTCGGCCTGTACCTGCTGGTGCTGCTGGCGGCGCCGCCGCTGCTGGGCGTGATGCTGTGGGCCAGTTCCTACCTGCTCGGCGTCTCGATGGGCTGGCTCGGGCCGCTGCCGCCCTCGGCGCGTTTCGTGCTGGACCTGGGGCCTGCGGTGATCACCTTCGCCGGGCTGTCGGCGCTGTTCCGCTACGTGCCGAACACCCGCGTGCGCTGGCGTGACGCGCTGCTCGGGGCGCTGCTGGCCAGCGCGGCGCTCGAGCTCGGCAAGCGCGGCTTCGCGGCCTACCTGCTCAAGCTGCCGACCTACCGGGCCGTCTACGGCGCGTTCGCGGTGATCCCGCTGTTCCTGCTGTGGGCCTACTTCTCGTGGCTGGTGACGCTCGGGGCGGCGCTGGTCACGGCCAACCTGCCGCGCCAGGGCTGAACGACCAACGGGCCCGCGCCGGTGCCGCGGCAGAAAAGAAAAAGGCCCGGCGCTTTCGCGCCGGGCCTTTATCGCGGCGAGCCTGCGCTCGCGGCGGGCTCAGATCGCGCGGATGCGCGAAGCCTGAGGGCCCTTCTGGCCCTGGGTCACCTCGAACTCCACGCGCTGGTTCTCGGTCAGCGTCTTGAAGCCCGTGCCCTGGATTTCCTTGAAGTGGGCGAACAGGTCCTTGCCGCCGTTGTCGGGGGCAATGAAGCCGAAGCCCTTGCCTTCGTTGAACCACTTCACGGTGCCGGTTTCGATCGTCATGTTGTCTATCCTTGCTGGATGCGTTGAAAAAATGCCCCAGCTATCGCCGGTGCGGGTCAGCAGCCTCCTGACGTGAAGGCTGAAGAATGGGGTGGTGTCGACGGCCGGGCCGAGGGTCATCGGCGCGGCGGGCGGGCGGCGGGGCCGGGGCCGCGGCGCTCGAGGTGACGGAAGGTGATGCGGCCCTTGCTCAGGTCGTAGGGCGAGAGCTCCAGCGACACGTTGTCGCCCGCCAGGATGCGGATGTGGTGCTTGCGCATCTTGCCGCCGGTGTAGGCGATCAGCTTGTGCCCGTTGTCCAGCGTCACGCGGAAGCGCGAGTCGGGCAGGATCTCGTTCACGACGCCGTTCATCTCGATCAGTTCTTCCTTGGCCATGCAGTTTCGTTCCTTCGGCGGGGGTTTGGGCGACGACCGGCCCGGTTGCTGCGCCAGGCAGCATCAACGACGGCGGGTACGCCGTGGGCCGTTCGGGTGGAGGGTGCGCGCAGCGAAGGCGCGCGGCGTGGGATGAGCTCTGTCCGGCGGCTGGCCGGCAGGGTCGTTCGCCGCGGGCCAGGGGCAGCCAGATCGAGCGGACCGCCGGGGCGATCAGGGAGTCTGGCAGGGGATGGAGATCAACTTCGGATCTCGACGCTGCTGGGACTGCCTTCGACAAGGCTTGACAGGGCCGGCGCGCGCCAATGGCGGATTCTAACATCTCCCCGCGTCCCAGCCGAGCAGTTCGCGCAGCCGCGTCAGCACCCACCCGGCCTCCGCCTCGGACAGCAGCGAGCCGGGCGCCTGCAGCCCGCGGGCTATGCGCTCGAGCACGTCGTCCTCGTGCGCGCCGAGCTCGAAGCGCTTCGTGGTGGCGGTCTCCACCAGCATCTGCGCGAAGTCCTCGCACAGCTCGTAGCGCTCGGCGATGTGCTCGCGCGGTTCGCTCGGCCGTTGGCGGCCGGGCGGCACGAACAGCGCGACGAACGAGGGCGGGATGAGGATCTGGTTGTCGTCCGGCATGGCGCGGCAGGATAGCGGCGCGGCCCGGTGTCGCTGAGCGTCGCTCAGCGCGGCAGCGCCGTCGGCACGCCGTGGGTGCGGCAGAAGCGCGCCGTCACCCCGCGCTGCGCCTCGTCCAGCGCCTGCCAGGCCGGCCCGGCCAGGTGCGCCGGCACGCCGCCGTAGAAGGCCTCGGCCACGGCGCCGGCGATGCAGGCCAGGGTGTCCGAATCGCCGCCGATCGAGATCGCGTTGCGCAGGGCGTCCTCGACGTCGGTCGATTCGAGGAAGGCGCGCAGCGCCTGCGGCACGGTGCCGGCGCAGGACAGGTCGAACGCGTAGTGCGGGCGCACCTCGTCCAGCGGCACCGACAGGTCGTAGCCGAAGGCCGCCTCCAGGTGCGCCGCGATCGCCGCCTTCGTCGCTCCCTGCCGCGCCAGGAACACCGCGCTGGCGGTGGCCTGTGCGCCGGCCACCGCGTCGGGGTGGTCGTGCGTCAGCACGGTGCAGTCGCGGGCGGCCTGCAGCACCTCGTCGAGCCGGTCGAAGGCCCAGCCGACCGGGCTGATGCGCATCGCCGCGCCGTTGCTGGCGCTGCGCGGCGCCGGGCTGCCGGGCGGGGCGTTCACCCAGGCGAGGAAGGTCGGGCCGAAACCCGCCTCCGGGTAGCGCCGGTGGTGGGCGCGCAGCGTGGCCGCCAGGTCGGCCCCGCTCAGCAGCGCCTCGGCCAGCGCGATGGTGAGCACGCTGTCGTCGGTGCAGCGGCTGCCCGGCGCGAACAGCGCGAAGGCCTTGGTCTTCACGTTGGACCGCTCGTAGACCGAGCCGAGCACGTCGCCCGCGATGGCGCCGAGCATGGCCGCGTTCAGGTCCCGCAGAAGGTCTGGTAGCCCGCGGTGACGGCGGCCGGCGCCGGCTCGGCGTAACGCGCCAGTGCCGCGTCCTCGTCCCAGGGGCGGCGCAGCGCGGCGAGCAACTGCTCGAAGGGCGCCAGGTCGTCGTCGTTCGTCGCCGCGGCCAGCGCCTCCTCGACGCGGTGGTTGCGCGGGATGATCCACGGGTTGGCGCGCCGCATCGCCGCGCCGTCGTGCGCTCCGCGTGCGCGCCAGCGTGCCAGCCAGGGCTCGAGCGCGGCCGGCTCGGCGAACAGCGCGCGCAGCGGCGCCTCGTCGCCGTCGGCAGCGTCGGCCAGGCGCCGCCAGCCGAGCGTGAAGTCGACTGCCTGCGCCTGCAGCAGCGCAAGCCAGTCCTGCGCCAGTGCGGCGTCGGCGGGGTCTTCCCCGGCCAGGCCGAGCTTGCGGCGCCGGCCGTCCAGCAGGGCCGCCTCGAACCAGCCGGGGAACGCGTCGATCACCTCGCTGGCCTGCGCCACCGCCTGCTGGATCGCGGCCTCGTCGTCCGAGCCCGCCATCAGCGGCAGCAGCGTCTCGGCGAAACGCGCCAGGTTCCAGCGTGCGATGCCGGGCTGGTTGCCGTAGGCATAGCGGCCGCCGTGGTCGATGCTGCTGAACACGGCCGCGGGGTCGTAGGCCTCCATGAAGGCGCAGGGGCCGTAGTCGATCGTCTCGCCGGAGATCGTCATGTTGTCGGTGTTCATCACACCGTGGATGAAGCCGACGTTCAGCCATTGCGCGATCAGCGTGGCCTGGCGCTGCGCCACCGCGCGCAGCAGTGCCAGGAAACGCTCCGGCGCGCCGGCCAGGGCCGGGTCGTGGCGCGCGATGCTGTAGTCGGCCACGCGGCGCAGCTGCTCGAGGTCGCCGCGCGCGGCGAAGAACTGGAAGGTGCCCACGCGCAGGTGGCTGGCGGCCACGCGGGTCAGCACGGCGCCGGGCAGCGGCCGCTCGCGGTAGACCGGCTCGCCGGTGCCGGCCACCGCGAGCGCGCGCGTGGTCGGGATGCCGAGTGCGTGCATGGCCTCGCCGACCAGCACCTCGCGCAGCATCGGGCCGAGCGCGGCCTTGCCGTCGCCGCCGCGCGAGAAGGGCGTGCGGCCCGAGCCCTTGAAGGCGATGTCGCGGCGCCGTCCGTGGCGGTCGACCAGCTCGCCGAGCAGCAGCGCGCGGCCGTCGCCGAGCTGCGGCGAGAAGCCGCCGAACTGGTGGCCGGCATAGGCCTGCGCGATCGGCTCGGCGCCCTCCGGCACGGCATTGCCGGCGAACAGCGCGGCGCCCTCCGGGCCGCGCAGCGCGGCGGCGTCCAGGCCGAGTTCGTCGGCCAGCGGCTCGTTCAGGTACAGCAGCCGCGGCGCCGGCGCGGCGGCCGGCTTCCAGGCCACGTAGGCCCCGGGCAGCGCGCGCGCATAGCTGTTGTCGAAGGCGAAGGAGGGCATGCCGGCAGTGTGCCGGGATTCGATCAGCCGCGTCGTCCGCGCGCCTTCCCCGGCGCCGGCACGTCGACCCGTTCCAGCGCCGCCTCGACCGCCTTGCACAGCGTCTTCAGCACCTTGATGCGCGCGTGGTACTTGTTGTTGGCCTCCACCAGCGTCCAGGGCGCCTCGGCGGTGGAGCAGCGCTCGACCATGTCGCACACCGCGGCCTCGTAGGCGTCCCACTTCTCGCGGTTGCGCCAGTCCTCCGGGGTGATCTTGAAGCGCTTGAACTCGACCGTCTCGCGCTGCTTGAAGCGCCGGTACTGCTCGTCCTTGTCGATGGCGAGCCAGAACTTCACGAGCACGCTGCCGTGCCGCACCAGCGCCTGCTCGAAGTGGTCGATCTCGCCGTAGGCGCGCGCCCAGTCGGCCTCGGCGCACAAGCCCTCGACCCGCTCGACCAGCACGCGGCCGTACCAGCTGCGGTCGAACAGCGCGAAGCGGCCGCGCCGCGGCAGGTGGCGCCAGAAGCGCCACAGGTAGGGCTGGGCGCGCTCCTCCTCGGTGGGCGCGGCCACCGGGATGCTGTCGACCTGCGTCGCCTCCAGCGCACCGGTGACGCGCCGGATCGCGCCGCCCTTGCCGGCGCCGTCGTTGCCCTCGAACACCACCACCACCGAGAGCTGCGCGAAACGCGGGTCGCGCGCTGCCAGCGCGAGGCGGCCCTGCCACTTCTCGAGCGCGCGCTCGTACTCGGCGCGGGTCATCGGCTGGTCGAGCTGCAGCGCGCTGATCACGTTGACGCGGTCGGCCGGCGCGGGCAGCGGCGGCGTGCGGTCGGGCGCGGCAGCCGGCGCGCCCCGGTCGTCGAGCCGCTCGCGCAGCGCGGCCAGCAGGTGGCGGCCGACCGTCAGCGCGCGGTAGGCCGGGTCGGCCGCAGGCACCACGATCCACGGCGCCCGGGCGGTGGAGGTCTGGCGCACGAAGGGCTCGCAGACCTCGACGAAGCGGTCGTAGCGCTTGAAGTAGGACCACTCCTTGGCGCCGACGCGCCAGCGCGTGCGCGGGTCCTTCTCGAGCGCCACCAGCCGCTTGCGCTGCTGCGGCTTGGAGAGGTGGAACCAGTACTTGAGCAGCAGCACGCCCTCGTCGCACAGCATCGTCTCGAGGCGCTGGATGTCGTCGGTGGCCTGCGCGAACGTGCCGCCGCCGAGCCGGCCCAGCACGCGCTGCACGATCGGCTCGGTGTGCCAGGCGCCGAAGAAGATGCCGATGCGCCCGCGCGGCGGCAGCGCACGCCAGAAGCGCCAGTGCGGCGGGCGCTCGGCCTCCTCGTCCGAGGGCGGGCCGAACGCGGTATTGCGGATGTGGCGCGGGTCCATCCACTCGTTGAGCAGGTGCACCGTCTCGCGCTTGCCGGCGCCCTCGACGCCGGCGATCAGCACCAGCACCGCGAAGCGGCCGTCCAGGTGCAGGTCGTACTGCGCGTTGAGCAGCGCGGCGCGCAGCAGCGCGGCCTCGCGCTCGTAGACCTCCTTCGGGACCTCGTGCTTCAGGCTGGCGGCTTCGAACATGGGTGCCATCTTGCACGCCGCCGCGCCGGGCGCAACTTGCCGCGCCTCAAGCGCGCGTGCCGGGCCGGCGGCAGAATCGGCCGCATGGAGCGCAGCGTCCTGTTCGCCGACGTGGCCGGCAGCACCGCCTTGTACGAGGTGCTGGGCGACGAGCGTGCCTTCGCCCTCGTCGAGCGCTGCCTGGCGCTGATGGGCGAGTGCACCGCGGCCGCCGGCGGGCGCGTGGTCAAGACCATCGGCGACGCGGTGATGGCGGTGTTCGACACGCCCGACGCCGCCGCCGACGCGGCGGTGGCGATGCAGCAGCGCGTCGAGGCGCTCGGCCCGGAGCTCGGCGTGCGGCTGCACCTGCGCATCGGCTTCCATGCGGGGCCGGTGGTCGAGCGCGGCGGCGACCTGTTCGGCGACAGCGTCAACCTCGCCTCGCGGTTGTGCGACCTGGCCTCCAAGGGCCAGGTGGTGGTCGATGCCGACACCGCGCAGGCCCTCTCGGCCGCGCGCGCGGTGCAGCTGCACCCGCTGTACCGCGTGCCGGTCAAGGGCAAGCAGGAGGAGATCGCCCTGGTCGAGCTCGGCTGGCAGGCGCCCACGCCGGAGCAGACCGTGATCGCCAGCGTGCCGCCGGCCCAGTCCGGCCATGCCCGGCTGCAGCTGCACTTCGACGAGCTGGCGCTCGAGATGGGCCCGGAGCGGCGCAAGGTCACGATCGGCCGCGACCACGAGGCCGACCTCACCGTGCGCGACCGCAGCGCCTCGCGCGCCCACGCGATGATCGAGCGCCGGCGCGACCGTTTCGTGCTGGTGGACCACAGCTCCAACGGCAGCTTCGTCACCTTCGAGGGCCGGCCCGAGGTGGTGGTGCACCACGAGGAACTGCCGCTGGTCGGCCGCGGCTGG
The DNA here is from genome assembly GCA_003265685.1 of Piscinibacter caeni. Classification (GTDB taxonomy): domain Bacteria; phylum Pseudomonadota; class Gammaproteobacteria; order Burkholderiales; family Burkholderiaceae_C; genus Piscinibacter; species Piscinibacter caeni. The sequence continues at coordinate 4,488 of QJOU01000018.1, read as the reverse complement.
GTGGCCTTCGGCCAGCCGCTCGCCGAGGCCGGGCAGCGGCTCGAGTTCCGCTGCGTCGACACGCCGGGCTGATCCCGCTACAACCACGCCACGCACACGAGGAGGAACGGGCCATGGGACAACTGGGCGGCAAGGTCGCGATCGTCACCGGCGCCGCGGGCGGCTTCGGCGAGGGCATCGCCGCGGCCTACGTGGCCGAGGGCGCCCGCGTGGTGCTGGCCGACCTGGACGGTGCACGGGCGCGCGAGGTCGCCGCGCGGCTGGGCGAGGCGGCTTCGGCCTGCGCCTGCGACGTGTCGGTGCGCGCCGAGGTCGAGGCGCTGGTGGCGCACACCGAAGCCACCTTCGGCGTGCCGGACATCGTGGTCAACAACGCCGGCACCACGCACCGCAACCAGCCGATGCTCGGTGTCGACGAGGCGACCTTCGACCGCGTGTTCGCGGTCAACGTCAAGTCGATCTTCCACATGACCCATGCGGTGCTGCCGCGCCTGCGCCGGCGCGGCACCGGCGGCGTGATCCTGAACATCGGCTCGACCGCCGGCATCCGCCCGCGCCCCGGGCTGAGCTGGTACAACGCCTCCAAAGGCGCGGTGAACGTGCTGTCCAAGTCGATGGCGGTGGAACTGGCGCCGGAGAACATCCGCGTCAACGCGATCTGCCCGGTGATGGGCGTCACCGGGCTGTTCGAGCAGTTCATGGGGCTGCCCGACACGCCGGAGAACCGCGCGAAGTTCGTCGCCACCATCCCGCTCGGGCGCTTCTCGCAGCCCTCGGACATCGCCGCCGCGGCGGTGTTCCTGGCCAGCGACGCGGCCGCCTTCATCACCGGCGTCGAGCTGCCGGTGGACGGCGGGCGCACGGTCTGATCCGCACCCGGGGCGGAACTCCGGGCCTCTGCGCCGGTCAGAGCGCGGCGCGCCGCCGTCCCGCGGCGATCGAAGAGGACACCGAACGTGAAACTGCTGATCTGGGTCGTGGCCGCCGTGATGGGGCTGTTCTGGACCCTCGGCGCCTGGGCCGTGGCCGCGGTGCTGGGCTGGGCCGCCGGGCTGCCGACGCCGGGTGATCCCACCGAGCTGGCCCGCATCGTCACCGCCTGGCCGATGCCGGCCTGGCTGACGGTCTGGATCGACCCGGCCACGCTGCACGCGCTGCTGGCCGGCATCGCCTGGTCGCTCGAACAGGTGCAGCAGGCCTGGCCCTGGCTGCGCGAGGCGCTCGGCTGGCTGGTGCCGCTGACCTGGGTGGTGTGGGGCGTCGGGCTGGCCGGGCTGCTGCTGCTGGCGCTGCTCGCGCAGTGGGCCGTGGGCCGGTTCCGCCGCCCGGTGCCCGCGCCGCGGCCGGCCTGATCAGGGGTTGGCGAACACCGCGGCCAGGTCGACCTCCTCGGCCGCCTGGTCGAGCTTCATGCCGCTTTCGATGTGCTCGAGGTGCTCGAGCATCAGCTTCTCGGCGCGCGGCGCATCGCGCCGGGCGATCGCGTCGACGATCTGCGAATGCTCGTCGGCGCGGCAGCTGGTGGCCGTCGGGGCGTCGTAGAGGGCGATCATCAGGCAGGTCAGCACCGAGAGTTCGCGCATGCTGCGCGCGAGCGCCGAGTTGCCGGCCAGTTCGGCGGCCAGCGAGTGGAACTCGCCCGACAGCCGGATCACCGCACGCTTGTCCTCGCGCCGGCGCGCATCCACCTCCAGTTCCTGGTGGGCGCGCAGGCGGGCCAGCTTGTCGGGCGTCAGCGTGTCGATCAGGCGGCGGATCACGGCCGGCTCGATCAGCCGGCGTGCCTCGAACACGTCCAGCGCCTGCTCGATGGAAGGCTTGGCGACGTAGGCGCCGCGCTGAGGGTACAGCTCGACGATCTGCTCGTGCGCCAGGCGCGCCAGCACCTCGCGGATGCGCGCGCGGCTGACGCCGAAGATCTCCGCCATGCGCTCCTCGCCGAGCTTGGTGCCCGGGTGCAGCCGGTGCTCGAGGATGGCGACGTAGATCTTCTCGTAGATCTCGTCGTTGGTGTTCTCGCGCTCGAGGCGGGCGGGGCTGGCGGATTTGCGCACGCTGCGGGTCGGCATGGCGGGGCGGGGCAGGACGGTCGGGCGCCGGTGCGCTGCGTGGCCGCAGCCGGCGGAGCTGCGCATTGTAGGGACGGGCCCGGCCAGCGCTTCGAGCGCGTCGAGGTCGTGGTCGTCGCTCATCGCCGGGCCCGACGTCAGCGCCAGCCGAAGCAGCGGCCCCAGCCGCGCACCGCGCCCGGGTCGGCGCCGGCGGCGCGCAGCAGGCCCCACACGGTGGTGGCCACGGTGTCCAGCAGCGGCACGTCGGTCGCGCGCTCCAGCGCCTCGGCCAGCGGCGCCGCGTGCAGGTTGGTGCAGAAGGTGGTGACGGCCTGCGGACGCGCCGCGACCACCTCGTGCATCAGGTCCATCAGCCGCGCCGGCTCGACCTGGGCGAAATCGTGGTTCACGCGGATGCCCAGGTGGCGCTCGGCCACCACCTCGATGCCGAGCGCGGCGTAGTTGGCGACGATGCGCTGCTGCACGTCGGCGGTGTAGGGCGTGACGAGGCCGAGCCGGGTGATGCCGCGCAGGGCCAGCATCTCGTTGAGCGCCAGCACGGCGGTGGTGGCCGGGATGCCGGTGCGTTCACCGATGCGCGCACACAGCCGGCGGTCGGCCTCGAAGCCGAGCCAGCCGGAGGAGGTGCCGCTCCAGCCGATCGCATCGACCTTCGCGTCGGCCAGCAGCTCGGCAGCGGCCAGGATCTTGCTGTCGTCGAACTGGCCGAGCGCCTGCTCGGACAACGAGATCTCGGTCACTCGGAAACGCGCGAAATGCGCGCTGCAGCCGGGCAGCGTCGCGACGATCGCGCTGGTCAGCGGCTCGAGCGCCGTGTTGGAGGAGGGCGTCAGCACGCCCAGGCGGAGTGGTCGGGTGGTCATGTCGGCATGATGTCAGTTGTCGACTGAGTTGTCGACATTAGTGCAAACACTGAGTGATGAAACGAACTCTGTCGACGATAGTGTCGACAACTCGGTTTCGCCGAGAAATCCATAGCGAGTGACTCACATGATCTTGTCGACACAAGTGCCAGCAATAGGAGTTCGGCCATGAGCCGCGCCGGGTTCGATCTGGTGCTGCGCAACGCCCGCGTCGCCACCGCCAGCGATACCTTCGAGGCCGACATCGGCATCACCGGCGGCCGCATCGTGCAGCTCGGCAGCGGCCTCGCCGACGGGGCGCGCGAGATCGACGCGGCCGGCCGGGCGGTGACGCCCGGCGGCGTCGACGCGCACTGCCACCTCGACCAGCCGATGGCCCCGCCGGTGCGCATGGCCGACGACTTCCACACCGGCACGCGTGCCGCGGCCTGCGGCGGCACGACCACCGTGATCCCGTTCGCGGCGCAGGAGAAGGGCCAGTCGCTGCGCGCCGCGGTGGCCGACTACCACCACCGCGCCGAGGGCAAGGCGCACGTCGACTACGCCTTCCACCTGATCGTCAGCGACCCGACGCCCAAGGTCCTGGAAGAGGAGCTGCCCGCGCTGATCCGCGAGGGCTACACCTCGTTCAAGATCTACATGACCTACGACGACCTCAAGCTCGACGACGGCCAGATCCTCGACGTGCTGTCGGTCGCGCGCACGCACGGCGCGATGGCGATGGTGCATGCCGAGAACGCCGACTGCATCGAGTGGCTGACGAAGAAGCTCGAGGCCGCCGGCCGCACCGCCCCGCGTTTCCATGCCCACGCGCGGCCGATGCTGGTGGAGCGCGAGGCCACGCACCGCGCGATCGCGCTGGCCGAGCTGGTGGACGTGCCGATCCTGATCGTGCATGTCTCCGGCCGCGAGGCGGTCGAGCAGATCCGCTGGGCGCGCGCGCACGGCCTGAAGGTGTTCGCCGAGACCTGCCCGCAGTACCTGTTCCTGACCGCCGCCGACCTCGGCATCGATGACAGCTACCACGGCGCGAAGTGCGTCTGCAGCCCGCCGCCGCGCGACAAGCAGAACCAGGACGTGATCTGGGACGGCCTGAACGACGGCCTGTTCACCGTGTTCAGCTCGGACCACGCGCCCTTCAAGTTCGATGCGCCCGAAGGCAAGAAACCCGGCGGCGAGGAAGTGGCCTTCCGCCACATCCCGAACGGCATCCCGGGCATCGAGACGCGCCTGCCGCTGCTGTATTCCGAAGGCGTGCTGGCCGGCCGCATGACGCTGAACCGCTTCGTCGAGCTGACCTCCACCGGCCCGGCCAAGGCCTACGGCCTGCACCCCCGCAAGGGCACGATCGCGGTGGGCAGCGACGCCGACCTGGTGGTGTGGGACGAACGCGAGTTCGTGCTCTCCAACGACATGCTGCACCACGCGGTCGACTACACGCCCTACGCCGGGCAGACCCTGCGTGCCTGGCCGGGCCTGACGCTCGCGCGTGGCGAAGTCGTCTGGGACGGCCGGGACTTCCATCCACGCGCCGGCCGTGGCAAGTTCCTGCG
>QJOU01000017.1 GCA_003265685.1 Piscinibacter caeni | reverse complement strand
GCCCGGGAGGCCCTTGCCCGCACTGGCCGCCCCGCCCTGCTGGCGCGCGCCGAGCTGATGCGCTGCGCGGCGCGTGTCGCGAGCCTGGCGTTCGGCCCCTGCGAAGGCTTCGAGCCGCTGCGCGCCGACGCCGGCGCGGCCGAGCAGGCCTACGCCGAGCACCTGCTGGGCCGCGCGCTCGAGCCCGAGCGCATCGCGCTGCTGCCGCAGGCGCAACGCGGCGTGGCGGCGGCGCTGGCCGGCGGCCGCGTGACCGGCGACACGGTGGCCGCGATCGAGGACCCGCAGTCGCGCCTGATCGCGATCGCGCTGCTGTTCCAGGCCGGCCGGGCCGACCCGGCGCTGATCGCACGCGCCGCCGACACCGCCTCGGCCCAGGGCTGGCGGCGTCCGCTGCTGGCCTGGCTGAAGGTGCAGCAGCGCCTGGCCGAGCGGGCCGGCGACGTGGGCGAGGCGCAGCGCCTCGCGCGGCGCATCGCGCTGGTGGAATCCGGCGGCGAAACCGGCGGCACAGCAGGACGATGACAAACGTGACGGAAACAGGAGGGTTTCGACACCCGGCCGATACATCCGGTGCCTAGCCTATCGACAAGGCCTCATGGCCGGTCGATCGAGGAGGCACCATGCAACGCACCGAATCACTGTCCGCCACGCGCTACGAGCTGCGCTTCGCGTCACTGTTCGACGCCGGCCGTGGCTACGCCTTTCCCTGCGATGCCGAGGGCGGCATCGACCTCGCCGCGCTGAGCGAGCGCGCCCGCGCCAGCCTGCAGCAGGCGCAGCGCGCGGTCGGCCGCGACCTGATGCAGCCGGTGGTCGTGCCGGCGCTGCACCACTGACAAGCTGCGAGGCCATGTCATGCACCCCGCGCCCTCGCCGCACGAGGAGCTGGCCAACGCGGCCAGCCACCTGCTCGGCTGCCTGCTCGCGCTGGGGGCCGTGCCGACGCTGGTACCCGCCGCGGCCTCGCGCGCAGGACTCGCCGGCGCCGTCGCGGCGGGCCTGTTCTGCGCCACCATGCTGCTGCAGTACGTCGCCTCGGTGGCCTGCCACGCCTGCCGGCCGGGCCGCCTGAAGGCCGTGCTGCGCGCGCTCGACCACGCGGCCATCTATCTCTTCATCGCCGGCAGCCTGACGCCGTTCGTGATCGGCAGCGGCGGCGGCGCGGCCTGCAGCGCGGTCTGGCTGCTCGCGCTGGCCGGCGCCGCGCTCAAGCTCGCCGGCCGGCTGACCGACCGGCGCCGCTCGACCGGCCTGTACCTGCTGCTCGGCGCCGGCGCGCTGGCCGCCGCCGCGCCGGCCCTGCAACTGCTGGAGCCGGCCGCGCTGGCCTGGCTCGCCGCGGGCATCGCCGCCTACCTGGCCGGGATCGTGTTCTTCCTCGCCGATGCCCGGCTGCCGTTCGGCCACCTCGTCTGGCACCTGTTCGTGCTGGCCGGCAGCGGCTGCCACCTGCACGCCGCGCTGATCGCGTCCGGCGCCGCGCCCATGGCCTGAGACTCCGCAGCGTGGCGGACGCGCGGGATTGACCGGCGCGCCGGTGGCGGGAATGCTGCCGTCGCAGCCCCGCACCGCGCATGGACGTCACCGACTACTCGACCGGCAAGATCGCCTTCATCGTCCTCGTCGCTATCGCCCTCGCAGTGCTCGGCGCGGGGCTGCTGGCCTGGCGCCTGCGGGTGCGCATGAAGGCGCTGATGGTTGCGCCACCGCCGCCGGCCGGCGCCACGGCACGCGCCGCGGCGCCGGCGCCGCCGGGTACGCCGCGCGCCGTGCGGGCCGCCGACAACCGGCGCGCCGGACACGCGCTTGCGCTGCGGCTCGTGGGGCTCTCGGCGCTGATCTCGCTGTCCAGCGCCACGGTGCAGCTGCCGCTGCTGGGCCTGCCGCTGTGGCCACCGCAGCGCTGGGCGGTGGTGGCTTTCGTCAACCTCTGGCCGGTGATTCCGGTGCTCGGGCTGATGTGGCGCTGGTCGCGCCTGCGGGTGCTGGCGCTGCTGCTTGCCTGGTTCGTGCTCTGCCTGGCCGTCGTCACCTGGCGCTCCGACGCGAACCAGCCCTTCAGCGCCCTGCTGTGGTACCTCGGCACCGAGATCGGCCCGCCGATGCTGCTGGTCGCGCTGCTGTGCATGGGCAACGCCACGCGCGCGATCTCGCCCTGGCTGCTGCCCCCGCTGATCGGCCTGGTGTGGGCCTCGATCGCCGGCACGGACCTGCTCGCGATGGCGGTGCGGCGCGAGTCGCCCTGGCTGGTGGCGCTGACCGTATCGGTCGGCGCCCACGCGGTGCTGGCAACGGCCGTGGTGCTGCCCTGGCTGCTCGCGTGGTGGCCGCTGAAGGTGCTCGCGCGGGCCCTCGCCGCGGCCTACCGGCGCCGCTGGATCTCCGAGCTGATGGTGCTGTTCAGCGCGGTCTGGTGCCTGGCCCTGCTGATCCGCGCGCTCGGCGCCGCCGGCGCGCACGGCCCGGCCGGCGCGCTGATGCTGCTGCCGCTGGCGTGGATCCCGCTCGTGATGGGCCTGCGCCGCTCGCTTGGCGCGCCGGCCGGCCGCGCGCCCGAGCTGCTGGTGCTGCGCGTGTTCCAGCGCGACCGCGCGATGCGCCGGCTGTTCGACGCGGTGATCGAGCGCTGGCGCCTGAGCGGCCCGGTCAGCCTGATCGCCGGCACCGACCTGCTCGAGCGCACGCTCGACCCGGGCGACATCTTCGCCTTCCTCGACGGGCGGCTCGGCGAGCGCTTCATCCGCCAGCCCGACGAGATCGCCGCGCGGCTGGCCGATTTCGAGCTGGCGCCCGACGCCGAGGGGCGCTGGCGCGTCAACGAGTGCTACTGCCACGACAGCACCTGGCGCGCCACGCTCGCCGCGCTGCTGGCCCGCGCCGACGCGGTGCTGATGGACCTGCGCAGCTTCCAGCGCCGCCACCAGGGCTGCACCTTCGAGCTCGGCGAACTGGCGCGCGCGCCGCGGCTGCGGCGCGTGGTGCTGCTGGTCGACGCGAGCACCGACCGGGCCGCCGCCGAGGCGGCCGTGGCCGGTGCGCCGCCCGGGCGCATCGTGTGGATGGACGCCGCGACGCTCGACGCGCGCCGGCGCCGCGCCGTGCTCGAGGCCCTGTTCGCCACCGGCCCCTGACGCGGCTGCGGGCACCCACAATGGACGCGCCGGGGTCAATGGCGCACCATCGGCACCCGGCCGCTAGCATGCCCGTGCATGCCCGTGCGGCGCACGAGCAGACCTTCAGGAGACGCACGATGGACAAGAACGACCGGCCCCTCTCGCCCGCCGAGCAGGCCCTGCGCGACGCGGCGCTCGAATACCACCGCAGCCCGGTGCGCGGCAAGATCGCGGTGGCGCCGACCAAGCCGCTGTCCAACCAGCGCGACCTGTCGCTCGCCTACTCGCCCGGCGTGGCCTACGCCTGCCTGGCGATCGAGAAGGACCCCTCGCTCGCGGCCGAATACACCTCGCGCGGCAACCTGGTCGGCGTGGTGACCAACGGCACCGCGGTGCTCGGCCTGGGCGACATCGGCCCGCTGGCCGGCAAGCCGGTGATGGAGGGCAAGGGCTGCCTGTTCCAGAAGTTCGCCGGCATCGACGTGTTCGACATCGAGCTCAACGAGAAAGACCCGGACAAGCTGGTCGAGATCATCGCCGCGCTCGAGCCGACGCTGGGTGGCATCAACCTCGAGGACATCAAGGCGCCGGAATGCTTCCAGGTCGAGCGCCGGCTGCGCGAGCGGCTGAACATCCCGGTGTTCCACGACGACCAGCACGGCACCGCGATCATCTCCGCGGCCGCGCTGCTCAACGGGCTGGAGCTGGTGGGCAAGCAGATCGGCGAGGTCAAGCTTGCGGTCTCGGGCGCCGGCGCCGCGGCGATCGCCTGCCTGGACCTGATGGTCGAGCTGGGCGTCAAGCGCAGCAACGTGTTCGTGTGCGATTCGAAGGGCGTGATCCACGACCGCCGCGAGGACAAGCTCGACGAGTCGAAGAAGCGCTACCTGCAGAAGACCGAGGCGCGCACGCTGGCCGACGTGATGAAGAACGCCGATGTGGTGCTGGGCTGCTCGGCCGCCGGCGCGATCACGGCCGACATGGTCAAGTCGATGGCCGAGCGGCCGATCATCCTCGCGCTGGCCAACCCCGAGCCCGAGATCCGCCCCGAGGTGGCCAAGGCGGCGCGGCCGGACTGCCTCATCGCCACGGGCCGTTCGGACTACCCGAACCAGGTCAACAACGTGCTGTGCTTCCCGTACATCTTCCGCGGCGCGCTCGACTGCGGCGCCACGCGCATCACCGAGGCGATGAAGGTGGCCTGCGTGCGCGAGATCGCCGACCTGGCCAAGGCCGAGATCAGCGCCGAGGTGGCCTCGGCCTACGCCGGGCGCGAACTGCGCTTCGGGCCGGACTACATCATCCCGACGCCGTTCGACTCGCGCCTGATCCTGCGCATCGCGCCGGCGGTGGCGAAGGCGGCGGCCGAGTCGGGCGTCGCGACGCGGCCGATCGCCGACCTGGAGGCCTACCGCCAGTCGCTCACGCGCTTCGTCACCCACACCGGCATGTTCATGCGGCCGGTGTTCAGCGCGGCGCGTGCGGCGCCCAAGCGCGTCGCCTACGCCGAGGGCGAGGACGAGCGTGTGCTGCGCGCGGTGCAGGTCGCGCTCGACGAGAAGATGGTGCGGCCGATCCTGATCGGCCGGCCGGCCGTGATCGCCACGCGCATCGAGCGCGCCGGCCTGCGCCTGCAGCCGGGGCGCGACGTCGAGATCGTCAACCCCGAGGACGACGCGCGCTTCCGCCAGTACTGGGAGGCCTACCACAAGCTCAACGCGCGCAACGGCGTGACGCCCGACATGGCCAAGGCCACGGTGCGGCGCTCCAACACCACCATCGGCGCGCTGATGATCCACCTCGGCGACGCCGACGCGATGCTGTGCGGGCTGGTCGGCCGCTTCGACGGCCACTTCGAGCACATCAAGGAGGTGATCGGCGCGGCGCCCGGCGCGACCACCTTCGCGACCATGAACGCGCTGATGCTGGACCAGCACACGCTCTTCATCGCCGACACCTTCGTCAACGACGACCCGGATGCCGAGCAGCTGGCCGAGATCGCCGCGATGGCCGCCGAGGAAGTGCGCCGCTTCGGCATCCCGCCCAAGGTGGCCTTCGTGTCGCACTCGATGTTCGGCTCGAGCAAGCGTGCCTCGGCGCTGAAGATGCGCGCCGCCCGCGACCTGTTCGTGCAGCGCATGCCCGACGTGCCGGCCGACGGCGAGATCCAGGGCGACGCGGTGTTCAGCGACGAGCTGCGCAGCGCGATCGTGCCCGACTCGCGCCTGACCGGCGCGCCGAACCTGCTGATCCTGCCCAACCTGGACGCCGCCAACATCCTGTTCAACGTGCTGAAGATGACCGGCGGCAAGGGCGTGACGGTGGGCCCGATCCTGCTCGGCGCCGCCGGCCCGGTGCACATCGTGACGCCGGCCGCGACGGTGCGCCGCGTCGTCAACATGACCGCGCTCGCCGTGGCCGACGCCGGGGTGCGCAGCCGGCCGGCCTGATGCTGTTCGAGCCGGCGCGCCACGAGGCGCTCGCGCCGCTGGCCTGGGACGAGGGCCGGGCGCGCGCCGCGATCGAGGCGATCGTGCGCGACACCGAGGCGGCGTTCGTGCCCGGGCGCTGGTGGCCGCCCCATCCGAGCGACCTGGAGCCGGGCGAGGACCCTCGGCAGGTCTCGCCCTCGCTCTACTTCGGCGCGGCCGGGGTGGTATGGGCGCTGCGTTACCTGGCGGCCGTGGGTGCCGCGCCGCATGGGGCCCGGCGGGAAGACTTCGCCGCGCTGTGCGAGGCGGACCGCGCCTGGCTCGCCGCCAACGGCAGCGACGACCGCGGCTCGTACCTGATGGGCGAGCTGCCGATCGCGATGATGGCCTTCGAGGACGAGCCCGACGGCGCCCTCGCGCACACGCTGCCGGCGCTGCTCGAGCGCACGCTCGAGCATCCGACACGTGAGCTGATGTGGGGCGCGCCGGGCGCGCTGCTGGCCGCGGCCTTCCTGCACGAGCACGACGGCGCGGCGCGCTGGGCGGAAAGCTTCCGCCGCATTGCCGCGACGCTCTGGTCGCAGCTCGAATGGAGCGCCGAGCACGGCTGCCGCTACTGGGTGCAGGACCTGTACGGCCGGCGCTGCAGCTACCTCGACGGCGTGCACGGCTTCGTGGCCACCGCCTCGGCGCTGCTGCGCGGCCGCCACCTGCTGCCCGACTGGCCGGCCTGGCAGCAGTGCATCGCCGCGACCGTGACCCGCACCGCACGCCACGAGGACAGCCTGGTCAACTGGCCGACGCAGCTGGCGGACGTGGCTCGCGGCCCGTCCAAGTGGCTGATGCAGTTCTGCCACGGCGCACCCGGCTTCGTGGTCTGCCTGGCGCGCTGGCCGGACGCCGAACTCGACCCGCTGCTCAGTGCTGCCGGCGAGACGGTCTGGCGCGCCGGACCGCTCGCCAAGGGCGCCAACCTGTGCCACGGCACCGCGGGCAACGGCTACGCCTTCCTGGTGCTGTACCAGCGCACCGGCGATGCGCGCTGGCTCGAGCGCGCCCGCGCCTTCGCGATGCACGCGCTGGCCCAGAGCGAGGCCGACCGTGCGCGCTTCGGCCAGGGCCGGCATTCGCTGTGGACCGGCGACCCCGGTCTCGCGGTCTACCTGTGGGACTGCCTGCGCGGGCAGGCGGCGTTTCCGACCCTGGACGTGTTCTTCGCCTGAGCTTGCACGGTGATATGTATGGATATACAGTTACTGTACAGGCATCCAGGAGACACCCCATGGACTACCCGCTGCGCCAGAACTACCGCCCCCGCTTCCAGCGCGCCCCCGCCTGGCTGACGCGCCTGTGGCGCTGGCTGTGAGGCCCCGGGGCCCCGCCGGCCCCGCTTGACCTCCCGCAAGGGCCGGTTGGCGGCTTCGCCAACACTCGGGCGATGGACACACCGCCCGAGACCGCCACGCCGCCCGAGGCCTGGTGGGCGCAGGACGCCGACACGCTGCTGACCGCGCTCGACAGCCGCCCCGAGGGGCTCGACGAGGCCGAGGCCGCCCAGCGCCTCGCGGCCCACGGACCGAACAGCCTGCAGCGCGGCCCGAGGCATGGGGCGCTGCGCCTGGCACTGCGCCAGTTCACCAACCCGCTGGTGCTGATCCTGGTGGTCGGCGCGCTGCTGTCGATGCTGTTGCAGGACTGGGCTGACGCGGTGCTGATCCTGCTGATCGTCGCCGCCAGCGCCGGGCTGGGTTTTGCGCAGGAGCTGCGCGCCTCGCGCGCCGTCGAGGCGCTGCAGCGCCGGCTGGCGCTGACGGCCCGGGTGTGCCGCGGCGGCCAGGTGTGCACGCTGCCCGCCGCCGGGCTGGTGCCGGGCGACGTGCTCGAGCTGGCCGCCGGCCACCTCGTGCCGGCCGACGGCGTGCTGCTCTCGGCCACCGACTTCCTCGTCAACCAGGCCAGCCTGACCGGCGAATCGCTGCCGGTGGAGAAGCGGCCCGGCACCAGCGCAGCCGCGGCGGTGCTGGCCGAACGGCACAACGCCCTGTTCGCCGGCAGCTCGGTGCGCAGCGGCCAGGCGCGCGTGCTGGTGGTGCGCACCGGCGCCGGCACCGTGCTGGCCGGGCTGTCGGGCCACCTGCTCGGCGCCGAGCCCGAGACCGAGTTCGAACGCGGGCTGCGCCACTTCGGGCTGCTGCTGCTGCGGCTGATGCTGCTGGTGGTGATCGTCGTGCTGGTGGCCAACCAGCTGCTTGGCCGCCCCGTGGTGGAGTCGCTGCTGTTCGCGGTGGCGCTGGCGGTCGGGCTGTCGCCCGAGCTGCTGCCGGCCATCGTCAGCGTCTCGCTGGCGCGCGGCGCGCTGCGGCTGGCGCGCGCCGGCGTGCTGGTGCGCCGGCTCGATGCGATCGAGGACCTGGGCGGCATGGACCGCCTGCTGACCGACAAGACCGGCACGCTGACCGAGGGCGTGCTCGCGCTGGCCGCCACGGTCGACGCGGCGGCCCGGCCATCCGACGAGGTGCTGCGCCTGGCGCACCTGAACGCGGCCTTCGAGACCGGCATCGACAACCCGATCGACCAGGCGCTGGTCGAGGCCGGGCAACGCGCCGGGCTCGCGACCGAGCCCTGGCGCAAGCTCGACGAGATCCCCTACGACTTCGTGCGCCGCCGCCTGACCGTCGTGCTGGAGCGCGACGGCGAGGCCCCGCTGCTCATCACCAAGGGCGCCGTGCCGCAGGTGCTGGACGCCTGCCGCATCGACGCCGCCGGCCGCGCCGCTGCCGAGGCCTTCGTGCAGCAGCAGGGCGAGCAGGGCCTGCGCGTGCTGGCGCTGGCCACCAGCCGCCCGCCGCGGCGCGACGACTACACCGTGGCCGACGAGCACGCGCTCGAGCTGGCCGGCTTCGTCTGCTTCCACGACCCGGTCAAGGCCGACGCCGCGGCCACGCTGCAGGCGCTGGTGCGGCACGGCGTGCGCGTCGCGATGGTCACCGGCGACAACCGCCACGTGGCCGCGCGCGTGGCCGCGCAGGTGGGGCTCGACCCGGCGGCGCTGCTGAGCGGCGCGCAGATCGCCGGCCTGCGCGACGAGGCGCTGTGGCACCTGGCCGAGCGCACGCATGTGTTCGCCGAGGTCGAGCCGGCGCAGAAGGAACGCATCGTGCGCGCGCTGCAGCACCGCGGCCATGCGGTGGGCTTTCTCGGCGACGGCATCAACGACGCGCCGGCGCTGCACGCGGCCGACGTCGGCATCTCGGTCGAGCACGCGGTCGACGTGGCGCGCGAGAGCGCGGATCTGGTGCTGCTGCGCGCCGACCTCGGCGTGCTCGAGCGCGGCATCGCCGAGGGCCGGCGCACCTTCGCCAACACGCTGAAGTACATCCAGATCACCACCAGCGCCAACTTCGGCAACATGATCAGCATGGCGATCGCCACGCCGCTGCTGCCCTTCCTGCCGCTGACCGCGGGCCAGATCCTGCTCAACAACTTCCTCTCCGATCTGCCCTCGCTGGCCATCGCCACCGACCGCGTCGACGCGCCCGCGCTGCGCCGCGCCGGTCGCTGGGACCTGGCCGCGCTGCGCCGTTTCATGCTGCTGTTCGGCGCCATCAGCTCGCTGTTCGACCTGCTCACCTTCGTGCTGCTCGTCAAGGTGTTCGCGGTCGCGCAGCCGGCCTTCCACGCGGCCTGGTTCCTCGTGTCGGTGCTGACCGAGCTGGCCGTCGTGATGGTGCTGCGCACCGCCGGCCCGGCCTGGCGCAGCCGGCCCGGGCGCTGGCTGACGATCACCACCGTCGCCGTCGCGGCGGCCTCGATGCTGCTGGTGGGCTGGCCGCCGCTGGCCGGGCTGCTCGGCTTTGCGCCCCTGCCCGGCACGCTGTGGGCCACGCTGCTGGCGATCGTGCTCGGCTACGTGCTCGTCACCGAGGTGGCCAAGCGCCGCTTCTTCAGCTGACGACGCGCAGCGGCGGCCGCTGCGCCGCGTGCACCGCGCCGCGGCCGGCGGCCTTGGCGGCATAGCAGGCCGCATCGGCCGCCTCGAGCCAGGCCGTCGCGCCCGGCGTGTCGGCGCCCAGCGTCGCCACGCCGAGGCTCGCGCCGACGTGCAGCAGCCGGCCCTGCCAGGGCAGCGCGATCTCGGCGATGGCGTGGCGCACGTTCTCGGCGATGCGCAGCGCGGCCTCGTGCGAGCAGCGTTCGAGCAGCAGCGCGAACTCGTCGCCGCCCAGCCGCACGACCAGGTCGCTGGCGCGCACGCGCGCGGTGATCGCCGCGGCCACCGCCTTGAGCATCGCGTCGCCCGCGGCATGCCCCGCCTGGTCGTTGATCGGCTTGAAGTGGTCGAGGTCGATCATCACCAGCTCGGCCGGCAGTGAACGCGGCCGGGCCTCGAGCAGCTGCTCGATGCGCTGCACGAAGGCCTTGCGGTTGGCCAGGCCGGTGAGCGGGTCGTGGCTGGCGGACCATTCGAGCTGCTCGCGCGCCTCGACCTGGGCCGTCACGTCGGCGACCGACCAGATCGTGCCGGCCGCGGCATCGGCCGCGTCGACCGGGCGGCCGCGCAGCTGGGCCCAGAAGCGGCTGCCGTCGCCGCGCAGCATCTGCCACTCGCCGACATAGGCCTCGCCGCGCGCGAAGGCCTCGCGCACCTGCGGGCCGACGGCGGCGTAGTCCTCGTTGGAGACGTAGATCATGCGCGCCGGCTGGCCCAGCAGCTCGTGCTGCGGCAGCGCGAACAGGCGGCAGAACTCGGCACTCACCAGCTCGAAGCGGTGCGCGCGCGTGAATGCGATGCCCAGCGGCGCCGCGTCCATCACCGAGCTCAGCTTGCGCAGCACCTCGGCATTGAAGGTCTCGAGCTGGGCGCGCTCGGCCGCCACGTGACGCAGCACCCGCGCCAGGCGGCCGATCTCGCCGCCGGCCTCGGGCCAGCCCTCGGCGACTTCGTGCGCACCGTCGAACAGGTGCTGGGCCCGTGTCTCGAGCTGCGCCAGCGGGCGCAGCAGCCGCACCAGCAGCGTCAGCATCGCCAGCGACAGCACCGCCACCAGCGCGCCGGCCCAGCGCAGCGCCTCGCCGCGCGCGGCATGCAGCGGCGCGAGCAGGTCGTGCTCGGACTGCACGCGCCAGACCATCCAGTCCGGCCCCGCCACGCCGGCCGCGCTGACCAGCTCGCCGGGCTGCGCGAGCAGCAGCCCGGCGGGCTCGACCGGCGCGCCGCTGCGCTCCCAATCGGAGAAGGCCTGCTCCAGCCGCGGCTCCTCGCGCAGCTCGCGCAGCAGCCGCGCGCGCGACGGGTGGGCCAGCACATGGCCGTGGACATCGGTGACGATGCTCAGCACCGCGCTGGCGGCCTCGTGGTCCACCAGGTCGGCGATCAGGTCCTGTTCGACCAGGTTCAGCACGCCGCCGAGCACGCCGTGCGCCCGCGCGCCGGAGCGCAGCGGGTGGGTCATGACGATCACCGGCCCGCCCGACACGCGGCTCGCCACGGCCTCGCCGATCTGGCCGCGCTGCTCGTCCAGCGCGCGGCGGAAGTAGTCGCGGTCGGCCAGGCTCACGTCGGAGCGGCGCGTGCCGAAACGGTCGGCGATCATGCGGATGCGGCCGTCGGCGCCGGCCACGAACACCGAGCTGAACTGGCCGCGCAGCAGCGGCTTGGCGTCCAGGAACGCCGCCAGGCGCGCCGGGTCGTCGAGCATCGCCGGGTCGACCTGCAGCGCGCTGGAGGACAGCGCCTTCTGGCGCTCGACCACCCGGCGCGAGAGCAGCGTGGCAATGTGCACGGTGTCGGCCAGCTCGCGGTCGCGCTGCGTCGCCAGCGTGTCGCGTTCGGCCTGGCGCACCAGCAGCAGCGTGGTCAGGCCCACGCCCAGCACCAGCGCGGCCAGCGCCGACAGCGTGACGCGCAGCTTCAGCGAGCCGAGCGCATACGCCAGGCGTGCTGGCCAGGGGCTCATCGCGGCGCGTTCGCTCGGCGGGTCATCCTGGGGATATCGGCCGCCCGCGCGCCGGCTTGAGGGCCCCGCCTCTCAGACTCTCAGCCCGGTGCCGCCGCGAGGTACTGCTTCGAGGTGATGCCCATCGAGACGTAGATGCTGGTCACCGCGTCGACACCCAGCTCGGCCGGCTCGACCCACGCCACCGGCACGTAGAGCAGGCCGCCGCCCACCGGCACCGGCGCGGTGGGCACCAGCACCGCCAGGCAGGGGCGCCCGCCCACCAGCACGGGCTCGGGCGCGGACAGCAGCGCCAGCACGGCCGCGCCGCCCGGGCCGCCGAAGTGCAGCCACACCGGGCTCATCGAACGCAGGCCGTCCTGGTCGCGCTGCGCCAGCAGGTCGACGAACTTCTTCGACAGGTCGTAGACCGAGCGCACCAGCGGGATGCGCTGCAGCACGCCGTCGAGCACCGCCGCCAGCACGTGGCGCAGCCGCGTCTGCACCAGCAGGCCGAGCAGGAACACGCCGACCAGCACCACCGCCACGCCGATCGTGTAGCCGAAGATCTCCGAGCCCGTCACGCCCAGGCCGATGCGCACCAGCGCGCCGCCGACCAGGCTGTCCGGGCCGAGCCAGGCGTAGAGCAGCCGCACGGTCCAGACCAGCACCAGCACGGTGGCGGCCAGCGGCAGGGCGGCCAGCGCGCCGGTGACGAAGATGTTCAGCAGATGGCGGGCGGTGCGGGTCATGGCGCGGCTCGGGCGGCGGGAGGAGCGTGCAGTCTCGCACGCGGCGTGCCGCGGGTCCGGCCGCCGGCCGTCAGCGCGGCGGCGCGAGCGGCTCGCCGAGCGCGCGCCGCCACAGCCAGGCGAGCGCCGGGCCGATCGCCGGCCGGCGCCCCGCCGCCACGGGCGGGGCGTACGGCACCACCTGGTCGCCGGCCACGCGGGCCACGACGAAGGCGAAGGTGTAGCTCGGCTCCTGGCCCATGCGCAGGTCGGTCACGAGCACCCGGTCGCCCTCGCGCGAGAGCTTGCAGAAGCCCTGGCTGAAGCGGCACAGGCGCTGCACCGGCGCATGGCCGTCGAGCGCCGGGCGCAGCGCCGCGCCGGCGTCGAAGCGGTCGAAGCGCAGCTCGCCCTGGCCGTCGAGCAGCGAGTGGAAACCTTCGTGCAGGCCGTCGGGCCCCACCGCGACGATGCGCCACAGCACGCTGTTGAAGGCGGTCGGCGTGACCAGCACGCGCTCGGCCGCGATGCCCTGGCGCGCCAGCGAGGCCAGCGCCACGCCGCGCACATGCTGCTGCGCCGCCACGCCCCAGGCCAGGTAGGCGCTGCTCAGCAGCAGGCCGGCGGCGTTCCAGCGCAGGCCGCGTGCCAGGTCGCGGTGGCGCAGCGCGACGATCACGCCGGCGAGCAGCGGCAGCGTGTAGAGCGGGTCGATGATGAAGATGCTGCCCACCGCGTAGGGGTGGTCGGTGAAGGGCCGCAGCAGCTGCGTGCCGTAGACCGTCATCCAGTCCAGCAGCGGGTGGGTGACGAGCGCCAGCCAGATCGCCAGCCACCAGCGCCGGTACAGCGCCCGCTCGCCGTGCAGCCGGGCCGGGAGCAGCGCCAGCAGCGGCGCGACCAGCGTGAGCCAGAACAGGGCATGGCTGTCGGCGCGGTGCAGCACCATGTTCGCCAGCGGGTCGCCGTGATCGAGGAAGGCGTCCAGGTCCGGCAGCGTGCCGGCGATGCCGCCCCACAGCGCCGCCTTCCAGGCCGCGCTGCGCCGGCCCATCGTGGCGATGCCGACGGCCGCGCCGAGCGCGAGCTGCGAGAGCGAATCCATGGGCGGCGATTGTGGCGGCGGGCCATACCCCGCGCCGGCGGCGGCGATTTGCGGGGGTCACGTGCGGCCGGGGAGGCGTTACCGTGGCGCCCATTCGAACGCCTTCCGGGAGGCTGCTCAATGGAACCGGACGCCAGTCTCCTGCCTCGCGCCGGCGATCACGTTCGCCGCGCACGGATCGTTCACGTGCAGGGGCAGGACGGGCCCTGCTGGCATGCCGAGGCCTTGCTCGTCGGCATCGACCGGCCCGTGGCGCTGACCCTTCTCGCGCCGCCACCCGGCCTCGATGCCGGCCTGCTCGAGCGCGCCACGCAGGTCTTCCTGGCCGAGGCGCGGCTGTTCGCCACGCGGTTCCATCCCGCGCTGCTTGAGGTGTCGGATTACGGCGTCGAGCAGGCGCGGCCCTATGTCGTGACGGCGCCGCGCCGCGGCCACCCGCTGCGCCAGCGGCGTGACAGCATCCCGGTCGACGACGAGTTGCTGCACCGACTGCTGCACTCGACGCTCTCCGCACTCGAGCTGCTGCACCGCGAGCAGGCGATCCACGGCGCCATCTCGCCCGAGCGGCTGTGGCTTGACGATCGCGGCGCGCCGCTGCTGATGCCGCCCGAGCAGGTGCGGCGCCTGCTCGGCGAGCTGCCGGGGCCCTATGCTGCACCGGAGCAGCTCGACGCTGATGCGGGCCGGCCGCAGGGGCCCTGGAGCGATCTGTACGCGCTCGGCGCGACGCTGCGTTTCCTCGTCACCGGGGTCGACCCGCCGCCCGCGGCGCAGCGCTTGCAGCACGATCCGCTGGCGCCGCTCGAGGTGCTGGCCCCGCCCGGCCTGCGGCCGGCGACGCTGCGGCTGATCGATCGCCTGATGGCCCCGCGGGTGCAGGATCGGCCGGCGTCGGCCGCCGAGGCGCTGGCTGCGGTGCTCGCGCTGAACACGCTCGGCGCACCCGATCGCACGGCCCTGTCGCCCATCTCCGCGGCGCCCGCGGCACGGCCGCAGACCGTGCCGATGCCGGCGGACGCGAAGACCCGCTGGGCCCTGACCGGGCGCATCGGCGAGGCACTGTCCGCATGGTGGCGCGGCCGGCGCTCGCCCGAGGCGGAACCGCCCGCCGCCGACCCGGTCTGGCTCGGCGTGCGCGCGCCGCGCCGCTGTGCGCCGCGCAGCGAGTTCACGCTGCACCTGGCCGTCTACGTGCAGGCGGCACGGGCAGCGGTGCAGGCGCAGTTCGACGCCGCCGGCGAGCCGGACGACCGGCGCCTGCTCGACCTGGCGCCCGAGGGGCCCTCGGGCTGGCGCCGCGGCGCGCCGATCACGGTGCGGCCGAGCGGCCGCCACTTCCGCTTCACGCCGCAGGAGCGCCGCGTCGAGTGGAACGGGCAGCACCGGCTGGTCGGCTTCACCGCCTGCGCCGCCGACGATGCGCCGGCCAGCGCGGTGTTCGAGCTGCTGGTGCTGATCGACGCCGTGCCGGTGGCCGCCGTGCCGGTACAGATCGCCGTTGCGGCCGATGCCGGCGCGGCGGCGCCCGCGCAACAGGCGGTGCGCACACCGGCCACGGCGTTCGCCTCCTATGCGTCGCTGGACGCGGAGGAAGTCGCCGGCCGGCTCTCGACCCTGGTGCGCTGGGCGCCGGGGCTGGACATCTTCCAGGACTGCCTGGATCTGCGCCCGAACGAGGCCTTCAAGCGCCAGCTCGAACAGCAGATCGGCACGCGCGAGTTGTTCCTGCTGTTCTGGTCGCGCCACGCCGCCGCCTCGCCCTGGGTGCACTGGGAGTTCGAGACGGCGCTGGCGCGCAAGGCGCTCGAAGCCATCCTGCCGCTGCCGCTCGAAGACCCCGCCCTGGCGCCGCCCCCGCCCGAGCTGGCCCACCTGCACCTGCGCGACCGCTTCATGGTCGCCGGGCAGGCCTTCAGCAGGCGGCGATGAAGCCGCGCAGCAGCCGCTCGAAGGCCTGCGGCTGCTCGGCCACCGAGAGGTGTGCCGCCTCCAGCAACTCGAGCCGCGCACCCGGGATGCGCTGCGCGATCGCCTCGCTCATCGCCGGCGGCGCGCCCACGTCCTGCGTGCCGGCGATCACCAGCGTGGGCGTCTTCACCTGCGGCAAGGCATCGAGCCAGTCGACCGCGGCCACCGCATGACAGCAGGCGAGGTAACCCTCGACGCTGCCGCGCAGGATGGCCTGCCGGTGCCGCTCGACGAGCTCCGGCCGCGCGGCGCGGAAGGCCGGCGTGAACCAGCGCTCCATCGTCGCGTCCGCCACCGCGGCCAGGCCGTGCTGCTGCACGCTCGCGATGCGCTGCGCCCAGGCGGCACGCGCCTCCTCGGGGTAACGCGCGCCGCTGTTGGCGATGACCACGCCGCGCAGCAGCGCCGGGTACCGCACCGCCAGGCCCTGCGCGACCATGCCGCCCATCGACAGGCCGACGAACACCACCGGGCCGCGGCCCCATTCGCCGATCACGCGCGCCGCGTCGTCGACCAGCTGCTCCTGCGTGTAGGGGCCGGTGGGCACCGCCGAGCCGCCATGGCCGCGCTGGTCGTAGCGCAGCACGTCATGGTCGGGCGCGAGCGCGGCGGCGAGTTCGTCCCACATGTGCAGGTCGACGCCCAGCGCATGCGCCAGCACCACCGGCGTGCCGCGGCCCTGCAGCGCGATCTTCAGCTGCGGCGCGCTGAACGTGTGGTGGGTCGCCACGCGCACGCCCTCGGTGAGCGGCTGCGCGGCCGGCAGCCGGCCCTCCTCGCGCAGCAGCCTGGTGGTGATCTTGAAGGCGGTGTTGGCGGCCGGCACGCCGCAGTAGATCGCGCCCTGCATCAGGGTCTCGCGCAGCGGCTCGAGCGGCACGCCGGCGCGGATCGTGGCGCGGCAATGCAGCTCGAACTCCTCCCAGCGCGCCGCGGCCATCGTCATCGCCAGCACCAGCAGGCGGCGCGTCGTCACGTCGAGCCCCGGGCGGCCCCAGATGTCGAGCCAGGCGTGGCGCGTCACCAGGTCCTGGAAGTCGGCGTTGAAGGCCGTCGTGCCGGCGAGCGACTGGTCGACCCACTCGTCGCCGAGCACCGCGCGCCGGTTCGCGACGCCGCGCTGGAAGTCGTCAGGCCGGTCCACCGGCGCCTCCCTCCTCCTTGGCCGCATCCTTCGTCGCTTGAGCACGCCGCGCCTTGCGCTCGAGCATCGCGCGCATGTGGTTCAGCGAGGTCTGGTGCAGGTTCAGCAGCGAGAGCATGCCATTGCGGTGCATCTCGAGCACCGGCGCGTCTGCGAGCCCGCGCAGCTTCTCGTCGTCGATCACGTAGAAGCCGTCGATCGACAGCGTCATGCCGTCGGGCAAGGTCGCGTCGGCCTTCATCTCCTTGAGCAGCTCGAGCTCGGTGATGCGGGCGCAGAACAGCTGGGTGCGCTGCGCCTCGGTCTCGAAGCGGTCGAGGAACTCGATCGCGCGCTGCAATGCCGGCGCGGGCTGGCCGTCCTCGCCGAACAGCGGCTCGCCCTCCTGCTCGGAGAAGCCGCTCCAGGCGCGGTCGATCATCACGCCGGGCGCCGGCGCGCCGCGCAGGTTGGCGGTCAGGAAGGGGTAGCGCCGGATGAAGGCCGGGATGTAGCGCGCCTCCCAGCGCGTGCCCTCGACGAACAGGTTCTCGCCCTGCGTCAGGCCGAGCAGCGCGATCGGCGAGACGGTGGCGCGGCCGGCCTCGTCGCGCACGCCGGTGTGCACGAACACGACCGGGAACTCGAGCGCCGCCTGCGGGATCTCGGTGGCAGCCAGGAACACGGCATGCATGCCGCGCGTGATGGAGAAGTCGGCCAGCGTGCCGATCTTCAGCGGCCGGTGGCGGGCCGGCTCCAGCAGCACCGGCTCGCGGTACAGCGCCGAGTTGATCATGCGGGTTCTCCGGGGAGTTCGTTCTCGCGCGGCGGCAGCAGGCTCGCCAGCACCTTGTCGACACGCTTGCCGTCGAGGTCGACGACCTCGAAGCGCCAGCCATCCCACTCCACCGAATCGGCGGTGGCCGGCAGGCGGCCGAGCAGCAGCATGATCATGCCGGCCAGCGTGTTGTAGCGCCCGCGGTCCTCCTCGGGCAGCTCTTTCAGGCCGAGCCTGTCCTTCAGCTCGGGCACCGGGATCAGGCCGTCGAACAGCCAGCTGCCGTCCTCGCGCTGCACCGCCCAGGCGTTCTCGTCGGTCGGCGTGGCGAACTCGCCGGTGATCGCCTCCAGCACGTCGAGCACGGTGATCATGCCCTGCACCTCGCCGTACTCGTCGACCACGAACACGAGCTGCGCGCTCGAGGCCTTGAAGTGCTCCAGCAGCTCCATGCCCGAGAGCGTCTCGGGCACGAACACCGCCGGCTCCAGGCCCTCGGTGAGCGAGAAGGCCTCGCCGCGCATCTCCTGCTGCAGCAGGCGCTGCGTGGTGACCACGCCCAGCACGTCGTGCAGGCCGCCGCGGCACACCGGGTAGCGCGAGTGCTGCACGTGCTCGATCATCGCCAGCACCTGCTCGCGCGTGGAGACGGCGTCGAGCCAGACGATCTCGGTGCGCGGGATCATCATCGAGCCGACCTGGCGGTCGTCGAGGCGGAACACGTTGCGCACCATCTGGTGCTCCTGCGCCTCGATCACGCCGGCGTCCACGCCCTCCTCCAGGCTGGCGGCGATCTCCTCCTCGGTGACGCTGCGGTCGGGCCCGTCGCGCACGCCCAGCAGCCGCAGCGTGCCCTCGGTGCAGAAGGACAGCAGCTTGACGAACGGCCGCGTCGCGATCGAGAGCCACTCCATCGGCCGCGCCACCAGGCGCGCCACCGTCTCGGGGTACATCTGGCCGAGCCGCTTGGGCACCAGCTCGCCGAAGATGATGGTCAGGAAGGTGATCACCACCACCACCATCGCGGTGGCGGCGATGTCGGACATGCGGTCGCTGATCGGCAAGGCCTCGTGCAGCCAGGCCGCGAAGGGCGCGGAGAAGGCCGCGTCGCCGACGATGCCGTTGAGCACGCCGATCGAGGTGATGCCGATCTGTACCACCGAGAGGAACTTGGTCGGGTCGTCGTGCAGGTCCATCGCGCAGCGCGCGCCCGCATCGCCGGCCTCGACCATCACCTGCAGCCGGGCCTTGCGGGCGGCGGTGAGCGCCATCTCGGACATCGCGAACAGCGCGTTCAGCAGGATCAGGAAGATCAGGAGGGCAACGTCCATGCAGGGCGTGCGGCAGGCAGATCGCTGCGAGCGTAGCAGAATCGCCCGATGCACTACCTCGTGGGCGACCTGCAGGGCTGCGACGACGCGTTCGAGCGCCTGCTCGCCGAGATCGGCTTCTCGCCCTCGCGCGACCGGCTCGTCGTGCTGGGCGACCTGGTCAATCGCGGCCCCGGCTCGCTGGCCGTGCTGCGCCGGTTGCGCGGTTTCGGCAACGCGGCCGCCTGCCTGCTCGGCAACCACGACCTGCACCTGCTCGCGGTGGCCTTCGGTGGCCGCACGATGCATCGCGGCGACACCTTCGCCGACGTGCTCGACGCGCCCGACCGCGACGCCTGGATCGACTGGCTGCGCAGCCGCCGCATGGCGCTCGTCGAGGACGGCTGGCTGTGCGTGCACGCCGGCGTGGTGCCGCAGTGGGACCGCGACGAGACGCTGGCGCGCGCTGCCGAGGTCGAGGCCATGCTCGCGAGCGACGCGCTCGGCGACTTCCTGCACCAGATGTACGCCGACGAGCCGGTGCGCTGGAGCGACACGCTGGCGGGCGCGCACCGGCTGCGCTTCATCATCAACGTGCTGACGCGCATCCGCTTCGTCGACGCGCAGGGCACGCTGGACCTGAAGACCAAGGAAGGCGCGGGCGGCGCGCCGCCGGGCTACCTGCCCTGGTTCGACGTGCCCGGGCGGCGCACGCAGGGCCTGCCGGTCGCCTTCGGCCACTGGTCCACGCTCGGCCTGGTGATGCGCCCCGACCTGCTGGCGCTGGACACCGGCTGCGTCTGGGGCGGCTGCCTGAGCGCGGTGCGCATCGACGGCGGGCGGTGCGAGCTGCTGCAGGTGCGGTGCACGCAGGCGCAGCGGCCGGGCGGGTAGGTCGATGCGCCGTCGCGAGGGGCGAGGCGGCGAGGCGGCCACCGGTTACTGCAGGACCGGGGGGCGGTCCTGCGCCTATGCCGCCGCCACGATGGTGACCGTCTCGGAGAAGAAGTCCCCGCCGAGTTCCTTCTCGAGAAAGCCCTCGATCGTGTAGTCCCCCGGCGGGGGCGACGACGCGGTGTCGTCGAACAAGGTCGAGAAGTTTCGGATGTGCACGTCGTGCAGGCTGCCCTGGCCCGTCGTGGAGGCCGGGCGAGCCGCACCGAGGGGCCGCTCGAACACCTTCTTCTCACCCGAGGGGCTCGTCACGCGCAGGCGCACCGGACGGCCCGCGATGTCGGCCCGGTCGCCCACGCAGATGGCCGTCATGACCAGCGCGTCCGCGCCAGCCTCGAGCGCCACCACCCGCTTCTCGCGCACCCAGCGTGCCTCCACGCCCTTCTCGACGAAGGTGTGCGGCTTGCGGCCGTCGGTCCTGGGCTTTTGCGGCACGCCCTCGCGCAGGAAGGACCAGGTCTGGTCGCCCACGATGCCGTCCTCGAGCACGCCCTCGTCCTTGTGCTTCTTCTGGAAGGCCTTCACCGCCTTGAGCGTCTGCGCGCCGAAATCGCCGTCGACCTCGAGGCCGGCGCCGAGGTGGTGGTTGAGCGCCTCCTGCAGGTACTCGACCCAGCCGTCCGCGCTCTTGTCGCCCTTGCGCAGCGTGGGCTCGCGGCCTTGCGCGGGCGGGTCGAAGTCGAGCGAGCCGCCGGCGAAGGTGAACACGATGCCCGGGTGGGCGCCGCTCACCTCGCAGCTCATGCCATCGGCGGGCGGCGAGATCCGGGCGAACGAGGGCGGTGGCTCGCTGCGCCAGTCCATCGCCACGACATGCTCCACGGGGCCGCTGCCGTCCTGCCGGTCGATGCTGAAGGTGTAGGCCACGATGCCGCTCTGGTCGGGGAACTCGGGGTCCTTGGCCTCGACCTCGAACTGCGTCCGGCGCCCGCCCTCGATGGTGGGCGCGGGGCGCGAATTGAAGCCGGCGCGCTCGTTGTCGAGCTGCAGCAGGTCCTGCACGAGCGCGAAGGGCGCGTTGTTGACGATGGTCACGCGGGTGGGCTTCTGCGGCTCGGGCGGCGGGCCGTCGTGCTTGCGGACGACGAACTTCACCCGGTCCTGCGCCACCACCGTGCCCTCGACCAGGAAGGCGCCGTCGTTGGGCGTGACGCTGCCCACCGGGCGAGCGCCCTTGCGCCAGCGCACGCCCACGACGTGGCGCCGCTCGCCGGACTCCGCCACGACCCAGCTCGCGGCGCCGGCACACTCGGACTCCGGCCTGAGCCCCTGCACGAGAAAGGAGGTCGCGGCCTTCTTCACCACGAGCGGCGGCGGCGGCTCGCGGAACTCGTTGTGCTCCGAATCCTGCAGTTCGGTGCCGTGCAGGCGCAGTTCGAAGCCCGAGTTGTTGAGCAGGTCGATGCGCATCTGCAGCGGGTCGGCGTTGAAGTCCTCCACGTCCTGCACGATGAACAGGTAGGTGTTGCCCTTGTCGCTGTCGGTCACCGCCTCGACCTTGTGCGAGAACGGGCCTTCGCCCTCGATCCTCGCCTTGGCGTTGATGTTGGCCCACGTGAAGCGCACGTTGGCGTTGTGTCGCTTCATGTCGATGTGATAGAGCAGCTGGCCGCCCGTCTTCGGCGCGCCCAGCGTGCTTTCGACGATCCGGAACGTCGCCTTGCCGTGCGGGCCGATGGTGGACGGCGGGCCGCCCTCGAAACGCGCCGTCTTGAACTGCAGGCCCGAGTCGACCAGCGTGATGGGCACGCCCATCGCGTTGCGGATCGTCATCGTGGTCTGTGCCCTGGGTGCGGCACCGGCGAGTGCGCTCCGGCTCGACTTGGGCGCCCTGAGGCCGAGGGAGGCAAGAAGAGGCATGCTGCGTCTCCGCGGAGGCCGGCGCCGACGGGCGGCGCCGAACGGGTGCGGTGCATGCTAGGCGCGCGGGGGCCGCGCGCCCATCCCGCGGTTTCCCGGGCCGCTCCGACGGCCGCATGCTCGACGACGAAGCCTGTCGATCCGGCCGGCCCCGGTTCGTCGTGACAGGAGCCGCCGTTGCGCTGCGGCGATGGAGAACACCATGTTGCCCAAGAACACGATCTGCCTCTGGTACGACGGCGCCGCACTGGATGCCGCACGGTTCTACGCCGAGACCTTTCCCGACAGCGCGGTGGGCGCCGTCCAGCGCGCCCCGGGCGACTACCCGATGGGCAAGGAGGGCGACGTGCTCACCGTGCAGTTCACCGTGATGGGCATCCCCTGCCTGGGCCTGAACGGCGGCCCGATGTTCCGGCACAGCGAGGCCTTCTCGTTCCAGGTCGCGACGGACGACCAGGCCGAGACCGACCGCCTGTGGAACGCGATCGTCGGCCACGGCGGCCAGGCCAGCGAGTGCGGCTGGTGCAAGGACCGATGGGGCCTGTCGTGGCAGATCACGCCGCGCGCGCTGATCGAAGCACTGGCCGACCCCGACCCCGCCGCGGCCCGGCGCGCCTTCGAGGCGATGATGCAGATGGGCAAGATCGACATCGCCGCGATCGAGGCGGCGCGGCACGGCTGATGCGGCCGGGGCCGGCGCAGCCTGCTCGATAGAATCGTGCGCACGGGAAGCGTGGCAGAGTGGTCGATTGCACCGGTCTTGAAAACCGGCGACGGGCAACCGTCCGTGAGTTCGAATCTCACCGCTTCCGCCAGGCGCGCCGCGCCGGCCCGGGCCGGCCGGCGACGGTGGTCAGCAGCCAGGTCGCGCTGTCGAACTCGAGCACCTCGCGCACGCCGCCGCCACGCGGCCCCCAGCGCGTCAGTCGGCTCGGGCCGACCTGCAGTGCGGGGCCGGGCCCCTCGGTCAGCAGCCAGTCGCTGCCGCCCGCGCGCAGCGCGCGCGTGACGGCCAGGCCGGCAGTCGGCCACACCTGTTCGCCGTCGGCGTCGCGGCGCGCCACCCAGCCCGCGCCGAACAGCCACAGCGCATCACCGAGCACCTGCAGCGCCCGCACCGGCCGCTCCGGCCCGCAGCGCTCGAGTTGCCGGCCGTCCACGCGCCGCGCGCCGCGCTCGGTGAGCAGCCAGAGCCGGCCGTCGATCAGCTGGGCCGCGGTCAGCGCGGCGCCGCCCAGGTCCAGTTCGTCGGCACCGTCGGGTTCGAGCCGCGCGCAGCGCAGCACGCCGTCGCGCAGGTAGCTTGCGCACGGGCCTTGCGCGGTGTCGAACAGGCGCGTCGACAACCAGCCGGTGGGCTGCGCGCGGCGCGCACCGGCGTCGACGCGGTAGCTCGGGCCCTCGGGGTTGAACAGGCCGCGCGAGCGGGTCGTCAGCCACACCGTCGGGCCGCTCGCGAGCGCCGCGTCGGCGAAGGCCTCGAGCCCGTCGATGCAGCGCATCTCGTCGCCGGCCACGCGGTGCACGCGCTTCTCCTCCGCCACCCAGGCCGCCCCGGCGCAGTCGAGCACCGCGCCGACCACCGCGGCCCGCCCGGGCAGCTCGCGGGTGAGCCAGCCGTCGACACGGATCGCCGGGCCGCCGCCGCTGCCGAAGGCGCCGAAGCGGCGCAGCAGCCAGACCGCCCCGCCGGCCGGCACGATACGCGCGACCTCGACGAAGGTCTCCGTCACGCGCACCAGCTCGCCGCCGTCGACCACGGCCACGCCGCTTCGCGTGCGCACCCACAGGCGGCCGTCGATCGGCACCAGTTCCTGCACGTTCCAGTCGGCCGGCGAGACGCGTTCGACCTGGTCCCCACGCAGCGTGTACAGGCCCGTCGAGCTGGCGATCCACCAGGTGTCGCCCAGCGCCACCGCGCCGTGCACCGAGGCCTCGGCCGACGGCAGGGTGCGCAGCGCCCCCGCAGCATCGCGCCACAGCGCCTGCGCGCCGGCGCCGTACGAGGCGTACAACAAGGTCAACGGGCCGAGCGCCCGCACGTCGGCGACGGCGCCGCCGACCGCCTGAGCCGTGCCGTCGCCGGCCAGCCGCCAGGCGCGTGTGCGGCGCAGGTAGTCGCCGTCGGGCTCGCTGGTGACGATCCAGCGCTCGCCATGGCATTCGCGCAGGGCCTCCACGGCCAGCGGCGTGCCGGGCCAGCGCAGACGCTCGTCGGAGGCCGGCAGGTCCTGCGGCCAGACACGCTCGGGCCGCACCGGCAGCACGAGCTGGGCGCGCCAGTCGACCTCGCGCGTGTAGTCCAGCGTCGTGCGCAGCGCATGGGTGGTGGCGTCGAGCACCACGATGCGCCGGTCGGCGCCGACGGCGGCGAGCAGGCTGCCGTCGTCCGAGCGCACCACCCAGTCCACCGGCGCGGGCAGCGGCTCGCTCGCGAGCGTCTCGGTCCAGCCCGCGGGGCCGCGCTCGAGGCGGCGCACACGGCCGTCCTCGCCGCCGAGCACGAGCAGGTCGTCGGCGAGGAAACGCGCGCACAGCACGCCCCGCTCGCCGAGCACGCTGACCTGCGGTTTGGCGAGATCGTCCAGGTCGATCAGCTCGGCGCGCGTGGACTCGAGCACCACCGCCAGGCGGCGGCCATCGGGCGCGAGGTCCAGCGCCACCACCGCGTCGCGCGACCACTCGCTGCGCAGCTGCACGCCGGCGTCGCGGTCGGTCGGGTCGAGCAGCCAGAGCCCGCCCTTGGCATCGGCCCCGGCGACGAAGCGCCCGTGCACCCAGCCGGCCAGCAGCGGCACCGGCGACTTGGTCCAGCGCGAGTAGGTGCCGCGCCCGGTGACGCGGCCGTCCAGCGCGTAGACGATCAGCTCGAAGTAGCGCGTCACGAACACCTGCTGCGAGGCCTGGTCGAAGGCCACGTCCTCGACGCGGCCGCGTGCATCGCCGGGCATCTCGAGCCGCAGCGCGCGCTGCGTCTCGTTGCTGACGAGGTAGACCTCGCCGGGCGGCTTGGGCCCGTCGCGCCCGCGCTCGGTGACGAGCGCTCGCCAGCGACCGTCCGGGCTGGTCTTGACGAACACCTCGCCCTGCTTCCAGCGCCCGGCCAGGTAACCCGGGCCCGAGCCGGTGATCTGCGCCGCCGCCTGGCGATTCACGTGGTGCAGGATGGCGGCGCGGTAGGCGTCCTTCAGCGCCCGCTCGCTCTGCTCGCTGGGGTGCAGCTCGTGCGCGCGCACCGCACCGAGCAGCGCACGCGCCGGGTCGCCGAGCAGCGACTCGTAGCGCGCGCTCGCCGCCATCTGCAGGCTGGCGCTGCGCACGCGCTCCAGCTCGGCGCGGAACCAGCTCGGCGCCACCAGCCCGGCCGGCTTGCCGAGCAGGTCGCAGGCCAGGCGCACCAGCTCCTCCTGGAACGGCGGCACCTTGCGCCAGCCGCGCGCGCGGCGGGTGTCGTAGCCGCGCAGGTCGTAGGCGATCTGCTGCGCGAGGCCGCTGCCGCGCAGTGCCGGCGGCAGGAACTCGTCGATCGCCGCGGCCGGCTCCTCGCCCTCGGTGAAGGCGAGCCGGATCCAGCCCGGCCCGCGGTGCTGCAGGAACCAGCGCACCTCGTCGTCGACGAAGCTCGGCAGCGCGGCGGCGCGCGAGCACAGCACCAGCAGCTCCTTGCTGCGCCCGAGGTAACGCTCGAGCACCGCGCCGACCTCGCGGGCCGCCGAGGCCTCGGCGCCGGCGGCATCCGGCGGCGGCAGGCTGAAGTCCGAGCCGTCGACGCACACCGCGAGCGGCCGCAGCGCGCCGACACGCTCGGCATCCACCGGCGTCTGATGAAAGGCCTCGAGGAAACGTTCGACCTCGCGCGCCAGTGCGAGATCGGGCTCGCGTCGGTAGCTGACGAACAGGTCGTAGTCCCAGGCCATCGCGCGCAGCGTACTCCGGCGCGGTGGCACGCTACAGTCGGGCGACTCTCGACGCACGTGATGAACCAAGACTGGTCCCCCTCGAGCTGGCGCAACCGCCCGCTGCGCCAGCTGCCCGCCTACCCCGACGCCGCCGCGCTCGCCGGCGCCGAGGGCCAGCTCGCCGCCTGGCCCACGCTGGTGGAGCCGGGCGAGACCGAGGCGCTGCGCGGCCAGCTCGCCGCGGTGGCGCGCGGCGAGGCCTTCCTGCTGCAGGGCGGCGACTGCGCCGAGAGCTTCGACGAGCTGGGCGGCGAGACGGTGCGCGGCACCTTCCGCGTGCTGCTGCAGATGGCGGTTGTGCTGACCTACGCCGCCGCCTGCCCGGTGGTCAAGGTTGGGCGCATCGCCGGGCAGTTCGCCAAGCCGCGTTCGTCCGACACCGAGACGCTCGACGGCGTCACCCTGCCCTCCTACCGCGGCGACATCGTCAACGGCAGCGCCTTCGACGCCGCGGCGCGCCAGCCGGATCCGCAGCGCCTGCTGCGCGCCTACTCGCACGCCGCGGCGGTGCTGAACCTGCTGCGCGCGCTGGCGCAAGGCGGCTTCGCCGACCTGCACCAGGTGCACCGCTGGACCACCGACTTCGTGCGCGCCAGCCCGCAGGGCGAGCGCTTCGAGACGCTGGCCGACCGCATCACCGACTGCCTCGCCTTCA
This sequence comes from Piscinibacter caeni, assembly GCA_003265685.1. GTDB lineage: Bacteria > Pseudomonadota > Gammaproteobacteria > Burkholderiales > Burkholderiaceae_C > Piscinibacter > Piscinibacter caeni. The sequence goes on along the minus strand of QJOU01000017.1, from coordinate 83,535 downwards.
TGGAGGCCTGCGGCTTCGACGCCGCGCGCACGCCGCAGCTGCACGCGGTGGACTTCTTCACCTCGCACGAAGCGCTGCACCTGCACTACGAGCAGGCGCTGACGCGCCGCGACGAGGCCAGCGGCCATTGGTACGGCGGCTCGGCCCACCTGCTCTGGCTGGGCGAGCGCACCCGCGCGCTCGACGGCGCGCACGTGGAGTACCTGCGCGGCATCGCCAACCCGATCGGCGTGAAGCTCGGGCCGAAGGCCGAGCCCGACGACGTGCGCCGCCTGCTCGATGTGCTCGACCCCGAGCGCCGCCCCGGCCGGCTGCTGCTGATCACGCGCATGGGCACGGGCGTGCTGCCGCAGCGCCTGCCCGCGCTGCTGCGCGCGCTGCGCGAAGACGGTCGCGCGCCGGTGTGGTGCTGCGACCCGATGCACGGCAACACCGTGACCAGCGCGAACGGCTACAAGACGCGCGACTTCGGCAACATCCTGGCCGAGCTGCGCGACTTCTTCGCCGTGCATGCCGCCGAGGGCAGCCACGCCGGCGGCGTGCACGTCGAGCTGTCCGGCGCCGACGTCACCGAATGCCGCGGCGGCGCGCAGGGCCTGACCGACGCCAGCCTGGCGCAGCGCTACCGCAGTGCCTGCGACCCGCGCCTGAACGGCTCGCAGAGCCTGGAGCTGGCCTTCCTGATCGCGCAGATGCTGAAGGAGCGGCGGGGGCGTTGAAGGCGGGCGTCAGCCCGTGCCGATGCCGTAGCGCCGCAGCCGCATCGCGATCGCCGAATGCGAGGTGCCGAGCCGCTCGGCGAGCCGGCGCGTCGACGGGTACTGCGGGTAGAGCCGCTGCAGCAGCGCGCGCTCGAAGCCGCTGACCGCGTCGTCCAGCGTGCCGACGTCGTCCAGCGCCACCTCGGCCGGCCCGGCGGCGGCGCCGGCCAGTTCCAGGTCGGCCACGCTGATCAGCGCGGCCTCGCTCATCGTGACGGCGCGGAAGATCACGTTCTGCAGCTGCCGCACGTTGCCGACCCACGGGTTCGCGAGCAGCGCCGCCTTGGCGGCGGGCGCCAGGCGCGCACGCGGGCGGCCGGTCTGTGCGCAGGCACGCTCGAGGAACAGCTCGGCCAGCGGCACGATGTCCTCGGTGCGCTCGCGCAGCGGCGGCAGTTGCAGCTGCAGCACGTCGAGCCGGAACAGCAGGTCCTGCCGGAAGCTGCCCTCGGCGACCATCTGCTCGAGCGCGCGGTGCGTCGCGCTGACGATGCGCACGTCGGCCTTCAGCTCGCGGTCGCCGCCGACGCGCCGGAAGCTGCCGTCGTTCAGGAAGCGCAGCAGCTTGGCCTGCAGGTAGGGCGAGAGCTCGCCGACCTCGTCGAGGAACACCGTGCCGCGGTCGGCCAGTTCCAGCAGGCCGGGCTTGCCGCCGCGCAGCGCGCCGGTGAACGCGCCGGGCGCGTAGCCGAACAGCTCGCTCTCGGCCAGGCTCTCGGGCAGTGCCGCGCAGTTCAGCGCGAAGAAGGGCTGCGCGCGGCGGCGGCTGCCGGCATGGCAGGCATGCGCGACCAGCTCCTTGCCGGTGCCGGTCTCGCCGCGGATCAGCAGCGGCGCATCGACCTGCGCCATGCGCGCCGCGCGCACCTTGAGCTGCCGCATCGCCGGCGAATCGCCGAGGATGGACTCGAACCCGCCGGCGTCGTAGTTCTGCAGTGCGCTGAGGCGCTCGCCGATGCGGTGCGGGGCGTGCAGCGTGAGCACCGCGCCCGCGACGCCGCCGCCGGGCTCGTGCAGCGCGACGGCCTCGCACAGGAAGGGCTCGCCGCCGAGCTGGATCTCCTGCGCCGGCATGCGCGTGCCGCTGACGAGCGCCGCGGCCACCTCGGCGTCGCCCAGCAGCAGGGGCAGCGAACAACCGATCAGCTCGGCCTCGCTGCGGCCGCTGGCCGCCACGGCGGCGGCATTCGCGACGACGACGCTGCCGCCGGCATCGACGGCGAGCACCGGATCGGCCTGCGACGCGAGCAGCGCGTCGAGGTAGAGCCGCCGTCGCGCGCCGGGCAGCATCGCCAGCGGCTCGACGGCGATCACGCCGGCCACCTGCAGCAGCTCGCGGCGCAGCTGCGCGTAGCCGGCGTCGTCGAGCGCCGGGGCCTCGACGTAGACATGCGGCGGCTCGACCTCCACCGCCGAGACGTTCAGCGCCCGCCCGGCCAGCTTGGCCAGGATCTCCTGGGCGATGCCGACACGGTCGGCGATCTGGACCTCGATGCGCATGGGCGGTGACCGTCTGGATTTCAAGACAGTGTATTCGGATCGATACGCAACCTCCAAATCGTTGTCATCAAAGGAGTATTTGCTATTTACTGGGGATGACCGTCACGCTTTCGTGACGGACCCTGGTTTGGCGACTTTGGCTAAGTCGTTGATTTCAAAGGCATTGCAGAGCTGGCACGAACGGTGCGAAGGGAGTTCCCATCGCGCGCCGCGGCGCGCCTCGACTTGCAAGGAAGACGTCATGCGCGTGATGGTGCTCGGCAGTGGTGTGATCGGAACGTCGGTCGCGTATTACCTGGCCCGGGCGGGCCACGAGGTCACGGTCGTCGACCGCCAGGCCGGCCCTGCGCTCGAGACGAGCTACGCCAATGCCGGCGAGGTGTCGCCCGGCTACTCCGCACCCTGGGCCGGCCCGGGCGTGCCGCTGAAGGCGATCAAGTGGCTGCTGATGCACCACCGTCCGCTGGTCGTGAAGCCCTCGTTCGACCCGGCGCTGTGGCGCTGGTGCCTGCAGATGCTGGCCAACTGCAACGAGCGCGCCTACGCGGTCAACAAGGAGCGCATGGTGCGCCTGGCCGAATACAGCCGCGACTGCCTGCGGGCGCTGCGCGCCGACACCGGCATCCGCTACGACGAGCGCACGCAGGGCACGCTGCAGCTGTTCCGCACCCAGCAGCAGCTCGACGGCGTCGCGAAGGACATCGAGGTGCTGCGCCGCTCGGGCGTGCCCTTCGAGGTGCTCGATCGCGCCGGCTTCGTGAAGGTCGAGCCGGGCCTGGCCGCGACGCGCGACAAGTTCGTCGGCGCGCTGCGCCTGCCGGGCGACGAGACGGGCGACTGCTTCAAGTTCACGCAGGAGCTCGCGCGCATGGCGCAGCAACTCGGCGCGAACTTCCGCTTCGGCGTGTCGATCCGCGCGCTGCAGCACAACGGCGAGCGCCTGACCGGCGTCGAGACCGACGCCGGCGTGCTGAGCGCCGACCACGTGGTGCTGGCGCTCGGCAGCTACTCGACGCACCTGCTCGCGCCGCTGGGCATCGACGTGCCGGTCTACCCGGTCAAGGGCTTCTCGATCACGCTGCCGGTGACGGATGCCGCGCAGGCGCCCGAGTCGACCATCATGGACGAGACGCACAAGGTCGCGGTCACACGTCTCGGCGACCGCATCCGCGTCGGCGGCACGGCGCAGCTGTCGGGCTTCGACCTCGGCCTGTCGGACGCTCGGCGGCGCACGCTCGAGCATGTGGTGACCGACCTGTTCCCGCATGGCGGCGACGTCTCGCGCGCCGAGTTCTGGACCGGCCTGCGGCCGATGACGCCGGACGGCACGCCGATCGTCGGCGGCACGCGCTACCGCAACCTGTCGCTGGCCACCGGCCACGGCACGCTCGGCTGGACCATGGCCGCCGGAACCGGCCGCGTGCTGGCCGACCTGATCAGCGGCCGCGAGCCGGAGATCAGCCTCGACGGCCTGACCGTCGAGCGCTACGGCCGCGCGGCGCACCGCCGTCCGGCCCGCGCGGCCCTGCAGCCGGCCCGCGCCTGACCCGCTGAACCCCGCCCCCGCGACGCCGGCGACCCCGGCGCCGCGGCCGCCGCGCACGCGCCCCCATCGAAGGGCGCAGCGCCCTTTGCCTTGCTTCCACCACGAGAGGAGACCTTCTTGGAAACGCTCACCGCGATCGTCACGGCGATCAACGACTTCGTCTGGGGACCGCCGATGCTGGTGCTGATCCTCGGCACCGGCCTGTTCCTGCAGGCACGCCTGAAGCTGATGCCGATGCTGCGCATCGGCACCGGCTTCCGGATGATCTGGAAGGGCCGTCGCCCGACGGCTGGCGTGGCCGGCGAGATCAGCCCCTATGCGGCCCTGATGACGGCGCTGGCGGCCACGGTCGGCATCGGCAACATCGCCGGCGTCGCCACCGCGATCGCGATCGGCGGGCCCGGCGCGCTGTTCTGGATGTGGATGACCGCGCTGGTCGGCATGGCGACGAAGTACGCCGAGGTGCTGCTGGCGGTGCACTTCCGCGAGACCGACGACCGCGGCGAGCAGACCGGCGGGCCGATGTTCGCCATCAAGAACGGCCTGGGCCCGCGCTGGCGCTGGCTGGGCGCCGCGTTCGCGGTGTTCGGCGGCATCGCCGGCTTCGGCATCGGCAACATGGTGCAGTCCAACAGCATCGCGGAAGTGATGAACGCCAGCTTCGGCGTCTCGCCGTGGGCCTCGGGCATCGTGATGGCGGTGCTGACCGGCTTCGTGCTGCTGGGCGGCGTCAAGCGCATCGGCGCGGTCGCGGAGAAGCTGGTGCCGTTCATGTGCGTCGGCTACGTGGTTGTCTCACTGGTCGTGCTCGGGCTGTATGCCGATCGCATCCCCGAGGCCTTCGCGCTGATCCTGCACCACGCGTTCAACCCGACCGCGGCCACCGGCGGCTTCGTCGGCGCGGGCGTGCTGATGGCGATGCGCTACGGCGTGGCGCGCGGCATCTTCTCGAACGAGGCGGGCCTCGGCACCGCCGGCATCGCGCAGGCCGCCGGCCGCACACGGCACGCGGCCGAGTCGGGGCTGATCGGCATGATGGGCACCTTCATCGACACGCTGATCGTCTGCACGATGACCGGCCTGGTGCTGATCGTCACCGGCGCGTGGCAAAGCGGCCTGAAGGGCGCGGTGCTCAGCTCGAGCGCGTTCGAGACGGCGCTGCCCGGCTTCGGCGCGAACTTCCTGGCCGTGGCGATCGTCGTGTTCGCCTACACCACCATCCTCGGCTGGGCCTACTACGGCGAGAAGTGCTGGGCCTACCTGGTCGGCACCGTGTCCGAGACGCCCTACCGCCTCGCGTGGACGGTGTTCGTGCTGATCGGCGCGGTGACGCACCTCGACTTCGTCTGGCTCGTGTCCGACACGCTGAATGCCTTCATGGCCTTCCCGAACCTGGTGTCGCTGGTGCTGCTGTCGCCGGTGGTCGTGAAGGTCACGCGCGACTACTGGGCCGGGCGCGACATGCCCGCGGCGATCGTGCCGCCGGTCGTCTCCACGCAGCGATGAGCACGCGGCGCGACGACGCCTCGGCCGGCGCGACCCTGACGATCGACCTCGGTGCGATCGTCGCCAACTGGCGGCTGCTGCAGGGCCGCGTCGGCCGCGCCGCCTGCGCCGCGGTGCTGAAGGCCGACGCCTACGGCCTGGGCGCCGCGCAGGTCGGCCCGGCGCTCGCGACGGCCGGCTGCCGGCAGTTCTTCGTGGCCCACCTCGACGAGGCGATCGCGCTGCGGCCGCTGCTGCCGCACGACGCCAGCGTCTCGGTGCTGCACGGCCCGATGCCGGGCAGCGAGCCGGACTTCGTCGCCCACGGCGTGCGGCCGGTGCTCAACAGCCGCGCCCAGCTCGAGGGCTGGCGCGCGCTCGCGCACCGGCTCGACCGCGAGCTCGAGGCGGTCGTGCAGGTGGACACCGGCATGGCGCGGCTCGGGCTCGCGCCCGAGGAACTGCGCGGCCTCGCGGCCGACCCGCAGGCCTGGGCCGGCGTGCGTGTCGGCCTCGTGATGAGCCACCTCGCCTGTGCGGACGAGCCGGCCCATCCGGCCAACGCGGCACAGCGGCACCGCTTCCTGGTCGCGCGGCGGCTGCTGCCCGCCGCGCCCGCCAGCCTCGCGAATTCGTCGGGCATCTTCCTCGGCGAGGATTTCCACTTCGACCTGGTCCGCCCGGGCGCGGCCCTGTACGGCATCGCGCCGGTGGCGGGTGCGCCGAATCCGCTGCAGCCCGTGCTTCGGCTGGACGCCCGCGTGATCCAGGCGCGCCACGTCGAGGCCGGCACTGCGGTGGGCTACGGCGCCACCTGGCACAGCGAGCGGCCGACCCGCATCGCGACCGTCGCGGTCGGCTACGCCGACGGCTGGCTGCGCAGCGGGGGCAACCGCGGGGCGGCCTGGTTCGGCGACGTGCCGCTGCCGCTGGTCGGCCGCGTCTCGATGGACACGATCACGCTCGATGCGGGCGCGCTGGCCGAGGGCGAACTGCAGCCGGGCATGGCGGTCACGTTGATCGGCGGGCGCGCCGGCCTCGACGCCGTGGCCGCCGACGCAGGCTCCATCGCCTACGAGCTGCTGACCGGCCTGGGGCGCCGCTACGCGCGCCGGCATGTGGCCCCGGGCCTCGGCGCGCTGGAATGCCTGTCGGACTCTCAGCCCGCCATCGCGTCGGCCATCTCGCGCAGCCGCGCCGGGGCGTCGCGCGAGTTCATGTCGAGGTAGACCGGCTCGCCGGCCTTCTCGTCGTACAGCGTCTTCAGCGCGGGCGGCGGCACGAGCCGGCCTTCGGCGATCTTGACCGGCCGCATCGGGATGCCCGCCTCGGCGGCCGTCTCGAACTCCTTCAGGCACCAGGGCGAGGCCATGTAGTCCGGCGACAGCAGCGGCACGAAGTAGTCGGCCTCGCGGATGCGCCGGGCCAGCTCCTCGCGCAGCTTCTGGCCCGGCTTCACCGCGCTCGTGTCGACCCAGGGTTCGAGCCCGGCGGTGCGGAACACCTGGGCCAGGTACTCGGCCATCTGCCCTTCCCGGTCGTGCCCATGGGCATAGGAGACGAACACCTTGATGCCGGTCTTCGGCCGCACCGGCGCCGTCTCCGATGCCGGAGCGAACTGCACCAGCTCCTTGCCCGACACGACGATGCGCCCGACGTCGCCGACCGCGAAGCGCTCCGAGAAGGCCTTGGCCTGCCCAGCGGGCACCTTCAGCTTGAGGCGCCGGCCCTGCACGTCGACCAGCACGTAGAGCCAGTGGTACCACGGTGCCCCCGGCGGCGGCTCCTTCGAGATGGCGACGATGGTGCCGAACTCGCCCGGCGCCGCGTGCCTGGCACGCCCGCGCCACGCCGCGCGCAGCCAGCGCGGCACGAGCACCAGCAGCGCACCGAGCACCGCCCCGGCCAATGCGCCAGCGGTGCCGTCGCCCGACCGGCCGCCCGACGAGCCGGCGGCCATGAAGTAGCCGATGACCCAGCCTGCACCTGCGGCCAGGACGGGCGCGATCAGGCTCTCGATGAACAGGCTGACTTTCCCGCCTGCAGCCATGGCAGCACCTCCGCGGGCCATCCTAGGCCGCGAGCGGAGGCGCCCCTTGAGCCGGCGCAAGCGGCGGCGGCGCTGAGGACCGGGCAGCGTGAGCTTCGGTCGAGGGGCGGGTGGCGGCTATGCCTGAGTGTGCGGGGTCAAGGCTGCAACGCCGTCTGCCCAGTGATCGCCTGGATGCGGGCGCTGAGTTTCTGCGCAAGCCGCGTCTGATCGGACCACATGAGGGTCGGAACATCTTTCGTGTCGAAGGGCAATTCGGTACCGTCCTTGGCGATCACGACAACGGTCTTGCCCAGTGCCTCTGCGTAACCCAACTCGTAGTAGATGTTCGGTCCACCATAGGTCACGTCGGCCACCACGAAGGCAGCCTCGCGGATGCCCTGCACGATCTTGCTGAAGATGCGTTCGGTCTGGTTCGTCTTGTCGGTGCGGTTGCATTGCAGGCGAAAGCTCTTGCAGACGCGCTCGATCGTGCCGTAGGTGTCATCGGATTCCGGCCGGAACGACATGACCACAAACCGGCACCTTCTGCGCCCCCAGGGCCGGCTTCGCCCCGAGCGGCCTGTCAGGCGCGGCCCGAGCGCCGGCTGCGCGGGTGCAGCTTGTCGAGCTCGCCGAGCTGCTGCTTCAGCAGGATCAGCAGCGTGCGCGCATGTTCGACCGGCAGGCGCAGGCTGCTCGACGGCGCGCCCTCGTCGCGCGGCGGGCGCGGCGCGACCAGCAGGTCGGCGCCCAGCTCGATCATGCCGCTGTCGTGCCGTGCCGACTTCAGCCGCTGGATCTCGATCTCGTAGGTCTTCATGCGCGCTCCCGCCGGTGGCTCGAGCCGGCGATTGTGCGGGCGGCGGCGGCCGCGGCGCTCAGAGCGGCTTCAGCACCACGATCAGTTCCTTGGCCTGCACCCGGTCGCCCGGGGCGACGAGCACCTGCTCGACCTCGGCGTCGCGGTCCGCGGTGACGTGGGTCTCCATCTTCATCGCCTCGAGCGCCAGCAGGGTGCTGCCGGCACTGACGCGCTGTCCCTTGGCGACCGCGACGCTGACGATCGCGCCGGGCATCGGCGCCGCCACATGGCCCGGGTTGCCCGGGTCGGCCTGCGGCCGCGACGCCGCCGCGCCGGCCGTGGCCAGCGCGATGCGCACCGTGCGCGACTGGCCGTTCAGCTCGAACTGCACCTTCTGCGCCGTCTCGCCGTCCGGCGCCACGGCCTGCAACGCGACCAGCAAGGTCTTGCCGGGGTCGATCTCGACCGCGATCTCCTGCTGCGGCTGCGGGCCGTAGAAGAACACCGGCGTCGGCAGCTGCGAGGTGTCGCCGTAGCGGCGCTGGTGGGCGCAGAACTCGCGCATCTGCTTTGGGTACATCAGCCAGGATGAGAACTGCGCCTCCGTCACCGGCTGTTCGCACTCCTGCTCGGCCTGCCGGCGCGCGGCCGCGAGGTCCACCGGCGCCAGCCGGTCGCCCGGCCGGTACGGCGCCGGCGGCGGCTCGTCGGCGCCCAGGCGCAGGACCTTGCGCGACACCTCGGGCGGAAAACCGTCCGGCGGAAAGCCCAGCTCGCCCTTGAACAGCGAGACCACCGACTCGGGGAAGTTGATCTCGCGCGCCGGGTCGAGCACGGCCTCGGCGCTCAGGTCGCTGGCGACCATCATCAGCGCCATGTCACCGACGACCTTGGAGGTGGGCGTGACCTTGACGATGTCGCCGAACAGCCGGTTCACGTCGGCATAGGTCTGCGACACCTCGCTCCAGCGCGGCGCGAGGCCGAGCGCACGGGCCTGCTCGCGCAGGTTGGTGTACTGGCCGCCGGGCATCTCGTGGCGGTACACGTCCGCGGTGCCGCTGCGGATCTCGCTCTCGAAGGGCGCGTAGAAGCGCCGCACGCCCTCGAAGTACATCGAGGCCTCGTGCAGCGCGTCGGCGCTCAGGCCGGGGTCGCGCGGCGTGCCGGCCAGCGCGGCCGCGATGGCCGACAGGTTGGGCTGCGAGGTCAGCCCGCTCATCGCGTCGAGCGCGCCGTCCACCGCGTCGCAGCCGGCCTCGATGGCGGCCAGCACCGAGGCGGCCGAGGCGCCGCTGGTGTCGTGGGTGTGGAAGTGGATCGGCAGCCCGGTCTCGGCCTTCAGCGCCTTCACCAGCGCCGCAGCGGCGCGCGGCCGGCACACGCCGGCCATGTCCTTGATGGCGAGGACGTGCACGCCGGAGCGCTGCAGCTCGCGCGCGATGCCGAGGTAATAGTCGAGCGCGTACTTCGGGCGCGCCGGGTCGAACAGGTCGGCCGTGTAGCAGATCGCGCCCTCGCACAGCGCGCCGGTCTCGAGCACCGCGTCGATCGCGACGCGCATGTTCTTCACCCAGTTCAGCGAATCGAACACGCGGAACAGGTCGATGCCGCCGGCCGCCGCCTGCTGCACGAAGTGGCGCACCACGTTGTCGGCGTAGTTGGTGTAGCCCACCGCGTTGGAGCCGCGCAGCAGCATCTGGAACAGCACATTGGGCACGCGGGTGCGCAGCGCGGCCAGGCGCTCCCACGGGTCCTCCTTCAGGAAACGGATCGCCACGTCGAAGGTGGCGCCGCCCCAGCACTCGAGCGAGAACAGCTGCGGCAGTGCGCGCGCGTAGAACGGCGCGATCGGCAGCATGTCGGCCGTGCGCATGCGGGTGGCCAGCAGCGACTGGTGCGCATCGCGCAGCGTGGTGTCGGTGACGAGCACACGCTCCTCGCCCAGCATCCACTGCGCGAAGCCGGCCGGGCCGAGATGCTTGAGCCGGTCGCGTGTACCGGGCGGAATCGGCGACGCTGCGTCGACCTTCGGCAGCACCGGCTTGGGCAGCGGCAGCGCCGGCAACTCGCGGCCCTTCACCTCCGGGTTGCCGTGCACCACCGTCTCGGCCAGGAAGCCGAGCAGCTTGGTAGCGCGGTCGCGCCGCGCACTGAAGGCCAGCAGCTCGGGCGTGTTCTCGATGAAGCGGGTGGTGATCTCGCCGGCCACGAAGGCCGGGTGGTTGATCAGGTTCTCCAGGAACTGCAGGTTGGTGGTGACGCCGCGGATGCGGAACTCGCGCAGCGCACGATCCATGCGCTGCGTGGTCTCGGCCGAGGTCGGCGCCCAGGCGGTGACCTTGACGAGCAGCGAGTCGTAGTAGGGTGTGATCACCGCGCCGGTGTAGGCCGTGCCGGCATCGAGCCGGATGCCGAAGCCGGCCGCGCTGCGGTAGGCGGCGATGCGGCCGTAGTCGGGCAGGAAGCCGTTCTCCGGGTCTTCGGTGGTCACGCGGCACTGCAGCGCGGTGCCATTGAGCGCGATCTTGTCCTGCGCCGGGATGCCGACCGAGGGCCGCGCATCACCGTCCGGCAGCCCGATCCACGCGCCCTCGGTGACGCGGATCTGCGCCTTCACGATGTCGATGCCGGTGATCATCTCGGTCACCGTGTGCTCGACCTGGATGCGCGGGTTGACCTCGATGAAGTAACACTGGCCCGAGTCCGCATCCATCAGGAACTCGACCGTGCCGGCATGCGTGTAGCCCACCGAGCGCATCAGCTGCAGCGCGCTCTCGCACAAGGCGGCGCGCCGCGCGGGGTCGAGGTAGGGTGCGGGGGCGCGCTCCACCACCTTCTGGTTGCGGCGCTGCGCGGTGCAGTCGCGCTCGTGCAGGTGCACCAGGTTGCCGTGCAGGTCGCCCAGGATCTGCACCTCGACGTGGCGCGCGCGGCGCACCAGCTTCTCGAAGTACACCTCGTCGTTGCCGAAGGCCGCGAGCGCCTCGCGCCGCGCAGCCTCGAGCGCGCCGGGCAGGTCGGCCGCCTTCTCGATCACGCGCATGCCGCGCCCGCCGCCGCCCCAGCTGGCCTTCAGCATCACCGGGTAGCCGATCGCCTCCGCCTCGCGCTGGCAGGCGGCCAGGTCGTGCGGCAGCGGCGGCGAGGCCGGCATCACCTGCACCCCCGCGTTGACAGCCGCGTGGCGCGCCGCGACCTTGTTGCCCAGCACCCGCATCACCTGCGGCGAGGGCCCGATCCAGCGGATGCCGGCGGCCGTCACGCTCTCGGCGAACTCCGGGTTCTCGGAGAGGAAGCCGTAACCCGGGTGGATGGCGTCCACCCCCGCCTGGCGCGCGATGCGCAGGATGTCCGCACCGTCGAGGTAGGCCGCGAGCGGCTTCTGCCCTTCGCCGACCAGGTAGCTCTCGTCGGCCTTGAAGCGGTGCAGCGCCTGGCGGTCCTGCTGCGAGTAGATGCCCACGGTGCGCATGCGCAGCTCGGCGGCGGCGCGCATCACGCGGATGGCGATCTCCGACCGGTTGGCGATCAGGATCGACTGGATCGGACGGTGCTCGACGGTCATCTCGGCTCCTACTGCAGCACGCTGCCGCGCACATCCTCGCGCGTCAGCAGCTTCACCGCCACCGGTTTCACGTTCCAGATGCGCTTCGCGTACTCGTCAATCGAGCGGTCGGACGAGAAGCCGCCCGAGCGCGCGGTGTTCAGGATGGACATGCGCGTCCAGCGCTCGGGGTCGCGGTAGGCCGCGTCGACCTCGGCGTGGCAGGCCAGGTAGGAATCGAAGTCGGCGAACAGCATGTAGGGGTCGTGGTGGATCAGGCCGTCGAGCAGCGAGCGGAACATCTGCGTGTCGCCACGGCTGAAGTGGCCGCCGGCGATCAGGTCGAGCACCGCGCGCAGGCGCTCGTTGCGCGCCACCCAGTCCTGCGGCCGGTAGCCCGAGGCGCGCAGCGCCTCGACCTCGTCCTCCGTCATGCCGAACAAGAAGAAGTTCTCCGGCCCGGCCGCCTCGCGGATCTCGATGTTCGCGCCGTCCAGCGTGCCCACGGTGAGCGCGCCGTTCATCATGAACTTCATGTTGCCGGTGCCCGAGGCCTCCTTGCCGGCGGTGGAGATCTGCTCCGACACCTCCGCGGCCGGGTACACGTCGTGCCCCGCGCTGACGTTGAAGTTGGGCAGGAACACCACCTTGATCAGCCCGCGCACCGCCGGGTCGGCGTTCACCACCTCGGCCACCGCGTTGATCAGCTTGATGATCAGCTTGGCCGCCCAGTAACCCGGCGCGGCCTTGCCGCCGAAGAGAAACGTACGCGGCGCGATCACGAGCGACGGGTCCTCGCGCAGGCGGCGGTACAGGTCGATCACCTGCAGCACCGCGAGGTGCTGGCGCTTGTACTCGTGGATGCGCTTGACCTGCACGTCGAACAGCGAATCGGGGTCGAGCATCACGCCGGTGCTGCGCTGCACGCGCGCCGCCAGCACGCGCTTGTTCTCGCGCTTGATCTCGCGCCAGCGCGCGCGGAAGGCCGGGTCGTCGGCGAGCGGCTCGAGGCGTTTCAGCTGCGTCAGGTCGGTCAGCCAGCCGGGACCGATGGCCTCGTCGATGAGGCCGGCCAGGCGCGGGTTCGAGAGCGCCAGGAAGCGCCGCGGCGTCACGCCGTTGGTGACGTTGGTGAACTTGTGCGGCCACAGCGCGTGGAAGTCCTTCAGCACGTCGCGCTGCAACAGCTCGGAATGCAGCTCGGCCACGCCGTTGATCGTGTGGCTGCCCACGCAGGCCAGGTGCGCCATGCGCACGTAGCGCTCGCCGTGTTCGTCGATCAGCGACAGGCGCGCGAGGAGGCCGTCGTCGCCCGGGAAGCGCGCGCGCACCTCTTCGAGGAAACGCGCATTGATCTCGAAGATGATCTCCAGGTGCCGCGGCAGCACCGCGCCGAACAGCGGCAGCGGCCAGCGCTCCAGCGCCTCGGGCAGCAGGGTGTGGTTGGTGTAGCCGAAGCTGCGGCGCGTGATGGCCCAGGCCTCGTCCCACTCGTGCTGCTGCTCGTCGACCAGCAGCCGCATCAGCTCGGCCACCGCCACCGCCGGGTGCGTGTCGTTGAGCTGGATGGCGAACTTCTCGTGGAAGGTCGCGAGCGGCAGGCGCTGCGTGCGCATGATGCGCAGCATGTCCTGCAGCGAGGCCGAGACGAAGAAGTACTGCTGCTCCAGGCGCAGCTGCTTGCCCTGCAGCGTCTCGTCGTTCGGGTAGAGGATCTTGGTGATGTTCTCCAGCACCGTCTTGCGGTTGACGGCGCCGAAGTAGTCGCCGCGGTTGAAGGAGTCAAGGTCGAAGGCCTCGGGCGCCTCGGCGCGCCACAGGCGCAGCGTGTTCGCGGTGGCAGTGCTGAAGCCGAGGATGGGCGTGTCGTAGGGGATGCCGTTGACCGTGCGGTCGGCCACCCAGCGCACCCGCTCGCGGCCGGTCTCGTCGGTGAAGCGCTCGGTGTGGCCGCCGAGCTTGACCTCCACCGTCCACTCGGGCCGCATCAGCTCCCAGGGGTTGTGGTAGCGCAGCCAGCGGTCGGTCTTCTCGACCTGCCAGCCGTCGGCGATCTCCTGCTGGAAGATGCCGTGTTCGTAGCGGATGCCGTAGCCCAGCGCCGGCAGGCCGAGCGTGGCCATCGAGTCGATGTAGCAGGCCGCCAGCCGGCCCAGGCCGCCGTTGCCCAGGCCCGGCTCCACCTCGGCGGCGAGCAGTGCGTCCAGGTCGAGCCCGAGCTCGGCCAGGGCCTGCTCGGCGGCACCGCGGATGCCCAGGTTGATCAGGTTGTTGCCCAGGTGCGGGCCCATCAGGAACTCGGCCGACAGGTAGGCGATCGTGCGCGCGCCCTGCGCCGTGTAGGCCGCGGCGGTGCTGATCCAGCGCTGCAGCAGCCGGTCGCGCACCACGTGGGCGAGCGCCAGGTGGTAGTCGGTGCGGGTCGCCAGGCCGGGGAACTTGCCCTGCACGCAGAACAGGTTGTCGAGGAAGGCCCGCTTGAGTGCGTCGGCGCTCAGGCCGGTGCGGCCCTCCTCGTCTTGGTGCGCCGTGGCCACCGGGGCCGGGATCTGGGGGTGGTTCATCGCGGGACCTCTCTGCGGCTGGGGCCGCAGGGTCATCGCAAGAACCGCGCCCTGCCGCCCGCTACAGTGCCGCCATGCCCTCGCCCGATGTCCTGCTCGACCTGCACCCCGAGGTGGCCGCCGCCCGCGCCGACGGCCGGCCAGTGGTGGCACTCGAATCGACGCTCGTCTCGCACGGCATGCCCTGGCCGCAGAACCTGGAGACGGCCCGCGCGCTGGAGGACGAGGTGCGCGCGCAGGGCGCGGTGCCCGCCACCTGCGCGGTGCTCGACGGCCGGCTGTGCGCCGGGCTCGCGCCGGCGCAGCTCGAGGCGCTGGCGCGCGGCGGCCCGGCCCTGCCCAAGGCGAGCCGGCGCGACCTGCCGCTGCTGCTCGCCCGCGGCGCGAGCGGCGCCACCACCGTCGCCGCGACCATGATGATCGCCGCGCGCGCCGGCATCCGGGTGTTCGCCACCGGCGGCATCGGTGGCGTGCACCGCGGCGCGCCGGCCAGCTTCGACGTCTCGGCCGACCTGCTCGAGCTCGCCCGCACGCCGGTGGCGGTGGTGTGCGCCGGGCCCAAGGCCATCCTCGACCTCGGGCTGACGCTCGAGGTGCTCGAGACCCACGGCGTGCCGGTGATCGGCGTCGGCACCGACACGCTGCCCGCGTTCTGGACCCGCGACAGCGGCTTCCCGGTGGATGCCCGGCTCGATGAGCCAGCCGACATCGCCCGCGCGATGCAAGCGCAGTGGCGCCTGGGCGGCGGCGGCCTGCTGGTGACGCAGCCGATCGCCGCCGAGCACGCATTGCCGCGCGCGCAGGTGGAGGCCGCCATCGCCCAGGCGCTCGCCGACGCCCGGGCCCAGGGCCTGGGCGGCAAGGCGCTGACGCCCTTCCTGCTCGCGCGCATCGCCACGCTGACCGGCGGCGACAGCCTGCGCGGCAACATCGCACTGGTGCGCGCCAACGCGCGCCTGGCCGCCGCGATCGCCTGCGCCTGGGCCGCGCTCCCGCACGAGGACACCGCATGCTGAAGACGCTCAAGGACCTGTTCGACACCCTGCGCCCGACACCACCGGGGGCCGATGCCCGCGAGGCCGAGCACCGGCTGCAGCTCGCCACCGCGGTGATGCTGGTGGAGGTGATGCGCGCCGACGCCAGCTTCCACGCCGGCGAGCGCGAGGCGGTGCAGGCGGCGCTGCGCGACAAGTTCGCGCTCGGCGACGACGAGGCTGCACGCCTGGCCGAACTCGCCGAGGCCACGGCCCGCCAGGCCACCGACCTGTTCGGCTTCACCTCGCACATCGACGCGGCCTTCGAGATGCCGCAGAAGCTGCGCATGATCGAGCACATGTGGCGCGTCGCCTACGCCGACGGCCACCTGAGCGAACACGAGCGCCACGTGCTGTGGCGCATCGCCGACCTGCTGCACGTGCCGCAGGGCGCCTACGTGAACGCGCGGCTGCGCGCGCAGCAGGAGGCGGGGGTCGGCTGATACGACTTCGCGTTCATCGCATAGATCCTGCGGCGCTTGTCGGCCCTGAGCGGCCGTTGGCCGCTCAGGGCCGTGGGCCCGTTCGCACCGCTCCCCCGAGCCCCCTCCGGGAGGGGGGCTGGGGGGAGCCGTCCAACATGCTGGAGCCCCTTCACGGAGGGGGCTCGGGGGAGCCGTGCATGACGGGCCTTCAGGCCCGCAGCGGCCAACGGCCGCTGCGGGCCGGCTGCGGCTGTTCGCGCTCAGACATTCCTAAGTTCCGGCGGCCAGAGTAGACACACAGTCAGCGTCGACTGGAACCGCGCGAAAGGAATGATCATGAAGCTCAGCAACATCGGCGTGACGCTCACTCTGGCGACCGCCTTGGTGGGCATCTCCTCCTATGCAGGCGACCATCGCGGGGAGTCGAAGGATCGTCGCCATGCCGCCGCCGGCATGCAGGCCATCGCCGTGTCTGCCCAGCCCGGCGAGCCGGGCCATGGCTGGCGGTACTTCTCCGATGCGCGCAAGGCCCGCGCCGTGGTCATCAGCCCGAATGGCGACTACTACTACAGCCGCGGAGATGGACTGCAGCTCGTATTCAGGGGGACGGCTTCGACATGAACGCACACCTGCGCGATTTCCTCGCACGCTTTGCCGGTGTAGTCGTGATGACGCTGGTGCCGGTGGTGCTCACCACCTTCCTGTCGATGCCGATGAGCCTGGGCCGGCATCCCGGCGAACCGCTGCCCGGGATGCAGGCACCGGTCCGTCACATGACCTGATGCGTCGACTCCATTCGACCATCCGGAGGTGGCGGGCGCACGCCCGATGGCGCTCGGGTCCCGGCTCGCCCGAAGCGCCGCAGTGAACGGCCCGCGCGCTTGACGCCACTCAAGCGTGCAGAGGTCGCCGGCTCCCAGAATCGATCGCGGCTCGGCCGCTCCGCGATCGACGACCGGCGAGTTCACGGAACCTGGATGACCGCTGCTGAACTGCTCGGATGGATCTCGGCTGCCCTGCTGCTGCAGCTCGCGGTGGGCATCGGCGTGGTGCTGCGACGCCGGAGGGCGTCGGCACCGATGACTCCGGCCCGGCCCGCCGCCACGGCGAGCCGGCCCGACCTCGCCTGGGAAGGCTGGCGCGAGTTCAAGGTGGTGCAGCGCAGCCTCGAGGATGCGGCGCGAACCCAGTGCTCCTTCTACCTGCAGCCGGTCGACGGTCAGCCGCTGCCGGCCTTCCGACCCGGCCAGTTCCTGACCTTCTCGCTGAACGTGGCCGGTGGCGCCGAGTCCGCGCGGACGATCACGCGGTGCTACTCGCTCTCCGATGCTCCGGAGCCCGCGCACTACCGCGTGACCATCAAGCGGGTGCCGCCACCGCACGACCATCCGGAGTTCCTGCCGGGCGTCTCGTCGAACCACTTCCACGACCACGTGCGGGTCGGTGACATCCTGCGCGTGAAGGCGCCCTCGGGGCACTTCTTCATCGACCCCGACCCTTCCGTCCCGGTGGTGCTGGTCGGCGGCGGCATCGGCATCACGCCGATGATGAGCATGCTGCGCTGGTGCATCGCGAACCAGCCTGAGCGGGCGGTGCACCTTTACTACGGGCTGCGCAACAGCGACGAACACGCGTTCAAGGCTCAGCTCGAGGAACTGGCGGCCTCGCACCCCACGCTGAGACTCCATGTCGTCTACAGCCGCCCGACCCCGGCCGACGTGCCGGGCCGCGACTACCAGCATGCGGGGCACGTGGATGTCGATCTGCTGCGCAGTACGCTGCCGCACGGGCGACACCAGTTCTACGTCTGCGGGCCGCCGGCCATGATGCAGACCCTCGTGCCGGCCCTGGCCGGGTGGGGCGTGCCGGTCACGGACATCCACTACGAGGCCTTCGGCCCGGCATCCGTGAAGCTGCCGGGCGCGGAAGCGGCGCCGATGGCCGTCGTGACCGGCGTCGAAGTGAAGTTCCAGCGCTCGGGCCGCACGCTGATCTGGGACGGCAAGGACGCGTCGCTGCTCGACTTCGCCGAGCGCCACGGCATCGAGGTCGAATCGGGTTGCCGCTCGGGCGGTTGCGGCAGCTGCGAGACCCGCGTGCTCGAAGGCAGCGTCCGATACGAGCACCCGCCCGACCACGACGTGGCAGCGGGCCACTGCCTGATGTGCGTCGGCCGGCCCGCGGCATCGCTGGTGCTGGAGGCCTGATGCCGCTGAAGGCCCGACTCTTCCGGCGCGAGGTGCTCCCGTTCGTGGCGGCGTTTTCGCTGCTCGCCGTCCTCGCGCTGGCCCTGGATGGCGTGCTGCACCTGCTCGACCTGCTGTGGGTGGGCCGCTGGCTCGGCATCCCGGGCACGCTGCTGATCATCGGCTCCACCGCCTACTCGCTGCGCAAGCGCAAGCTCATCCAGCGCGGTCACCCGGCGAAGCTCCTGCGCTGGCACGAGTTGCTGGCCTGGCTGGGCTCGCTGCTGGTGCTGGTGCATGCCGGCGTGCACTTCAACGCCATCCTCGGCTGGCTGGCGGTGTGGGCGATGCTGATCAACGTCGGCAGCGGCCTGACGGGCAAGTTCCTGCTGGACCGCTCGCGCCGGCGCCTGGAGGAAGCAAGGCAGCGCATGCGCGCCCGCGGCCTGGCCGAAGCCGAGCTCGAAGACCAGCTCTACTGGGACAGCCTGACCTTCGACGCGGTCAGGCAGTGGCGCGTGGTGCACTTCCCGATCACGCTGGCCTTCGCCGTGCTGGCCACGGCACACATCACGGCGATCTTCCTCTTCTGGGGCTGGAAGTGAAGAAGCGCCCCGTGCTGTGGATCGTCGTCGCGCTCAACCTGGTGGTGCTCGTCGCGCTGGCCTTCGTCTATCCGCACCTGATGATCAGCCCCGGGCCGCTGGTGAAGGGCCACGAGCAGCTCGCCACCGACTGCTTCGCCTGCCACGCCGCCTGGCGAGGTGCGTCGACGCAACGCTGCATCGAATGCCATGCGGTGGCCGAGGTCGGCCTGAAGACGACCAAGGGGGTGCCGATCCTGACGCGCACCGTCAAGGTCTCCTTCCACCAGGAGCTGATCGAGCAGGATTGCATGGCATGCCACAGCGATCATCAGGGCCCCAGGCTCACCAAGCGCAGCCGCAAGCCCTTCTCGCACGCGCTGCTGAAGGCGTCGGTGAAGGGCCAGTGCTCCTCCTGCCATGCGGCGCCGAAGGACACGATGCACCGAGCCGTGAAGGAGGAGTGCAGCCAGTGCCACGGCGACAGGGCCTGGAAGCCGGCGACCTTCGACCACGACAAGCACTTCGTGCTCGACCGCGACCACCAGGCAACGTGCGTGACCTGCCACAAGAACAACGACTACGGCCGCTACACCTGCTACGGCTGCCACGAGCACTCGGAGGCCAAGGTGCGCGCGGAGCACCTCGAAGAGGGCATCCGCGACTTCCAGGACTGCGTCGAGTGCCACCGGGATCCGCGCTTGGAGCCGGACAAGGGACGCGGGCGGGAACGGGGCGGGCGCGAGCGTGAGTGATGCACCGCGGCCCGGGATGGGCGCGATCGCCTGCGGGGCCGATGCGCCATGAGCCGGCGCGAAGTGCCGCTCGAGCGGCTGTCCGAGGTGGGCCCGGGCACGCAGGGCCTGAGCACCGAGCAGGTCGACGCCCGGCGCAGCGCCGGGTTCAACGACATCGTGGTGCAGACCGGCAGCGGCTGGCGGGCCATCGCGCGCGAGACGGCACGCGACCCGATGCTCTGGTTCCTGGTGCTGACCGCGGGCCTGTTCGGGCTGCTCGGGCAGATCGCCGAGTCGCTCACCTTGCTCGCCGCGCTGCTGCCCTTGCTCGGCATGGATGCCTACCTGCATCGACGGACGTCCGCCTC
The DNA here is from genome assembly GCA_003265685.1 of Piscinibacter caeni. Classification (GTDB taxonomy): domain Bacteria; phylum Pseudomonadota; class Gammaproteobacteria; order Burkholderiales; family Burkholderiaceae_C; genus Piscinibacter; species Piscinibacter caeni. The sequence goes on along the minus strand of QJOU01000017.1, from coordinate 63,967 downwards.
CTCCGCGGGGCTGGCGAGCCGCCTGGCCAGCTCGGCCCGGGTCTCGCGCGACGGACAGTGGCGCGAGATTGCGTCACGGGAGCTGGTCCCGGGCGACCTGGTCGAGGTGGTGCCCGGCGAGTACTTCCCCGCCGACGGGCTCCTGGTGTCGGGCACCGGTCTGCAGGTCGACGAATCGACCCTGACCGGCGAGTCGCTGCCGGTGCCCAAGCGTGCCCTCGACCCGGATTCGCCTCTGCCGGCCAGCGCGCCGGACGAGCACTGGGGGACGGCAGGAACACGCCTGCTCACCGGCACGGCACACCTGCGCATCGCGTTCATCGGCGGCGAGACGCGTTATGGCGAGATCGTCCGCTCCGCCACCGAAGGCAGCCACGCCGCCACCCCGCTGCAGAAGGCCATCGGTGAACTGGTGGCCGTGCTGATCGGCCTGGCCGTCGTCATGTGCGTCGTGCTGGCCGCGATCAGGCTCTGGCATGGACATGGGTGGATCGATGCCGTCCTCAGCGCGGTGACGCTGGCCGTGGCCGCGCTGCCCGAGGAGTTCCCGGTCGTCTACACCTTCTTCCTCGGCGTCGGCGTCTTCCGGCTGGCGCGCAGGAACGCCCTGGTACGGCGCGCGGTGGCCGTGGAGAACATCGGCCGCGTCAGCTGCATCGTGTCCGACAAGACCGGAACGATCACCGCCGGGTCGCTGGTGCTGGCCCATCGGGCACCCGCCGTCGGTGTCGGCGAGGACACGCTGCTCGAGGCGGCCGCGTTCGCCTCGCGGCCGGACAGCGGCGACCCGCTCGACCAGGCCCTGCGCGGCGCGGCCGGCCCGCTGCCGCCGGCCACCAGGTTGGCGGACTTCCCGTTCACCGAATCCCGGCGTCGCGAGACGGTGGTCTTGCGCCGGGCCGGGGGAGACGTGGCCGCCTTCACGAAGGGGGCGCCCGAGACCGTGCTGGCGAGCTGTGTCTTGCCGGAGGACGAACGAGCCGGCTGGCTGGCGCGCGTGGAGGAGTACGCCCGGTCGGGCCACAAGGTCATCGGCTGCGCCAGGCGCCCCATGCCCTCGGGCGCCCGCGTCGACGGCGAACCCGAGGACGGCTTCGAGTTCGTCGGCCTGCTGGCCTTCGAGGATCCGGTCCGCGAGGGTGTCCGCGATGCCATTGCGGAATGCATCGGCGCCGGCATGCGCGTGATCATGGTCACCGGCGACCATCCAGCCACGGCGGCGGCGATCGCACGCGAGATCGGGCTCGGCGGCACCCGGCCGACCGTGATCGCCCTGGCGCCCGACGACGACGCGGGGGCCCGACTCGACGCGCATCGCGAAGTGCACGTGGTGGCGCGCGCCACCCCGCCGCAGAAGCTCGCCCTGGTGAAGGCCTTGCAGGCGCAGGGCGAGCTGGTCGCCGTCACGGGCGATGGCGTCAACGACGTGCCCGCGCTGCGCCTGGCCGACATCGGCGTGGCCATGGGGGAGCGCGGCACGCGCAGTGCCCGGGAGGTCGCTCCGGTGGTGCTGCTCGACGACAACTTCAGGACGATCGTCGATGCGGTGGCCGAAGGTCGCCAGCTGTTCCAGAACCTGCGGCTCGCCTTTGCCTACCTGCTGCTCGTCCACCTGCCGCTCGTGATCGGGGCGGCCGCGATCCCGCTGATGGACCTGCCCCTGCTGTTCCTGCCGGTCCACATCGTGTGGCTGGAGCTCGTCATCCATCCGACGGCGATGCTGGCCTTCCAGGACCTGCCCTCGACGGGACCGCTCGCACCGGTACGGCGCCGCCGCCGGGCGCGCTTCTTCTCGGCCGACAGCTGGTTGGCCATCGTCCTGGTCGGTGGGCTCGTGAGCGTGGCGGTGGTCTGGAGCTACCTGCACGCGCTCGGTGCCGACCGCGATGTCGAGCACGCGCGCGCGATGGCTTTGAGCGTGCTGCTGACGGCCAGCGCCGGCATCACGGCCGGCCTGACGCAGTTGCGCCAGCCCACCGCTCGCTGGCTCGTCGCCGGCACGCTCGCATCGCTCGGCGCGCTGGTCCAGATCCCGACGCTCAGCCGACTGCTGGGCCTGCGGCCCCTGCATGCCGCCGACGGTGCCTTGCTGGTCGCCGCCTTCGCCGCCTGCGCCGTCCTCACCATGGCGGCGGCGGCGCGCCTGAATCGGCATCTGGACTGACCCGGGCCGCTGGCCGCGGTGATGCTCGAGCAGGCGCCGAAGCTGACCGCCTCGCGCCGGCAGGCGCCCGGCGCGATGCGGGCAGCGATTCTGCGCCGCGCTCCGGCCGGCTCAATCGGGGATCGCCTGCGCCACGCGCGGCGCCCCCGGCCCGCGCAGGATGCGCCCGGCCAGCCAGGCGGCCAGCGCGATCAGTACGGCGGCCACCAGCGCCACGGCCTGCACGGTGTCGACGAAGGCAGCACGTGCCGCCGCGCGCAAGGTGTCGGCGGCGCCGGCCGGCAGGGCCTGCGCCACGTCCATCGCGCCGCCGAGCGTGGCGCGCGCGGCCTGCAGCGCGGCGGCATCCAGCCCGGTCGGCAGTGCCGGCACCAGGCGCCAGCCGTACAGCGCCGCGCCGGCACTGCCCAGCAGCGCGATGCCGAGCGCGCCGCTGAACTCCGAGGCGGTCTCCGACAGCGCCGAGGCCGCCCCGGCGCGCTGCGGCGGGGCGGCGGTGATGATCATCTCGTTGCCGATCGTGAACACCGGCGCCATGCCCAGGCTCATCACGAAGGTCGCGACGACCAGCAGCGGGAGCGCAAACGGCCCGTCCAGCGCCAGCAGCATCAGGTAGCCCGAGGCGGAGAACAGCAGCCCGCCCACCAGCACCGTGTTGCGCGACCAGCGCTGCAGCAGCTTCGGCGACAGCAGCGAACCGACGATGAAGGCGAGCGCCCAGGGCAGTGTCGTCAGGCCGGCCTGCAGCGGGCTCAGGCCGAGCACCAGCTGCAGGTACTGCGTGACGAAGATGTAGACGCCGAACATCGCCAGGCTCGACAGCCCGTAGGCCGCGATCGCGCCGGCGAAGGCGCGCTGGCGGAACAGGCTCAGGTCCAGCAGCGGGTAGGCCAGCGTCGCCTGGCGGCGCACGAACAGCACGCCGACCAAGAGGCCGGCGACCATCGCCCCGCCATCGGCGGCCGACCAGCCGTGTTCGGCGATGCGCTTGAGGCCGTAGATCAGCGCCAGCACCGCGACGAGCGACTGCGCCACGCTGAGCAGGTCGATGCGGCCGGCGTGCGCATCGCGGTACTCGGGCAGCAGCGTCGGGCCGAGCACGAGCACCAGCACCATCACCGGCACGGCGGCGAGGAACACCGACCCCCAGCCGAAGAACTGCAGCAGCACGCCGCCCACCAGCGGGCCGATCGCGCCGCCCACCGAGTAGGCCGAGATCCACAGCCCGATCGCGAACTGGCGCTCGCGCTCGTCGTGGAACATGTTGCGGATCAGCGAGAGCGTCGAGGGCGCCACCGTCGCGCCGGCGATGCCCAGCAGCGCACGCATCACGATCAGCAGTTCGGCGCTCTCGGCGAAGGCGGCGATGGCCGACGCGAGCGCGAACGCGGCTGCGCCGATCAGCAGCAGGCGGCGCCGGCCGAGCCGGTCGCCCAGGGTGCCCATGGTGATCAGGAAGGCGGCGACGAAGAAGCCGTAGATGTCGATCATCCACAGCTGCTGCGCGGCCGAGGGGCGCAGCTGCGCGCTGATCGCCGGCAGCGCGAGGTTCAGCACGGTCAGGTCCATCGCGTAGACCATGCAGGGCAGCGCGATGACGGCCAGGCCGATCCATTCGCGGCGGGTCGCCTTTGGCGTGGGGGAGGTGTTCATGCGGTCACGACGTTCGGTGCGGGGCGGTCTCGACCGCAGCGGCCCAGTCGGCGAACAGCCGGTGCAGCTGCTCGAGCCCGTCGGTCAGCGCAGCCGGGCCGGGCTGCAGGATGTCGCAGGACTTGATCTCGTGCAGCCGGCCGGCCCGCACCGCCGGCACGGTGTCCCAGCCCGGCCGCGCGGCCACGCGCTCGGGGCGGAACTTCTTGCCGCACCAGCTGCCGACGATGAGGTCCGGCGCGCGCCGCACCGGCTCGAGCGCATCGGCGATCACACGCCCGCGGCCCATGCGCTGCACGGCCAGCTCCGGGAACACGTCGTCGCCGCCGGCGATGCCGATCAGCTCCGACACCCAGGCGATCGCGCTGATCATCGGCTCGTCCCACTCCTCGAAGTAGACGCGCGGCCGGCGCGGCCAGGCGGCGGCCGCCTGCGCGATGGCGCGGTGGCGCGCCTCGCAGGCGGCGATCCAGGCCTCGGCCTGCTCCGCGGCGCCCACCAGCCCGGCCACCAGGCGCAGCGTCGCCATGATCTCGGCCAGCGTGCGCTGGTTGGTGACCAGCACGTTGAGCCCGGCGCGGATCAGCTTGTCGGCCAGCGCCGCCTGCATGTCGGAGAAGCCGATCACGAGGTCCGGCTCGAGCGCGACGATGCGCTCGATCTTGCCGTCGAGGAAGGCCGAGACACGCGGCTTCTCCTGGCGCGCGCGGCGCGGGCGCACGGTGTAGCCGGAGATGCCGACGATGCGCAGCTCCTGCCCGAGCAGGTAGAGCCATTCGGTGGTCTCCTCGGTGAGGCAGACGATGCGGCGCGGGCCGCGCAAGCCGGGGTCCATGGCGCGAGCTTATGCTTGCCGCATGACGGCCGTACTCCCCCCGGTCGCCCCACGCCGCCCGCGGGACGTCGGCGTGCACGGCGATCCCCGCACCGACGACTGGTTCTGGCTGCGCGACCGCGACGACCCCGAGGTGCTGGCCCACCTGCGCGCCGAGAACGCCTACAGCGAGGCCTGGTTCGCGCCGCTGGCCGGGCTGCGGCAGCAGCTCTACGACGAGATGGTCGGCCGCATCCAGGAAGACGACGAAGACCCGCCCTGGCGCAAGAACGGCTGGTGGTACGCGAGCCGCACGCGCAAGGGCGAGCAGTACGAGGAGCATTTCCGCCGCCGCGGCGCGCCCGACGGGCCCGAGCAGCCGCTGCTCGACCTGAACCGGCTCGCCGCGGGCAAGCCCTTCCTGCAACTGGGCACCTTCAAGGTCAGCCCGGACACGCGGCTGCTCGCCTACGCGCTGGACGAGACCGGCGGGCTGGACTACACGCTGCGCGTGCGCGACCTGGAGACCGGTGCCGACCTCGACTTCCAGGTCGAGAAGACCGCCGGCGCGGCCTGGGCCGCGGACAGCCGCACGCTCTTCTGGCTCACGCAGGACGAGGCGCGCCGCTCGCACCGCCTGTGGCGCCAGCGATTGGGCGACGGCAGCCCCGCGGTGCTGGTGCACGAGGAGCCCGACGAGCTGTACTGGCTGGGCCTCGGCAAGACCCGCGACGAGCGCTGGATCGTGCTCGACTCGGCCAGCAAGGACACCTCGGACCTGCGCGTGATCGACGCGCAGCAGCCCGAGGCACCGCCGCGCCTCGTGTTGCCGCGCCAGCCCGGCGTCGAGATGGGGCTGGACCATCGGCAGGGTCGCTTCTACCTGCTGATCAACGACACCGGGCGCAACTTCCGGCTGATCGAGACCGATGCGGCGAACCCGTCGCTCGAGCACGCGCGCGAGCTGCTTCCGCACCGGCCCGAGGTGATGCTGGAGGACGTGGACCTGTTCGCGCAGCACATGGTCGTGCAGGAGCGCGACCGCGGCGCGCAGCGGCTGCGCGTGGTCGAGCTGGACAGCGGCGAGTCGCACCACATCGCGCTGCCGGAATCGGTGTACGCGGCCGGCGGCGAGATCAACGCCGAGTTCGACACCACCAACTTCCGCTTCGCCTACACCTCGCTGGTGACGCCGCACTCGATCTACGACTACGACATGGCCGCGCGGGTGCTCACGCTGGTCAAGCGCCAGCCGGTGCTGGGCGGCTACGACCCGGCGCAATACCGCAGCACGCAGATCATTGCGGCGGCTCCCGACGGCACCGAGGTGCCGGTGTCGCTGGTCTGGCGCGAGGACCGGCGCGCCGGCACGCCGCAGCCGCTGCTGCTGTACGGCTACGGCGCCTACGGCCACCCGATGGACGTGTATTTCTCGGTCAGCCGCGTCAGCCTGCTCGACCGCGGCGTGGTGTTCGCGATCGCACACGTGCGCGGCGGCGGCGACCGCGGCCGCACCTGGTACGACGCCGGCAAGCTGGCGCACAAGGCCAACAGCTTCGACGACTTCGTGGCCTGCGCGCAGGCCCTGGTGGAGCGCGGCTGGACCACGCCGCAGCAGCTGATCATCGAGGGCGGCAGCGCCGGCGGGCTGCTGGTGGCCGCGGCCGCGAACCGGCGCCCGGAGCTGTTCCGCGCGGTGGTCGCCGAGGTGCCTTTCGTCGACGTGATCAACACCATGCTCGACGAGAGCCTGCCGCTGACCGTCGGCGAGTTCCTCGAATGGGGCAACCCGAAGATCGAGGCCGACTACCGCACGATGCGCGCCTACTCGCCCTACGACAACCTGCGCGCGGCCACCTACCCGGCCTTCTTCATGCGCGCCGGGCTGAACGACAGCCAGGTGCCGTACTGGGAGGCGGCCAAGTTCGCCCAGAAGCTGCGCGCGCTGAAGACCAACGACGCGCCGGTGCTGCTGGCCGTCAACCTCGACGCCGGCCATGGCGGCGCGTCGGGCCGCTACGATGCGCTGCGCGAGCGGGCCCAGACGCTCGCCTTCATGCTCGCGATGTGGGGGCTGGCGGGCGCCTGATCACTGCACGCGCGTGCCGCGCTGCTTCTCGAGCCACTCGAGCTTGGCGGTGTAGAGCTGGCGCTCGCGCCCGGTGCTGCTGTGCTGCAGCGCAAGTTCGGCCTCGCGGCGCGCGCGTGTGAAATCGCCCAGGCCGGCGTAGGCCAACGCCAGGCCGAAATGGAACTCGTGGTAGTAGGCCGAGCGCTCGACCTCGCGGGTGAAGGCGTCGCGTGCGGCGGCGTAGTCGCGCCGCTCGAGCGCCGCCACGCCCTGCTGGTACCAGTGGAACGGCGGCATGGGCTCGATCTTCGCGAGGCGCTGCGCCACCGCTTCGGCCTCGGCGCCGCGGCCCTGCGCGCGCAGCGCGTTGACGAGGTTGGCCAGCAGCGCGGTGTTGGCCGGCTCGCGCTCGAGCAGGTAGCGCAGCACGCGCTCGGCCTGCTGTGGCCGACCGTGGCGTTGGTAGACCACCGCCAGCGTGTTGTACGAGGGCGTGAAGGTCGGCTCCTGCAGCAGCGCGCCGCGCACCCACCAGTAGGCGTCGTCGACGCGCCCGACCACCAGCGATTCGGCGGCGCGGTTGTTCATGAACATCGCGACCACCGTACGCTCGCCGATCGACCGCACCAGCGGGCGCGAGCGGCCGGACGGCGGGTCGAAGTCGACCATCACCGTGCGGCCGCTGTCGCGGCCCAGGCGGTCTTCCACCAGGCGCTGGCCGAGCGTGAGGTTGACGTGGCCGGCATTGACCATCAGGTCGCCGGCGCGCGCCCAGCCCTCCTCGGTCACCACGTCGTTGAATTCGACCGGCACACCCAGGTGGCGCGCCATCGCAGCCGTCATCACCACCAGCGACAGGCAGTTGCCGGCGCGGGCGTCGAAGGCCTGCGCGGCGGTGCGGGTGCTGGCCGCGTCGTATTCGATGCGCAGCTGGCCCTTGCTGGCCAGCGCCTCCACCAGCCCGTCGCGCGCGCCCTTGCGGCGCAGCTGCGGTGCGATCTCCACCTCCAGGTAGTGGCGCATCCGCTCGCTGAGGGCGAAGGGCTGCGCGGCGTCGACCGGCTCGCTCGGCGCGGCGAAGGCGGCGTCGTCGAGCAGGCGCTCGACCTGCGGCAGCGGTGGCACCGCGGCGCAACCGGCCAGCAGCAGGCCGAGGGCAGGCAGAAGCAGGCAGCGGCGCAGCAAGGTTCCCATCACGAACGGCACTCTACGCCGCGGCCGGCGTTCTGGCCATCCGGCGTATCGGCAGAGCCGGCGGGCCTGCCTCTCAGACTCAGGCGCGTTCGGGCGGCGCGGCAGCGGCGCCGAGCGGGATGTTCCCGGTCCAGCTGCGCTCCATCTCGTCGAACAGCGAATGGCTCGCCTCCGAGACCTGCACCGCGCCGGCAGGCGGGGCCGCGTCCTCGGCCCGGCTGCGGTCCTTGACGGCGCGCTCCAGGCGCGCCGCGAGGGCCGCCAGCTCGGCGGACGAATCCTCGCGCAGCAGCATCTCGAGCTGCTCGTGAGCGCGCCGCAGCACCTGCAGCGGCACCTCGGAGCGCAGGGCACGCGAGCCGTGGCGACCGAGCGCCTGCTCGAAGAAGCTCAGGTGGCGCAGCAGGTGGCGCGCATCCGGGTGACGGGCCAGCAGCGCGCGCAGCGCCTCGTGGCCGCGCCGCAGCACCTCGCCGGGCCGCACCGGCGGTGCCGGCGGCTGATTCGGCTCGCCGAGCACCACATGCAGCTGCACGCCGCGGCGTTCGAGCCTGAGCGGGCGCGACAGCAGCCCGCCCAGCCAGGCCAGCGGATGCCGGCGGTTTCGCTTGCCCGAGGAAGAGGTGGCGCTCATGGTGCGTTGACGGTGATCACGATCAGGTTCCAAGCCTGCCACGGAACCGCCCGGGCGGCTCGACACACGGCGCGGCACGGGTCGAAAATGTCTCGAAAGGTGTCCCGCGTTGTCGTGTCCGGGCGCCGGAACCCGGGCCGGACGCCGGAGTCGAACCGAGCGCGAACCCGCGACGAGGAGAAGTGCATGAACCGCATCGCCCGCCAGGCCGGCCTCGGCCTCCTGTGCAGCGCGGCCCTGGTGGCCGCTCAGGCCGGCACCGTCGAGGTGTCGTACGACCCGGCGACGGCCTGGGCGGACGCCGGAGACACCCCGAACGAACGCACGGCGACCCTCGAGTCGCTGGCCGCGGCGCTGCGCGCCCTCGGCCCGCGCCTGCCCGGCCAGGACGCGGTGCTGCGCGTGCGGCTGCTCGATGTCGACCTGGCCGGCACACTCCTGCCGGTGGGCCCGACCAGCAAGATGATGCGCATCGTGCGCGGCGGCGCCGACTGGCCGCGCCTGCGCCTGAGCTACACGCTGAGCGAGGGCGGACGCGAGCTGCGCCGCGGCGAGGAGCAGTTGTCGGACATGGCCTACCTCTGGCACCCGAACGCGGCCGAACCGTCTGACCCGCTGCAGCGGGAGAAGCGCCTGCTCACCGGCTGGTTCGAGCAGCGCATCCTCGGCGCGGCCGCCGCGCCGTGACGGCACGCCGTCGGGGCGCCCGCGCCCGACTGGCGTGAAAAACTCCCGCTGATCGATCGACCGGGCAGCGCGGCCGGGCGCTAGCCTTGGCGCTCGTCTTTCGTTGCGGGACTTCGCGTGTCAGCCCTCGACCCGACCTTCATCGCCGCCCTGGCGATCTCCGCCCTGCTGGTCTCGCTGCTGTTCGCGCGCCGGCGCGGCAACTCGTCGCGCAAGCGCAGCACCAGCGCCGAATCGCTGGACACCATCCAGGCCTGGACGCCGCAGGCCGTGCGCGTGATGACGAGCGCCGAGCGCGAGGCCTACGAGCTGCTGCGCAAGGCGGTGCCGGGCCAGCTGGTGCTCGCGCAGGTGCCGCTGGCACGCTTCATCAGCGTGCCGACGCGTTATTCCTACAGCGACTGGCTGACCCGCGTCGGCCGGCTCAGCGTCGACCTGCTGGTGTGCGACCAGAGCTCGCGCGTGGTGCTGGCCATCGACGTGCGCACCGCCAACGAATCGCCGCGCGCCCAGCAGCGCCACGCGCGCATGGCCGAGGTGCTGAAGGCGGCCGGCATCCGCGTCGCGCACTGGCGCGCCGAGGCCCTGCCCAGCGTCGCCGAGGTGCGCACCCAGGTGGCCGAGGCCGCGCCGCAGGCCACCGGCCCGGACTCGGTGGCGCCGGAACCGCTGGCGATCGGCCCGAACGGGCGGCGCGTGCTGCCGGTGCCCGACATGGTGGAGTTGCTCGCCGACGGCGACCAGGCGCTGGCCGCGGGGCGGCAGCTCGAGCCGGTGTCCTCAGATTATTTCGACGACCTGGACGCGCTCGCGCCCCGGCCGCCGCAGCGCCGCTGAGGACCGCGCGCGACCTACAACCGGCAACAGCGCGCCGGCAGCGCGCCGCTACGATCGATCGACATGAACAAGCAGGGAACGATCGTTCGCTGGGACGCGGAGCACGGCTTCGGCTTCGTGCGCAGCCCGAGCACCGATGCGGACGTGTTCTTCCACATCCGCGACTACCGCGGCGGCCGCACTGCGCCGGCTGAAGGGCTGCACGTGCGCTACGAGGAGATCCACGTCGGCGGCAAGGGGCCGCGCGCGATGGCCGTGGTGCCGCTGGAAGCCGGTGCGACCCCGCGCAGCGAGGAGTCCCCGGCGAACGCCGCGCGCCGCAAGCGCCCGCCGCCGCCGCCCTACGCCGCGGCCGAGATCCGCGCGATGCTGCTGCTGCTGCCGGCCTACACGGTGCTGCTGGTGTGGGCGGCCTGGACGCAGCGCCTCGCCGTGCCTGTGGCGCTGTCGGCACCGCTGGTGGGCGTGATCACCTTCTACCTGTACTGGAGCGACAAGTTCGCCGCCCAGCGCCACGCCCGGCGCACGCCCGAGTGGCTGCTGCACGCGGCCAGCCTGATCGGCGGCTGGCCCGGCGCCTGGCTGGCGCAGCGGCTGCTGCGCCACAAGTCGGCCAAGACGGAGTTCCGCAAGACCTACTGGGCCACCGTCGCGCTGCACTGGGCGGCGCTGGTGGCGTGGTTGGCCACCTGAGCAGGTGCGAGCGGCCGGCGCCGCGGCGCCGTTCAGGCGCGCAGGTCGAGCAGCTGGCCGAGCATCTCCTGCTCGGTGCGCAGCACGCCGAGGTTGGCGCGGTAGAGCAGCGCGGCTTCGCGCTGCGTCACGATGTCCTGCTCGAGCGAGGGGCCCGGGGTGGCCGCCAGCCCGGTCGCGGCGCGGTTGGCAATGCGACCGGCGGCACCGTCCAGGCGCTCGCGCGAGGCCTGCAGCCCGCCGAGCGCGATCGAGGTCACGGTCAGGCCCATCGTCGTCTCACTCCCTGGATTGCCCGAGCAGCGCATCCTTGAGCAGCGGGTCCGCGGGAGACTCGCCGAACCAGATGCGCAGCACCATCGAGAAGAACTCGTCGTCGCCGACCGGGTCGCCCTGCGGCTTGCCGAGGATGTAGAAGGTGGTGCCCTTGCCCGGCACGAACTCCATCGCGAACGATTCGCCCGGCAGCATCTTCGAGCGGCCGGAGAACACCTCGATCAGCCGCGCGCTGGCCAGCGTGTGGCGCTGCACCTGCTCGCGGGTGGCGTTGTCGCCCATGCCCTTGAGGAACAGCCGGCCCAGGTCGGTGCCGGGCAGCTCGCGCAGCGCCACGAACTGCAGCCGCTTGGGCCCCTGCAGCGCGAGCAGCTCGGCGCTCGAGGCGACCTTCTTCGTCGTGTACAGCGCCATGTCGTACACCTTGAAGATGGCGCGGTAGCGCGTGCCCGCGCCGTTGAGCTGCAGCTTGCTGCCCTGCACCTCGACGGCCGGGTCGAACCTGGTCGCGGTCGGCGCGGCGGCGGCGCTGCCGGCGGCCAGGGCCAGGGCCAGCAGCAGCGCAGGCAGCGCGGCGTTCGGTCGGTGCATCGGGTCTCCCGCTCGGGTGTGGGCTTGTTCTGCGTGGGGATTATTTCGCCGCGCGCGGCGGTGCGACCGGCGCAGTGATCGGCACAGCGGCCGGCGCCGTGCCAAAGGTCACGCCGCCGGTGCCGGCCCGCCGCGCAGGCGCTGCACGCCGGTCACCAGCGCCAGCACGACGGCCCCGGCGGCCATACCGACCAGGCCGTCCAGCAGCATCGGCAGCACGGCGGCGAGCAGGCCGCCGCTGCCGGGCACGAGGGCCTCGATCGCGTGATGCAGCGCCGGCCAGCCGTGCACCAGGATGCCGCCGCCGACCAGGAACATGGCCGCGGTGCCGGCGATCGACAGCAGCTTCATCAACCAGGGCGCCGCCGCCAGGATTGCACGGCCGAGCGACTGCGCGACGTTGCCGGCGCGACGCGTCAGCCACAGGCCGGCGTCGTCGAGCTTGACGATCGCCGCCACCAGGCCGTAGACGCCCGCGGTCATCGCCACCGCGATCGCGGTGAGCACGACGACCCGGGTGCCGAAGGGCACATCGGCAACGGTGCCCAGCGCGATCACGATGATCTCGGCCGACAGGATGAAGTCGGTGCGCACCGCGCCCTTGATCTTGTCGCGCTCGAGCGCCAGCAGGTCGACCGCCGGATCGGCCAGGGCCTGGCTCAGCTCGGCATGTTGGGCCTCGTCTTCCTCGCGGCTGTGCAGGAAGCGGTGCGCCAGCTTCTCGACGCCCTCGAAGCACAGGAAGGCTCCGCCGAGCATCAGCAGCGGCGTCACCAGCCAGGGCGCGAAGGCGCTGATCGCCAGGGCCGCCGGCACCAGGATGGCCTTGTTGACGAACGAGCCGCGCGCCACCGCCCAGACTACCGGCAGTTCGCGGTCGGCACGCACGCCGGCCACCTGCTGGGCGTTGAGCGCCAGGTCGTCGCCGAGCACGCCGGTGGTCTTCTTGGCGGCGACCTTGCTCAGCACGGCCACGTCGTCGAGCACGGTGGTGATGTCATCGAGCAGGGCCAGCAGGCTGGAGGCCATCGTCGTGTCCGGGCAGTGACGGAAGCCGCGCATCGTAGCCGCTGCGTTGCGCGCCCCGCGGATCGGGCCAACAATCGGCCGCAGCCGCCGTGAAGATCTTCGTCTCCTACCCCTCCGAACTGCGCGACCTCGCCGAGCGGCTGCGCCTCGCGCTCGAGGGCGAGGGGCACGACGTGTTCACCGACCGCGCCGAGCTGAAGGAGGGCGAGCCCTTCCATGCCGCGCTGCGCGAGGCGATCGACGACGCCGACGCGATGGTCTTCGTGGTCACGCCGCATTCGGTGGCCCCGGGCAGCTACGCGCTCAGCGAGCTCGACCTGGCCGAGCGCCGCTGGCGCGCTCCCGGCGGGCGCGTGCTGCCGGTGATGGCCGAGCCGACGCCGCTGTCCGCCATCCCCGCCTACCTGCGCCAGGTGACGCTGCTGCAGCCGCGCGGCGACCTGGTGGCCGAGACCGTGGCCGCGGTCGCCCGCATGCGGCGCGGCTGGCCGCTGGCGGCGTGGCTGGGCGTCGCCGCGGCGCTGCTGCTGCTGGCCGGCGCGGCGGCCTGGGCCTGGCAGCGCCACGAGCAGCAGCTGGCGCGCGAGCAGGCGCAGCGCGAGCGTGCGGCAGCCGAGCTGGGCGCCGCGGTGCAGCTGTGCGGCAGCGGCAGCCACGCGGTGGGCTGGGACCAGTTCGCGGCGATCGCCGCGGCGCGCCCCGACGACGAGGCCGCGCGGCAGGCGCGCGAGGACTGCGGCATGACCTGGCTGCGCGAGATGCGCATCGTCAGCGAGAAGGAGACCTTCTCGGCCCTGGTGGCCAAGGTGCAGCCGGTGCTCGCGCAGGGCCTCGCGCGCGCCACCGGCGTGCGCCGCGCCGACCTGCGCGCCCATCTCGGCTGGGCCGAGTTCCTGCGCAGCCGCGACGGCGTGTCCACCGGCGACCCGAAGGCGCAGTACGAGGCGGCACTGGCCGACGACCCAGGGAATGTCTACGCGCATGCGATGTGGGCGCACTACCGCGTCTGGACCAGCGGCCGGCTCGATGCCGAGGCCGAGCAGCACTACACGGCGGCCGCGCGCAGCCCGCGCGAGCGTGCCTGGGTGCGCAGCCTGCAGCTGGCCTCGGCCTGGCAGCACGGCGGGCTGTATGCCTACGCCGCGTCCGTCGCCAACGACATGCGGAGCCAGGGCGAGACGCCGACGCCCGCGCAGCGCGAACGGCTGCGCAACTACGGCTTCGATGCACAGGTGTGGCAGGCGCGCGACCGGGCGGCCTTGCTGGAGCGCTTGGCGCCGGCGGACCTGCAGGCGACCTACGACTGGCTGGTTCCTGCGGGCTCCGCGGCGCCGGAGCGCGCCGAGCTCGATCGGCTCTGGCGCGCCTGGCTGGCGGCGCTCAACGGCCGGCGCGAGGCGGCGCTGCGCGAACTGGAGGCCCTGCGCCAGCAGCTGCTGGCCGAGCGCGCCGAGGGGCGCCTGCCGCGCAGCGTCGACGAACTGCTCGCCGAACTGCGTCGCGGCGCCTGAGCGCCGGGCTCAGTGCAGCGCGGGGATCACCGCCGGCGTCGCGAACTCGCGGCCGATCACGGTGCGGGCGTACAGGTAGTTGTGGCGGGCGCGTTCGCTGAGGGCATCCATGTCGACATGCCCGGCCTGGTCGCACGGGAACTCGAGGGCACGGCCTTCGTTGAACAGCGACTGGAAGCGCAGCTGGTACTGGGCCTCGATCGCCGAGGGACTCAAGGGCGCGGGAGCGGTGTTCATCTCGCTGGCTCCTTCACGGGTGGTTCAGCTGATCCAAGCGTAGACAGCGACCCGTTGCGCTGCCATGGATCCGCGCCGAGGACCCCTGTCCGTCAGCGTCGATTCATCGTGTAGGAAATACGCCGACACCACATCCTGCGGATGCAGGTCGGCAGGACCCCCAGGAGGGTGGGGTGGCCTAGGGAGGCAGACCCGGAGCCCGGGAGGCGCTAGACGACGGTGAGCGCCTTGCCCACCGCGGCCGGCTCGTCGATCAGGCGCACCATCAGCTCGGCGACGTCCTCGCGCGAGGTGCTGCGCAGGCCCCAGGGCAGGTCTTCGCCGAAGGCGACGTGGCCGCAGGCCGGCTCGTGGCTGAGGCGGCCCGGGCGCAGCACCGTCCAGCGCAGCCCGCTGTGACGCACCAGGCGCTCCTGGCGCTCCTTGTCGGCCATCACCCCTGGCAGGCACCAGCGCACCCAGCGCCCGAGGCCGAGGCGGCCGGTGCGCGCCGAATCACCGACCCCGGCGGCACCGAGCACCAGCAGGCGCTCGACCCCGGCGACGGCCATCGCCTCGAGCAGCGCCCGCGTGGCCCGGGCGGCGGCCGGGTGGGCGTTGGCCGGTGTGTCCGGCGACGGCACCGGCGCCGGCTTGTGGCCGACCAGGCACAGCACCGCATCGTGGCCGTCGAGCACGCCCCACAGGCTGTCGGGCCAGCGCGGATCGGCGCGCACCAGGCGCAGCCCTTCCTGCTCGAGCGGCAGGTGGGCCGGGTCGGCCACGCAGGCGGTCACCCGGTGGCCGGCCTCGAGTGCATGGCGCACCGCCAACTGCCCGGTGGCGCCGTCGGCGCCGAAGACGGCGATGCGGGCCCGTCCGTCGGGCTCGCGCGGGTCGTTCCGCCCGAAGCGGTAGGTCATGGTCGCCATCGCGCCGCACTCTGCCGGCGCAGGCGCGAGCGGCGAATCCCTAGGGCGACATCAAGGCGTCGCGGCCAGCGGCACGGCCGCCGGTTCGTCGTCGATCTCCTCGCCGAGGAAGCCGCCGCTCTGGTGCGCCCACAGGCGCGCATAGATGCCGCCGCGCGCGAGCAGGCTGCGGTGGTCGCCCTCCTCGACGATGCGGCCCTTGTCCATCACGATCAGGCGGTCCATCGCGGCGATGGTGGACAGGCGGTGCGCGATCGCCACCACGGTCTTGCCCTCCATCAGCCGGTACAGGCTCGCCTGGATCGCCGCCTCCACCTCGCTGTCGAGCGCGCTGGTGGCCTCGTCGAGCAGCAGGATGGGCGCGTCCTTGAGCATCACCCGGGCAATCGCGATGCGCTGGCGCTGGCCGCCGGAGAGCTTGACCCCGCGCTCGCCGACATGCGCGTCGTAGCCGCTGCGGCCCTTCGGATCGGCCAGGCCGGCGATGAACTCGTGCGCCTCGGCGCGCTGCGCGGCGGCGACCATCTGCGCCTCGCCGGCGTCGGGGCGGCCGTAGAGGATGTTGTCGCGCACCGAGCGGTGCAGCAGCGAGGTGTCCTGCGTGACCATGCCGATCTGCGCGCGCAGGCTGTCCTGCGTGACGCCGGCGATGTCCTGCCCGTCGAT
Source organism: Piscinibacter caeni (assembly GCA_003265685.1). GTDB lineage: Bacteria > Pseudomonadota > Gammaproteobacteria > Burkholderiales > Burkholderiaceae_C > Piscinibacter > Piscinibacter caeni. Next base: position 47,999 of record QJOU01000017.1, on the reverse strand, counting down.
CAGGATGCGGCCGCTCTCCAGGTCGTACAGGCGCAGCAGCAGGCTGACCAGCGTGGTCTTGCCGGCGCCCGAGCGGCCGACCACGCCGATCTTCTCGCCCGGGCGGATGTGCAGCGAGAACCCGTTCACGGCGCGCGGCGCGCCGGGGTCGCGCCGGCCGTAGGCGAAGTCGACGTTCTCGAAGCGGATCTCGCCGCGCGTGACCTGCAGCGGCAGCGCCCCGGGCCGGTCGAGCACGGTGCGCTGGCGCGACAGCGTGGTGATGCCGTCGTGCACCGTGCCGATGTTCTCGAACAGCGAGGCCATCTCCCACATGATCCAGTGCGAGATGCCGTTCAGGCGCAGCGCCATCGCGCCGGCAGCAGCGATCGCGCCGACGCTGACCTGCCCGCGTGTCCACAGCCACAGCGCCATGCCGGTGGTGGCGCCGATCAGCGCGACCGAAAGCAGGTGGTTGACGATCTCGAAGCCGCTGACCAGGCGCATCTGGGCGTGCACCGCGACCATGAACTCGCGCATCGAGTCGCGCGCGTAGGCCGCCTCGCGGTGCGAGTGCGAGAACAGCTTGACCGTGGCGATGTTGGTGTAGGCGTCGGTCACCCGGCCGGTCATCAGCGAGCGCGCGTCCGCCTGGGCCTGGCCCACCCGCGCCAGGCGCGGCACGAAGTACCAGGTGGCCAGGCCGTAGAGCAGCACCCAGGCCGCGAACGGCGCCAGCAGCCAGGCATCGAAGCTGCCCACCACCGTCGCCATGGTGACGAAGTAGATGAGCACGAAGACCAGGATGTCGCCGACCAGGAACACCGTGTCGCGCACCGCCAGCGCGGTCTGCATCAGCTTGGCGGCGATGCGACCGGCGAACTCGTCTTGGTAGAAGGTCATGCTCTGGGCGAGCATCAGGCGGTGGAAGTCCCAGCGCAGCCGCATCGGGAAGTTGCCGGCCAGGCTCTGGTGCTTGAGCAGGGTCTGCAGCGCGACGATCACGATGCTCGCCAGCAGCACACCGGCCAGCAGCAGCATGGCGCCGCCGCGCTCGGCCCACAGGCGCGCCGGCGGCACCTCGGCCAGCCAGTCGACGACGCGCCCGAGCATCGCGAACAGGATCGCCTCGAACACGCCGATCACCGCCGTCGCGGCGGTCATGCCGGCGATGTAGGGGCGCATGCCGCGCGTGCAGTGCCAGACGAAGGGCAAGAGCCGAGGCGGCGGCGTCTCGGGCGCGGCCTCGGGATACGGGTCGACGAACTTCTCGAAGGCGCGCAGCACGGCGCGAAGGTTAGCGCATCCGTGCCGCGACCCGCGCCATCAGGGCTTGGCCGCCACCTCGATGCTGCCCTTCATGGTCGGGTGCAGGCCGCAGACGTAGGCGATGTTGCCGGCGGCGTCGAACTGCAGCGTGGCGCTCTGCCCCTTCAGCATCACCTCGCTGCGCTGGCTGCTGCCGACGATCGAGATCTGGTGCGGCGTGTCGTCGGCGTTGACCCAGGTGACCTTCTGCCCGGCCGTGACCTTCAGCATGCCGGGTCCGAACGCGAAGCCGCTGACCGCGACTTCGTTCGCGCCGCCCGCGGGCGCCACCTGCGCCTGGCTCGGGAAGCGGCCGGCCAGCTTGGCGAGGTTGGTCAGGTAGTCGTCCTTCGCGAACGGCAGGTGGCACTGGTAGCAGGCGCTCAGGTTGGCCTTGTCGTTGACCTGGCCGTCGGGCGTGAAGGACTGGTAGATCCAGTCGCCGTTGCGGATCGCCTCCGGGATGTCGGCGCCCAGGCCCTCGCCCTTCATCATCGCGTTGACCGCGACCAGCTTGTCCTTGACGAAGCGGCCGTTGGCATCCTTCACCGGCCTGCCCTCGGCGTCGAGCCTGGCGGCGTAGGCGGCCAGCGTGATCACCGTGCCGTGCGGAATGGGCTTGCCGGCGCGCGCCGCCTGCACCGCCTCGGCGCTGGTGTAGAACTCGCGGTACTGCTTGGTGTCGGGCCGGTCGACGGTCGCGTAGAGCACGCCCTGGTTCCAGCCTTCGGGGAACTTCAGCTTGTTCGGCCCGGGCGCCACCGTCGCCTGCGCGAGCGCTACCGCCGCTGCACCGAGCCCCGCCAGCGCTGCTGCCAGCCCGGCCATCCTGCCTGCCTCGATCCTCATCGTCGCCTCCTGCCTCGGGTGTGAAGGCCGGACTCGGCCCTGCAGGATACGGCTACGCCGGGTTGCGAATTCCGGATGCAAGCCCCTTGCCGGCTCGGGTCCGGGCGCGGATGATCGCGCCCTCGTCCACCTGAGGAGAGCCCGCGATGACGCTGAAGTCCTTCATCTACCCCAGCATCGGCTCGAACAAGGCGAAGAACCTGTCCGAGATCGGAAACATCGTCTCAGACCTCAACACTGCGCTGGAGAAGTACCTGCGCGGCGAGGGGGTGAAGGACCCGCAGGGCATCCGCCTGCCGGGCATGAACGAGGCGGCCGAGGCGGTGAAGGCTTTCAAGGCCGAGCTCAAGGGCAGCAAGGACGACCTGGCGGTGCGCGCCGGCCTGAACGAGAAGGGCCACCTCGCGCTGGCGCTGTCCGGCATCGTGCCGCGCAAGGGCAAGCCGGTGAAGATCGACGACGAGATCGTGATCCGCAAGGAGTTCGCGGCCCTGGTCGACGAGATGAAGAACGAGGCGAACGCGGTGGTCAACCTGCAGAAGGGCAATGCGGCGGTCGACAACGCGGCGGCCGGCCAGGCCAAGAAGGCCGGCACCGCGGCCTCCACGCCCGAGACGATGCAACTGCGCGGCATTCGCAGCGGCAACGTGATCCTGGTGGCGCACGGGGGGCGAGAGGAAGTCAATGGCACGATCATCGGCACCAAGCTGGGCAAGAAGTCGGCCGCCGAACTGGTCGACCTGCTGACCGAGAACAGCGACAAGAACAAGGTGCTGCACCCGGACTTCTCGGGCACGGTGTGGCTGTTCGGCTGCTTCACCGCGTCGGGCGGCATCGCACCCCCGGGTGACAAGTACGACTACGAGTCGTATGCCCGCTCGGTCTGGGAGCTGCTCAAGCGCAAGGGCTTCACGAAGGCGGTCGTGAAGGGCAACCCGGGGACCGGCCGCGGCAGCTCGGCGGGCGAACAATCTTCCGTGACGCCCACCGGCCAGAAGGACTACGACCGGTTGAAGAAGGAACTGGCCAAGCTCAACACCGACATGGAGGCCGCCACCAAGGTGCTCGACATGCTCGACAAGGCGCACAAGACGGCGGGCACCAAGCTCGCCGACGACCCGAAGGTCGCCGCGCTGTCGAAGAAGATCGCCGACATGATGGGCGAGGCCAAGCGCCTCGAGGCGGAGAAGGAGTCACATGTGCTGAAGGGCCTGGTGGCGACCTACGGCTTGAAGGTGCGCTGACGCCCCTTGGCCGCCGGCCGCGCGGCGATGCCCTCGCGCGGCGGCAGGCCGGTGTGCTGGGTCAGCAACCGGCCCTTGGTGACCGGCGAGCTGCGTTCGCCCGGCTCGGTGGAGTTCTTGCGGCGCGCGCTCTGGTAGCCCGAGCCCGTCGAGGGCTGGAAGGTCGGCACCAGGTGGTGCTTGCCGTTGCCGATCAGGTCGGCGCGGCCCAGGTCCTTCAGCGCCTCGCGCAGCAGCGGCCAGTTGGCCGGGTCGTGCCAGCGCAGGAAGGCCTTGTGCAGGCGGCGCCGCTTCTCGCCGCGCACGATGTCCACCTTCTCGGCGCGCGTGGTGTCGCGGCTGATGCCCTTCAGCGGGTTCAGGCCCGAGTGGTACATCGCGGTGGCCGTGGCCATCGGGCTTGGGTAGAAGGTCTGCACCTGGTCGGCGCGGAAGCCGTTGCGCTTGAGCCAGAGCGCGAGGTTCATCATGTCCGCGTCGCTGGTGCCCGGATGCGCGGCGATGAAGTACGGGATCAGGTACTGCTTCTTGCCCGCCTCGGCGCTGTACTTCTCGAACAGCTGCTTGAAACGGTCATAGCTGCCGATGCCCGGCTTCATCATCTTCGACAGCGGCCCGCCCTCGGTGTGCTCGGGCGCGATCTTCAGGTAGCCGCCGACGTGGTGCGTGACGAGCTCCTTCACGTACTCGGGCGACTTCACCGCCAGGTCGTAGCGCAGGCCCGAGCCGATCAGGATCTTCTTGACGCCGCGCAGCGCGCGGGCGCGCCGGTACATCGCGATCAGCGGCCCGTGGTCGGTGTTCAGGTTCGGGCAGATGCCGGGGTAGACGCAGCTCGGCTTGCGGCAGGCGGCCTCGATCTCCGGGCTCTTGCAGCCGATGCGGTACATGTTCGCGGTGGGCCCGCCGAGGTCGCTGATCACGCCGGTGAAGCCCTTCACCTTGTCGCGGATCTCCTCGATCTCGCGGATCACCGAGTCCTCGCTGCGGCTCTGGATGATGCGGCCCTCGTGCTCGGTGATCGAGCAGAAGGTGCAGCCGCCGAAGCAGCCGCGCATGATGTTCACGCTGAAGCGGATCATCTCCCAGGCCGGGATCTTGGTCGGGCCGTCGTGGCCGCCCGTCTCGTCCGCATAGGCGGGGTGCGGGCTCCGCGCATACGGCAGGTCGAACACATGATCCATCTCGGCCGTGGCGAGCGGGATCGGCGGCGGGTTGATCCAGACATCGCGGTCCCCGTGGCGCTGCACCAGCGCGCGGGCGTTGCCGGGGTTGGTCTCGAGGTGCAGCACGCGGTTGGCGTGGGCATAGAGCACCGGGTCGCTCTTCACCTGCTCGTAGCTCGGCAGCCGGATCACGGTGCGTTCGCGCGGCGGCATGCTGATGCGGCCGGAGGCTTTGTGCACGAAGGTGATCGGCTGCGCGCCCTCCTCCTTCGCGCAGCTCGCGCCCTGCGACGCCGCCTGCTCGGTGGTGGTCTGGTAGGGGTTGATGTGCGCGTCGATGCGGCCGGGGCGGTCGACCTCGGTCGAGTCGAGCTCGAACCAGCCCGCGGCCGTCGGGTCGCCGCTGCGGCGCAGGAAGGCGGTGCCGCGCACGTCGGTGATGCGCTCGACCGGCTCGCGCGCCGCCAGCCGGTGCGCGATCTCGACGATGGCGCGCTCGGCATTGCCGTAAAGCAGCAGGTCGGCCTTGCTGTCGACCAGGATCGAGCGGCGCACCTTGTCCTGCCAGTAGTCGTAGTGCGCGATGCGGCGCAGGCTGGCCTCGATGCCACCGAGCACGATCGGCACGTCGTTGAAGGCTTCCTTGCAGCGCTGTGCGTAGACGAGCGAGCTGCGGTCCGGCCGCTTGCCGCCCACGCCGCCGGGCGTGTAGGCGTCGTCGCTGCGGATCTTCCGGTCCGCGGTGTAGCGGTTGATCATCGAATCCATGTTCCCGGCCGTGACGCCGAAGAACAGGTTCGGCAGGCCGAGCGCCTTGAACGGCTCGGCCGACTGCCAGTCGGGCTGCGCGATGATGCCGACGCGAAAGCCCTGCGCCTCGAGCACGCGGCCGATCACCGCCATGCCGAAGCTGGGGTGGTCGACATAGGCGTCACCGGTGACGACGATCACGTCGCAGCTGTCCCAGCCGCGTGCGTCCATCTCGGCGCGACTCATCGGCAGGAAGGGCGCCGGGCCGAAGCGCTTGGCCCAGTACGGCTTGTAGCCGGTCAGGGGCCGGGCGGCGCGGGGCGGGGCGAGGGTGGCGGACATGGCGGCGGGCAGCGAGCCCGCGATTCTCGCCTCTGGCCCGGCCCCGCGGGGGCGCGGGGCTATGGCGTGACGAGCCCGTCCATGCGCACGACCTCGAAATCGCTGCCGCGCACCTGGCGCAGTTCGCTGACCAGGGCGTCGTTGTCCCAGCGGTCGTCGGGTGCACCGCTGACGTACCAGTTGCTGCCGTTGTCCGCGACGATCATGCCGTAGGTCTTCATCGCGGTCAGCAGCGCCCGGGTCTCGGCGCTGAAGTTCGACGGGATCACGAAGCTCGCCTTCAGCCGCACCCGCATGCCCATCGGCGGCAGGCTGGCCGAGGCGTCGGACGACGCCCAGTGCGTGGCCGGCGGCACATAAGCGCGGCGCGAGCGCGCCACCGTGAAACGCAGCGCGTGGCGGATGCCGCCCGGCCCGAGCGCCGCCTCCTCGTAGCGCGCCAGGCCGGGGAAGATCGGCAGGCCGGCCGCGTCGGCGCTGGTCCAGCCCGGCTGGCCGCCGGGCCGCATGTCGTTGCTGTCGAGGTGGAACACGGCGCCGCAGTCGGCATTCCAGGCCCCGCCGGCCTGCGGGAAGGCGCGGTAGAGCTCGTAGAGGCGGTCGTTGTCGCGGTCGATCACCAGCACGTGGCGGTCGCCGGTGGCGGCCGGGTCGCCTTCGATCGGGGCATTGCCGGGCACCGGGTAGGGGCCGGGATCGCTCTCGTCGCCGTAGGCCGTCCAGTTCATCGGCACGCGCGCCTGGCTGCCGGAGACGACGACGTAGGGGATGCCGATCGGCGCGCCGTTGTACAGGCCGGCGCCGAAGTCCGGGTGCAGGCCGGTGGCCAGGCCGATGCTCGCGATCAGCGCGTCCGAGGCCGGATCGACCGGTAGGGCGCTGATGTCGGCGTTCCAGGGGTTGTCGGCCGGGAACGCGATGGCGCCGTTCAGCGCCGCGCCGATGCCGAGCGCGGCGCCGGAGAAGTCACCGTAGCCACCGGGACCGGGCGGTGGTGGTGGTGGTGGCGGCGGAGGTGGCGGGGGCGTCGGCCCGCCGGACGGAGGCGGTGGGGCGCCCTCCCCGGCGGAGCCTCCGCCGCCGCCGCAGGCGGCCAGGAACAGGGCGCAGAGGGACAGCAGCGTGGCGCGACGGTCGGAACGGGACACGGGCAGATTCCGGCTCGAGGGAGAACCGGAGCATTCTGCGGGGCGGCCGCTGCCCCAGGGCGTGACTTCGTCCCGGCGGCGCGAGGAACTTACCCGCCGTCACCAACGGCGGGGCTCGCTCAGCTGGCGGACAGTTCCTTGATGATGACCGAGCCGTTTTCCTGCGTGTGGACCATGCCGCGCTCTTCCAGGTCCTTCATGACCCGGCTGACCATCTCGCGCGAGGCGCCGACGATCTTGGCCAGGTCCTGGCGCGAGACCTTGTTGCGGATGATCTTCTTGTCGCCGTCGATCTCGGCCATGTCGAGCAGGGCGCGGGCGACGCGGCCGTAGACATCGAGCAGCGCGAGCGACTCGATCTGGCGGTCGGCGCTGCGCAGGCGCTGCACCAGGCCGCGCATGATGGCGTAGGACAGGCTGGAGTTCTCCGGCAGGCAGCGCGCGAACTCGGCGCGGCCGAGGATCAGCATGTCGGTCTGCACCTCGGCGCGCACCGTGGCCGAGTGCGGTTCATTGTCGATCAGGCTCATCTCGCCGACGTAGTCGCCCGGCTGCAGCACGGCGAGGATGACCTCGCGGCCGCGCGAATCGGAGGTCAGCACGCGCGCCCGGCCGGTCAGCAGGATGAACAGCGCGTTGGACTTCTTGTTGTGCTCGACGATGATCTCGCCGCGGCGGAAGCGCCGCTTGACCACGCTGTCGGCGATGCTCTGCGCCTGATCGTTCGTGAGCATCGAGAACAGCGGCACGCGCCGGATCAGGTCCAGGTTCGAAAGCATCGCCATACGGTCACCCCTATTGAATGTTGTCGCGCCCACCCGCCGCACCGCCTGGGCACCGCCGGGTTGCGGCGCGCGGGGCGTGAGAATTCGCACGGCTGTCTGGCAGGACGCTATTGTCACCATTACGCGCATTGATGCCAGCGCCGGACGGCCCCATGTCAGACTTGCAGCCCAGGCTGTCGCGAGATTGCCTACAGTTGTGCACCTTTCTGACGCCCTTCCCAGGTTTTCCCCCATGAGCACCGCCCCCCTGCACGCCCGGGTCCTGATCCTCGGCTCCGGCCCGGCCGGCTATACCGCCGCCGTCTACGCCGCCCGCGCCAACCTCAAGCCGGTGCTGATCACCGGCATCGCCCAGGGCGGCCAGCTGATGACCACCACCGACGTGGACAACTGGCCTGCCGACGTCGACGGGGTGATGGGCCCCGACCTGATGACGCGCTTCCAGAAGCACGCCGAGCGCTTCAACACCCAGATCGTGTTCGACCACATCAACGAGGTCGACTTCAGCCGCCGCCCGTTCACGCTCAAGGGCGACTCGGGCAGCTACACCTGCGACGCGCTGATCATCGCCACCGGCGCCAGCGCCAAGTACCTCGGCCTGCCCTCCGAGCAGGCCTACATGGGGCGCGGTGTCAGCGGCTGCGCCACCTGCGACGGCTTCTTCTACCGCAACCAGGAGGTCTGCGTGGTCGGCGGCGGCAACACCGCGGTCGAGGAGGCGCTGTACCTGTCCAACATCGCCAGCAAGGTGCACCTGATCCACCGGCGCGACAAGTTCCGCGCCGAGCCTATCCTGGTCGACAAGTTGAACGAGCGCGTCGCCGAGGGCAAGATGCAGTTGCACCTGTGGCAGACGCTCGACGAGGTGCTCGGCGATGCGCGCGGCGTCAACGGCGTGCGGCTGAAGAGCACCCAGGACGACAGCAGCCGGGAGCTGAAGGTCAGCGGCTGCTTCATCGCGATCGGCCACCAGCCGAACACCGACATCTTCAAGGGCCAGCTCGAGATGAAGGACGGCTACATCGTCACCAAGTCCGGCCTGAACGGCATGGCCACGATGACCAGCGTGCCGGGCATCTTCGCGGCCGGCGACGTGCAGGACCATGTCTACCGCCAGGCGATCACCAGCGCCGGCACCGGCTGCATGGCGGCGCTGGATGCGCAGCGCTTCCTGGAGCAGTGAGCCTGCGGGTTTTCTGGCTATAATCGCGGTCTTTGCCGAAAACACCGGAGTGCTTCATGGCACGCGTCTGTCAAGTCACGGGCAAGCGCCCGATGGTGGGGAACAACGTTTCCCACGCCAACAACAAGACCAAGCGCCGTTTCCTGCCTAACCTGCAGTACCGCCGCTTCTGGCTCGAGACCGAGAACCGCTGGGTGCGCCTGCGTGTCAGCAATGCCGCGCTGCGCCTGATCGACAAGGTCGGCATCGACCAGGTCGTGGCCGACCTGCGCGCCAAGGGCGAGCTCTGATCCACTAGGAGATTCACATGGCCAAAGGTGGACGCGAGAAGATCAAGCTGGAGTCGACGGCCGGCACGGGTCACTTCTACACGACCGACAAGAACAAGAAGACCACGCCGGAGAAGATCGAGATCATGAAGTTCGATCCGAAGGCGCGAAAGCACGTCAAGTACAAGGAGACGAAGCTGAAGTAATCGGCTTCGCCTGCTGAAGCAACAAGGGCCGCTCGCGCGGCCCTTTTGTTTTGCCCCAACCAAAGCCCCAATGAGAAGGGGCCGCATCGGCGGCCCCTTCAGTGCTTGCCTGCGACGGCGTTAGGCGTGGGCGGCGCGCAGCTTCAGCGAAAACTCCTGCAGTGCGGCGATGCCGCTCTCCTCGGCCTTCTTGCACCAGGCCTGAAGATCGGCCACCAACTGCTCGGCGGACACGTTGGTGCGCGTCCAGAGTTGGCGAAGTTCCTCGCGCATCGCCACCAGCTTCGCCAGCGCCGGCGTGCCGGCGACGGTGCGCGCGACCAGCGGCTTTACGTCCTGCGGGATCTTGTCCTCGTCGCGGTGCAGCCAGCGCTTGGCCACGCGCATCTCCTTCCAGCGCGCGGTGTTCTCCGCACCTTGCGCCTTCAGCCGATCGAGTTCGGCGGCGCAGGCCGAGCGCAACTCGTTCGCATACTTGGCCATCACCTCATAGCGGTTGGCGATGATCGCTTCCAGCGTCTTGCCGTCCGCCACCGGCTTCACCGCACCGAGCTTGAGTGCCGGCGGCGTCTTGCGAACCTTGGCCCAGCCGATCATCTCCATCGCGCGGATGTAGCCCCAGCCGATGTCGAACTCGTAAGGCTTGACCGACAGCTTGGCCGAGGTCGGGTAGGTGTGGTGGTTGTTGTGCAGTTCCTCGCCGCCGATGATCAGGCCCAGGGGCGAGATGTTGGTCGACGCGTCCTGCGCCTCGAAGTTGCGGTAGCCCCACCAGTGACCGAGGCCGTTGATGATGCCGGCCGCGGTGATCGGGATCCACAGCATCTGAACCGCCCACACCGCGGCGCCGATGGCACCGAACAGCATCAGGTCGACGATCAGCGTGATGCCCACGCCCTGCCAGCTGTAGCGGCTGTACAGGTTGCGCTCGATCCAGTCGTCCGGCGTGCCGTGGCCGTACTTGGAAAGCGTCTCCTGGTTCTTGGCCTCGCCCCGATAGAGCTCGCTGCCCTGCAGCAGCACCGTCTTGATGCCCTTGGTGACCGGGCTGTGCGGATCATCGACCGTCTCGCACTTCGCATGGTGCTTGCGGTGGATGGCGACCCACTCCTTGGTCACCATGCCCGTGGTCAGCCACAGCCACAGGCGGAAGAAGTGCGAGGGCACCGGCCCCAGATCGAGCGCGCGATGCGCCTGCGAGCGGTGCAGGAAGATGGTGACGGCGGCGATCGTGATGTGCGTCGTCACCAGCGTGAAGAGCACGACCTGCCACCAAGTGGTCTGGACCAGCCCGTTCGCCAGCCAGTCGACCAGCCCGTCCCAAACCATTACGAAGATGTCCATTCAGCTACCTCAGTGCCGCCAAGAACAGCGGCGCATATATTGTACGGGACGACCCGGTTGAGTCGAGTGCGGAAACTACGGCCTCACACAGGGCCGTTTCAGTGAACTTGGCGCCTGTTTGCGGCAGATCAACGCCTGTTCCAGACAGCAGCAAAGAAACCGTCGGTCTGATGACGGTGCGGCCACAGGCGCAGATGGTCTTTGTGCACCAGTTCATTGGCCCGTGCCACATGGGCGGCCGCCAGCGCCTCGGCGGCCGGCACCCGGACGAAGTCGGCACCCGCCGAGGCCTCGAACGCTGCCGCCACCGCCTCGTTCTCGGCCTCGAGCAGGCTGCAGGTGGCGTACACCAGCCGGCCACCGGATTTCACCAGGCGGGCCGCGCTGGCCAGGATCGCGGCCTGCTTGGCGACCAGCTCGTCGATCGACGCCGGGCTCTGGCGCCACTTCAGGTCCGGGTTGCGGCGCAACGTCCCCAGGCCGGAACAGGGCGCGTCGACCAGCACGCGGTCGATCTTGCCGGCCAGCCGCTTGATGCGGTCGTCTCGCTCGTGCGCGATCTGCACCGGGTAGACGTTGGAGAGCCCGCTGCGCGCCAGGCGCGGCTTGAGTGCGGCCAGGCGGTGCCCGGAGGTGTCGAAGGCGTACAGCCGCCCGGTATTGCGCATCAGGGCGCCCAGCGCCAGCGTCTTGCCGCCCGCGCCGGCGCAGAAGTCGACCACCATCTCGCCGCGTTTGGGGTCGGTCAGCAGCGCGAGCAACTGGCTTCCTTCGTCCTGCACCTCCACCGCGCCGCTGGTGAACACCTCGAGCTTGTGCAGCGCCGGCTTGCCCTGCACCCGCACCCCGAGCGGCGAGAACGGCGTCGGCTCGGCGGCGATGCCGGCCTCGCGCAGCGCCTGCTGCGCCTCCTCGCGCTTGGCCTTGAGCGTGTTGACGCGCAGGTCCAGCGGCGCCGGCCGGCTCATGGCGTCGACGAAATCCCAGAACCCCTCGCCCAGCACCGGGCGCAGGCGCTCGGCCAGCCAGTCCGGCAGGTTGTGGCGCAGCTTCTCGGGCAAGGCGGCGCGGTCGACCGCACCGACCTGCTGCAGCCACTGCTGCTCGGCCTCGTTGAGCGCACCGCGCAGGAAGCCCTCGTTGCCCTGCCAGCCGAGGATCGCCAGGCGGCGCTCCATCTCGCCACGGCCGGACTGCGCGAGGTGCTGGAACAGGGCGCGTTGGCGCAGCACCGCGTAGGTGGTCTCGGCCAGGGTGGCGCGCTCGCGCCCGCCGAGGCCCTTGTGCTCGCGGAAGAAGGCCGACACGACGGCATCGGCCGGCTGCTGGAACTGCAACACGCGGTGCAGCAGTTCGGTGGCGAGTTCGAGCAGGGCGTTGGGGTGCATCAGGTCAGCAGTTGCGGCTCGCCGCGGCGCTGGCGCACCTGCCGGCCGTCGACCTCGAGCAGGTCGTCGACCAGCCAGCGCAGCGCACGCGGGTAGAGTTGGTGCTCGCGCGCCAGCACGCGGGCAGAGAGTGTCTCCGGCGTGTCGCCCGGCAGCACCGGTACCACCGCCTGCGCGATGATCGGCCCGTGGTCGACCTCGTTGACGACGAAGTGCACCGTCGCGCCGGCCGCCTTGCAGCCCGCCTCAATCGCGCGCCGGTGGGTGTTCAGCCCGGCGAAGGCCGGCAGCAGCGACGGGTGCACGTTGACCATGCGGCCGTGGTAGTGCGCGACGAAGCCCGGGGTGAGGATCCGCATGAAGCCGGCCAGCGCCAGCACGTCGGGCGCATGCGCGTCGATCACGCGCATCAGTTCCGCATCGAAGGCCTCGCGGGAGTCGAAGTGGGCATGGTCCACCACCGCGGTGGTGATGCCGTGCGCGCGCGCGTACGCGAGCCCGGCCGCATCGGGGCGGTTGCTGATCACGGCGGCGATGCGGGCGTTCCAGCGCTCGGCCGCGCAGGCCTGCACGATGGCCTCCATGTTGGAGCCCCGGCCGGAGATCAGCACGACGATGTTCTTCATGCCTGCTGCACGAGCAGCGCGAGCGCCTCGGCCAGCTCGGCCTCGCCGACGCCCTGCCCGCGCTGCGCCGGCAGCCCGGCCAGCGCGGCGGCGCCCTCGCGCTTGAGCCGCGCCACCCACTGGCCCGCGTCGCGGCCCTGGTCGAAGCCCTCGCTCTGCAGCAGCAGCCGGCCGTCGGTGCCGACCAGCTTGAAGTAGTAGCGGCCGTCGCCTTCGCGGTACTGCTTGAACACCGGTGCGGCGCTGCGCACCTTCTCGGCGGCGGCCGGCGCGGCGGCGAGCGCCACGCCCATGCGGCGCAGGCCCACCGCCTCGCGTAGCTGCGCGAGGAGCGGGCCCGCGATCGCGCGCGCCTTGCGGGCGCCCTCCAGCAGCGTCTCCTCGATGCGCGCCGGGTGGGCCATCAGGTCGACGTAGCGCTCGCGCATCGGCGCCAGCGTGCACTCGATGCGCTCGCCCACGCGCTGCTTGGCCTCGCCCCAGCCGAGGCCGGCGCTCAGGTCGGCGCGGAAGGCGGCACGCTCGTCGGCATCGGCGAACGCCTCGAACAGCGTGACCAGGTGCGCGCTGTCCGGATCCTTCGGCTCGCCGGGCAGGCGCGAATCGGTCACCACCCGCGCCAGCGCCGCCTGCAGGCCCTTGGCGCCGCCTTCGAACAGCGGGATCGTGTTGTCGTAGCTCTTGGACATCTTGCGCCCGTCGAGGCCGGGCAGCGTCGCCACCTGCTCGTCGACCACCGCCTCGGGCAGCACGAAGTACTCGCGGCCCTGGCCGAACAGGTGGTTGAAGCGCTGCGCGATGTCGCGCGCCATCTCGATGTGCTGCACCTGGTCGCGCCCGACCGGCACCTCGTGCGCGTTGAACATCAGGATGTCCGCCGCCATCAGGATGGGGTAGCTGAACAGGCCCATCGTGACGCCGGTATCGATGTCCTCGCCAGCCGCCTCGTTGACGTCGGTGGCCGCCTTGTAGGCGTGGGCGCGGTTCATCAGGCCCTTGGGCGTCACGCAGGTCAGCAGCCAGGTCAGCTCGGGCACCTCGGGGATGTCGCTCTGGCGGTAGAAGGTGACGCGCTCGGGATCGAGCCCGCAGGCCAGCCAGGTGGCGGCGATCTCGAGCCGCGAGCGCTCGATGCGGCGCGGCTCGTCGCACTTGATCAGCGCGTGGTAGTCGGCCAGGAAGAAGAAGCTCTCGACACCAGCCTCGCGGCTCGCGGCGATGGCCGGCCGGATGGCGCCGACGTAGTTGCCCAGGTGCGGGGTGCCGGTGGTGGTGATGCCGGTGAGGACGCGCTTGGTCGGCTTGGTCATGGCGGGGAGACGGTCTGCGGGGCGGCGGCCCGTGGCCGCGAACCGGCTATTGTCTCCGCTCGAGGGCGCGGGCTCAGATCGCCGCGGTGACGACGATCTCGATCTTCCACTCCGGCCGCGCCAGGCGGGCCTGCACCGTGGCGCGCGGCGGCGCGTCGCCCGGGGGCACCCAGTCGTCCCAGACCTCGTTCATGCCGTCGTAGTCGGCCAGATCGGCGAGGAAGATCTGCGCCATCAGGATGCGCGCACGGTCGGTGCCGGCCTCGGCCAGCAGCTTGTCGACCATCGCCAGCACCTGCGCGGTCTGGCCGCGGATGTCCTGCGAGGCGTCGTCGGGCACCTGCCCGGCGAGGTAGACCGTGCCGTTGTAGACCGCCATCTCCGACAGCCGGTCGCCGACGTGGAAGCGGTGCAGGCCCTGCATCAGGTTCATCACTTGCTCCGGTGGCCGTGGTGCTTGTGGCCGTGGCCGTGGTGGGCGTGCAGCGGCGGCGCGGCCGGCGCTGCCTTCTGGCCCAGCTTGCTCTCGGTGCCGGCAAGCAGCTTCTGGATGTTCCCGGCGTGCCGCCACACCAGCAGCAGGCCCATCAGCGCCACCGCCAGCGCCGTCGGCCCGCCGCCCCAGATGAGCAGCTGGTAGAACGGCGCGAACACCGCCGCGACGATGGCCGCGAGCGACGAATAGCGGAAGAACACCGCGATGATCAGCCAGGTCAGCAGCGTCGCCGCGCCCAGCCAGGGGTTCAGCCCGAGCAGCACGCCCGCCGCGGTGGCCACGCCCTTGCCGCCCTTGAACTGGAAGAACACCGGCCAGAGGTGGCCCAGGAAGGCGCCCAGCCCGACCAGCGCCGCCGTGCCCTCCTCGAGCCCGTGCGCCGGGCCCCAGATCGCGACGGCCAGCACCGGCAGGTAGCCCTTCAGCGCATCGAACGCCAGCGTCAGGATGGCGGCGGCCTTGTTGCCCGAGCGCAGCACGTTGGTCGCCCCGGGGTTGCCGGAACCGTAGCTGCGCGGGTCCGCCAGGCCCATCGCGCGGCTGACGATCACGGCAAAGGACAGCGAGCCGACCAGGTAGGCGGCGATCGCGGCGAGGACGGGAAGTGCGCTGGACATGCGGCCCCTCGGCGGGCGAGTGCAGTGGAGGCTGGCTATTCTGCACGCCGGCGCCGGCGCCGCACCCGGGTTGCCCCGGCCCCGCGGGTCAGGTCCGTCGTGGCAGGCTCAGCACGAAGCGGCTGCCGCCGCCCTCGCGCGCCTCGCAGCGCACGCTGCCGCCGTGGCGCTCGGCGATCTGCTTGACCAGGCTGAGGCCGAGGCCCACGCCGCCGGCCTGTTCGGCATGGCCGGGCAGCCGGTAGAACGGCTCGAAGATGCGCTCGCGCAGCTCGGCCGGCACGCCGGGGCCGCGGTCGCACACATGCACCTCGGCCGAAATGACGCCGTCGCGCAGCTCGAGCGCCACCGCGCCGCCGCCGTAGCGGCGCGCGTTCTCGAGCAGGTTGCGCAGCGCGCGGCGTAGCAGGCGCTCGTCGCCGTGCAGCGTGATCGCCGGGCCGTCCACCGCGGCGTCCACGCGCGCGCCCTCCTCGGCCGCCAGTCCCAGCAGATCGACCTTCTCGTCGCGCTCGAGCGTCGCCGCGGCGTCGAGCCGGCTGGCCAGCAGCACCTCCTCGACCAGTGCGTCGAGCTCGGCCACGTTGGTGCGGATCTCCTCGCGCAGGCGCTCGCGCTGGGCCGGCGAGGCGTCGTCCAGCATCGACACGGCCATCTTCATGCGCGCCAGCGGCGAGCGCAGCTCGTGGCTGGCATTGGCCAGCAGCGACTTGTGCGAGCGCACCAGCGCCTCGATGCGCCCGGCCGCCTGGTTGAAGCTGGCAGCCAGCGCGGCCACCTCGTCGCGCCCGCTGACGGCCACGCGCTGGTTCAGCTGCCCTTCGCCGAAGCGCACCACGCCGCGCTGCAGCGCCTCGAGCCGGCGCGTCAGGCGGCGCACCACCGGGTAGGCGCCGGCCGCCACCGCGAGGAACAGCACCGTCAGCAGCACCAGCAGCCCGACGCCGCGCGGCCAGCCCGGCGGGGCGAAGGGCAGCAGCAACTCCCCCGGCCCGGGCCCGGGCCCGGGCCCGGCCCCGGGGGCATTGGTGGCCAGCAGGCCGGTGCCAGCACCGCCCTCGCCCGGAGGGCCCGGCGGCGGGCCACCGCCGGGCAGGCGGCGCAGGGTCGGGCGCACGATCCACAGCGTGCGGCCGTCTTCCAGCCGCACCGAGACCAGCCGGCTGCGCCCCTCGGCCTGGCGCCGCACGAACGATTCGGATTCGACGATGCGCACACCGCTCTCGTCGTCCAGCGCCAGCGGCACGCGCAGGCGCTGCGACCAGTCGCGCAGCGCGATCGCCTGCGCGGCCGGCTCGGCGTCGGCGCCCGGCAGCGAGCGCTGGATCAGGTCGGCCCAGGCCTGCATGCGCTCGCCCACCAGGCCCTCGAAGCGCACCCGCTCCTGGTCGATGTGGCGCTGCACCAGCCAGCCGGAGACGGCCGCGAACAGCAGCAGCACCGCCACCACCGTGACGTAGATGCGCAGGTACAGCGACTTCATCGCGGCGTGCGCTCCGCCTCAGCCCTCGTCGTCGGCATCCTGCTTCTTCGCGAACACGTAGCCCGCGCCGCGCACCGTCAGCACGCGGCGCGGCGACTTCGGGTCGTCTTCGATCACGGCGCGGATACGCGAGATATGCACGTCGATCGAGCGGTCGAAGGCCTCCAGCGGATGGCCCTTGAGCGAATCCATGATCTGGTCGCGCGAGAGCACGCGGCCCGGGCTCTGCGCCAAGACGACCAGCAGGTCGAACTGGTGGCTGGTCAGGTCGCAGGGCTTGCCGTCCAGCCGTGCCATGCGAGCGCCCAGGTCGATCTCGAGCCGCCCGAAGCGCAGCACCTCGTCGCCGGCGGGCTGCGGCTGCGCGCGGCGCAGCAGTGCCTTGACGCGCGCCAGCAGCTCGCGCGGCTCGAAGGGCTTGCCGAGGTAGTCGTCGGCGCCGAGCTCGAGGCCGACGATGCGGTCCAGCGGCTCGCCGCGCGCCGTCAGCATCAGCAGCGGCAGGGCCCGCGTGCGTGGGCTGGCGCGCAACTCGCGGCACAGGTCGAGGCCGTCGCCGTCGGGCAGCATCAGGTCCAGCACCAGCGCGTCGAAGGCCTCCGCCGCGAGGCGCTCGCGGCCGGCAGCCAGCGAGCCCGCGGTGGTGACCTCGAAGCCGGCCTGGCCGAGGTAGTCGCCCACCATCGCCGACAGGCGGGCGTCGTCGTCGATCAGCAGCAGGCGTGAACTCATGGCGGGCACGGCGTGGGCGTCGGGGGCCGCCGCGCGGCGCGCGACGGCAGGACCCGGGCCCAAGGATAGCGGCAGCATGGCGAGCCTCAGCGCGCCGGCTGCTCGCGCTCCATGCGCTGCTGGCGCTCGCGCATGACGTCGGCGCGCTGCTTCATGCGCTCGCCGAGCTTGGCACGCTGCTCGGGCGTGAGCACCTTGCTGGCGTCGAGCATGGCCTGCAGCATGCGCTTGCTGGCTTGGTCGTGCTGCGCCAGCATCTGCTGGCGCACCGACTCGGCGGCCGCCGCGTCGACGTTGGGCGCGGCGAACACCTGCGCCGCCTTCTCGCGCAGGGCCTGGCCGTTCTGGCGCTGGGCACGCAGGTCGGCCGCAGCCGCCTGCATGATCTGCTTGATCTGGCTGCGCTGCGCGTCGGTGGCGCCCAGGCCATCGAGCATGTGGTCGACGCCGCGGCCGGCCATCATGCCGGGGCCGCCGAACGGCCCGCCGAAGCCGCCGCCCATCGGACCGCCGTACATCGGGTGCGCCCAGGCCGACAGCGCCACCGTGGCCGACACGGCCAGCGCCGCGCTCAGCAGCATCCACTTGAGGCCGCGCGCGCGGGGGGCGCGGGCGGCCGGGGTCGTCTTGATCTGATCCATCACGGGCTCCTGTCATCGGACCTCGCTGGTCCATGGCCGTGAATGGTGCGCGGCAGGGGTGAAGCGGGCTTGGCCCGCCGGTAAAGATGCGTGAATCGGGGCGGCCGGGAAGCCTCTCGGACTCAGCCCGTCTCGCCCACCGCGTCGTCGAAGCTGCAGCCGCAGCGCCGCAGCTCGACGTTGAGCCACTCGCAGCGCGTCTCGTTGTACAGGTCCTGGCTGCCGGGCCGGTCGAGCTGGCCACGCAGCACGTCGGCGAAGTCCGGGCCGCGACCGCGCAGCCAGCCGAGCACGCTGTACGCGCCGCTGTCCACACCGACCACCGCAAGGTGCCGGCGGCGGTTCAGCGCCAGCACCGTTCCCCTCGCCAGGGCCATGACCTGTCCCCCAGAAAAGCGACGCAGCATAGGCGCAGCCCTGCCCGGCCGCCTCCTGCGGACTAGGGGGATATTGCACAGCCGGCGCGGCCACGCGCGGCACCGGGCCGGCAGGCGGCCGGAGAATCGGCCCACCACCTCCAGGGAGCAGCAATCACATGGCCACCCCGACCTCCATCGGCGCCTGGACCTTCTCGGACACGTCCGGCGTCAACGAGATCGACAGCCTCGTCGGCGGCACCCAGTGGGTGTCGCACCAGCTGACCTTCAGTTTTCCAAGCGCCGGCGCGTTCTGGTCCACCGACCCGAACCGCGGCTACGGCCCGAGCAACGGTGGCGGCGAGCCCTGGTCGACCGACTACGCACCGCTGACCGCCTCCGACCAGGCGGCGGTGCGCGCCACGCTGCAGGCCTGGGCCAACGTGGCCGACCTCCGCTTCACCGAAGTGGCCGACAACTCGACCACGGCCGGCGACCTGCGCTTCGCCTACACCACCACCGCAGACACGGCGGGCGCGCAGGCCTGGGCCTATTTCCCGGGCGAATCGTCCGCGGCCGGCGACGTGTGGATCAACGCCGACGGCAGTTCCGCGACCGAGGAATGGACGGCCGGCAGCTACAGCTACCTGACCGTGCTGCACGAGATCGGCCATGCGCTCGGGCTGAAGCACTCGTTCGAGCCCGTGCAGGACAACCCGGCGGTGCTGCCCGACGCGCTGGAGGGCCGCTCGTACACGGTGATGAGCTACTCGGCCGCGCCGGGCAACCAGAACAGCTACTTCAGCTACGAACCGACCACGCCGATGGTGCTGGACATCGCGGCCATCCAGTACCTCTACGGCGCCAACACCACCTACCGGGCGACCAATACCAACTACACGTTCAGCGGCACCGGCACCTACCACCAGACGATCTGGGACGCCGGCGGCACCGACACCATCACCTATCAGTCGAGCACCGGCGGCCTGATCGACCTCGCCGAGGGTGGCGCGTCGCGGCTGGGCGTGGCCATCGAGCTGATCGACGGCTCGACCGGCTCGACCATCGGCACCGTGAACAACGTCTGGATCGCCTTCGACACGGTGATCGAGAACGCCACCGGCGGCAGCGGGGCCGACCGCATCCTGGGCAACACGGTGGCCAACCTGCTGCGCGGCGGCGACGGCAACGACACGGTGTATGGCCAGGCCGGCAACGACACACTGAACGGCGGCATCGGGCGCGACTACCTCGCCGGCGGCAGCGGCAACGACAGCTATTTCGTCGACAGTGCGCAGGACCGCGTCGTCGAGTCGGCCGGCCGCGGCACCGACACGGTCAACAGCAGCGTCACACTGACGCTGGCCGCCGAGGTCGAGCGGCTCACGCTGACCGGCAGCAGCGCGACCAACGGCAGCGGCAATGCCCTGGCCAACCTGCTGCGCGGGAACGCGGCCGCCAACGGCCTGTCGGGCGGCAGCGGCAACGATTCGCTGGAAGGCGGCGCCGGCAGCGACACGCTGAACGGCGGCAGCGGCTCCGACCGCCTGACCGGCGGCGCCGACGCGGACCTGTTCGTCCTGAACAGCAAGGTGGGCAGCGACACCCTGGTCGATTTCGCCTCGGGCATCGACGACCTGCGCATCAGCATGGCGGGCCTGCGCATCGGCGACGGCGACACCATCATCGACGGCGCGCGGGTGCGCAGTGCAGCGGGCGGCTTCTCCACCAGCGCGGAACTGGTGATCTTCAGCACCAACGCTGCCGGCCTGACGACCAGCGCCGCGGCCGCGACCATCGGCTCGGCGACCGGCGCCTACGCCGTCGGCAGCACCGCGCTGTTCGCGATCGACAACGGTGCGAGCAGCGCGCTCTTCCTGTTCACCGCGGGCAATGCGGATGGGCTCGTCTCGGCTAGCGAGCTGACGCTGCTGGCCACGCTGAGCGGCACGGCCGCAACGACGACCGGCGACTACCTCTTCTCGGCCTGAAGGTCAGCCGACGGCCACCGGATCGGCGGCCCGCGCGGCGGCCGGCCGGATGGGCGCGGCGGCGTCCGCCGCTGCCACCGGCACCGACGCATCGACCGCCCGGCCGCTCACCCCGAGCAGGCGGCTGAGCAGCATCACGACGCCGGTGAACAGGCCCACCGCAGCGACGGCGGCGGCCACCATCAACGGCCCCAGCACCCAGGGAGACATCAGCACGCACAGCAGAGCGCCGGACGCCACGGCCAGCAGAGCCGCGCGCAAGCGGCCGCGCCCGCCGAGCAGGCGCCCGATGCTGCCGGCGTAACCGAGCAGGAACAGCAGCAGCAGCAACAGTTGCCAGGGCTCCAGCACTGCCGGCTGGCGATTCAGTTCGAGCCAGGGATTCATGTTCTTGGGCCTCCGCTGGATTCGAAGCTTGCGCCAAGCCGGCGCTTTGTGCCAAACGGTTACAGAAACATGCGTCGGCGCCGTGGTTGATCTCACGCAACGCCGTCGCGGCCGCGCTGCAGGCGCTGCATCAGCCCACGCGCCGCACGCACACCCTGGTCCTCGTAGTTCACGTTCAGCAGCACCACCACGTCGAGTGCGTCGTCGACCAGGTGCTCGATGCGCTGCGCCAGGTCGTCGAGCTCGGCAGCGTCGTACTCGTAGTTGAAGCGCTCGGACGAGGCGGACAGTCCCTTGGCATCCCAGGTCTCGGCGTTGCGGCCGTGCAGTCGCACCACCGCCAGGCGCGGATGCGTCACTGCCCAGATGGCGTGCGCGAAGTTGCCCACGTCCTGCGGCTCGTCGACGATGGTGTGCGCCACGCCGAGCTCGCGCTGCCAGGCGAGCGTCTCCTCGGCGCGGCCCTCGCCGTACCAGCTGGCATTGCGGAACTCGACCGCGAGCAGGTGGCCGGCCATGCGCTGCACGCAGTGCTCGACGTGGGCGCGCCACTTGGCGCCGTTGGTGGCCCAGGGCGCGAACTGGAAGTGCACCGCGAGCAGCTTGCCGGCAGAACGCAGCGGCGCGAGCGCGCCGATGAAGCGGCGCCAGAGCTCCTCGCGCAGTTCCTCGGGCAGGTCGTCGTAGTACCAGTTCTTCTTGCGCGCCGGCAGCGGCGGCAGCGCGGCGGCGATGTCGGCCGGCAGCACCTCGGGCGGCGTCTGGTGGCCGGTCAGCAGGCGGAAGGCCTTGACGTTGAAGACGAAGTCCGGCGGCGTGCGCTCGGCCCACAGCACCGCGTTCGAGGCGCTGGGCATCGCGTAGAAGCTGCTGTCGACCTCGACGATCGGGAACTGGCTCGCGTAGTAGCGCAGCCGCGCCTCGGCGCTGCTGCAGCCGCGCGGGTAGAAGGCCTTGCACTTGATGAGCGACGGATCGCTCCAGCTGCACAGCCCGACGCGGATGTTGCGGCGCCGTCCAAGCGGCGCGGGCGCGGGGTCGGGATCGAGCAGGTCGCCCTGGGTCATCGGGCGAGCTTCACCACTGGCGGAGAAGGAGGGATTCGAACCCTCGATACGGTGAAACCGTATACCGGATTTCGAGTCCGGCGCATTCGACCACTCTGCCACCTCTCCGGGTTGGGACTTGCTTCGGCGGGTCGCTGCCGAGCCGCGCATTCTAGCGCAGCAGGGCCACCCCGCCGAGGTAGGGCTGCAGTGCCGCCGGGAGGGCGATCGAGCCGTCCGCCTGCTGCCCGTTCTCCAGGATCGCGACCAGCGTGCGCCCCACCGCCAGGCCCGAGCCGTTCAGCGTGTGCACCAGCTCGTTCCTGCCCTGCGCGTTCTTGAAGCGCGCCTGCATGCGGCGCGCCTGGAAGGCCTCGCAGTTCGAGCAGGAGCTGATCTCCCGGTAGGTGCCCTGGGCCGGCAGCCAGACCTCGAGGTCGTAGGTCTTGGTCGCGCCGAAGCCCATGTCGCCGGTGCACAGCGTCATCACGCGGTAGGGCAGTTCCAGCTTGCGCAGGATCGCCTCGGCATGCCCGACCATCTGCTCCAGCGCCTCGTAGGAGCGCTCGGGATGCACGACCTGCACCATCTCGACCTTGTCGAACTGGTGCTGGCGGATCATGCCGCGCGTGTCGCGCCCGGCGCTGCCGGCCTCGCTGCGGAAGCACGGGCTGTGCGCGGTGAGCCGGATCGGCAGCTCGCCCTCGGCCAGCACCTGCTCGCGCACGGTGTTCGTCAGCGAGATCTCGCTGGTGGAGATCAGGTACTGCTCGCGCTGGCTGTCGTCGCCCCCTCGGCTCACCCAGAACATGTCCTCCTTGAACTTGGGCAGCTGGCCGGTGCCCTCGAGGATCTCGCGGTTGACGATGTAGGGCGTGTAGCACTCGGTGTAGCCGTGCTCGCGGGTGTGCGTGTCCAGCATGAACTGGGCGAGCGCGCGGTGCAGCCGCGCCACCGGCCCGCGCAGGAAGGTGAAGCGCGCGCCGCTGAGCTTCGCGCCGGTGTCGAAGTCCAGCCCGAGCGGCGCGCCGAGGTCGACATGGTCGCGCGGCGCGAAGTCGAACGTGCGCGGCGTGCCCCAGCGCCGCACCTCGACATTGCCGGTCTCGTCCGCGCCGAGCGGCACGCTCTCGTGCGGCAGGTTGGGCACCGCCATCAGCATGGCGTGCAGCTCGACCTGGATGCCCTCGAGCCGCTCGGCCGAGGCCTTCAGCTCATCGCCCAGGCCGCCCACCTCGGCCATCACCGCCACGGTGTCCTGGCCCTTGGCCTTGAGCTGGCCGATCTGCTTGGACAGGCTGTTGCGCCGCGCCTGCAGTTCCTCGGTGCGGGTCTGGATCGCCTTGCGCTCCGCCTCGAGCGCCTGGAAGCGCGCGACATCCAGGAACGGCTGCGGCGACTGGCGCGACGCCAGCCGATCGACGACCGAGGCCAGGTCCTTGCGCAGCAGGTTGATGTCGAGCATGGGAAGACGCGTCCGGGTTCGAAGGAAGCCGGATTGTAGGGACGGCCCCCGGCGCCACCCCGGAGTTGAGCCAGCGCAACCCCATGTCACGACGCCCGCCGCGAGCGCCAGTAATGAGAGACAATCTCATTTGCAACTGGATCCTGTCCTGCCCATGCTGCTCGCCGACCTCCCCGACGGATCGACCGCCCGCGTCGCCGCGCTGCACGCCGGCGGCACCGGCATGGACGCGGCCGTGCTGCAGCGCCTGGCCGAGCTGGGCTTCATCCCGGGCGAGCCGGTGCGCGTGCTGCGCCGCGGGCCGGGCGGCCGCGAGCCGATCGCCGTGCTGGTGGGCCAGACCCTGTTCGCGCTGCGCCTGGCCGAGGCGCGCTGCGTGGCCGTGGAGTGAGTCCGATGGACGCCACTGCCACCATCGCCCTCGTCGGCAACCCGAACTGCGGCAAGACCGCGCTGTTCAACCTGCTGACCGGCGCGCGCCAGAAGGTCGCCAACTACGCCGGCGTCACGGTCGAGCGCAAGCTCGGCACGGCGCGCCTGGCCAGCGGCCGCAGCCTGACGGTGATCGACCTGCCGGGCACCTACAGCCTGAGCCCGGCGACACCCGACGAGCAGGTCACGCTCGAGGTGGTCGAGGGCCGGCGCGCCGGCGAAGGCGTGCCCGACGCGATCGTCGCAGTGGTCGATGCGACCAACCTGCGCATGAACCTGCGCCTGGTGCTGGAGCTGGCGCGGCTGCAGCGCCCGATGATCGTGGCGCTGAACATGGCGGACGTGGCACGCGCCCAGGGCCTGGCGATCGACGTGGCACGGCTGGCCGCCGAGCTCGGCTGTCCGGTGGTCGAGACCGTCGCGGTGCGCTCCGACGGCCACGCCGGGCTGCTGGCGCAGCTCGATGCGCACCTGGCCGGCGGCGGCACGCTGCCGGTGCCCGCGGCACGCAGCACCGGCGACGCCGCCGCGCTGCAGCAGGAGGTGCGGCGCCTGCTCGCCCTGGTGGCGCCGCGCGCCGCCGAGGTGCAGCGCTTCCAGCACCGGCTCGACGACCTCGCGATGCACCCGGTCTGGGGCCTGGTGCTGCTCGCCGCGCTGCTGTTCCTGATCTTCCAGGCCGTGTTCTCCTGGGCCAGCGCGCCGATGGACACCATCAAGCAGGGCATGGCCGCGCTCGGCGAGCAGGTGATCGTGCACATGAGCGACGGGCCGCTGCGCAGCCTGCTCGTGGACGGCGTGATCGCCGGCACCGGCAGCGTGCTGGTGTTCCTGCCGCAGATCCTGATCCTGTTCTTCTTCATCCTGCTGCTGGAGGATTCCGGCTACCTGCCGCGCGCCGCCTTCCTGCTCGACAACGCGATGGGCCGCGTGGGCCTGTCGGGCCGTGCCTTCATCCCGCTGCTGTCGAGCTTCGCCTGTGCGGTGCCGGGCATCATGGCCACGCGCACCATCGCGAACTGGCGCGACCGGCTGGCCACCATCATGATCGCGCCGCTGATGACCTGCTCGGCGCGCCTGCCGGTCTATGCGCTGCTGATCGGCGCCTTCGTGCCCGAGCGCAGCGTCGGGCCGTTCAACCTGCGCGGGCTGACGCTGTTCGCGCTCTACCTCGCCGGCGTGTTGTCGGCCTGCGCGGTGGCGTGGCTGTTCAAGCGCGTGTGGATGAAGAGCAGCTACCAGCCGCTGATGCTCGAGCTGCCGCCCTACCGCCTGCCGGGACTGCGCAACCTGGTGCTCGGCCTGTGGGAGCGCACCACCATCTTCCTGCGCCGCGTCGGCACCATCATCTTCTCGTTGATGGTGCTGCTGTGGTTCCTCTCCACCTACCCGGCGCCGCCGGACGGCGCCACCGGCGCAGCCATCCAGTACAGCTTCGCCGGCATGCTCGGCCAGGCGCTGCAGCACCTGTTCGCGCCGCTGGGCTTCAACTGGCAGATCTCGATCGCGCTGGTGCCCGGCCTCGCGGCGCGCGAGGTGGCGGTGGGCGCGCTCGGCACGGTGTATTCGCTCTCGGCCGCGGGCGACGCGGTGGCCGATTCGCTCGCGCCGGTGATCGCGCAGGGCTGGTCCCTGCCCACCGCCTATGCGCTGCTGGCCTGGTACGTGTTCGCGCCGCAGTGCATCTCGACGCTCGCGGTCGTCAAGCGCGAGACCAACTCCTGGCGCTATCCCCTGGCGATGACGGCCTACCTGTTCGCGCTGGCCTACCTCGCCGCCTTCGTCACCTACCGCGTGGCGCTCTGGTTCGGAGCCTGAACATGATGCTGCAGTCCATCGTCGCAGGGGTGATCGTCGTCGCCTGCGGCGCACATGTCGGCCGCGCGATCTGGCGCGGCATCCGCTCGCGCGGTCGCGCGGCCTGCGGCGGCTGCTCGAGCTGCGAGGAAACGAAGCCGCGCGAGAGGGTGATCACGATCCACCGTCGGCGCTGAGCGGCCGCCCTACTCGGCGGCCGCCATGGACCTGTCGCCCAGGCCCATCGGCAGCGGGAAGCGCACCGTCTCCTCCACGCCCGGCAGCGTGCGCAGCGAGAGCACGCCGAACTCGCGCAGCCGCGCGATCACCTGCTGAACCAGGATGTCCGGCGCCGAGGCGCCGGCGGTCAGCCCGACGCGGCGCCGGCCCTCGAGCCATTGCGGCTGCAGGTCGTCCGGTTTGTCCACCATGTAGGCCGGCGTGCCCAGGCGCTGCGCCAGCTCCTGCAGCCGGTTGCTGTTCGAGCTGGTCGGGCTGCCCACCACGATCACCACGTCGACCGCGGGCGCGAGCAGCTTGACGGCGTCCTGCCGGTTCTGCGTGGCGTAGCAGATGTCCTGCTTCTTCGGCTCGCGCACCTTGGGGAAGCGCTGCTTCACCGCGGCGAGGATGTGCGCGGCATCGTCCACCGACAGCGTGGTCTGCGTGACGACGGCGATCTTCTCCTCCTGCGCCGGGCGCACCTTGGCCACGTCCTCCACGTCCTCGACGAGGTGGATGCCGGCGTCGAGCTGGCCCATCGTGCCCTCGACCTCCGGGTGGCCCTTGTGGCCGATCATGATGAACTCGTAGCCCTCCTTGTGCAGCTTGGCGACCTCGACGTGCACCTTGGTCACCAGCGGGCAGGTGGCGTCGAACACGCTGAAGCCGCGCTGCGCCGCCTCGCGCCGCACCGCCTGCGAGACGCCGTGCGCCGAGAACACCAGCGTCGCCCCGGGCGGCACCTCGGCCAGGTCCTCGATGAAGATCGCGCCCTTGGCCTTCAGGTCGTTGACCACGTAGGTGTTGTGCACGATCTCGTGGCGCACGTAGATCGGCGCGCCGAACTTGCGCAGCGCGCGCTCGACGATCTCGATCGCGCGGTCCACGCCGGCGCAGAAGCCGCGCGGCTCGGCGAGCAGCACTTCGTCGATCCGGGCTTGGTCGGCCATCACAGCACTCCGATCAGTTGCACCTCGAAGCTGACCGGCTGACCGGCCAGCGGGTGGTTGAAGTCGAACAGCACCCAGTCCTCGCCGAGCTCGCGCACCACACCCGCATACTGCCCCTGCCCGTCCGGCGTGGGGAACTGCACCACGTCGCCGACGTGGTAGGCCTCGTCCGGGTCACCCAGCTCGGCCAGCAGGCTGCGCTTCACGCGCTGCAGCAGCTCGGTGCTGCGCTGGCCAAAGGCCTCGCCCGCGGGCAGCTCGAACACCTGGCGCGTGCCTTCGGCCAGGCCCAGCAGGCGGCGCTCCAGCGCCTCGGCCAGCTGGCCGGTGCCGAGCGAGAGGGTGGCGGGTTTCTCCGCGAAGGTGTTGATGATATCGCGGCCATCCGGGCCGGCGAGGCGGTAATGCAGGGTCAGGAAGGACCCCGGCTGCACGAGATTCACGAGATGCCCCGCTCCAGTAGACTGCCCCGGATTTTACGAGGCAGCCTTGAAGCACATCCCCCGCGATGCCCGACCGCGCGAGAAGCTGCTGGCACTGGGCCCGGCCGCGCTGGCCGATGTCGAGCTGCTGGCGCTGCTGCTGCGCACGGGCCTCAAGGGCACGCCGGTGCTGCAGCTCGCGCAGAACCTGCTCGACGGCTTCGGCGGCCTCACCGGCCTGCTGCACGCGCAGCGCGACGACCTCGAGCGCATCAAGGGCCTGGGCCCCGCCAAGCGCGCCGAGGTGGCCGCGGTGCTGGAGATCGCCCGCCGCTCGCTGCAGCAGGGCCTGCAGGCACGCACCGTGTTCGATTCGCCGCAGGCCGTGCGCGAGTTCCTCGGCCTGCAGATGGGCCAGCTCGGGCACGAGGTGTTCGCGGTGCTGTTCCTCGACGCGCAGCACCGCCTGATCCGCTTCGACGAGATGTTCCGGGGCACGCTGTCGCAGACCAGCGTCTACCCGCGCGAGGTGGTGCGGCGCGCGCTCGAGCTGAACGCCGGCGCGGTGATCCTGGCGCACAACCATCCCTCGGGCCTGGCCGAGCCCTCGCGCGCCGACGAGTTCCTGACCCAGTCGCTCAAGAGCGCGCTGGCGCTGGTGGACGTGCGCGTGCTCGACCACCTCGTGGTGGCGCGCGGCCAGGTGGTGTCGTTCGCCGAGCGGGGGCTGCTGTGACGCGCCCGGCGAAGGTCCACTCCCTGGCCGACCTCGCCGCCGTGAAGAAGGTGATGGCCGAGCAGCGCCGCCGCGCCGAGGAGGCGCAGCTGCAGCAGCGCATCGACGCGGCCCGCGTGCGGCGCGAGCGCGAGCTGT
The DNA here is from genome assembly GCA_003265685.1 of Piscinibacter caeni. Taxonomy (GTDB): domain Bacteria; phylum Pseudomonadota; class Gammaproteobacteria; order Burkholderiales; family Burkholderiaceae_C; genus Piscinibacter; species Piscinibacter caeni. The sequence goes on along the minus strand of QJOU01000017.1, from coordinate 20,191 downwards.
TCGCGCTCACGGTCGGCCCGGTGCAGCCGCTGCGTCAGCACGGCCGTGCGCTGCCGGCGCGGGCACGCCCCGCCCCCGAGCCGCGCCAGCGCCTGCGCGACGAGGCCGCGGTGCTGCGCGAGGCGATCTCCGACGAGTTCGACGTCGAGAGCCTGCTCGACACCGACGAGGCGCTCTCGTTCCGCCGCCGCGGCATCGGGCCCGAGGTGGTGCGCAAGCTGCGCCGCGGCGTCTGGGCCATCCAGGCCCAGCTCGACCTGCACGGGCTGCGGCGCGACGAAGCGCGCGAGGCACTCGGCGCCTTCCTGCGCGGCGCCGTGCGCGACGGCCTGCGCTGCGTGCGCGTCGTGCACGGCAAGGGCAACGGCTCGCCCGGGCGCGCGCCCGTGCTCAAGGCCAAGGTGCGCGCCTGGCTGGTGCAGAAGGACGAGGTGATCGCCTTCACCCAGGCCCGCGCGCAGGACGGCGGGCACGGTGCGCTGCTGGTGCTGCTGCGGCCGTCGGGCGGCGCCTGATCAGGAACGCGCGGTGCCGCCGCGGCGCGTGAACAGGCGCGGCAGCAGCATGCCGGTCTGCGCCCGGTAGGCCCGGTAGCGTTCGCCGAACTGCGCGATCAGGTCGCGCTCCTCGAACCAGATGCCCACCAGGATGTAGCCGGTGCAGGCCAGCGCGAACAGCAGGTGCCCGGCGCTCATGTCCGGCGCGGCCCAGAAGGCGATCACGAAACCGAGGTAGATCGGGTGCCGCACATGGCGGTACAGCAGCGGCGTGCGGAAGTCCGCCGCCGGCAGCCGCGTGCCGCGCAGCCTGGCCCACACCTGGCGCAGGCCGAACAGCTCGAAGTGGTTGATCAGGAAGGTGGCCAGCAGCAGCACGCCCCAGCCGCTCCAGAACACCGCCTGGATCAGCACGCGGGCCATTGGGTCGGTCACCTGCCACAGCATCGGCGTGGCGATCGGCCGCCACTGCCACAGCAGCAGCGCGAGCGCCAGCGAGGCGGCCAGCACGAAGCTGCTGCGCTCGACCGGTTCGGGCACGAAACGCGTCCACCAGCGCTTGAACGAGCGGCGCGCCATCACGCTGTGCTGCACGGCGAACAGGCCCAGCAGCGCCGTGTTGACGAGCAGGGCCTCGAGCAGCGGCCCGGGCGGCCCGCTGTCGATGGTCTTGGGCAGCAGCGGCAGGTTGCCGACGAAGCCGATCGCATAGGTGAAGGTGGCGAGAAAGAAGACGTAGACGGCCAGGCCGTAGAGGGCAGAGATCATGAGCGGGTCCTCGCGTGGAGCAGGTGGCGTCGTGCGCACCTGCCGGTTCCACGCAAGCCGGGCGCGCGGACGGACACGCCGCCCGGGCACGCCGGTTCAGCCGCGCGGCACCAGCGACTCGGCCGCGAAGTCGACGAAGGCACGCACCCGCGTCGAGAGCTGCAGTCGCTGCGGCCAGACCGCGTAGACGTCGGCCTCCGGCGTCTCCCACTGCGGCAGCACCGGCACCAGGCGACCGCTGCGCAGGTAACGCGCGATGTCCCACTCGGCCCGCATCAGGATGCCGTGGCCGTCGAGCGCCCAGTTGACCGCGATCTCGCCGTCGTTGGTGGCCAGGGGGCCGCGTGTCCTGACGGTCTCGGTGCGGCGCCGGCTGCCCTTGCCGGTGGACAGGCGCCAGCTGCCGTAGGCCTCGTCGCCCTGGCGGATGCCGATGCAGGAATGCCCCGCCAGCTCGGCCGGCGTGGCCGGATGGCCGTGGCGCGCCAGGTAGGCCGGCGCGGCGCACAGCAGGCGGCGGTTGGGCGCCAGGCGGCGTGCGATCACGCGTGCGTCGGGCGGCTCGCCGAAGCGGATGCAGACGTCGAAGGCGTCCTCGGTCAGCGGCGGCGGGTTGACCGAGAGCTGCAGCTGCACCTCGACCTCCGGGTGCTTGCGCACGAAGCGCGAGATCAGCGGCCCGACGTGGCTGCGCCCGAAGCCGAGCGTCGCGTTGACGCGCAACAGGCCCTTGGGCAGCGCGCGCGAGCGCGTCAGCAGCCGGTCCAGCTCCTCGATCTCGCCGAGGATGCGGCGCGCCCGCTCGACCACCGCCTCGCCCTCGGGCGTCAGGCTCATGCGGCGCGTGGTGCGGCTGACCAGCACGACGCCGCAACGCGCCTCGATCTGCGCCAGCCGCTTGCTCACCGCCGCCTTGGACAGCCCGAGCTCGCGTGCCGCGGCGCTCAGGCTCGCGCTGCCGGCCAGCGCGACGAGGAAACCCAGCTCGGCGGCCTGGATGCCGGTGCCCATGCGTGCCTCCATCGTTCACTTCAGGTTGACGATGGATTCACTCTAGCGCCGATCTGTTCGGCCGGCCAGTTCCTACAGTCCTGCCATCGACCCACCCACCGAGGACCCCGACATGAAGACCTACAGCATCGCCACCATTCCCGGAGACGGCATCGGCAAGGAGGTCGTTCCGGCCGGCCGCCAGGTGCTGGAGGCACTCGCCGCCGCCGAGCGTGGCTTCGCCTTCGAGTTCGAGGACTTCGCCTGGGGCGGCGACTGGTACCGCGCGCACGGCGAGATGATGCCGGCCGACGGGCTGGCCGCGCTGCGCGCCAAGGACGCGATCCTGTTCGGCTCGGCCGGCGACCCGCACATCCCGGACCACGTCACGCTGTGGGGCCTGCGGCTGAAGATCTGCCAGGGCTTCGACCAGTACGCCAACGTGCGGCCGACGCGCATCCTGCCCGGCATCGACGCCCCGCTGAAGCGCTGCCGGCCCGAGGACCTGAACTGGGTCATCGTGCGCGAGAACTCCGAGGGTGAGTACTCGGGCATCGGCGGCCGCGTGCACCAGGGCCACCCGATCGAGGCCGCGACCGACGTGTCGATCATGACCCGCACCGGCGTCGAGCGCATCCTGCGCTTCGCGTTCAGGCTGGCGCAGTCGCGGCCGCGCAAGCAGCTGACCGTGATCACCAAAAGCAACGCGCAGCGCCACGCGATGGTGATGTGGGACCAGATCGCCGCCGAGGTGGCGCCCGAGTTCCCGGACGTGACGTGGGACAAGGAGCTGGTCGACGCTGCCACCGCGCGCATGGTCAACCGCCCGGCCAGCCTGGACACCATCGTCGCGACCAACCTGCACGCCGACATCCTGTCCGACCTCGCCGCCGCGCTGGCGGGCAGCCTCGGCATCGCGCCGACCGGCAACATCGACCCGGAGCGCCGCTACCCGAGCATGTTCGAGCCGATCCACGGCTCGGCCTTCGACATCATGGGCCAGGGCCTGGCCAACCCGGTGGGCACCTTCTGGTCCTGCGTGATGCTGCTCGAGCACCTGGGCGAAGCGGGCGCGGCACGGCGCCTGATGCAGGCCATCGAGCTGGTCACCGCGACGCCGGCGCTGCACACCCGCGACCTGGGCGGCCGGGCCACCACGGCCGAGGTCACGCAGGCGGTGTGCCGCCAGCTCGCCGCGGCGAGCCGCTGAGACCGTCGTTCACGCCACGAGGAGACGAGATGAAGATCGCGACCCTTCCGGGCCGCCGCGCGCTGCTGGCCGCGGCCCTGCTGAGCACCTTCGCCGGCGCGGCCCGCGCCGACGCCTGGCCCGCCAAGCCCATCAGCCTGATCGTGCCCTTCCCGGCCGGCGGCACCACCGACGTGCTGGCCCGCGCACTGGCCGAGCGTCTGACCGCGTCCCTGGGCCAGACGGTGATCGTCGAGAGCAAACCGGGCGCCGGCGCCACGCTGGGCGCCGACCTCGTCGCCAAGTCCAGGCCGGACGGCTACACGCTGCTGGTCGGCGCGGTGCACCACACCATCGCCAGCAGCGTCTACAAGAAGCTGCCCTACGACTTCCAGAAGGACTTCGCGCCGATCTCCACGCTCGCGCTGGTGCCCAACGTGCTGGTGGTCAACGCAAGCTCGCCGGCGCGCGACGTGGCCGGGCTGATCGCGCTGGCCAAGGCCTCGAAGGCCCCGCTCAGCTACGGCTCGAACGGCAACGGCACCGCGCAGCACCTGATCGGCACGCAGTTCCAGAACCTGGCCGGCATCGACCTGCTGCACATTCCCTACAAGGGCAGCGGCCCGCTGACCAACGACCTGCTGGGCGGCCAGGTGGGCCTGTCCTTCGACACCGTCACGCCGGTGCTGCAGCACATCAAGGCCGGCAAGCTGCGGGCGCTGGCGGTGACCACGGGCAGGCGCTCGTCCGCGCTGCCTGAGGTGCCGACGCTGGCGGAGGCCGGCCTGAAGGGCTTCGACATCGGCACCTGGTTCGGCGTGCTGGCGCCGGCCGCGACCCCGAAGGACATCGTCGCCCGCCTGAGCGGCGAGATCGCCAAGATCACGCAGTCGCCCGAGTTCCGCAAGCGCATGGAGGAGATCGGCGCCGAGACGATCGGCGAGACGCCGGAGCAGATGGCGCGCCGCATCCGCGACGAGACCGACAAGTTCGCGCGGCTCGTGAAGGAGGCGAAGGTCGAGATCGAGTGAGGCCGATCAGCCGGGCTTCTGCACCAGGCGCGGCTGGTTGACCATCCAGTCGGCGGTGTTGAAGAAGGCCTCGTGCAGCCGCGTGGCCAGGCCCTCGTCGATGCCCTGCTCGCGCATCGCCTGGGCCATGCAGGCGAGCCACTGGTCGCGCTCGCGCAGGCCGATCGCAAACGGCAGGTGACGCGCCCGCAGGCGCGGGTGGCCGAAGCGCTCGACGTAGTGCTGCGGCCCGCCCAGCCAGCCGCACAGGAACCAGAACAGCTTGTCGCGCGCGCTGTCGAGCGCCGGCCCGTGCACCGCGCGCAGCGCGCGGTAGGCAGGCTCCAGGTCCATCAGGTCGTAGAAGCGGTCCACCAGCGCGCGCACAGCGGCCTCGCCGCCGACCAGGTCGAAGGCGCTGGCCTGGGGTTCGACGGAGTCGCTCATGTCCTGAGTCTCTCGGCGATCGAGCCGATGCCCTGGGCGGCCGGGCAGCCCGGCATGGCCTCGAGCATCAGGCGGCGCTTCTGCACCGCCTCGCGCACCGCCGGGTCGCTCGGGATCTCGCCGAGCAGCTCGAGCTTGATCCCCACTGTCGTGTCCTGCATCTGCGGCGCGACGAAACGATCGACCACCTGCTGCAGCTGACCGCGGATCACGCGGCCCTCGCCGCTGCGCGAGACCTGGTTGACCACCAGCCTGACGGCATGGCGCTGCTGCTGCGTGGCCAGCACCTTGATGGTGGCGTAGGCGTCGGTCAGCGAGGTCGGCTCGGGCGTGGCGACGACCAGCACCTCGTCGGCCAGCGACACGGCGTACAGCACCACGTCGGAGATGCCGGCGCCGGTGTCCAGCAGGATGCGGTCGAAGCGCGGCGCGACCTGCTCGATCACCTCGAGCAGCTTGTCGCGCACCTCGGGCGTCAGGCGCGAATACTCGACCAGCCCGGAGCCGGCCAGCAGCACCGAGAAGCCGCCGGGCGCGGGCAGGACGGCCTCGTCGAGCGTGCTCTTGCCGGTGAACACGTCGTGCAGCGTGATCTTCGGGAACAGGTTCAGCACCACGTCGAGGTTGGCCAGGCCGAGGTCGGCGTCGAGCACCAGCACGCGCTCGCCGCGCTGCGCCAGCGCGGCCGCCAGGTTGGCCGACACGAAGGTCTTGCCGACGCCGCCCTTGCCGCTGGTGACGGCCAGGATGCGTCCGCGGGCGGGCCTCGTTGTGCTCATTCGTCGAAATCCTGGAACTGGGAGGTGCCGAACAGCATGCCCTTCTCCTCGGCGCTGACGAGCGAGACGGGCGGCTGCTCCAGGCAGGCGCGGTTGCGGCCCTCGGCCTTGGCGCGGTAGAGCTGCTGGTCGGCGCGCTCGATCCACAGCGGCGCCGACGAGCGCACCCATTGCGGCGCGAAGGCGCCGCCGATGCTGACGCTGATGCTGATCTCCTGCCCGGTCGGCAGTGCGATCGGGCGGCCCAGCACCTTCATCCGCACACGCTCGGCCACCGCGTGGCCGAAGGCGGGCGGGCAGTTCGGCAGGATCATCGCGAACTCCTCGCCGCCGAAGCGCGCCACCGTGTCCATCGGCCGGATGCAGTCGTGCAGCACACGCCCGATGGCCTTGAGCACCTGGTCGCCGGCCGGGTGGCCGTGCGTGTCGTTGACCTTCTTGAAGTGGTCGATGTCGATCAGCAGCATCAGCGCCGGCTCGCCGGCGCGTGCCACGCGGTCGATCTCGCGCGCGAGCGCCAGCTCGAACTGGCGCCGGTTGGACAGCCCGGTCAGCGCGTCGCGGCTGGAGAGTTCGCACAGGCCGTCGATCAACGCCTGCAGCCACGCGGCCTGGCCGATCTCGGCCGGCTCGGGCAGCACGCGACCGGACTGTTGCAGCAGCTGCAGCGCGGTGGCCAGCTGCAGCTTGCGCGGATCGGCGGGTGACGGGGGTACTGCCAAGGCGTTGCGGCGGGTGTGGCGGCCAGTCTAGCAGTGCCACCCTGGGGGGCATGCAACGGTTTGCGCCAGCGCAAGCGGCCAGTTCGGCGCATCGGCGCCGGCTCAAGATCGGGCCGCCGCGGCCGAAAACACCATCGACCCGGTGCCGCTGGCGCACCGGAGCCCGCCCGGAGACCGCATGAGTGCCCTGCCCGCCACCGAATTCGCCCGCGCCGCCGCCACCGCCGCGTCTGACCGCGCGGAGCAGGAGTTCGCCTTCGGCAGCGCCGACTTCGAGCGCGTGCGCAGCCTGATCTACGAACGCGCCGGCATCAGCCTGCACGCGGGCAAGCAGGCCATGGTCTACAGCCGGCTCTCGCGCCGCCTGCGCGAAACCGGCCACCGCTCCTTCGGCGCCTACCTGCAGTGGCTGGAGACGGCCCGCGGCGCCGAGGGCGAGTGCGAATGGCAGGAGTTCGTGAACTGCCTGACGACCAACCTGACCGCGTTCTTCCGTGAAGAACACCACTTCACGGCGCTGGCCGAGGACCTGAAGGCCCGCGGCAGCAGCAGCCCGCGCATCTGGTGCAGCGCCGCCTCGACCGGCGAGGAGCCCTATTCCATCGCGATGACGGTGGTCGAGACGCTCGGCGCCCACTGCGGCGCGCGCATCCTGGCCAGCGACATCGACACCAAGGTGCTGGCCACCGCCAGCCGCGGCGTCTACCCGGCCGATTCGCGCGGGCTCTCGCCCGAGCGGCTGCGCCGGCATTGCCTGCGCGGCACCGGCGCCAACGCCGGCACGCTGCGCGTCAAGCCGGAGCTCGCCAAGCTGATCGAGTTCCGCGTGCACAACCTGATGAACACGCAGTGGTCACTCGGCGAGCCTTTCGACTTCGTGTTCTGTCGCAACGTGATGATCTACTTCGACGCGCCGACGCAGCGCAAGGTGCTCGAGCGCATCCACGCCGTGCTCAAGCCGCGCGGGTTGCTTTACGTGGGCCATTCCGAGAACTTCACCGACGCGCGCGACCTGTTCCGGCTGCGCGGCAAGACCATCTACGAGCGTGTCTGAGGCACGCTCACAAATCCGCCGCGCACGCCGATAACCGTTCCATGAGCACCCTCGTCGCCCCCGCGCCGGCCGCCGGCGCGCGTCTCGCCCGCCTGAAGGCGCAGCCGCGCAAGCCCGGCGAGGCGTCGTTCTTCTTCTACGACGCGCACTTCAAGAACGAAGCGGTCAAGATCCTGCCCGGCGAGTACTTCGTGCACGACGAGGACATCCTGATCATGACCACGCTGGGCTCGTGCATCGCCGCCTGCCTGTGGGACCGGCATGCCCGCATCGGCGGCATGAACCACTTCATGCTGCCCGAGGGCGGCGACGGCAACACCAGCGGGCGCTACGGCTCGTACGCGATGGAACTGCTGATCAACGAGCTGATGAAGCGCGGCGCCTCGCGCGGCTCGCTGGAAGCCAAGGTGTTCGGCGGCGGCGCGGTGATCGCCGGCATGAACTCGATCAACGTCGGCGAGCGCAACACCAGCTTCGTGATGGACTACCTGCGCACCGAGCGCATCCCGGTGCTGTCGAAGGACGTGATGGACGTCTACCCGCGCAAGGTTTGTTTCCTGCCCGCCTCGGGCAAGGCGATGGTCAAGCGGCTGGCGCCGAGCAACCCCGAGGCCATCGTCGCGCAGGAGCGCGCCGCCGCGCAGAAGACCGTGCCGCCGGCCAGCGGCGCGGGCTCGGTGGACCTGTTCTGAGCCGTTCAGGAGTTGCAGATGGCCAAGACACGTGTCGTGGTGGTGGACGATTCGGCGCTGGTGCGCAGCCTGCTCGCCGAGATCATCAACCGGCAGCCGGACATGGAATGTGTCGGCGCAGCCGCCGACCCGCTGATCGCGCGCGAGATGATCCGCAGCACCAACCCGGACGTGATCACGCTCGACGTCGAGATGCCGCGCATGGACGGCATCGACTTCCTCGGCAAGCTGATGCGCCTGCGGCCCACGCCGGTGGTGATGGTCTCGACGCTGACCGAACGCGGCGCCGACGTCACGCTGCGCGCGCTGGAGCTCGGCGCGGTCGACTTCGTCGCCAAGCCCAAGATCGGCGTCTCCGACGGGCTGCGCAAGCTGGCCGAGGAGATCACCGACAAGGTCCGCATCGCGGCCAAGGCGCGCCTGCGCCGCCCGGCGGCCGCTGCCGTCACGGCGCCGGGCACCGAGGCGCCGGTACGCACCGCGCCGGTGGCCCTGGGCCGGCTGTCGACCGAGAAGCTGATCTTCATCGGCGCCTCCACCGGCGGCACCGAAGCCACCAAGGAGGTGCTGGTGCAGCTGCCGCCGGACTGCCCCGCGGTGGTGATCACGCAGCACATGCCGCCCGGCTTCACGAAGAGCTACGCGGCGCGCCTGGACGGGCTGTGCCGCATCCGCGTGGCCGAGGCGCGCGACGGCGAGCGCATCCTGCCCGGCCATGCCTACATCGCCCCCGGCGGCCAGCACCTGAGCGTGGAGCGCAGCGGCGCCAACTACATCGCGCGGGTGCAGGCCGGCGAGCCGGTCAACCGGCACATGCCCTCGGTCGAGGTGCTGTTCCAGTCGGCCGCGCGCGTGGTCGGACCGAACGCGCTGGGCATCATGCTCACCGGCATGGGCGCCGACGGCGCGCGCGCGATGCGCGAGATGCGCGACGCCGGCAGCTACAACCTCGTGCAGGACGAGGCCAGCTGCGTGGTGTTCGGCATGCCGCGCGAGGCGATCGCGCATGGCGCCGCGCACGAGGTGCTACCGCTGACGCAGATCGCCGGCCGGCTGATCGAACGCCTGCGCAGCACGGCCGGCCTGTCGCTGAACCGGGTCTGAAGCCTCACCAGTAGCGCGGCGCCGACGGGTCGGCCCGCACGCGCTGCAGCTCGCGGTCGAAGCGGGCCTGCTCGCGGTGGTGGCGGGCCTCCTCGATCAGCCACTGTGGCGCGCCGATGTCGCACAGCGTGCCCTCGTCCATCTCGCGCGCCGCGGCGACCTCGCGCCGCCACGCGCGCTCCTCGCGCCAGCGTGCGAGCGCCGCGCGCAGGGAATCGGCGGCGCGTTGCCACCAGGGGCGATGCAGGCTCAGGATCGGGCTGTTCATGGTGTCCTCGCTCGAATGCTGGTAAGCATAGGAGCCCAGTCCACGCAGGGGAATCGAATTGTTCCGGCCAGATTGGTAAGCTATGCTGAACAGCATGGCCCGCCCGCCCCTGCATACCCTGCCCACCTTCCGCACCGTCGCGCGCCTGGCCAACCTGCGCGCGGCGGCCGACGAGTTGCACCTGACGCACAGCGCCGTCAGCCAGCAGATCCGCCTGCTCGAGGAGCAGATCGGCTTCGCGCTGTTCGACCGGCGCGGCCGGCGCATCGTGCTCAACGCCGCCGGGGCGGCGCTGCTGCGCTCGGTGGAGCCTGCGCTGGAGCAGATCGACGACGGCCTGCGCGCAGCGGCGGCCGCCGCTGCGGGCGGCGAGCACAACCTGCGCGTCACCGTGCTGCCCTCGTTCGCGCAGCGCTGGTGGCTGCCACGCATGGCCTCGTGGCGCGAGCGCCACCCGGACATCGGCATCGAGCTGCACACCTCGCAGCAGCTGGTGGACCTGCAGCGCGAGGGTTTCCACGCCGCGGTGCGCACCGGCCCCGGGCCCTGGCGCGGCCTGGAGTGCGAACGTCTCTTCGAGATGCCGCTGATCGCGCTCGGCTCGCCGAACGCCGCGCGCCGCCTGCTCGGCCAGCCGGCGCGGGCCTTCGCCGACGAGCCGCTGCTGGGCGACGCTCCGACCTGGGAGCGCTGGTTCGCGCTGGCCGGCGAGCGCATCAAGGTGCGGCCGGTGGCGGAATTCAACGACGCCGGCATGCTGCTGCAGGCCGCCGAGCAGGACCTCGGCATCGCGCTGGCGCGCGCCGTGTTCGCGGCCGATGCGCTGCGCGACGGCCGGCTCCACCGGCTCTCGCCGATCGAGGTGAACTACGAGAACGCCTACGCCTACTGGCTGTGCTGGCCGCCGGCGCTGAGCGACTGGCCACCGCTGCGTGCGCTGCGCCGCTGGCTGGTCGACGAGCTGCAACGCTCGCTGAGCGCGCTGAATGCGGCGCCCGCGCCCCTCAGTCCGCCAGAAACAGCGCCTGCAGGTCGGACAGGAAGTCGAAGCCGAGCGGCGTCGGCACCACGCGCGAAGCGTCGCGCGTGATCAGGCCGCGGCGCTGCGCCTCTTCCAGCGCCGGCTCGACGGCCGACAGCGGCAGCCCGATGCGCTCGCGGAAGCGCTCGAGCGCGAAGCCCTCGCGCAGGCGCAGCGCGTTGAGCATGAACTCGAAGGGCAGCGCGCGGCGCGCCACCTCCTCGTCGTTGGAGACCGCGGCGCCGGCCAGTGCGCGCGCCATGTAGGTCTGCGGCTCGCGCCAGCGCACCTGGCGCACGATGCGGTGCGGGAAGCTGAGCTTGGAGTGCGCGCCGGCGCCGATGCCGAGGTAGTCGCCGAACTCCCAGTAGTTCAGGTTGTGCGTGCAGCGGTGCCCCGGGCGCGCGAAGGCCGAGACCTCGTAGCGCTGCATGCCGGCTGCCGCGGTGCGCTCGGCGATCGCATCGAGCATCGCGGCGGCGAGGTCGTCGTCCGGCAGCTGCGCCGGCGGGCGGTTCGCGAACACCGTGTTCGGCTCGATCGTCAGGTGGTAGATCGACAGGTGCGGCGGCGCGAAGCCGAGCGCGGTGTCGAGCTCGCGCTGCAATTCGGCCAGGGTCTGCCCGGGCAGCGCGTACATCAGGTCGAGGTTGAAGGTCTCGAAGTGCGCCGCGGCCTCGGCCACCGCGGCGCGTGCCTGGGCCGCGTCGTGCACACGGCCGAGCGCGGCGAGCTTGGCATCGTCGAAGCTCTGCACGCCGATCGACAGCCGCGTGACGCCGGCTGCGCGGAAGGCGCGGAAGCGGTCGCGCTCGAAGGTGCCGGGGTTGGCCTCGAGCGTGATCTCCGCGCCCGGCTCGAGCGGCAGGCGGGCGCGCAGGTCGCCGATCAACCGCGCGATGCCCTCGGGCGAGAACAGACTCGGCGTGCCGCCGCCGATGAACACGCTCACCACACGGCGGCCCCAGACGAAGGGCAGCGCGGCCTCGAGGTCGGCGTTCAGGGCGTCGAGGTAACGCGCTTCGGGGATCGCGCCCTGATGCTCGTGCGAGTTGAAGTCGCAGTACGGGCATTTGCGCAGGCACCAGGGCAGGTGCACGTACAGCGCCAGCGGCGGCAGTGCGCTGAGCTGCAGCGTGCCGGGGCGGGTGTAGCGCGCCAGGCGCTGCTCGGTGGTCTCGGCCGGCGGGTCGGCCGGCCGCAGCGGGATCTCAGCCAAGGTGCCAGGCGTCGCGCATGAGGGTGAGCATCTGCGCCGCCGCCAGCGCGCGGTGGCTGTGCGCGTTCTTGGTGGCCGCATCCAGCTCGGCCACGCTGCGGCCGAGCGTGGGGATGAACATCAGCGGGTCGTAGCCGAAGCCGCCCTGCCCGCTCGGCGCGGCGAGGATCTCGCCCTGCCAGCGGCCCACCGCCACCAGCGGCTCGGGATCATCCGCCGAACGCAGCGCCACGAGCGTGCTGACGAAGCGCGCGCGCCGGTCGGCCTGGCCGTGCAGGCGCTGCAGCAGCAACGCGTTGTTCGCCTCGTCCTGCACGCGGCGCTGCGCCTCGCGCTCGCCGGCCGGCAGATCGACGCTCGCGTAGTGCGCCGAGACCACACCCGGCGCGCCGCCGAGGGCATTGACGCACAGCCCGGAGTCGTCGGCGATCGCCGCGCCGCCGGTCAGCCGCGCCGCATGGCGCGCCTTGGCCAGCGCGTTCTCGATGAACGTGTGGTGCGGCTCCTCGGCCTCGGGCACGCCGAGGCTGCCCTGCGCGACGATCTCGAGCGGCAGCGCCGCGAACAGCGCCTGCAGCTCGGCGAGCTTCTTGGCGTTGTTCGACGCCAGCACCAGGCGCATCGCCGTCACACCCCGAGCGTGCGCTTCTGGGCCGCGATCAGCTGCCGGATTCCCTGGTCCGCGAGGCCGAGCAGGTGGTCCATCTCGGCGCGCGTGAAGGCCGCGCCCTCGGCCGTTCCCTGCACCTCGACGAAGCCGCCGGCGCCGGTCATCACCACGTTCATGTCGGTGTCGCAGGCCGAATCCTCGACATATTCCAGGTCGAGCAGCGGCGTGCCCTCGACAATGCCCACCGACACGGCGGCGACGAAGTCGCGGATCGGCGACTCCTCGATGCGGCCCTGGTCGAGCAGCCAGCTCACCGCGTCGTGCGCGGCGACGAAGGCGCCGGTGATCGCCGCGGTGCGGGTGCCGCCGTCGGCCTGTATCACGTCGCAGTCGAGCGCGATGCTGCGTTCGCCGAGCTTGGCCAGGTCGAACACGCAGCGCAGGCTGCGCCCGATCAGGCGCTGGATCTCCTGCGTGCGGCCGCTCTGCTTGCCGCGTGCGGCCTCGCGGTCGCTGCGGGTGTGGGTCGAACGCGGCAGCATGCCGTATTCGGCCGTGACCCAGCCCTCGCCGCTGCCGCGCTTGTGCGGCGGCACCTTCTCGTCGACGGAGGCGGTGCACAGCACCTTGGTGTCGCCGAACTCGACCAGCACCGAGCCCTCGGCGTGGCGGGTGTAGCGGCGGGTGATCGTGACGGGGCGCAGCGCGTCGGCGGCGCGGTCGTGGGGGCGTTGGAATGTCATGCCCGTATTGTCCACGGGCGGGGAACGCAGGCGTCAGTTCCGCTTTTGCTGCGAAGAGCGGCGGATCGCCTCGTTGATCTCGCGGATCGAACGCTCGATCTCGGCGTCGTCCAGCTCGTCGGGCGCATCGGTGCCCATCACGCTGGCCTGGATGGTGGAGGCGAACACCTCCTCGCCGAGCGATTGCGTCGAGATGCCCATCGAGCTGTCGCTGTCCTCGGCCGCTTCCCACTCGACGGCCAGCACCGAGACGTTGTCGCACTTCGGGCCGCCGTTGCGCAGCGCCTGCTCGACCAGCTCGGGCACCGCGTCGGAGATGGCGTTGCGGCTGAGCTGGTCGACGATCACCTCGTCCTCCACCGTGCCCCACAGGCCGTCGGAGCACAGCAGCAGGCGGTCGCCGGACTGCATCAGCAGCGGGCCAACGGTGTCGACCACCGGCTTGCCCGGGCTGCCCAGGCAGGTGAACAGCACGTTGCGGTTGAAGCGCTCGCCCATCGGGACGATCTGGCTCATCGTCTCCTGCAGTTCGGAGTAGGAGTGGTCGCGCGTGCGGGCGATCAGCTTGTCGCCGCGCACCATGTACAGCCGCGAGTCGCCGCAGTGCGCCCAGTAGGCCGAGTTGCCCTGCAGCAGGCAGGCCACGACGGTGGTGCGCGGCGTGTCGATCAGCGCCTTCTGCGTGGCATAACGCAGCAGCTGATGGTGGCCGGCGATGATCGCCTCGTGCAGGAAGCGCAGCGGGTCGGGCAGGGTCGGCTTGCTGTCGCGCTGGAACATCGCCGCCAGCGTCTGCAGCGCGAGCTGCGAGGCGACCTCTCCTTCCGGATGGCCGCCCATGCCGTCGGCCAGCGCGAACAGGCCGGAATCCCGGGTGTAGCAATAGCCCATCCGGTCTTCGTTCTTCTCGCGGCCACCCTTGCGGCTGACCTGGTACACGGAGAAACGCATGGCGCCTCGACTTCAGGCCTTCGCGCCCGTGGTCAGGTTTTCGATCTGCAGCTTCAGCCGTTCGCTGAAGCTGAGCTTGGTGTAGCGGCGCTCGGTCTCGCGCGCCAGTTCCTTCTGCAGCGCGAACACGCTCTGCGGCCGCGACAGCGGGTCCAGCGACATGCACCACTCGGTCACCTCGATCAGGTTGTCCGAGTAGATGTTGCGCAGGCGCGAGAGGCTGAGCGCGAGCCGATCCTTCTCGATGCGCTGCGGCGCGTCGTTGGGCGGGTAGCCCTGCATGCAGGCGTAGATGCAGGCGCCGATGGCGTAGATGTCGGTCCAGGGGCCGAGCGTGCCGTCGCGGCGGTACATCTCCGGCGCCGCGAAGCCGGGCGTGTACATCGGGCGGATGAAGTTGCCTTCCTTGCTCAGCACCTCGCGCGCCGCGCCGAAGTCGAGCAGCACCGCCTTGTTGTCGTTGGTGATGAAGATGTTCGCCGGCTTGATGTCCAGGTGCAGCATCTTGTGCTGGTGCACGATGCGCAGGCCACGCAGGATCTCGTCGAACAGCGAGCGGATGGTGCTCTCGCGGAACACCTTGTCGCGCTTGAGGTCGCGCGCGGTGACGATGAAGTCCTGCAGGGTGTCGCCCTGCAGGTAGTTCATCACCATGTAGACGGTCTCGTTCTCGCGGAAGAAGTTCAGCACCGAGACCACGCTCGGGTGGCTGATCTGCGCGAGCGAGCGGCCTTCCTCGAAGAAGCTCTTCAGGCCCAGGCGGTACAGCGGCTGCTTCTCGGGCTTGACGCGCGGCGTCAGCTCGCCCGGCGCGCGCTCGGCCAGCGAGGACGGCAGGTACTCCTTGAGCGCCACCAGATGGCGCTCCGAGTCCTCGGCGAGATACACGACGCCGAAGCCGCCGGCGGCCAGTTTCTTGATGACCTGATAGCCGCCAACGACCGTGCCGGAGGGCAAGGGCGCGGGCTTCGGCTTGGACGACATAATGGGCTTTTGTCGAGGGGACAGGTCCGATGGCAGTCTACAGCATGACCGGCTACGCCAATGCCGTGGCGGGGGCCTCCGCCACAGGCGAGGAGACCGGAAATGCGGAAAGCGGCACGCCTCGCGCGGGCGCGCCCGGGCCGGGCCTGACGGTCGAGTTGCGCTCGGTGAACGGGCGCTTCCTCGACCTCTCCTTCCGCGTGCCCGACGAGTACCGCGCGCTCGAGCCGGCGCTGCGTGAATTGATCACGGCCCAGGTGCGGCGCGGCAAGGTCGAGCTGCGCATCGCCGGCCGCGCCGAGGCCGAGACCGCCTGGCCGCATCCCCAGCCCGAGCAGCTGAACCGGCTGTCGCGCCTGGAAGGCACGGTGCTCGGCTGGCTGCCCAAGGCACGGCCGCTGTCGGTGCACGAGGTGCTGCAGTGGTGCAAGGGCAGCAGCGTGGCCGAGCGTGCCGACGAGGCGCTGCTCGAGGCCGCGCGGCGCGCGGTGGCCGGCCTGCTCGAGGCGCGCGCGCGCGAGGGCGAGCGCCTGGTCGCGGTGCTGCGCGAGCGCGTGGCACGCCTGCGCGAGCTGGCCGACCAGGCCGAGCCGCTGGTGCCGGCCGTGGTGCAGCGCCAGCAGGCGCGTTTCCTGGAGCGCTGGCAGGCCGCGCTCGAGACCAGCGGCGCCGACCAGAGCGTGCCGCGCGAGGCGCTTCAGGAGCGCGCCCTCAACGAGGCCGCGGCCTTCGCGATCCGCATCGACGTGGCCGAGGAGCTGGCCCGGCTGCGCTCGCACCTCGACGAGGTCGAGCGCCTGCTCGCCAAGGGCGGCGAACTCGGCAAGCGGCTCGACTTCCTGGTGCAGGAGCTGCTGCGCGAGGCGAACACCCTGGGCTCCAAGGCCGCGTCGATCGAACTGACCAACATCTCGGTGGAGATGAAGGTGGCGATCGAGCAGCTGCGCGAGCAGGTGCAGAACATCGAATGACGTCCCCATGACGTCCATGCGGCGCCATGCCGTGCCGGGTTTCCAGCAGCCCGGCAAGCCACCTCACCCCACGGCGAACTCATGAGGTGCCACCCCGCGCCCGCTTGACCTTGACACGATGGGAATGCGAAGACTCCGGTCGACACCTCTTCGACAGGAGCGACACTTGAATGCGGCGACCTGCTGCGCAGCCAGGGCGGCCTCGTCTGGGCCACGATCGACGGCGAGGCGGACGACATCCTGCTCGAGCGCGGCGACGTGCACATGGTGGCGCGCGACTGCGAGATGCGCCTGTCGGCCTTCGGGCTGGCGCGCCTGGAAATCTACGGCCACGGGCCGCTGCGGTTCGAGCGGCAGGAGATCCAGCCCCGTTGACGGGGCAACCCTCGAATGGGTCGGTCTGGCCCGCCCACCGACGCGCCTTGCCTACGGCCAGGCGACCCGTGCCTGAACTTCAGCGCGAGAGCAGGAGCCGGAGTTCGACGGGCTGTGCCGACTTGTTGGTCCACATCCAGCAGTAGTCCTGGTCGAGCGCCACCCGCAGCTGTCCGCTGGCGCCGGCGAGGGCATCGCGGCGCTCCGGGTAGCGCACCTCCTTGCCCTCGTGGAAGTGGATGTTGAAGTTCAGCGGGCCGCTGGCGTCGAAGCGCCAGGCCACCGAGTCGGCCTTGGCGAGCCTGCCGCACACCTCGGCGAACTTGCCGGGCGCCACCGTCATGCGGCGCTCGAAGCGACCGTCGCCGCTCCAGGCGATGTCGACGATCTCGGCGCGTGCAGCGGCCGAGCAGAGAATTGCGAGGAGCACGCAGGCAGTTCGGAGGTGGGCAGGCATACGCGTACTGTAGACAAAGCCGGCGCGAAGCGAGGCAATCATCCCGTCAGCCCTGCAGCAACGCGGCCTGGCGCAGCCGCAGCGCGTTCGCGATCACCGACGCCGAGCTGAGGCTCATCGCCAGCGCCGCGATCATCGGCGACAGCAGCCAGCCGGTGAAGGGAAACAGCAGCCCGGCCGCCAACGGCACGCCCAGCGCGTTGTAGACGAACGCGAAGCCGAGGTTCTGCTTCATGTTGGCGATGGTCGCCTGCGACAGCAGCCGGGCCTGCGCGATGCCGCGCAGGTCGCCCTTGACCAGCGTGACCGGCGCGCTGTTCATCGCCACGTCGGTGCCGGTGCCCATGGCCACGCCCACGTCGGCCTGCGCCAGGGCCGGCGCGTCATTGATGCCGCCGCCGGCCATCGCCACCACCCGCCCCGCGCGCTGCAGCGACTGCACGAGCGCGAGCTTGTCGGCCGGCTTGACCTCGCCGTGCACCTCGTCGATGCCGAGCCGTCGGGCCACCGCGCGGGCCGTGGTCAGGCCGTCGCCCGTGGCCATCACCACGCGCAGGCCGGCGGCATGCAGGGCGGCCAGCGCCTCGGGCGTGCTGGCCTTCACCGGGTCGGACACCGCCAGCAGCCCGGCCAGGCGGCCGTCCACCGCCAGGTGCATCACGCTGGCCCCTTCGGTGCGCAGCGCCTCGGCCTGCTCCACCAGCGCATCGACGGCCACACCCAGCTGCTGCATCAGCGCGGTGTTGCCCAGCGCCACGCGGCGGCCTTCGACGCTGCCGCGCACGCCGATGCCGCTGCTCGACTCGAAGCCCTCGGCCTTGGCCAGCACCAGCCCCTTCGCGCGGGCCGCCTGCACGATGGCGTCGGCCAGCGGATGCTCGCTGCCCTGGTCCAGGCTGGCGGCCAGGCGCAGCACCTCGTCGGCCGTGAAACCGCCCGTGGGCACGGCGCGCTCGAACGCCGGCTTGCCCTCGGTCAGCGTGCCGGTCTTGTCGACGATCAGCGTGTCGACCTTGCGGATGTGCTCGATCGCCGCCGCGTCGCGGAACAGGATGCCGCGTGTCGCCGCGCGCCCGGTGGCGACCATGATCGACATCGGCGTCGCCAGCCCCAGCGCACAAGGACAGGCGATGATCAGCACCGCCACCGCGTTGATCAGGCCGTAGACCCAGCTCGGCTCGGGCCCCCACAGGCCCCAGGCGAAGAAGGTCGCCACCGCGATGGTCACCACCGCCATCACGAACCAGCCGGCCACCTGGTCGGCCATGCGCTGCATCGGCGCCTTCGAGCGCTGCGCCTGCGCCACCATCTGCACGATCTGCGACAGCACGGTCTGCGCGCCGACGCGCTCGGAGCGCATCACCAGCGCGCCGCTGGTGTTCAGCGTGGCGCCGATCAGCTTGTCGCCGGCCCGCTTGCTCACCGGCACCGGCTCGCCGGTCAGCATCGACTCGTCGACCGCGCTCGCGCCTTCGGTCACCACGCCGTCGACCGGCACCTTCTCGCCCGGCCGCACGCGCAGCAGGTCGCCGACATGCACGTGCGTCAGCGGCACGTCCTCCTCGCTGCCGTCGGCGCGGATGCGGCGAGCCGTCTTGGGCGCCAGGCCGAGCAGCGACTTGATGGCGGCCGAAGTCTGCGAGCGCGCCTTCAGCTCGAGGATCTGGCCGAGCAGCGTCAGCGAGATGATCACGGCCGCCGCCTCGAAGTACACCGCGACGCGGCCCATGGCCTGGAACGAGGCCGGGAACACGCCCGGCGCGACGGTGGCCACCACGCTGTAGACGAAGGCGGCACCGGTGCCCAGGCCGATCAGCGTCCACATGTTCGGGCTGCGCCGGCGCAGCGACTGCACGCCGCGCACGAAGAACGGCCAGCCGGCCCACAGCACGATGGGCACCGACAGCAGCAGCTCGATCCAGCTCTGGGTCGCCATGTCGAACCACTGCAGGCGGTGGCCGACCATGGCCAGGATCGTCACGACGATCGTCAGCGGCAGCGTCCACCAGAAGCGCCGGCGGAAGTCGACCAGCTCGGGGTTCTCGTCCTCGTCCAGCGTCGGCAGCACCGGCTCCAGCGTCATGCCGCACTTGGGGCAGTTGCCCGGATGGTCCTGCCGAACCTCGGGGTGCATGGGGCAGGTGTAGACCGTGCCGTCCGGCGCCGGTGGCGGCGATCCGTGGGCGTCGGGGTGCTCGCCACCGTGGGCGCGATCGTGGTGATCGTGGTGGTGGTGCTCGTGGCCGGAGTGGCCACCGTGCTTCGCGTGCGACTGCATGTCCATGGCGTCAACCTCCGAGGGCTTCGTCGTCCGGCACCCGTGATGCCTCGACAGACGGTGACGACCGTAGACCTTGCCCCGGCGTGAAGGTCAAGTGCCGGGTCAGCGAGCGGCCATCCGGTTCAGTTCGTCGTGCCGCGCGCGGATGTCCGCCGGCCACTGCGACTTGATCCACGAGAGCGCGGCCACGATCTCCGCGTCGCTGAGCACGCCCTCGTAGGCGGGCATGGCCGACACGTAGTCCTTCAGGTTCGCGGCCTTGGCCACGCCCAGCTTGGTGATGCGGAACAACATCTCGTCCGGGTGATGCCAGGTGTGCCCGCTCGCGTCGTGCGGCGGCGCCGGCAGCCGGCCGTCGGGGCCGCGCTCACGCCAGCGGGGCTGCCCTTCCAGCCGCGTGCCGTGGCAGGACGCGCACTGCGCCGTGTAGACCTTCTGCCCGAGCGCGGTGACCGCCGCATCGTCCGGCCGCAGGCGGACCGACGACACCGCGTCGCGGTCGGCGTTCCAGAGCATGAACGCGCCGACCGCCAGCGCGGCGACGCCGCCCGTCGCGAGCGCCGCCGCGGTCCAGGACCTTGCGCCCGCCATCGGTCACGGCCGGGCGGCGGGCGGGCCCATGCCGCCCATGCCGCCCATGCCGCCCATGCCGCCCATTGCGCCGGGGCCCATGCCGCCCATCATGGCCATGCCCTCCTGCATCAGCTTCATGTGCTCGGCCATCAGGGCCTGGCGCTCCTGCGGCGTGCCGGCACGCGCCATCTTCTCGTGCATCTCGCGCATCTTGCTCATCTGCGCATCCATCATCGCCATGCGGTCGGCTACCGCACCCGGCGGGTGATGGGCGGCATAGTCCGGTCCACCGGGGCCGGCGGGGTTCTGGGCACAGGCGGCGAGCATCAAGGCCAGCACGGCGGCAGGAGTGCGGGAGCGAGGGTCTTCATAGGGACTCCGTGTTCGATGCGGAGAAAGGGATGGAGAGAGGGGAAGAAGATCGGTCGCCCCGCGGCGCTCAGGTCCTCACGTGGATGGTGCCGACCATGCCGGCCTGGTAGTGGC
>KZ836107.1 GCA_003265685.1 Piscinibacter caeni | reverse complement strand
GGTCGAGCGCGCGCCCGACGCCGGTGCCCAGGCCGGAGCGGTAGGCGTCGGCACCCGAGGCGGTGGCGATGGTGCCGAGGGCCGAGGTGCTGTAGCTGGTCGACGAGGTGGCCAGCCCCTGGCCGATGCCGCTGACCACGCCGGCCAGCAGTGCGTTGGCCAGCATCTGCCCCTGCTTGGTGACCAGGCGGCCGCGCATGCCGACCTTGCCGTCTTCGCCGTATACGCTGCCCTGGATGCGGACCTCCAGCGCCGCGCCGTCGGCACGCACGCAGGAAAGGTTCTCGGTGCGCAGGTAAGCGCGTTCGGAACTGATGTCGCCGTAGCCCGCAGCGATCACGAAACAGTCGCGGTACTCGCCGCGGAAGCGGTTCGGCAGCACCGAGTTGTCGGAGAGGCGGATCAGCACCGGGTGCGGATTCGATTGCGACTGGCCGCCGGTGGGCGCGTCAAGGCCGCCGAGCAGCGTGCCGCGCGTGAAGCTCACCGGCAGGAAGGTCGACAGCGTTCGGGAGTCAGCAGTCGCGGGCGCAGGAGCGCTGGGGGCAGCGCGGTCGGCCACCGCAATGCGCATCAGGGCCGGCGCGGCCGGTGTCTGAAGCGGCAACGCCGAGGAGAGGGGTGCCGGCGGGACGCCGGGCGGCATTGCCGGTACCGCTGCAGCCGGCGCGCGTGGCGCAGGAGGCGGCGGAGGGAGGGCCGAAGGCGGCGGCAGCGACGGTGCAGCACCAGCCGGACTCGGAACTGGCGCCGGCACGGGCGCCTGCACCGCCTGCGTCGTCGCAGTGAGCCGCTGCTCGAGTTCCGCGAAGCGCTGCATCGTGCGCGCCTCGAAGGCCTGGTGGTCCTTGTTGAGCCGGCCCTGCTCTTCGCGCTCGCTCTCGTACTGTGCGAGCTTGCTGCCGGCGGTACCGACCCACTGATCCACCGGGTTGACCTGCTGGCCTGGTGGCATGACGCCGATGTTGGTGACCGGCCCGGGCGTGGCGCCACGGGCCTTGCCCGCTTGGCCCGAAGGCGCGCTCTCGGCGAAGGCGAAGACCAGCCACAGCAGGCCCACGCCGCCCAGCAGGATCGCGCTGAGCATGGCGTACTGGCGCTGCCGCGGCGTCAGGCGCTCGACGAGCGAGCGCATCGGGGCGGGCAGGTTCATCGTTCGCCTCCGCGGCGGATCACGTAGACGCTGGTGCTCTCGCCGGGCCGCAGCTGGTGATGCTCGACCGCGATGCCCAGCACCTGGCCGCCGGCCTTGCTGTCGGGGCGGTCGAACTCTTGTTCGGCGAGCACCATCACGGCCCCGCTGACGTTCTGCAGCAGGTACTTCTCGCCGCTCAGGCCGCGGCCTTCGTAGCGGCGCATCAGCGCGAAGCGCGCCTCGGCCCACAGTTGCACAGGCTGGTTGAGTTCGTCCACGCGCACGTCCGGTGGCACGCGGTCCGACGCCATCGCCACCAGCAGCGCTTTCATGGCGCGCACGTGGTGCGCCGATGTGCTCGACGGGCCGGACGCGGAGCGGCCGTCGGCCGCGGCGGGAGGGGCGCTGCGGTCGCGGATCAGGATGGTGTCGGCCGGCGTGTCGGCCCGGCGCAGGATCAGCGTGTAGGTGGCGTGCGCCGACGAGATGAACAGGTTGACCGGCTTGCCCGCGGCGGCGCTGCCATCGCTGGCGGTGGCGACCGGCCGCACGNGGTTGACCGGCTTGCCCGCGGCGGCGCTGCCATCGCTGGCGGTGGCGACCGGCCGCACGTAGATCTCGCCCTTGTCGCGGTCGCACTCGACGACGATCTCGCCGGCGGGGTTGACCACCGGTGAAAGTGGCGCGACCGGTGAGCCGGGCGAGCCGGTCGCGCCAGCGGCCATGCCGCCGCAAGCGCTGGAGTGGATGTTGCCGAAGACATCGGTGATCGGCGCACCCTCGATGCGGATGCGCGTCGGCTCCTTGACCGAGAGGATGGCTTCCACCGCCACGCCGTCGCGCGCGTCGACGATCTGCAGCGCGTGGCTCGCCGAAGTGCAGGCCAGCACGATCAGCGCAGCCACTACGTGTCTCCGTGTGCCTACGAGGCTACGAGGCCGCATGGGGAAGCTCCTTGAAGGTCTTGAGATGCACGCGGCCACCGGCGTAGCTGAACTCCACCAGGTAGGCCTTCAGGTCGTTCGCGGTCTCGACGCCGTTGACGAGCGTGCGCAGCCGGCCGCGCACCACCACCGACTGGCCTTCCTCGCTGGGCACCAGCTGCTGCGGTGCGAACGCAGTGCTGGCGTTGATGCGCTTGAGCCGCGCCGCCTCGAGCTCCTGCCGGGTCTTCAGGCCGCCGTGCTGCTCGGGCTCGACGTAGCCGAGCAGGATGTCTTTCTTCCAGTCGATGGACGCGGGTGTCACGTCGAGCACCAGCCAGGCGACGAAGCTGCCCATCTGTTCGAGGTACTCGCCGCTGGCCTTGTCGCGCGTGACCCAGAACGACTTGTTGATCGACGGCGGCACGACCACCGTGCGCACGGCGCCCAGCAGGTTCAGCACCACCGCCAGCGCCAGCACATGGCCGGCCGCCAGCAGGCCGACCGCCGCGCCGAGCGTGCGGTTGCGGCGCCGCAGCTCCTTCAGGTCGCCGCTGAGCCGTTCGAAGTCCATGGTGGGCGCGCTCCGGGTCTCAGCCGACCATGCGGCGGATGTGCGAGGGCGGCGTGGCGCGCATCGCGGTCAGCGGGCTGGTCGGCAGGTGCCAGTAGAGCCAGTGGATCGCGAAGGCCGGGTGCTTGTCGGCCTTGATGCGGGCGATCCAGCGCGAGGTAAACAGCCCGGCGGCGAAGCACAGCGCGAACGAGAGCTTCGAGCCCGACATGTAGCCCATGAACAGGCCCAACAGCGCAGGCGCCGCGACGTCGACGTCCCAGAAACCGATCTTCCATTGGTCGTCGAGGCGCCGCGGGATGTAGGTGTCGGCGTGCATGGAGCCTCCGGGCGGTGCGTGAAGGGCGTGCCGGGGCGGTTCAGACAACCGCGCCCATGATCGCGCCGGCGATGACCAGGCCAACGGCGGCGAAGATGGCTAGGCCGACGTAGAACAGCACCGGCCCGAAATTGCGCAGCGCCGCCAGCGAGATCAGCGCGACGACGAAGCCCACGAACCCGACCAGCGCCTTGATGCCGGGGCCGAGGCTCGCGATGGCGGTGAGTGCGGATGTCAGCGGGCCGGTGATGCCGGTGAAGGCGACCAGGTCCAGCGCGTGGCCGGGGAAGGCAATGCCCAGGCCGAGCGCGATCAGGCACAGCAGGGCGGCGATGGTCCAGGGCCGGCGTGCTGCGCGGCGGGTGAACGGGGGAGCGGCAAGGGTGGTGGTGGTCATGGAAACCTCATCGGTTGAGCGTGGAAAGAGGAACGCGGGTTGGTGGATGACGTGCTGGCTTGGGCGTGCGGGCGCCGGCCGGCGGTGCCCGGCAGCTGGACCAGCGCCACGCGGGCCGGACTGCGCCGCAGGAGCGCACCCTCGGGCTCATAACGCGCCTCCGTCACGTTCGAAGATGACCTCGACACGCCGGTTGGCTGCCCGGCCCGAAGCGCTGTCGTTGGCGGCGGCGTAGCAGCACGCACCTTGCGACTGCACGCGCACTTCGGCGGCAGCCAGCACGCGCGAGTGGCGCGCCGTCAGGTAGCGCTGCACCGCCTCGGCGCGGGCCTGCGCCAGAGCCTGATTCGATGCAGCGGGCCCGACGCTGTCGGTACGCCCTGCGATCAACACACGGCGAACTGGCAGCGGCTGCGTGGCCGCGAGGTCGAGTGCGTCGCGGCCGGCGGCGTCGAGGTCCGAGCGACCGAAGCCGAAGTGCACGACGACCGTCAGCGGTGGCAAGACTTCGATCACCTCGGACGCCGAAACTGGCGGTGACCTGTGCGAGACCGTCGGCGTCAGCGCCAATGCGTCTTGCGCGAGAGGCGCGCGCGCAGGCGACGGTTCCACGGCGACGGGGGTCGAAGCAGGCGCGGGTAGCGACTTGGCGCTGGGTCGAGGACAGGCCGGCGGCTGGCAGAGCGCGAAGCGAGCGTCGCGACCGAAGCCGGACTGCGCGATGCGCGCTGCTCCGATGCCAGCTACCGCAGGTGCCGGTGAAAGCGACGGTTCGGGCCCGGCCAGTTCGATCGATCCGCAGGACGCCACGCCGAACGCAATCCACGCCAGCAGCGTGCGAATGGCAGGGCGCTTCACGGCCTGACTCCCGCAGCCGCCGGCAGCTTACGAAACACCTGCCACGCGTAGCGCGACCGGGCTTCGACGCACTGCGCGCCCTTCAGCTGCGAGCACGCTGCGTTGTAGGCTCCGACGCCATTCCAGGTGGCGCCATGACGCGAGAACGTGTCCGCGAGCAGCCAGGCGCCGACCTGGATGTTGGTGCAGGGGTCGAACAGGTGCGCTTCGGCGATGCCGTGGCGGGCCAGCCGCGGCAGGTGCGAGCTGTTGATCTGCATGAGACCGATGTCGTAGGAGCCCGTGCGTGCCACGTGCGACCGGTTGACTGCGCGCGGATTGAGGTTCGACTCGACGCGGGCGATCGCATAGAGCAGTTCGGCGGCGACGCCGTAGCGCTGCGCCGCCTGTTCCCAACACGCCTGCGCTGGCAGCCCCACGAGTGCCACGAGCCCGAGCGCAGCCCACTGCACGACGCGCGCCAAAGCCGACCGCGAGGCGGACGAGGCGCAAGTCAGCGGGGTGGGCAGAGTGGCGGACATCACAGCTCCGAAGACAGGTCGGCACGCTCGCTGGCCAGCAGGCCGCGAGGCAAGGCTGGCGATGCCAGCGAGGGTCGGGTTCGGGTGGGCCGGCGTCGGGGCCGGCAGGGTGCTCAGCGGGTCGGCGCGCTCGCGAGCGAGGGCCGCATCACCCGGGGCGTGGCAGTCGCCATCGGGACGAGCGATCGGCCATGTTCAGCCGGGCCTGGCGCAGCACGCGCGTGTCGGCGTCGTCGATCTGGCGGGCGAGGGCGACGCAGGCGGTGGTCAGCTGGTCGAGCTGGAACTTGGGGTTCGGGTGCCGGTTGGCCGGCGAGCGCTGCACGGCCTGCAGCAGCTCGTACTGTGGACGCCACATCGACTCGCGTCGGCGCGGCGTGTTCGGCGCGCGCAGCACGAGCTGGGTACCGAGGAAGCCGAAGATGCGCCCGGGCGCATCGTCCGCCTCGAAGACCAGCGACACGCAGGCGCTGATCAGGTCCGGGAAACGGAAGGTGGGCGACGTGTTGTCGTCACTGCGCAGCAGGCCGTACAGCCACTCGTGCTCGTCGAGGAAAAGCCGCGTCTCGACGGTGTCTGCGTGATCGCCGGGCGAGCCGCCGTGGGTGCCGGCGTCTGGGGCGTTGTGCGAAGCGGAGATCATGGGCGCATCCCTGGGGTCATTGGCTGCGGGCGTTGCTCTTTGGAGCGGGTGACTGGAAGGGTAGGCGGCGCCTCCGAGCGGTGTGGCCCGGAATGCGGCCGTTGAGAGGGGGGTTTCGGGGTCAGTCGATGGCGCCTAGTGCACGGTCGCTTGATCCGCGATGACCCCGATGCCTCATACCGTCAAGGGACCAGAGAAGTTCCGGCACCTCAGCTCGAAGCCTTCCCGGCGACACTGGCGACGGGTGCGCAGCGCCCGAGATTCAGCGCTACCAGGGTGGGACATGATTAGCGAACCTACGGAAAAGACGATACGCCGACTGTTTGCCTTGTCCGGAAACAGGTGCGCCTTCCCCGGTTGCGCGCTTCCGCTCGTCGAGAGCGTCGGCACCATCACCGGGGAGATCTGCCACATCAGGGCCAAGAGCAAGGATGGCCCTCGATACGATGGCTCGCAGACCGAGGAAGATCGGCACTCATTTGAGAACCTGATCTTGTTGTGCCGCAGGCACCACAAGGTCGTTGACTCCGAGCCGGATGTCTACAGCGCCGAGGCGCTGCAAGAGATCAAGTCCATCCACGAAGGCGTGGCCGTCAGGCCCGAGCAAGCCACCGACGGCTTCTTCGCGAAGCTCTTGCTGAACGATCTCCGGCGGGTGAGCGTTGTGAACAACTCCGGCAACGTGGCCATCAACAGCCCGGGCACGATCCAGGCGCAGACGGTGAACGTCAGGGCTTCGCGGCGATGCGTCACCATCAGCGCGCCACCCGGCACGATCGGTGCCGACCAGCAGGCGAGCCGGTACGTGCAGCATCTGATCAAGCGCTACAACGAATTCGCCAGCGCTGACAAGACTCGGCGCACAAAGTTCAGCTTCGGCGCACTGTCATCGAACATCGAGTCCCGCTTCGGTGGGCCGTGGAAACTACTGCCGGCCGAGCGGTTCGAAGCCGTGTGTGAATACCTGCAGCAGCGAATCGCCAAGACCATCCTGGCCAAGCAAAACCATGTGAAGGGCATTCGATCGTTCTCTAGCTACGCCGAGTTCCAGCTAAAGAACCGGCACCCAAACGAGTGAGCTTTGGTGCATGCCGCATACGAATTCCGAGACAGCGTGCCGGAAATCGGACCCCCCGAGGAGCCGGCCTCTTGCGGTGTCGCAAGGACAGTCGGTTTGCGATCACGCGCGGCGATGGAAGTTCGCTAACGCGCGCCCCAGCAACAGACTCATCAGTAGTGGAACGCCCGGCATCGACAGCGGATGCAGTGCCACCGGAATCACGAAGCCGACGACCGCAGCGCAGCCTGAAACGATGGCCAGGCAACTGAAAACGGCGAACACTTCCGGATCGTGATGCCGGAACTCTCGGGACTTGGTCAGTCGCACGACGCCGCCGTCCACCATCGCCGCTACGCAGAACGCGGCCAGCCAGGGCAGCCACTCCAGCAGTGTCGACAACCTGTAGGAGGCGAGCAGCACCAGTGCATCAATGGATCGGAAATAGGCGTTGTCGAACAAGCGCCGGTTCAGCGATGTCATCTCCTGCGCCACCGCGCTGTCCACGGCGCTTGCCGGTGGCGCGTCACTCGGTGATGGAACCGGCGTCACCTGACGGGCTGAATCCTGCAGGCTGAGCGCTCGCGAGAGGATGCGCGATGCGGGTGCGTCGCCCCAGAACGCCGTCACGGTCTCGTGCTCGGACCGCAACTGGGCGAGAAAGCGCTGCGCCGGATGCACGGAAGGCAGGTACAGCACCAGCACCAGCAGGCACAGCAGCGAGATGATGGCAACGACGCGGATCACGGCACTTGGCTCGACGTCAACGCGGGCCTTGATGCAAGTCTGGGCGCGGCGGTCGGCGGTGACGCATCGGGATCCAGGATCGGAAACCGCCCCTTGATGATCCGGCCGCCCGACACCGATGCGAAGTACTGCAGGTTCGGCAGCTTGCCCAGCACGTCAGCCGGCACCATCTCCTCGAAACTCTCGGTGAGTTGCGTCGAGTAGCTCGACGAGAAATCGCCCAGGTGCGCGTCGGCGCCGCTGCTCAGGCTCACCCGCACGGTGTGGATGGCGGTCTTGCCGAAGGTCTCGACCACGAAGTCCTGGGTCGGCCGGTCCTTCGAGCGCAGCGCGATCAGGTTGTTGAGGTTGCCCAGCGCCATGCGTGCCGCGTCCTCGCTGCCGAGGCGCTTGGCCAGATCGGCCAGCGTTTGCATGGCGCAGGTGGTGAAGATGCCGCCCTCGGCCCCCTTGTTGAGGATCTCGATCAACGGCTGGTTGATGACGTTCGAGACCTCGTCGACGAAGAGCGAGATGCGCCGGTAGCCGCCGAGGTTGTAGCGCATGCCGGCACGCGCAGCCAGGTCGGCGAGGGCGAGCGCGCCGATGGCCGTGGCAACCGACGGGTCGGGCAGCGAGTCCAGGCACATGTAGAGCACGTGGCCGGCGCGCTCGATCTTCTCGAAGTTCATGATCGGGCGCGTGTCGTCGGCGTCGAACGGGTCCGGCGACAGGCTAGGGCCGAGGTCGCCCGAGGTCAGCATGGACAGCACGGGCAGCAGGTTGGCGGTGATCTTCTGGTAGTGCTCACGGTTGTGGCGGAACGTGCGCACCTGCGCGTCGAGCACCTTGTTGCGCTGCGACTGCGCGACGTGGTGTTCGTAGTAGGCGACGAAGGCCAGCAGGTCGGCGCTGGCTGCTTCGGACGGGCGCTTGAGGTTGCCGCGGTGGGCGTCGTGCAGCAGCTTCTTCATCTCGGGCAGCTCGCGCCAGTTGGCGCCCAGGCTGCGCTCATAGTGGCGGCGCAGCGTGCCTTCGAGCACCGGCTCGATGCCGCCTTCGATGTACTTGGTCAGCTTCACGAGGTTGGGCCGCTCCTCGAGCTCGATCAGTCCCTGCACAACGACGTTGACCGCGTCCCAGCCAAAGGCCGAGAAAGCGCCCGCTGTGTCGGGTGGCATGATCGACTGGATGCGCGAGGCGATCTCGGTCGGCTTCTGCCAGTTGAAGGTGAAGTCCAGCCGCACGCCGGTCTCTGGGAAGGCGGGGTGGAACTCAAGGAAAGTGTCGGGCGCGCGCCAGTCTTCGCAGGCGCGCTGCGTCACGCGCTTCAGGCGCCGGCTGTTCTTCGGGTCGATGACGATGACCACGTCACCGCGTCGCACTGCCTGCGTGATGAGGTTGGCCAACGCTACGCCTTTGCCCGACTGCGTGGTGCCGACGAGCAGCGTGCCGCCCTCGAAGTTCTGCAGCGGCCGGTGCAGCGGCACTTCCTTGGGCTCGACGCCGTGGATGTAGGGCAGGCCGATCTCGGCGTCGGGCTGCGGGTGGCTGTCGTAGCCCAGCCAGGCCAGCAGGCGTGGTGAGACGGTGAACTGCCGGAAGTCCACCTTCGCCAGTTCGTACAGGCGCTGGGCGTGGGCCGGCCGCCAGTCGAAGCCGAAGCCGAGGAACACCTGGTCGGGCTGTTGGCACCAGCGCGCCAGTTCGGTGGTGGTGATGGTCTGCACGCCACGCCCGCCGAGCGAGGCGCGCAGCACCAGTGTGCGCAGGGCTTGTGCGCCTCGGAAGATGCCCCAGACGAAGCAGCACAGCGCCAGGGGCAGCGCCAGTCGGTGTGGCAGGTGCCCGAGGACACCGACCGTCGCAAAGAAGGCCGTCGCCAGCAGCCAGGTCGCCGCGGCGTAGGCCTCATAGGCCGGGCGCCAGGGCATTTCGTACTGGCGGACCAGCATGCTCAGGCCTGCGGCGATTCAGGGATCGCAAAGGTGGCCAGTTCGAGGCCGGTGACGAAACGCGGATCGACGATCAGGCCTACGGTGATGGCGCCGCCGAAGTCCCTCGATACGGTCGGTGACCGATTGGCATCGGCGTGGACCAGCATGCGCAGGTCGCCCAGCGCCCGCATCACGAGTGCAGGCTGCAGGCCGCGGCGTTCCAACTCGGCGAGTGGCACGAAGATGCCGGTCGCTACCGTGCACGCGGCCGCAGTGCGCGCGTCGCCGTTCAGCGTGGCCACGATGGCGCCCAGCGCGTCGCGCACGGCGGGGTTCAAGCGCATGGGGGCCTTCAGCGCGATCGACGCGGCCGCGGCTTCTTCGACTGCGGGCGAGACTCTCGCCGGTGCGTTCGACGGCGGCGACACGGCTGCTGCAGTGTCTGGGGCGACGGCTTCGAGCAGCGACAACTGGTCCCGCGGTGATGGCGGCGGTGTGGGTGCAGCCGCGGCGGTCTTCGCTCTTGTCGGCTCGAGACTCGTCACCAGCGTGCCGTCGAGCGCATGCGGGCTGGCCTCCGGGCCGGACCAGAGGATTGCCGCAGAGGTCAGCTTGATGGCGTCCAACCGGCCCTTGGCGCCGGGCGGCTGGATCAGCCACGTGTTGTGAGAACTATCGCGGGGCTCGGCCACGCCCGCAGCGAGCAGCAGATCGAGGACGGTATCGGCTGATTTCGGTATGCCGGGCAACTGATCCGCCTCCAGCAAGGCCTGTGCGTCGGCAGCGCATTGCGGCCAGAGCAGGAACAGACCGTCGCTGCCGTACCAGACGCGTGACTTCTCGCGGTTGGGCACCCAGGCCGACTCGGCCGAGGCCAGACGACGCAGCGCATCCACCAGATAGCGTTCAAGGTGCGAGCCGAACTGCGGCGTGCCGTAGCGGTCGGCACTGGCCTTGAGGTTGCGGTCGATGACCAGAGCGAGCGAGCGGCGGACCAGGCTGTCGAGCACATTGGGCTCGCGATACACCGGCAAGCCGCCGACGCTGGCAAGCAGGTGCGGGACGATGATGGTGTTGCCTGCACTGAGGTTCTGCAGCACGGCGGGCTCCACGACGTGGGGCAGCGCGAACAGGCCTAGGCTACGCGCCTCGGGTGCCTGAGCGCGCCAGCGCACGAAGTAGCGCTCGACACGGCGCTTTGCGAGCCAGGTGGCCAAGGGCGTGAGATAGGCGGGCCATTCGTTGCCGTCGGCATCGACGACGATCAACGATGCCAGGGCCCGGTGCATTTCGCAGCACAAGCCACCGATGAAGGTGGCGTGCCGCCAGCGGGGTTCGAGCTGACGGCGCGTGCTGATCGTCGATTGGCCGGAGAAGATGTGCGCGTCGGTGCCCTGCAGGGCATAGAAGGCCACCTCCAGCCCCAGTTGCAGCAGGCCGCCAGGCTGACGGAAGTAGTTGTCGGGTGTGGCGGGGAGCAGGTGAACGTAGCCGGCGTAGGCTTCGATCAGTGCTAACGCGTCGCGCGCGAAGGAGTCTTGGTCCACGCCGAAGCACAGGCGGATACGGGCGAGCAGGTTGTCATGCTCGGCGAGAATGTCGCCGACTGCTGCACAGACGAATCCCGGATCCGTCGGCGCATACGAATGTCCGGATGAGTCGGTGCGCGACGATGGGGGCAAGCCATGCATGCTCCCACTTTCGAGTCGTGTGGCAGCGCAACGCGACCATGAATAGCCGGCAAGGTCAGGGCGTTTCGCCGTTACCCCGATCAACTCGCAACGGCGCAACGGCGGTGCATCATGGGTGGGCCCGACGGCGTTCTCGGCTCGGTGGTCATGAGTGCTGCCCATCGCGGAAGGTGTAGCTTACCGTCCGTCTCACTGGCAGTGCCCGGCGGGAGCCACCGGAGTCGTTGCCAGTCTTCCAGCGCCAGGACCCGATGTCGACATCGACCTACGGTTCAGAAACAACGACGAGTTGCACCTTTGGATCTGGTGCGTTTGCCGAGGCAAGCTGAGCCGCCAGGTCGGCGAACGCAAATGTCTTGGTCGCGAAGTGCACAGGCCTGTTGATCAGGTCGTTGTTGTTGAGACCGCAGCTCAAGGAGTTCCATGCGCGCTCGGTGTCGAAGTCCGTAGCGCCATAGTGAGCACCCAACGTTCTAGTAATCCATAGGGCGATGCGTAAGCTCGTTTCGTCCCGGAAGTAGTGCAGCCTACCTTGCCTCGAGACCTGGATTTCGGCCGGCTGGCCGTTGTTCGGATCCAGTAACGCGAGAGGTGCCCCGCCAGGAAGCTGCTTTCCATACAGATAGACGCGAGCCTTCAACACCTCCACTCGGGTGGTGCGCAGAGACGCGACGCGCGTCATCAAGTTGGCCGTCGCCACCAGGAACTGATTGGCAACGTCATGGCGCAGGCGGGCCACGACGTTCAGCCCCTGTTCCTTGGCGTGCTTGACAAAGGAGGGGATCGGCATCGCCAGGTGGCGCCCCCGTGCGAGCTTCAGGTCGTACTGCCCGCCATTGATCGACAGGCCCCGCGCGACAAGGTCTTCCGTCTTGTGATCAGGAATGCTACGGTCACTGACCTCGACGACCTGAACAAACGCGAAGATGGCCGACACCGGCTTGAACGTTCCGTCCTTCAGCGGTCGCGTCGCGGAGTTCAGGTCGCACTGCTGCGTGATGTGCACCAGGCACTCAGCGCCGTTTTTGAGGTCAGCAGGGGCTAGCACTGCCCCGAACGGAACGATTCGATTGAAGCCCTTGGCAGCCTCGATGGCGTCACTCGCGGACAGGCTCGCCGGAACGCTCGAGCCGGTCGCCGTGAAGTGCGCTACCAAGTCCCGTGCGGCTTGCGCGTTCAGGCGAGGAGCAATGAATCGCTGCCCGATGAGCACAGGATCTGAGCCGGGCTTGAATTGCTTCTGGAAGCAATCATCGAGTTCCTCGATGGCCTTTCCAACCAGTGGCGTCGACTCGACGTGCCACAAGAACTCACGCACGACCAAGTCGTTCAGATGCTCGTCGAACGGATCGTTGTCCATGAAGGCGCTGAGGTGGATCTCCTGCATGGCGGCAGCGTCGAGGTTCCACAGTGTCTTGCTGGCCTTCGCGCGCGCGGACTCGAGGGCACCGATCCATTCGCGCATGAACACCCTCATCCGTTGCGCTGCCCCGCGCTGGCGATCGAGTTGCTGGTAGGACAGTCTGAGGCCTGCCGTTCCGAACTCTTTGTCCGCGATGTCGGACTTGGGCAGCAGCAAGAGCCCTGCTGCACTGATGTTCGACTCGGTACTAAAGCGGAGGCTCTCTGAAATCAGCTCTGGGCTTCCTGACAACACCACAATGCACGGCAGTTCGCGAGGATAGGAGTCTTCTCCCATCTTTTTGAGATAGCGAACCAGCTCGTCGATTGCTGCCGCGCTGTCGCGAAGGACAAGATCCAGGACAAGCAGGTCATACCCCATGAGATCTGCCGGAGCGGCAGGTCTCTCTGCAACGTACGTAGTGGCGAAATCAGGGGATGGGAATGCATCGTCCACCTGCTGCTTCAGCGTACGAACCGAGTCAGCGCGCGCAATAAAGTTCGCCAGCGGGTCTTTCAGCACAGGGGTGGCATGGTCGCGAAAGTGTTGCGACAGCAAAACATCGCGAACAAAGTCGTCCGAAGTAAGAAAGTCGGCCGCCTCATCGGCTCCGGTTTTCTCCAACGGCGGCTTGCCGCTTGTCGCCATGGCAAGCGACCAGGCCTCCGCCGCTTCCGGAGAATTCACGTCAGCAAGAAAGGCCGCAGCCCCTGCCACCGAGGCGGTGACGTGCGCAAACGTCAGACCAGCGAGTTCATCGTCGACAACGAGAACATTCTTTGGTGCCGCTGCTACCGCGTGTTCCGCGGCAGCCGCGTCACCGGGCTCCTCGGTCATGCTTCCTCCCTCGGCAGCTCAACGATGAACGTTCGTAGCCTGCCGTCCTCATCCGGCGTCTCGTCGAGGTACAGCTTTCCCCCGTGGTACTCCACGAGTTCGCCCGCGATGTATAGGCCGAGGCCCTTGCCTTTGCGCCTCGTCGTGAAGTACGGCTTGAAGATCTCCTTGGCATAACGAGGATCGATGCCTGGACCGTTGTCGGTAACGCTCAAGGTCAAAGCCTTCGAATCGAAATCGATGTCTATCGCGCGCCCGTGTGCGCCGTCGCGCACCCCTTGCTGAAGCCAGTAGACGGAGTTGGTAAGCAGGTTCTCCAGAGTCTGTGCGATGAGCCCGCGAACCATGTGGACGTTCAGAGGACGATCGGCTGGTTTGCCATCGAGCAGGACCCGGCAAGTGACGTCATGCCGCTCGAAGCGGGCCTTGAAGCCCTCCACGATCGTCTTGGCCTGCGCCACCGCGTCATAGTTCTCGCGGCGATTGCGGCCTGACGGGCTCATCGCATCAACAGTTCGGATTCGCTTGTTCGTCGCGACGATTTGTGCGCGCAGGTTGTCAACAATGCCTGCGACATCTCCCTGGTGCTTGTTCTGCTTCAGGTCCATCAACAATTCGCCGGTGCGCTCGGTTAGCCTAGCGAGCTCGTGGATGACGATCTCCACCACGAGGCCGATGTTGGCCAACTCAAGAAGTTCGACGCGTGTCTCCCGAGCGAGGGACAACGCGTTCTTGACGACTTTGACGTGCTCGACCTGGCTCTGGAGCGCTCCGCGGATCTCTACCATCTTGGAGCGCAGCTCTTTGGGAACGTCCTTGGCGATCTCGTCGACCGTCTTGATCGTTTTGCGAAGGCTTTCCTCCGACTTCTTCAACGACTCCGTCGTCGACTCTTTGGCGATGGCGATCTTGGCTTCGGCTTCACGGACCGCGTTGATGTGCATGCGTAGGTCTGCGACCAGCACGTCCCCGAGCAGGCTCTTGAGCAACTGCTGTTCGGGGCAGGCGACCAGCCGTTCCCGGTTCGCCGAGTCGATCAGGTATGGGTTCTGCCGCGACGAGATCGTGACGCTGCCGACCGTCTGGTATCGGTTGAGGGCATAGCCCTTGGCTCGAAGCGCGCCGCTGTCCCATTCGAGCCAGTCGTCGTCCATGCCGCCCGTCTTGCCCACCCGGAAGTCGTCGCGGTAGAGCGCGAAGCCGCCGCACCACTGGTTCAGCTCGTTGGCGATTTCCGTCTGGTTCTGCTCGACCGTATTCGTGATCAGGAGCTTGCGGTTGAACCAGAGACAGTTTGCGACAAACGACCCGAGCCGATGGAACGTCTCGGCGGGAAGGCCGAGTTGCTGCGTAAGGTCGACGAGCGTCCACGAGCGTGCATCCGACGACTCGGCATCGCGCCAGCGCAGGCTGCGCCGGAAGACCTGTTTCGTCCCCTCGATTCCCGCCGGATCGAACTGGATCTCCGCGCTGAACTGCGCCGAGCGCTTGAGCCACGTCGGAAGCGCCGGGATCGCCTGACGCTTGCCATTTAGGAGAACGTCGACAGGATACGGCCGGCGTTGGACCGCAAACGGGTTCTGCAGGCGCCGCATGTACCGTTGTATGAAGACCTGCACCTTCTCGGCGGTCCAGTTGGCGGAGAGGTCCTGGATGACGATGCCCGTGCCCTGTACATCAGCGCTGGCCTTGGGCTCTTGTGTGAGCTCGACCTCGACTTCATGCAGGAAGAGCGCGGGGTCGTCGAACCTGTCCCACTGAAAGCGTACTTCGTTCCAGACCGTCTCACCCTTCTGCGTCGAACGGATGTGGGCACGGTTACCCAGGCGCATCATCGACAGGCGCCCAATGCCTTTGTCGCCGAGGATTGGAAGGTCCGTCGGGCCGGCGTCGCGCTTGGCCACGAGCTTGCCGGGCGTACCGATGACCAGGAACCTGTTCGCCAGGTCATCGCCCGTCATCCCGAGTCCGGTGTCGGAGATCGTGATGGCCTGTTCTTCGCGCAGCTTCTTCAGATGGTCGGCGAACTGCACCGGCTTTTCGATGTGCTCGTGAAGTTGACTGATCAGAGCCGCGCGTTCCTCGATGGTCAGATCAGGGGAAATCGTCCGGTCGACACGTTCGATGGCTTCGGCCTTGGTGACTTGCCCTTGGCGAATCTGCTCTTCAAGCAGCGCCAGCGCATCAATGTCGACGGTTGAACGTATCTCGACCTTCACCCGTGGCGAGCGGGCATCGAAAGCATTCTTGATCAGTTCGTTGAGCGCGACGTCATCCGAAGTGATGAGCTCGGCACCGAGTTGCCTCAAGGCGCGCGCCGCGATTCGGAAGCCTCCTGCCATTCTTGTTTCCCCTGTCAGAGTTGCCTACCGCGCCGCGAATCGCGGTTAAGGTGCGTGCTCGGTCGGCGTCGACCCTGCCGTGCCACCGGAATCTACCTACTTGTGACAGACAAGACACGCACCTCCGCCCTCATCCTCAAGGTACAGGTCGTCGATGTCCGTGGGCTCGTCGGTGCGCGGTGGCCGCAGCGGGTTGATAGGGATACGCCCGCGATCTCGACGTTTCCGTTCCTGGAAGTCCGCTTCGATTTCGGCCACCCGTTCCGGTCGCTCGAGTTCGAGCAGCGACTCGCCCATCGACCACGTGAACGGGGAACCATGGTCCAGCGCACTCTTCTCGTAGAGCTTGGCCTCCTCGAACGCCTCGGGATGGTTGCGCTTGAGATTCACCCACTCGATCTTCTGTTGAAAAAAGCAGAAAGTGCATCCGCTGCGTGACCGCCAGTTGTAGTAGCGAGGCAGCCCCAGCCCGGAGTCGCTCAGAAGCTCCAGGACTCCTTGCTTGTCGATCCCTGCTGCCCTGAAGGGGTACACCACGTTCAACCCGGACTGCTTGGGTGTGAAACCCTGGCGATCGTCCTCGTCCGCCCGGATCGCGACGTAGCTCGTGATCTGCTGGCCTGCGGCAAGTGCCGGTCGCAGCCACAAGCGGAACGGCAGCAGCTTGAGCTGCTTGGTGCACCAGCGGGTGTTGGGCGACGGCAGGAAGTGTCCGTATTCGCGGAGCCAGAAGTCGAAGTCGCGGTGCGGATTGAGGCGCACGATGGACTTGCCCAGGAACCCCTCGAGCCGCCCGAGAAACTCGTAGACCTCCGGCAGTTCCTTCCCCGTGTCGGTGAAGAAGTACTCCACATCCAGCGACGGGTGGTGTTGCCGCATGTACACCGCGAGCGCTGCGCTGTCACGGCCGCCGGACAGACCGAGCACGTGCCGGTGAACCACTGCGCGATTCTCGGAGGCAGGATTGCGGGTGGGTGCCTCAGCGGCGCGTGTCATGTGTAATCCTCCGTAGCGGTCCGGTGCTCGACAAGTTGGGTGCCGGTCTGAGCGAGCGCCGCGAGCAGTACCTCGCGCTTCACGTCCTTGAACTGCCTCAAGATCGCGTCGACGAGCTGCTGGATGCGGCGGTCTTCGCCGGGCGAGATGTCGAACGTCTCGGAGACCGTCTTGCCTTGCTTGCCAGTGCCGAACACCACTGCAATGGCGTTGCGCGTCGGAACCCGATCCTGCATCGCACCGACCGCTTCGACCCGTCGAAACTGAAGCGCCCACTGGCCTAGCTGGACGAGCGTGGCGTGGATGTCCTGATCCGTCCACTCGCGGGGCGACTTGTTGCCGGCCAGACTGAGCAGCCCTTCGACGGAGGCGCGGTCGGTTTGCAGTGTGGACAGGCGCGTCGCGAACGCGTCGAGTCGGAAGTCGCCCGAAAGTCCAGCGATCGATCTGGCGCGGTGCCGGAGTGCCTCCAGGCCCTCGTTCGTGTCGAACGAGGCGTCCAACGCGACGAAGGTCTTCACCATGACGTCCGAAAGCATCTTCTCGTAGGCGCCGACCATTTCATCAAGCGCATTGCCGACTTCCGCCAGGTATTGCGGGACCGGCATGCCTTCGAAGAGGATCGGCAGATCGACGAACAAGACCTTGTGTGGGTCGCTTGCCTTGGCGACGACATCTCGAATGTCCCGGGTCCGCTCGCCGAGCATTTGCGTGCGTCGGGTCCATTGGGGCAGGTCGAACACCAGGGCGACGAGCCCGCGGGCCGCCTCCAGTGGCTCCGCAGCGACCTCCCGACCGAGCGATCGCAGGCGGTCAGACACTCCGACAAGGATGTCGCGTCGGTGTTCGTCTATGTGAACGTAGCGCAGGGCAAAGCGGCTGGGATCCTGACTCGCCTCGTCGATCTCGACCTGCCGGATCTGCGGCACGAACATGCCGTCCTTGTAGAGCGCGATGCACTGCTGGTTCGCGAGCGCGAAGGCAAGCCAGAGAACAGGCAAGACACCGGCGCGCACACCGTACGGCGGGGCTTGCCAGCGGGCGAAGATCGCGGTGAGGCCGACAGGGTCTTTCGATGAAGCAAGGATCTCCATCGCACAGGACCACATCGGCATGATGGATCGGGCTCGAGGGCTCGTCGCGTCGTCCTCGGTCGGTGACATAAAGCCAAAGCGCGCTTCCTCGTCGCCTTCCTCAAGTCGCCGGTGCAGTCCCGTCGCTTCCAGCAGGTTGTGATAGAGACCCGCTTCGGCCGGATAGCCGACGAACCCGAGCCGCTCTTTGACTCCGTGCGCCAGCATCGCGTACAGCAGATCCTTGCGCCCCTTGATGCTGTTGGAGGACGGCTCGTCCCGGTTGATCAATTCGCTGAACAGGCATGGTGCACTCGCGAAAACACGGTCGGCGAGCGTGGAGGCCAATGGGGCCAGCCCACCGGGACCGACCGCCCCTGCCGGAAACGATTGCCCCTCCAGGTTTGTCCACTCGATATTCAGCAAAGCCTCGCGAAGTTCGTCGCTCAGGCGTGACTTCACGTCCGCGGTGCGGGCTTCGAGTTCCCGGCGTGCGACCGCGTCGTTCTCCAGCTCGGACCGCGAGTGCCGGATCTGGTCGTAGGCGACCAGTTCGCGGCCGAGTTCGCGGATCGCCTCCCCATTGCGCGGAACGCCCACGAGGATTGGCAGTGCCGAATCCTCGGTCCACTCCAGCTTGCGAACCGCGTTGATAGCCTGACGAACGGTCTGGCCGCGCGCCGGCAATACCAGCAGGAACGCGCCAAACACGCTCGTGCGGCCCAGCGACACGCCAGGTTCCCCACACAGTTCGTGAGCGCGTAGCAGGCCTTGCTGGAAGTGGCCCGCATGAACCATCAGCGGCACCATCCACCGCATGGTTCCCGTCTCGCAATAGTGACGCTTCGCGAGAACGGGCTGCAGGCGCACCAAGTCTTCGAGCCGTCCAAGGTCGGGCTCGTCGATGGATCTCATCGACTGCGCCAATGCCGCGTCGATGTCGAAGTCACTGCCCTCAGAGATGGACCAGGAGCCGAGGTGGCGCTTGAACGTCACCACCGCCCAGCGACGCAGGTCTTGGAGAAGTTCCTGCAGGCTCTGCGGCGAGACGGCGATGCCGTCACCGGCAAACACGCAGTGCCGAAGGACTGCGTCGTCCGCGACGAGCCCCGAGCCGTTGCGGAAGAGGTCGATCAGCGCGATGGTCTTGACGAGTTGCAAGTGCAGGTCTTCGTCCTGCTGCTTCTGCTCCGTGCGCTCGACGGCGTCCACGCCCTGAGCCCAGCGGTGGCTGTCGGGCGACGCGAGAATGCTGGGCTCCAGATTCGTGCGCAGGTAATCCCAGTAGGCGGCCGGCGAGTACGTCTGATGCGAGGTCGCGGGTGTGGCCTGCAGGAACTCGCGGAAGCTGCGTGCTTCAACCGATGCCAGGAAGCCGAAGGTGCTGCGCTCGTTCTGGCCGAAGCGTCGCTTCGACACCGGACCCAGCAGCGCTGCGGTGACCGGATGCAATGGCCAGCAGCGGTCGAGCCGGTTGGCGAAGGCTTCGTCCAACCCGGGTCGACGGTGGCGAATCGAACGCGCGATGTCGGCCGCGACGGCCAACGAGTGTGGATGCGGACGCGTCGAGTCGATC
This sequence comes from Piscinibacter caeni, assembly GCA_003265685.1. Classification (GTDB taxonomy): domain Bacteria; phylum Pseudomonadota; class Gammaproteobacteria; order Burkholderiales; family Burkholderiaceae_C; genus Piscinibacter; species Piscinibacter caeni. Next base: position 100,010 of record KZ836107.1, on the reverse strand, counting down.
GCCCGACCAATCAGTTCGACGACCTCGTCCGATGCGGCGATGAGCGGGATGTCGACATAGCGCCCCTGAACCTTGCGCCACTCGTCGCGTACCTCGGAACCCAGCCGGTTGGCGTATTGCTCGAACGACTGATGGAGGATGCCGACGACCACCAGCTTGCCGTCACAGCGTCCGGCGACATCAGCAAGCTCCTGATAGAAGTAGATGTCGTCCCCATCGGCGGCGGCTTCCAGGAACTTGCCCAGTTCGTCGATGCACAGCAGAACGCCATCGCTTCGGCGGGATTCAGCCTGCTGAGCCAGCTCCTGCAGGACGAGCGCGGTACGCTGCCGGGACTTCGACTTGGTTCTGCGCAGTATCAAACTGTCGACATGTCGGTCGAGCTCTGCTGCGATGGCGTCAACGACGCTCCCGCGGTGGCCCACGACCGGAAGGACCAGCCAGCCTGTCTTTGAAGCGCTGAACGCGCGTGTGACATCCGACGCTGCCTCTGCCGCGGCGAACGACAGTACCCTCGAGGCCGCCTGACGCACGGTGCGATCGGGGGACACGAGGCTGCAAAGCCCCACTGCCAAGGAGCTCTTGCCCCCGCCAAAAGGACCGGTCCAGGTGAACGCACGCTGGCGCGTGTGCACGATCTGGCGCGACATCGTTTCCAGGACGTTGCGAGCGGTCCCTTGGCAGACATAGCCCTGCAGCGCGTCGACGCTGCCGTAGTCGGCGTCGAGGCGTACCGCGCGCTGAAACTGCCGAGCCAGCGTGACAACGCTGCTGAGCCTCGGGATACTGCCTGATGGGGGTGCCCCCCGCTGCGGCTCCTTCAGGTCGGAGGGCTGTCCCTTGCGTAGCGTGGCGGTCAACGAAGCGCCCTTAGACATAGGCCAACTCCAGCGCTTCGCCGAGTTCCAGCGCCTTCGTGCACACCACCTGTCGCAGGCCCGCAGAGTCTGACCACTGGTAGCGCGCCTTGGTCATGGTTTCCAGCGCAATGAGGCGAGCTGCAACAGAGTCCTCGTCCAACTTGAACACGCGGCCGGGAGAACCGATCTCGTAGGCGATCGTCTCGAAGGACAGCGTGCTCTGCTGAGGCGCGTAGGACTGCCAGAACTCCAGCAGGGCATACAGGAATGCGCCGTCGGTGAGAGTCGGCTTCGGCCCGCGATGGAGTGCGTACTCGTCTCTTCCCTGCGTGGTGATGAGTCCCAACTCGCCGAGCATTGAGTCGGCGAAATCGTCGAACGAGGACTCCGGTCGGCTCACATAGCAACGCAGGCAGACCTCGACGTCCCGCTTCAGCGTTGCCGGCGAGATGCTCAGCCCTCGAGCATCGGCGTACTCGCCGAGCACCTTTAGCAGGCCGCGCGAAGAGAAGCTCTGCTCGTGGATGTAGTTGAACACCCAGTACCACGTCGCACTCCGATGGGTGCGCCTCTTGGGGATTTCCCAGCCGCCGGCCAGCTTCCAATGCACCAACCAGAGCGTCGAGGCGTGCTCGCTGTAGGGATCCAGACCCCCTTGGGGGAACACCGCGGTACCAAAGGGCGACAACGCGAGCTGACCATCGCCTTCGTTGATCACGTCGCAGGCGGTCGACCAATGCCGGATGGACGCGACCATGTTCTTGCCCACGCCAAGGCGTACGATCGCCGAATCGTGCGCAAACACGTTCTTTGCACGGTCCTTCCGATGCATGCCCGTGTCTGCCAATGAACCCGACACGAGTTCGACCGCCTTCTTGAGCCACAGCTGTCGCAGGGCGAAGGTTTCGTGCCCGGAGAACAGAGGGCGAAAATTTTCCGCGTATAAAAGTCCCCGCATAAGGCTCCGACTGGAGGGTTGAACCAGCCGCCGACATGGCGGACTGGTGGATTCCACCAGTCCGGGGCATTCTATCGGTGTTCGACCGGTGGAGGGCTCGCGGCTCGTGGCCGGAACCAAGCCCGGTGGCCGCGTGCGGTCAGCGTCTAGACACGTGTTGAGGTCGAGTACGACCGCCTTTGCGAGGGCGCATTTCGAGCCTTGTCAGTTGTCCCTCCGCCCGTTCAGCAACAGATGCGCGCCGAGTTCAAGTTCTGACAGGTCCGGCAGCGGCCGCACCGGAAACGACGCCTGCACCCGCTGATCCGTTCCGTAGCGCTGCACCAGCTTGCAGAACGGGCACTCGTCGTTGGACCGCGGCGCCGAGCCGTAGGCGGCCAGGTACTCGCTGTGGCAGGTGGGGCAGGCGACGAGCGAGAAGCTCTGCACGCTGGTAAGCCACAGCCCGTCGGTGTGCGCGGCGAGGTCGAATGCGCGGTCGAAGCTGATGCGCTGCGGTGGTTCGCAGATGCTGCCGTAGTGGCGGTAGGCGGCAACGAGCGCTTCGGCCGCGGCGAAGCCACCGTCGCGCAGGCGCCGGTACAGCGCCACCACGATCGAGGCCTCCGCGCGGTAGAGCAGGTTCGCGCCGTGGTACCACTCGGGGGAATCGGGTGGCCGGCCACGCGGCACGTGCTCGCGGTCGGGGAACAGCAGGCGCAGCAGCTCGCGTGGTGGCAGGCCAGTGAGGTGGCCGATGGTGCGCACGCGAGCGCCGAGGGCGGCGCAGTCCTTGGCCAGTTGCAGCGCTCGCAGCTGCCGGTCGACCCTCAGCGGAGGACGAGACTCGCCCATGGCGTTCGCCAGAGGGGGCGGTCAGGCGGCGAGGTGCTGAGCGGCGTGCACTGCGGCGAGCGGCCGGGCCAGCGGCAGCGGCGCTTCGAGCAGCGCCAGCAGATCGCGGCGCGCTGGGAAGAGTGTGGCGTCGCCGACGTTGGCGACGATGGCCATGATCTGCTGGACGCCCAGGCCGGCGATGCGGTCCGCCTGCGCGGCATCGAGAGCGTACTTGCAGCAGGTGGCGGGGCGGTCCTGCAGGACGCCGTCGCGGATGGTGAGCAGCAAGGTCAGGTTGGTGAGCTGGACGTCGGAGAGCTGCGCCTGGTTCATGGTGCTGTCCTCGGGTGGGCCCTGGCCGGGCACGGTGGATGGGTGGGATGGGGATGTTTCGGGTGGCGGTCGGGTGTCGATCGGAGTGCGCCACAGCATAGGGTTCGGCAGTGAGATTGCGACGGCATGCGGCCCCGTCGGGGCCGCATTGCCACGCACAACCGCCCGGACTCGCGGGCGAATCCGTGCAGCCCGGACCCACGAGGGGTCCGGGCCGCTGCGGCGCGTGCCGCGTTCAGGCGGCTTCGGCGAGGCTCTTCCACTCGTTCTGCGGCAGCTCGATGAGCCGGCCGCCCAGGGCCTCGAACTCGGTCGCACGGTCGTAGTCGTCGACCTCCTGCGAGAAGTGCGTCACCGCGTTGACCAAGCCGTAGCCGGTCAGGTCGGCGTCGGCGATCAGGTGACGCAGCACGCCGGCACGCTCCTGCTCGTTGAGGGCATAGCGGTTGGCCAGCACCTCGACGGTTTTCACCGGGTCACCTGTCAGCGGGATGCGCAGCGTCTTCTGCAGCTTCTGCGCGGCTTGCAGGAAGGTCGCCTCCGACACCGCCGCCTCGACCACGTCGCGCACCTTCAGGAAGAAGGCCTTGTCGTCCGCCTGCAGCGTGTCGTCCTTGAACACCGTGATCGCGTCCGCGACGTTGCCGATGCTGCGACCGACGTGGGTCTTGTGCAGCGAGAAGTCGGGCACGATCAGCCCATTGAGGCAGCGCAGCCGATAGATCAGCGGCTGCACCGAGAGCGTGCCGTGGCCGACCTCGGAATTGCTCACGACCACGCCGGCCTGCACGACATCGCCGGGCGACATCTCGTGCTTCAGCTGCGGCGTGACCACCTTCAGGTACATGCGCGTCTCGGTCAGCTCGACCGATTCGAAGCGCACATCGGGCAGGCGCTGCAGGATCGGCAGCACGCTTTCGGCGAGGTCGTAGTTGTCGAGCCGGCGGTAGCGGTCCGACAGCACCGCGCGCACGTTGCCGTCCAGCGTGCGCAGCATGCGGCGGTCGTCGTCGCTTTGCAGCCAGGTGTTGACGTTGCGGTCCAGCAGCACCGGCTGCTCGCTGCGCATGCGTTCGAAGTACGCATACGGAATCTTCAACTTGTCCGCGAGCTGGCGGCGCGCGAGCGGCGTCACGCCGTAGCGCGCCGGGCCACCGGTCTCTTCAACGACGAGCCGCGTCTGGCCCGTGTCGTCGGTGTCGTGGCGCATCAGCGCCGACGGGACCACCAGGTCCTTCTTCGAGTTCAGCTGGCGTTCGAGTTCCTGCGCCAGGCTCACGAGGGTGCGTCCGTTCTTCATCACAAGCTCCGATCGGAAATGCGGGGCGCCGTGCCCCGTCGGGGCTGGGCCCCGCGGGGTGGGTGATGGATCCGGCACGGGCCGGGTCCTCGATGGCGCGGATTCATCCGCGCCGACTGCATGCAGTTCAAGGTCTGCCTTCGCCCTGCGTCATCGACACAGGGCCCGGTGTGGCAGCGACCGGTGGGGTTCATGTCTCCGTTCCGCTACGCGGCCTGGACTTCGGCGGCCGAACTGCGCATGCGCCACACGTCGGCCCAGTCGTGGCCGGGTTGGCGCGGCAGGAACACGCGGACCTGGCGAGCGTCGTTGCCGGGTGCGCTGCGGGTCAGGCGACGGGCCAGCGCGTAGGCGCAGGCCTGGCCTTCGAAGCCGCCGTCGGCGTCGTTGTCGGCATAGATGCAGACCTGACGCACGCCGTCGGGCAGCCAGAGCTTCTCGAGGTTCCCTGCGCTGACAGCGGCCCACGCCGGCTTGCCGGTCGCGAGGTGCACCGCCAGCGCCGTCTCGATGCCTTCGGCCACCGCCAGTTCGTGCGCCGGTTCGCACAGCCGCACAGCGGCACCGTTGATGCCGGCCGATAGCACCTTGCGTGCGTCCGGTACCGGCGCTTTCTCGCCGTCCTTCAGGTAGGTCCGGTGCAGCGTCACCGCGTGTCCGTCCGGCCCTTGGATGCAGGCCAGCATCGCCGGGTAGTCGGCCACCTTGCAGGAGCGGCCCGCGGCGTTCTTCTCGTAGTAGCCCAGCGCCGGGTGACGGCGCAGGACACTCGGCGCATGGCGCAGGTGCAGCCCGCGGCGACGCAGGTAGCAATCGACCTCGTCGCCGGGCTGGACCGGCAGGGCTTCGTCCCACAGGCGTTGCGCCAGGCGGCGCATGCGCTGCGCGGACGGTTCGGACGCCGCCGGTGGGGCACTCGGCGCAGGAGCCGGCGCGCCAACGCAGGACTCCACCTGCCGCAGCGCGGTCGCGAAGTCGAGGCCGAGCGCGGCCTGCAGCAGCTTGAAGCCACCACCCGCGCCGCAGTGGCGGCAGTGGTAGTTGCCTTCGCCGAACTTGTCGGTGTACTGGAAGCGGTCGGTGCCGCCACACGACGGGCAAGGGACGTTGCGCTTGCCCAGGATGTGATCGTCGACGCCCAGGCTGCGCAGGATCTCGGTCCAGCGGCCGTGGGCGCGGCGCTTGGCTTCGTCGATGCGATGCTCGAAGGCCGTGTCATTCATGGCAGCCTCCGTGGCCACCGCGGCGGCTTTCGAAAACGGGCATGGCTTGTTGTCGGTTCATGACTTCTCCTTGACGGGGGAACCCGCCACGCCGGGCCTGCGCCCGGTTGAGGGCAAGGCTCCGCGGCCATGGCGGGCGGGGCCGGCGCTGAGCGCCGGATGGACTTCGGGGCCGGCTTCGGAGCAATGCGCTCCAGGTGTGCCTGCGACCTGCGGGAAAACCTCTCCGCAGCGCGCACGCGAGGTGCTGCGCTGGGGAGAGGAGGCCCGAAGGCCTCCCACCCAAGTACTCAATCGGCCAGTTCGACGGCATGGCCGTTCGATCCGGTGCCGACGCTCAGGCGGAATTGCCTGCCGTGCAGCACCGGGTAGCGTTCAAGCTTCAGCTCACGCAGCAGCGAGTCGAGCGTGTCCTTCGGATCGACGGAGCGCAGCCGACGGATGAGGTCGGCCAATGCTTCGCGGTCCGCGTCCAGATCGGACTCCAGGAACTGCTCGTTCTCGTCGGTGAAGTTCGAGACCTGGCGCACCGGCTCGCCCGAGCATTCGCCGTCCGGGATGTAGAGCACTCCGTCGTGGTGAACACCGGCATCGGCGATGTTCACGCTGTCGCTGCCCACGCCAATGCGAACGGCGGCGCACAGCACCACGTCCGGCCAGATCCAGCGGCCTTCCAGCGTGCGGCGAACACGCTCGCCGAGCGGTTCGACGGCGACCGGCTCGTCGTCCAGCCAGCGCACATGGGCTTGCACCCAATGCTCGTGATGCAGGCCGCCCAGGTTGAAGAGAAGGCACCCCGTGGCAAGTGCGAACATCCAGCGGCCGGCGTTGTTCTCGTCGAGCGAGTCGATCGAGCACAGCTTGACCGAGCCGGCCTCGATGGCCGCCCGTGCCGGTGCGACGGTCACCGTGCGCAGGTAGACCCGGTCACCCGAGCCCTCCTGGTAGGGGTAGCCGCAGATCTCGTCGAACACCGCGGCCGGCAGGACATCGATGTCGTTGAGCAGGTCCAGGTGCCCCCAGCCTCGCAGGGCCGGATAGAACCTATCGACGAACACATTGGCGGGCAGGGCGCGCTTGGCGTCCTCGAGCACGCGGCGCCATTCGGCGCGCAGCGCGGTGTCGATGCGCTTGCGTTGCCGGTCTTCGTCGATCAGCTTGTCGCGATCGGGCAGCCGCGCCATGAACTGGCGCGCATCGAGGTGCAGCACGTTCGCGCGCTCCGGCCGGTGGTAGATCGGGCGCAGCACGCAGAAGCCCTGCAGGTAGACCAGGGTGTCGTGGCTGTGCTCGCCATCGCGCGTGCCGCACAGGTGCAGGCCGCCGACAGGTGTCGCTACGAGCGCCAGGTGGTCCGGGGCATGCGGGCGTTCGAGAAGCTTGCCGTTGAAGCACACCGGCACGGGGAAGCCCGCGCACAGGGTGGCGATGCGCGACGCCAGATCGGGGAGGTCCACGCCGTGCAGCTCGATCTGCGTACCCTCAGTCGACGCTTCGGCCGACTCGGTGACGTCGATCGGCGTTCGGGCCAGCGCGGCGGCGGTGTCGAAATCCGCGCACCGGCCGCGCGACTTCACGATGCAGCGCGACGCGGCGTAGAGGCACTTCGAGAAGCCGACACCGAACGGGTTCTCGGCATCGCAGGTGGTCTCATCCCAGCCCGACTCGTTGAAGGTCAGCAGCTTCTGGAAGTCATCGATGCCGCGGCCGTTGTCGCGGACGGTCAGCGTCCTGGTCTCGGCGTCGTGGCCGACAGTGATTGACCTGGCGCCTGCGCGCCTGGCGTTCTGAAGCAGTTCCGACACGAGGGTGAATCGGTCGGTGAAGGCGAAGCGCTGGTTGCGCAGCGCGCCTTCCTCGTTGATGCGGACTTGAATCTGCATGGTGGTTCTCCGGTATGGCGGGTGCCCCCGAAGGGACGCCCGCCTTTGGGGTGGATGAGTCAACCGCGCGGCGAGTCGAACTCGATCGGCGCGGTGAAGAGCTGGCCGGCATGCAAGGCCTCCAGCAGCGGGTGGTCGAGGAACTCGAACAGCAGCAGTTGCTGCACGTGCAGCGCACGGCCGCGGCTGTCGAGCCGCTCGACCTGGAAGCCGAGCGGATGCCACTGCAGCCGGTAGGCAAGGCGGTCAGCGCCGGCGATCACGAAAGTGCGGCCGGGTCGGCCGGTGACGATCTCGCTCTCCTTGACGAGGTACTCGAGATCCTCGGGTGCGCGGACGGGTAGCAGCAGCGCTGCGACACGCCCGGTCTGGGAAACGATGTGCATGGCAGCTCCTCAGCGGACCTGCATGGCGCCGGGCAGGCGATGGCCTTCGGCCCGCGAGGTCGGCGAAGGCGAATCGGTGGCGTCCAGGTGGGCGCCGAGTGCGTGCAGTGCGAGAACGGCCAGCACGCCGGCCGCGCGATAGAAGCGGGACATGGTGTGTTCCTTGAAGTGGTGGTCGTCGCGCTGCGGCGGCGGCCGTTGATGGCTCAGGCGAACAGGTCGCCCTGCAGGGCGACCGCGCGGACCTGTTGGTTGATCCACTGCGGGTTGCGGGCGAGTTGCAGCTCGACCCACTCCGGATTGCGGGCGACGGCTTCGCGCACCCACTCGGGGTAGCGCGTCAGCGTGGCTTCCAGCCAGCGCCTCACGCCATGCCGGATGCGACTGCGGATCTCTTCGGCATCGACGAGGCCGCAGTAGGCAATCGGCGACAGCGGGCTGCAGCCGACGACGCGCAGGCAATTCACGAACGAGAACGGCCGTGAGTCCTTCTCGCGCTCGGTGAACACCCAGCGCAGCGTGTCGAGCTTGGCTTCGAGCGGCGTCTCGGGGTCAGACAGCGCCTCGACTTCCTGCAGCAAGCGCCAGTGCAGGAACACGACGTCCTGCTCGGTCCAGTCGATGGCCTCTGCGCCGGCTTGGGCGATGTCGTCGTCCTCGGTCGGGATGTCGTCAAACGAATCACAGTAGGCGCCGGCCGTGAAGAGGGGCGCGCGGGAACGTTCGAGCGATGCTCGGGGGTGTGGCATGTTGGCCTCCATGGGGAACGCGGAGGCCATGACCGCCCGCGGGGCGATGGCCCCGCGGGGTGACGAATGCCGGCTCGGAGCCGGCGGCTGACTTCAAGGGCTGGCTTGGCGCGGCGCGTGCCGCGGTATCGGGATGCCAGCAACCGATCGAAGCGCGCGTTGCAGCCGTTGGCCGCACGAGTCCCGTGCAATCAACGGCTCGAAAGCGCGCTCGGGGTGCGAAGCGGTCGAAGCGTTCGAGCTGCCCGCATGCGCACGAGGATCAACAGGGCTTGCCGGGGTGGACGCAGGGCCAGCTGCTGCGTGTGCGAAAGGTAGCGAGGCGAACGCAGTCGGTCAACGGGGGTGGCGCCGTGTGGCGCGGGCTGATGGCGAAACCACCGCCGCCGCGCGGCCGTTTCGCGTGGCGATGGGTGCCGGCCGCGGCGAACACTGGCCGCCAGCGCGTCCTCAGTGTGATTGTTGCGGGAGATGCCCATGCACAACTATGTCCTGCCGACGACCACCAGCCTGCAGATCGTCCGGGTGGACCAGGGTGGCGTGAACGAGCGCATCCTCGCGCGCGAGGCCAAGGTCGACTACCGGCGTGTCGAGGCGGCGAGCGTGAAGATGCCGGCCTGCTTTACCAGCGCCGAGGGCAAGCGCCTGTTCGTGCGCATGTTCGCGACGCTGCAGCTCAACGCGCACTTCATTTCGGTGATCGCACGCACGCGCCTGGACCCCGAAGACGTTGCACGTGTCGAGACCGCGCTGCGTGAGCGCCTGGATGCCGTATCGGCAGCGCTGGACCGCGCCATCGACGGCGCCGAAGCGCTCTTCAAGGCGCACGGGATCACGCGGGTGGCGACCTACGACACCCGAGCGCTGGAGATCGAGGTGGGCGTGCTGTCGTCGAGCGGCCGGCGGTATCTGGAACTGCTCGGCAAGCTCGACCAGCTGATGCCCTTGCTGCAGACGCTGGAGATCCACGAGGTCATCACGACGCGCGAGGTCGACAAGCAGCGTGCGCTGGTGAAGCGCCAGGTGCGTGGTGTCGCCACGGCGGCACGCAACTTCGCATCGGGCTTGCGCCGACGGATGAACGCGCCGGAGGTCGAGATCGAGGGGCAGGGGCATTCAGTCGAAGAGACGACACCTGATGGCGCGACTGTCTTGACCGGCGAGGACACGACGATCTCCGCCTTGCCGCCCGCCGCGCCGGTGGCCGAGGCCGGCGCATTGGGCGACGGCGAGAACGATGAAACCCCGGCGCCGCGAGTCGCCACTGCGTAGCGCCCGCGCAAGGCTGCCGTTTCGCAGGCGCGTGCTTCGCTCGACGTGCGTTCACTGATCGCCGGCGCTACGGTTTCACGCAGGCGCATGGCGGCTCCACGGGTCGCAGCGCTTCTCCCATCGAAGGTCGATGGCGTCGCAGTCGACACCTGCCTTGATTGCGCTTGAGGCGACCAGCGGCAACGCAGGCATCCCGCCATCAGCGACCACCTTTTCAGGGCCGGGCGTCAGCGCCGGTTCGCATGAACCGCCAGCTGGGAACGCACTGGCGGTAGACCTGGAGTCTTCGCGTTCCTGTCCGCAGCGATCCGACCGTGACCCTTCGCTGTCGCAACGAGCTGGTCATGCCTTCCGGTGGAGCCGTCCGCCGCGGAGACCGAACATGCCCACGCGAACCTCTTTGCCCGGCAGCGCCGCCGCTGCCACGCCCTTGCACGCGACCGAGTCCGGCGCGGCCACCAACGCCTCACCCTGCTTGCCCGACACGGGCTTTCTGCGCCAACGTCAGGTGCTCGCGTTCGTTCCGATCTCGAAGTCCACGCTGTGGCGTCAGGTCCGTGCGCGCTCGTTTCCAAGCCCGGTGAAGCTGTCGGCAGGGGTCACGGCCTGGCGCGCCGAAGACGTACGGCGATGGATCACCGAGCAGGGCGGGAGCTAGACGGCGGGCCGCGCCGAGGGGCGCGGCGGTGCCGAAATCGACGCCAGCACCTTCAGTGCCTGCTGCGAGTGACGCGTGGGCACGAACAGGTGATCGTGGTGGTAGCCCGCGACGACGTTGCAGGGGATGTCGGCGTCAGCCAGCCGGCCGGCCAGCGTCGCGATGAAGCCTACGGCGTCGAGCGCCGAATGCACCGTGAGGGTGATGAGGTGCGACTCGAAGACGTAGGGCACGGCCGAGTCTTCGGCCTGCGCCTTCTCCACGATCGCGGTGACGCCCTCGGCCTCGCGGAAGGTGCAGATCGGCTCCAGGCCTGGTGGGATGCGGAAGTCCGGAAAACTGCAGTAGACGAAGGTCTCGGGGTGCAACTGCGGGGCCATCTCGCGCCGCAGGGTATCGAGGTCGCGTTCGCCACTCATCCGGGGCTCTCCTTTGCGTGTGTGGGAAGGCTGGTTTCTGTAACTGATTATGAGGACTCGGCGAGGCTTCTCCCGGTTCGAGGTCGCGGTTTAGCGAAGCTCACCGAGGGCCAAAGTTGCTAAACGCCCTCCGCGTGGCGTAGTGCGCTGCTAGCGTCGATACCCGGGCCTTTGCAGAAGCGTTTCCACTGGCGCGAAGCCGGTGGGGCGCGCGATGCGTCGCCGCCCGGGGGAGGGGGGGCCGGACGTGCCGGCGCGGAAGGGGTCCCCAGGTCAGTCTGCGTTGGCGTCCTTCGGCGCTGATGCTGCCGCCTTAGGGGGCTCTTGGGCCCCGCGCGGCAGCAGTTGGGCGTGTGCATGGCCGACGACGAGGTTCGTGATCTCGCGCGAGAGCGGCGGCTCCATTTCCCAGTGGTGCCAGTGCAGGTTGACGAGCACCGGCTCTTCGGGTGCGAGGTCGACAAGGTCGCCGCGCCCGGCTGCCCCGGCAGCCTGCAGGCTCGGCACCAGCCCATAACCGATCCCGGCGGCAACACCCTCCAGCAGGATCATCGGCGAGGGCAGGTAGTGGCGTGGGTAGCGGTCGACGGCGAAGCCGAAGCGCCGCTTCAGGAAGTCGTCGTGCAGTGAATCCTTCCGGTTGAACAGGATCGCTGGCGCGACGAGAACTGCCTGCACGTTCAGTCCGTTCGGAAAGTACTCCGCTGCGAAGGCCGGCGTGGCGTAGCAACGGTACTCCATCGCGCCGAGGCATTCGGCCAGAAAGCCGCCCGCGGGTTTGGCGTCGGTGGACACGCAGCCGATGACCTCGCCACGTGCCAGGCGCCCCGACGTGTGGTCCTGGTCGTCGGTGACGATCTCCAGCGCCACCTGTCGGCGCAGCAGCAACTCCCACAAGGGACGGGTAAACCAGGTCGCGAGTGAGTCGGCATTGACCGCGATGGCCAACGGAACCGGCACATGCGGGCCAGCCTGGGGCTTGAGTTCGTTCAGCGTCGCGCCTTCGAGCAGGCGCAGTGCCTTGACGTGGCGCAGCAGGACCTCGCCCGCGGCAGTCGGCACAACGGGCTTCTCGCGAACCAGCAGCACCGTCGTCAACGACTCCTCGAGGGCCTTGATGCGCTGTGACACCGCCCCGCGCGTGATGTTGAGCAATGCGGCGGCGCGCTCGAAGCTGTGCGCTTCGGCCACCGTCGCGAAGGTTTCCAGCTGATCGCGATCGAGCATTCTTTTCGCCCCCTATTCAGCGTTTCTGCGTGCCGACGAAACTCCCTAAACGTCGGTCGGCCGCGACGCGTTCAACTTAGCATTTCGACACCGACGTTCCCATGGAGTGGCTCGTTGATATTGGCGCAGGAAACGGCGCGATGTGCGCGCTCGGGTTGCACCCGGTAACTAAACCGCTAATTGCTTGCCATTGGAGATTGATGGACAGCGGTCGCCGTTGAATGAGCCAGTGCCGATACCTCTGGCCGGGCCGCGTGGTTTTGGCTGTCCGCGCAGGGATCTCTTGGGAACGATGGACATGTTCGACAGCAGTCGGAGGGCATGCCATGGAAGACGATGAACCAGGTTCCACGGGGGCCGCCGCGATACAGGCGGTGGCCATGCTGCGTGCGGTGATCGACGGCCGCACCTACGAATCGGTGGCCGCGGATTTCGGCATCACGCGCACCGCCGTGGAGCGGCGCGTCAAGGCGGTGGCGATCCGCCTGTGCAGGGAGGTGGGCATCGAGGGCATGAACGACGGTGCCACCGCTTTCGTGCGGCGCCTGCGCGAGCGGCGCGAGGCTATCCTGCACGCCCTGGAGCGGTTCGAGCCTGCCGCGGGCCACGCTCCGAAAGGGGATCGGGTCGTGAGCGCGGACGAGATTGCCCGGGCGGTGTTGCGCATCCGCGGCCGCAGCGCCCAGCCCGCGCGCGACGTGGCCTTGTTCTACACGCTGTTCGTCACCGGCGCGCGCCCGCTGGAGATCGTGCGGCTGCGCGTGCGTGACTACCTGCAGGCCGGTGGTGAGGTGCGCCGAGAGTCGGAACTGCCGGCGAGCGCCAGCATTTCCGGGAAGCCAAGACCGCTCTACTTCGCCAGCCGCAAGTTGGACGACACACTGGACGCCTACCTCGCGGAACGAGTGGCTCGGGGCCACGGCATCGCGGACGGCGGCGCCTACCGAGGTCTCGATCCGGACGGACCCTTGTTCCGGAGTGCAACGGGCGAGGGCTTCCGCATCACGCAGTACGGCGCCGAGGGTCGGCGGCGCTGCCTCTGCCGCCCGATCCTCGAGACCTACCGCAAGCTGTTCCGCTACGCGGAGCTGGAGTGGGCGACGCCACTGTCGATCCGCCGCACGGTGGTGGCGCGCCTGTACGACCGCGGCGCCGATGAGGAGCAGGTCGGTCTGGTGCTGGGCATCAGCGAACGCAGCGCGGTGCGCGAGCAGTTTCCGCGAGCCCGACCCACCATGGCGAGCCTGGTGCAGGAACTGGTCTAAGCGGCGGGCGCCGCTGCCTATCGGCGATTCGACGGGTTGCGTCCGACGTACACGACGAAGGGCGTGCCAGCGAAGCCTGCCGGTGCGATCTCGTTCACATCGACGAACCTGCGGTCGAGCCCGTCGAAGGTCCACGAGAACTGCTTGGTGCCGCTGCGGAAGGTCACGCTCTCGCCATAGGCGACGTTGAGCCGGTCGGTGGACGCCAGGTCGACAACGCGGACCGGCGCACCCTGCGCCGCCGGCTGCCCATAGATCGACTGACCGTTCATGAACGTGTTGCCGTTGGCGGCGAAGCCCGCGAGGGGAAACACGCCCAAGGCAACGAGAGCAGCGGTGCGGAGTCGATGGGTCGATTGCATGTTCAGTCCTTTCGATGTGGGAGAGGTGCCGGCGGCGCGCGATCACACGCTGGGCTGGCATCGAAAGGGACTGTAGAAACCGCTTTCCAACAGCCGCTGAACGGGAACATGACAGCTTCGTCATGTTCGCCGCGGCAGGGGCTCAGTGCGTACCGCGGATGTGGCGATGTGGTGACGCGGAGGTCGACTGGGCGGCCGCGGTGTCGAGCTCGTTGAGGATGCCGCACTGCTCGATCGCATGCGGCGTGCCGCACCTCGCGCGCAGCGCTTTCAGTTCCTTCTGCAGCGTCCGCAGTTCGTGGATGCGGTGGGTCACGTGCCCAATGTGCTCGTCGAGCAGTGCGTTGACCTCGCCGCAGTCCTGCGAGGGCGCATCGCGCAGCCGCAACAGCGTCCGAATCTCGTCCAGCGTCATGTCCAGGTTGCGGCAATGGCGGATGAACGCCAGCCGCTCGGCATGGGCAGCCGTGTACACGCGGTAGTTGTTCTCGGCGCGCTGCGCCGCGGGAATCAGGCCCTCACGCTCGTAGAAGCGAATGGTCTCGACCGCCGTGCCGGTCGATGCCGCCAGGTCGCCGATGCGCATCGTCTTTTCCGTCGTGGATCGAGGGCCTTGACTCTACACCGACTTCAGGGTTTTCAATGGCGGCCATGAGTCAAGGAACGCACCCGTGAGCACCACCCATACCCACGCCAAATCCGCTGCCGCCAGCGAGCCCGCCGACGCCTGCGGCGCCTGTCACGGGTCCTCCCGCGCCGCGCCAGCGCCGGCGGGCGCCGCCACACCCGCCGGTTGGGCCCGGTTCCGTGTGCCGACGATGGACTGTGCCAGCGAGGAGTCGGATATCCGACGCGCGGTCGAGCACATCGCCGACATTCGCGCGATGAGCTTTCAGCTCGGTCAGCGCACGCTGGCCATCGACGCGCCGCTTGCGTCCGTCGAACAGGCCGTGGCCGCGATCCGCAAGGCCGGCTTCGATCCGCAGCCGGTGTCGGAGAGGGGCGCTGGCTCGACCAGCGAAGCGGGACACGAATCGGAGGACCATGAGCACGGCGCCGGATCGGAAGGGGCGTGGCGGCTCGGCGGTGCCCTGCTGCTGGCCCTGGGCGCGGAGGTGCTCGGCTTCTTCGCCCCGGACACGCAGGTCTGGAAGGCTGCGGGCCTCGCCGTGGCGGCCGCGGCGATCTGGCTGGCCGGGTTCGACGTCTACAAGAAGGGCCTGACCGCACTCCGCCGTGGGCGGCTGAACATCAATGCGCTGATGACCGTGGCGGTGACGGGCGCGTTCGCCATCGGCCAGTGGCCGGAGGCCGCCATGGTGATGGCGCTCTACGCCATCGCGGAGGCGATCGAGGCGCGTGCTGTCGATCGCGCCCGCAACGCGATCAAGGGCTTGCTGGCCATGGCGCCCGAGGAAGCCTCGGTGCGGCAGGCCGACGGCAGCTGGGCGACCGTGCCGGTCGCGTCGGTGGCGCTGGGTGCGGTCGCGCGGGTGCGGCCCGGCGAGCGCGTGCCGATGGACGGCGTGGTGTCTGCCGGCAGTTCCAGCATCAACCAGGCGCCGGTGACCGGCGAGAGCATCCCGGTGGACAAAGCGGTCGGCGATCCGGTGTTCGCCGGCACGATCAACGAGACCGGCACTTTCGAGTTCGAGGTCAACGCACTGGCGTCGAACTCGACGCTCGCGCGCATCATCCACGCGGTGGAGGAGGCGCAGGGCACGCGCGCGCCCACGCAGGGCTTCGTCGATCGCTTTGCCGCCGTCTACACGCCGGCGGTCTTTGTCATCGCGTTGGCGGTGGCGCTGTTAGGCCCCTGGTTGCTGGACTGGACCTGGATGCAGGCGGTCTACAAGGCGCTGGTGCTGCTGGTCATCGCCTGCCCCTGCGCGCTGGTGATCTCGACCCCCGTGACGATCGTCAGCGGCCTGGCCGCCGCTGCGCGGCGCGGCATTTTGATCAAGGGCGGGATCTATCTGGAAGAGGCGCGCAAGCTCAAGGCCATCGCGCTGGACAAGACCGGCACGATCACCGAGGGCAAGCCCAAGCTGGTGGCCTGGGAGGTGCTCGGTCCGGGGACCGATGCTGCCGCCGCCGAGCACATCGCCGCGGCGCTGGCAGGGCACTCCGACCATCCGGTGTCCCGTGCCATCGCTGCGGGTCTGCGCCCCAACAGCGTCGAAGCGAAGGACTTCAAGGCCATCGCCGGTCGCGGGGTCCAGGCCGACATCGGCGGAACCGTCTACGTGCTCGGCAACCACCGGCTGATCGAGGAGCGTGGCCAATGCTCCCCGGCGCTCGAGGCCACCTTGCGCACGCACGAGGAAGCGGGTCGCACCGTCAGCCTGCTGGCCTCCGACGCAGGCCCCGTCGCCTTGTTCGCTGTTGCCGACACGATCAAGCCGTCGTCGCGCGATGCGGTGGCATCGCTCAAGGCACTCGGCATCACGCCGGTGATGCTGACCGGCGACAACCAGGCCACGGCCACCGCCATTGCGCACGAGGCCGGGATCGACGTAGCGCGCGGGAACCTGCTGCCCGAGGACAAACTCGAAGCGATCAAGGCGCTGCAGGCAGAACATGGCCTGACCGCGATGACCGGTGACGGCATCAACGACGCGCCGGCGCTGGCGCAGGCCGACATTGGCGTGGCGATGGGCGCCGCCGGCACCGACACCGCGATGGAAGCGGCCGACGTGGTGGTGATGAACGACGATCTGCGCCGCATCGCCGAGACGGTGCGGCTGTCGCGGTCCACGCATGCCGTGCTGTGGCAGAACATCACGCTGGCGCTGGGCATCAAGGCGGTGTTCCTGGTGCTGGCGGTGTTCGGCAACGCGTCGATGTGGATGGCGGTGTTCGCCGACATGGGCGCGAGCCTGCTGGTCGTGCTGAACGGCCTGCGCTTGTTGAAGAAGGGGGAGAGCAAGTGACGACAACGACGGGATCACCGTCGCATCGCGGCCTTCGAGGCCGCAATGGCCGAAGCCGCCCGGCATCGCTCCGCCGGCGACGCCAACAGCGCGTTCGCGGCCCTCGAGCGCGCGCATGTGCTCGGGCAACTCGACTTCGTGCCGCATGTGCGGGTGCACTGGCAGATGCTTCGGATCGGCTGGGCGGCTGGCGACCGGCGCGAAGTGACGGGCCAGTTGATGCGCATCGCGTTGGTGCCGGTGGGCCATCTGGTCGGCCGCCTGCCGATCGGCAACACCGGCGGCTCGAACGTCAGTGCGTTCAAGCCGATGGCAATCCCGCCCGATCTCGAGCGGCTGATCGAGGACCGCGACCGATGACGCCCGCATCCGTCGGCCTTGTCGAACCACGCGCGGCGGCCGCGGCCCCGCGTGGCCGCTGGTGGCTGCTGATGGGCGTCGCCGCCTTGCTTCTCGTGCTGGATCAGGGCATCAAGTGGGTGGTCGCCGCGAATCTGTCGCTGGGCGAAGGCATCACCGTCGCCGCCTGGTTCAATCTTGTCCATGTCCTCAACCCCGGCGCGTCGTTCTCGTTCCTCGCCGACGCGGGTGGCTGGCAACGCCATGCGCTCACCGCGTTCGGCCTGGCCGTCAGCGTGGCACTCGCCGTGCTGCTGTGGCGCGGCGTTCGCAGCCGACTCGAAACGGCCGCCTACGTGGGCCTGATCGGCGGCGCGCTCGGCAATGTCGTCGACCGGCTGCGCATCGGCACCGTGGTCGACTACCTCGACCTTCATTGGCGCGGCATGCACTGGCCTGCCTTCAATCTGGCGGACATCTTCATCGTCGGCAGCGCGGTGCTGCTCGTGCTGGCCTCGTTCCGGCCAAGGGCCGATTCGCGCGAAGCCGGCCGAGGAGGTGCGACGTGAGTCCGCAAGCGCCTCCAACGGATCCCGGGGCGAGAATGTCGAGATGAGCTTTCCTCTTCTGAGTCGTGTGATGTCCCACTGCCTCGCCGCGCTGCTGGCTGTGGGCGCGGTGTCGGCGGTGCATGCGCAGGTGACCGTCGATGGCGCCTGGGCGCGCGCCACCGTGCCGAACCAGTCGGCCACCGGCGCCTTCATGCGGCTGACCGCCCAGAAAGACGTCGTGCTGACGGGCGCCAGTTCGCCGGTCGCCGACATCGTCGAAGTGCACGAGATGTGGCTGGACAAGGACATCATGCGGATGCGGCCCGCCGATCGCGTGCCCTTGAAGGCCGGTCAGACCATCGAGCTGAGGTCGGGCGGCCTGCACGTCATGATGATGGACCTGAAGAAGCAGCTCAAGGCGGGCGAGCGCGTGCCCCTGACGCTCTCGTTCACGGCGGCCGACGGCAGCGTGTCGAAGGTCGAGGTGAACGCGACGGCTGGCTTCGCGCCACCGACACGATGAGCGAAGAACAGCCGGTTGCCCGGCATGGCAACAGCCGGAACGCCGCGTTCTGGACGCCGCTGTTCCTGGCCTGGCTGCTGGCGCTGCTGGCCACGGCCGGCGCGTTGTTTCTGGGCGAGGTGATGGGCAAGACACCCTGCGTGCTGTGCTGGTACCAGCGCATCGCGATGTTCCCGCTGGTGCTGGTGCTCGGCATGGGCCTGTTCGCGTCGGATGCGCGCAGCGTTCGCTACGCACTGCCGCTGGCCGGCGTGGGATGGGGGATCGCCGCCTACCACCTGCTGGTCTTCTGGGGCGTGGTGTCCGAAGGGCTGGTGCCGTGCGGCAAGGGAACGTCCTGCGCCGACGCCGACGTCCAGGTGGCCGGCGTGGTGCCGATTCCCTTGCTGTCGCTGGCGGCGTTCACGGGAATCCTGGTTACGTTGTGGGTGGCAAGAGCGAGGGCAAGAACATGAGCAGGAAATGGATCGTGCTGGGCACTGTCGCGGCGGTGGTTCTGGCTTTCGTGGCCGGCGTCGTGGTCTTCACGAACCGCGCGAACCAGGAAGTGAAGCAGGCGGCGCAGGCGAACAGCGAGGCACTGGTCAGGCCGCACTCGCCCGTTTTCGGCAATCCGGCGGCCAAGGTGACGATCGTCGAGTTCTTCGATCCGTCCTGCGAGACCTGCCGGGCCTTCTATCCGATCGTCAAGCAGATGGTCAACGCGAGCTTCGGCCAGGTCAGGCTGGTGGTGCGCTATGCACCGCTGCACCACGGGTCCGACACGGCGGTCAAGATCCTCGAGGCGGCGCGGCAGCAGGGCAAGTACTGGGAGGCGCTCGAGCGCGCACTGGCCGCGCAGCCGCAGTGGGCCGCGCATGATCGCCCGCAGCCGCAGATGATCTGGGACCTCATCGGTGACATCGGGCTCGACATGGCAAAGGCCAGGGCGGATGCCGACGGCCCGGCCGTCGCCCAGGTGCTGCGGCAGGACATTGCCGACATGCAGGCCCTGAAGGTGGATCGGACCCCCGGCTTCTTCGTCAACGGCACACCGCTGCGTGAGTTCGGCGAGGCGCAGTTGAAGGCGCTCGTCGAGCAAGAACTCAAGAAGGCTGGCACTCGCTGAACAAGCGGCGGTTCAAGGGGTGATCCGCACCCGGATGTTCACGGGCTCGGCACCGGGGTTGGACCACAACCAGCAGTAGTCATGGCTCGCGCTCGGCGCGAGGCGGCCCCTTGCCGCCATGATCGCCGAGAGGCTTTCCGGGTACTTCACTGCGCCGCCCTCGTGGAAGTGGGTGTTGAATGCGACGGGCGCTTCGGATTCGAAGGCCCAGTCGAGCGCTCGTCCGGGCCGCAGCCTGGTGCACAGCTCGATGAACTCGCCCGGTGGCGCCGTCAACTGGCGGACCAGGGGGCGGTCGTTCGGCAGCGTCACCTCGACGAGTTGCCGCTGCGCCGGACTGGCCTCCGCCATGCACGCAAGGACGGCGACGGACAGCAGGCGCGCTGAGCACGGCATCGAAGACTCCTCAACTCCGGCCAGTCTGATTTGGAGGCCGAGCATCGGCACTTGGATGCCGGATCGGGCCGCGGCGTTCAATGCCCCGGAGAGACGGTTGTTGCTGCGGCAGCGGCGGCTGGCGTCGACAAGGCGGGCTCGTTGGATGCCGCGTCCCGCAAGCTCATGCCGATCGACGAAGTCCCGCCCGACGACGTTGCCAAGGGCCGGCCCCCGTGCATGCGCGCGATGGCTGCAACGATGGACAGTCCGAGCCCGTGGTTGCGATCGGCGTCGCTGCGCGCGGAGTCGCCGCGGTAGAAGCGATCGAACAAGCGCGGAAGATCGTCGGGCCCGATGGTGCCGCCGGCGTTCACCACCTTCAGTTGCACCTCGCCTGCCGGGTCGCCAGCGATCTCCACGCGCACGGTCGATCCGCGCCGCGCGTAGCGTGTGGCATTGCCGATCAGGTTGGACAGGGCGCGCTGCAGCAATGGCGTGTCGAAGCTGCCCTCGGCGTCTCCGATGATCTCCAGCGTCAGACCGGCATCGACCAGTGCCGCCTCATGGTAGTTGAACACCTGTCGCGCCAACGCGGCGAGGCTTGGGGTCGGGACGCGTCGCGCCGAGGCACCGCGATCGGCCTGCGACAGGAACAGCATGTCGTGCACGATGCCGGCGACGCGCTGCAATTCCTCCAGGTTCGAGCCGAGCACATCGCGCAGTTCGTCGGCATCGCGGGCCTTGCGCAAGGCCAGCTCGGTGCTGCCGATCAGCGTCGCCAGCGGCGTGCACAGCTCGTGGGCCACGTCGGCGTTGAAGCCCTCCAGTTGCGCATAGGCCATTTCCAGCCTGCCGAGCAAGTCGTTGAATTGCGCGATCAGGGGCTCGAGTTCTTCCGGCTGGGCCGAGCCGTCCAGGCGGCGGTGCAGCGTGTCGGCCGCGAGCTGCCGGGTCTGGTTCACCAGATCGCGCAGCGGGCGCAGGCCAAGGCGCACGAGCAGGAAGCCGCCGGCCGATACCAGCAGCGCGCCGGCGAGCGCGGCCACCGCGAGCGTGAAGCCGATGCGGCGCAACAGCGCGGCGTCTTCGCGGATGTCCAGCGCCAGTACGGCATCGAGCGAGCCTTGCTCCGGCGCCGGCGCCGGCGCGGGCAGTGCGAACCGTGCGACGCGCACGTCGCCCGTCGGTACGGGCGAGGAGCGTCGATAGAACTCCGATCCATCGGTGGCGCGCGTCAAGGCCAGAGCCATGTCGGGATGGCCGATGAAGAAGTCGTCGAGCTTGTGCTTCAGCGTGACCACGTCACCGTCGTGCGACGACTCCGCGAGCAGATGCCGAAGCTGAACCTGCTTCTGCACCAGTTCCTCCGACTGGCGGGCCTGGAAGCCCAGATGCGTGGCGCCGTAAACCGCCGCGCAGACCACGACCAGGCCGGCCAGGCTCTGCAAGGCCAGCCAGTAAGACAGCCGACGGCCGAGCGACCCGATGCGGCTGCGGCTCATTCGTCGCGCGACTCAAGCACGTAGCCCATGCCACGCACGGTGTGCAGCAAGGTGCGCTCGAAGGGGGCATCGAGCTTGTTGCGCAGGCGGCGGATGGCGACGTCGATGACGTTCGTCGCGCTGTCGAAGTTCATGTCCCACACCTGCTCGGCGATCTCGGTGCGTGACAGCACTTCGCCCTGCCGGCGCACGAACAGCGCGAGCAGGCCGAACTCCTGCGCGGTGAGTTCAAGCCTGCGTCCGGCCCGGACCGCTCTGCGGCGGATCAGGTCGATCTCGAGATCCGCCAACCCGAGCACGGTCGCGCCGTCAGTGGCGCGGGCAGGGCGCGCACGGCGCAGCAGCACCTGGATGCGTGCCAGCAGTTCCGAGAAAGCGAAGGGCTTGACGAGGTAGTCGTCGGCGCCGTTCTGCAGCCCGCGCACCCGGTCTTCGACGCGCACGCGGGCCGTCAGCATCAGCACCGGCGTCTGCTTGCTCTGCCGCAGCGCCGCGAGCAGGCCCAGGCCGTCGATGCCGGGCAGCATGCCGTCCAGCACGATCAGTTCGTAGTCGGACTCCATCGCGAGGTGCAGGCCATCGACACCGTTGTGGGCGAGGTCCACCACGAAGCCTTCCTCGGTCAGCCCCTTGCGCAGGTACTCGGCCAGCTTGACCTCGTCGTCGATCACCAGCAGCTTCATGCGCGCGGAACCTTGATGCGGCAGCGCGGCCAGCCTGTCCAAACTGTCATCGGTTCGACCCGTTTCTGTTGGTGCGCGGTTTCTAGATTGGCGGTCATGCCGTCAGGCATCCCGCGGCAGGTTGCTTGCGGGAACTACCAGTCAAGGAATAGACACCATGCGCTTCGACAAGTTCGCCCTCGCCACCGTCGCCGTCATCTCCACCCTCGCGCTGCCCGGGCTGGCGCAGGCTGCCTCGATCTATCACGCCGCCGGCGGCGAGGCGGGGTTCACGTACCACCCGGATCACGCCACGAACGGCAAGGCACGCGCCGAAGTGCTGGCCGAACTCGAGGCCGCGCGCAAGGACGGCACGCTGGCACTGATCCAGCGCGGTGCGCCCCTGCCGATCAAGAACGCCGGCCCCGCCAAGACGCGCCAACAGGTCATTGACGAGATGCGCAACGAGTCGCCCGAACAGCGCCGGGCGCGCATGGAACTGACGGCCGGCGGCTGAGCATCGGGCCTCATCCGTGGCGGCGGGGACGGCTCTTGGCAGAGCCGCCTCGCCGCTTGCGCTTCGCGGCGCCCTGGTTCTTCGCGAGTCGCTGTTCCAGGCGCTGGCTGTAGCTGCGCTCGGGCTCGGGGACCGGGGGCGGATGGCGCTTGCGCCAGTACCGGTGGGCGAACCACGCCACGACACCGGCGACGAGAAAGCCCAGCCACAGCCAGGCGATCGTCTGGGCCAGGGCGGTGTCGAGATACTTTCGGCCCATGCGAAGTCCTCGAGCGGGAATCGAAGGGACTGCGGGCACGCAACCGACAGCCGCCCGACGCGCCGTTCCTCATCCGACATCGGCCACGAGGCGCAGCGACATCGCACGTAGGCGGGACTCCGCGGCGTCGCCGCGTTCGAGTCGGTAGTTGCTGCCCCACACCCAGACGCTGCCGATCACCTCGACAAAGACCACTTCCCCGGCGGCGCCGGCGATATCCAAGGTCGCGGAGCCCTCCGGCCACGTGACCGCGAGGCGATGACTGCCCGCAGGCAAGCGCCAGCGCGCGAAGGACTCCGGCACCGTATCGACTGCCGATGCACCATCGCTGTTGACCCTCACCACGTTCCGGCCGTCGCCCCAGCGTTTGCGAACCAGGTAGACCGTCAGCCTGCCGGGCGCGGGTTCAAAGCGCTTCGCATCGGCCTCGATCGATTCCGAAGGGATCGCCGCTGGTGTGCAAGTCAGCGTCGGGCGATAGCTCTTGCCGATGCGGAAGCAGTACGTGCCGTCGGCATTCGCCGGCCGCAAGGGCTTGGTCATGCAGCCTGCCGTCAGCAGCGCGGAGCCGCCCACGGCGAAGAGCAGGGCGCGGCGGCGTGCGAGATTCATGGTGTACCCCCTTCGGTTCAGTTGAGCTGGGGCCGTTTTCATCGCGGCGCAGAGCTGGTCCATAGCGCGTCCGCGACCAGCCTTGTCATGCGCGCGCGCAGCTTCGCCCCGGCGGGATCGGCGTCCGACCAGTGGTAGGGACGATCCAGTGGCACCGACGAGCCCGCGAGTTCGACGATGCGAAGGTCACCCGCTGCGCCGTCGACAGCGAAGCCGTGAACCCGCTCGTTCCACTCGAAAGCAAGCTGGTGCGCGCCGGGCGCCAGGCGCAGCCGGATGAGCGAGCGCGGCAGCGTCCCGATCCAGACGAGGCAAGGGCTCACAGCAAGACTTGTCTGCGCGAGACCATCCGGCTCCCCTGGTCGGTTCTTGTCCATGGTGCCGCGGCGCCAATGCTCGCGAACGCTACTTCAACGTGAACCGTGCGGCCACGGCCGGCTTCCCGTTCACTGCCACGTCCGCCAGTACCTTGGTGCCGGCGCCGACTTTGAAGCTTCCCTTGGCCTCGAGCTTGTCGCCGGCCAGCGCCAGTGGCGCCTCGGTCTTGTCGTTGCCGTTGAACACCGTGACCTTGCCGGTGGCACTGGTCAGCTTCATCGCCTTGCCGTGGTCGCTGACGTGGATGACGATCGAGTCGGCCTTGGCGACGAGTTCCATGTCACCGGCCTTGGTTTCGACGACGACGCCGCCATGCTTGGGCTGGTGGTCTTCGGCGGCGAAGGCAGGCGCCGCAGCGACGGCAGCGAACAGGAGGGTCGTGAAGAGGTGCTTCATGGTGCTTCCTTGGTGGGTTGAATGAACAGTGGGCGTCAGTGAATGGGCGCCGCGCTGACCACGTCGATGACGGTGATCCAGCCCGCGACCGACTGTCCGGTGCGGGCAGCCGCCATCAGCGCGGCCGAGAGGGCTTCGACCTCGCCGTCCTCGCACAGCAGTTCCAGCTTGTATTCGTTGATGACTTCGTCGCCGAGGTCCATCGAGTAGTGCTTCTCGTCGCTGTCCAGCGCCAGCAGAGAACCCTTGACGACGTAGACGGCCAGGTTGTGGCGGCGGCCACTGCGCTCGCCGCCCCAGGCCGGGCTGTCCTTGAGTGCCGCTATCACGTCGGCGATGCGGCTTGCGTGCACGTAGGCCTTGATTTCCTTCATGGCGTCTCCTGGGTGGGTTGCGGTGCGGCGATGGCCTGCGGTTGATCGGCGTCCTCGGCCGCGTCGCGCGCGCGCTGCTTCGCTTCGGCGCGCGACTCGGACCATTCGTAGATCAGCGGCAGCAGCAGCAGTGTCAGCAGCGTCGAGGTGATCAGGCCGCCGATCACCACGGTGGCCAGCGGGCGCTGCGTCTCGGCGCCGACGCCGGACGAGATCAGCATCGGCACCAGCCCGAGGATCGCCACCGAGGCGGTCATCAGCACCGGCCGCAGGCGCAGCGCGGCGCCCTGGCGCACGGCGTCGCGGATCGACAGGCCGTGCTTGCGCTGGTCGTTGAGGAACGAGACCAGCACGATGCCGTTGAGCATGGCCACCCCGAACACCGCGATGAAGCCGATTGCCGACGGCACCGACAGGTACTGCCCGGTGATGAACAGCCCGACGATGCCGCCGATGATCGCGAACGGCACGTTGGCGATGATCAGTGTCGCGTGGCGCACCGAGTTGAACGCCGTGTACAGCAGGATGAAGATCAGACCGATGGTCAGCGGCACGATGATGCCCAGGCGCTCCATCGCGCGCTGCTGGTTCTCGAAGGCGCCGCCCCATTCCACCCAGTAGCCGGTGGGCATCTTGACCTTGGCCGCGATCGCTGCGTTGGCGTCCTTTACGAAGCTGTCCACGTCACGGCCCTGCACGTCCATCTGCAGCACCGCGTAGCGCTGCAGCGCTTCCCGCCGCACGAAGGTGTAGCCCTCGGCAAGCTCGATCTTCGCCACCTGGGCAAACGGCACGATCGCGCCTTCGGAGGTGCGGATCGGGATCGCCGCGATGGCCGACGGGCTGTTGCGGAACTCCTCGGGCAGCCGCACCGCGATCTCGAAGCGGCGCGTGCCTTCGATCAGCGTAGAGACCGATTCGCCGCCGATGCCGGCCTGCACGATGGCGAGGATGTCGTCGGCATTCAGGCCATAGCGGGCCGCCGCCTGGCGATCCACCTTGATGACCATCTGCGGCTTGCCCTTGTTGGCCTCGGCCGACAGGTCCGCCACGCCGGGCACGGCGCCGACCACGCCCTTGAGCTGCGCGGACAGTTCCTCGAGCTTGTCCAGATCCTCGCCATAGACCTTCAGCGCCAGCGTCGCTCGAACGCCGGAGATCAGTTCCTCCACGCGCATCTGGATCGGCTGGGTGGCGCCGAACACCGCGGTCTGTACCTCGCCTTCGAGGAACTCCTGCATCTCCCGTCCGAGCGCGGCATACGACTGTTTCGTCGGCCACTCGTCCTTGGGCTTCATGTCCAGCAGGACTTCCATGTAGTTCACGTCGGCCGTCTCGCCCTTCTCGGCACGGCCGATGGTGGCCAGCACCGAGTTCACCTGCGGGTACTTCTTGCGCAGAGCGGCGTCCATGACGTTGGCCACGCGGATCGATTCGTCCAGCGAGGTCGAAGGGATGCCAACGACGCGGAACATGATCGCGTCCTCCTGCAGCGTCGGCATGAACTCCTTGCCGAGCAGCGGAAAGAGGGCAAGCGCGCCGACCAGCAGCGCGACCGCCGCGCCGATCACCGTTTTCTTGCGGTCGAGCGCCCAGTCCAGCATCGGCAGGTAGAGCTTCTTCGCGCCGCGTACCAGCCAGGTGTCCTTCTCCTCCTTGGGCTTGAGGATCAGCGCGGCCAGCACCGGCACCAGCGTCAGCGACAGCAGCAGCGAGCCGGCCATCGCGAAGGTGATGGTCAAGGCCATCGGCTTGAACAGCTTGCCTTCCAGCCCCGTCAGCGAGAACAGCGGCAGGAACACCACGATGATGATCATGATCGCGAAGGCGATCGGGTTCGCCACCTCGCGCGCCGCTTCGAGCACCACGTGCGTCCGGTTGATCGGCCGGCCCGACTCGCGTGCGTGCGAGAGCAGGCGAAAGGCGTTCTCGACCATCACCACCGCGCCGTCGACCATCATCCCGATGCCGATGGCCAAGCCGGCCAGCGACATCAGGTTGGCCGACATGCCGAAACGCTGCATGCAGATGAAGGCGAACAGCATCGCCAGCGGCAACGTGACGATCACGACGATGGCTGAGCGGAACTCGCCGAGAAAGAGGAACAGGATCACCGCGACCAGGATCGAGCCTTCGATCAGCGCGTTGGTCGAGGTCGCCAGCGCCTTGTCGACGATCTCGGTGCGGTCGTAGGCCGCCTTCAGTTCGATGCCCTTGGGCAGCGCGGCCTGCGCGATGGCCAGCTTGTCCTTGACCTCCTTGACCACCGTCGCGGCGTTTTCGTTGATGCGCGCCAGCGCGATGCCGAGCACGGTCTCCTGGCCGTTGCGCGTGACGGCACCGAAGCGCACGGCGGGCGCCTCCTTCACGTCGGCGATGTCGCGCACGTAGATCGGCGCGCCGTTGCGCTCGGCCACGACGATGGTGCCGATGTCGGCCGCGTTGCTGACTAGGCCCAGGCCGCGCACCAGGTACTGCTCGACGCCGATGTTGAGGAATTGGCCGCCGACCTGCTTGTTGTTGGCGGCCAGCCGCTCCATCACTTCCTTGAAGGAGAGGCCGTACTTGACCAGGCGCCGAGGGTCGATCTGCACCTGGTACTGCTTCTCCAGGCCGCCCCAGGTCGTCACGTCGTCGACGCCCGCCGCCGTGCGAAGGATCAGCCGCACGGTCCAGTCCTGCAGCGTGCGCAGGTCCATCGCGCTGAGCTTCTTGTCGGCGTCCTCGATCGTGTACCAGAACACCTGGCCCAGCCCCGAGCTGTTGGGGCCGAGTTCTGGCTCGCCGTAGCCCTCGGGCAGGCGGCCCTTCACCTCCTGCAGCTTCTCGCCCACCAGCCGGCGCGCGAAGTAGATGTCGACGTTGTCCTTGAAGTACACGCCGACGTAGGACAGGCCGAACAGCGACACCGAGCGCACGACTTCCACGTCCGCGAGGCCCGCCATCGCGGCTTCGATCGGAACGGTGAGCAGCTTCTCGATGTCCTCGGCGGCGACGCCGGGGGACTCGGTATAGATGTTCACCTGGGCCGGCGTCACGTCGGGGAAGGCGTCCACCGGCACCTGCCGATAGGCCATGGCCCCGAGGCCGACCAGCACGGCGAAGGCCACCAGCACCAGCACCTTGTAGCGCAGGCTGGCATCAACGATTGCATTGAGCATGGTCCGTGGTCCTTCTCAATGCCCGTGGCCAAGCTGCGATTTCAGCTTGCGTGCCTTGAGCGCGTAGGCCCCGGAAGTGACGACCTGGTCGCCTGCCTTGATGCCCGACTTGAGCAACGTGCGGCCACCGACACGCTCGCCCGGCTCGACCTGGCGCGCCTCGTACGCCCCCTGCTCATAGACGAAGACGGTCGGCTGGCCCTCCAGCAGCACGATGGCCGCATCCGGCAAGCTGATGACATCGCGCTTGTCGCCACCGGCCTCGATGGTCGCGGTGGCGAACATCTCGGGCTTCAGGCGGCCATCCGCATTGGCGACCTCGATGCGGGCCGCGATCGTGCGGGTGTCCTTGTCGAGCATCGCGCCGATGTGGCCGACCCGCCCGCTGAAGGTCTCGCCGGGGTAGGCCGGCACCGTCACCTTGGCGTTGGCCCCCAGCCGGACCTTGGCCAGCGCGGCCTCGGGCAGGTCGGCCTGGATCCACACGCGGCTCAGGTCGGCGATGGTGAACATCGCCTCGCTCGGGCTGCCCAGTTCGCCCAGCGTCACCTTCTTCTCGATCACGGTGCCGGCAAACGGCGCCGTGACGGCGAAGCCGGCGACGCCGCTGCCGCTGGCCGCCTGTGCGCCGCCGAGCAATCGCAGCCGGTCGGCGGCGTTTCGAACCGCGGCGGTCGCCTTGTCGCGGTCGGCCTGGGCGCGCAGGAAGTCCTTGCGCGGGATGATCTCCTCCGCATTCAGCGACTCGGCGCGCTTGAAGTCGGCCTCGGCGATGCGCAGTTCGGCCTGGGACTGAACCCAGCCGGCGTGCGCTTCGGCGACGTCGACGCTGTCGAGCGTGGCCAGCGTCTGCCCGGCGCGCACGCGGTCACCCAGCTTCGCCGGCGCCGAGGTGATGCGGCCTTCGATGCGGGGTGCGACACGCGCCAGACGGTCCTGGTCGGGCCGGATCGTCGCGGTCACCTGGATCGTCTCGCCGAGGGCCTCGGCCTTGATCGCCTCGACCTTCACACCCGCGCGTTCCGCCTCTTCGGCGGTGAGGGTCAGTTCCTCGGCGCCTTCCTTGTGCTCGTCCTTCTTTTCGCCGGCATGCTCGGCATGTGTGTCGCCTTCGGCGGCATGTTCGTCCTTGGCTCCGCCCTTGCCGCAGGCGGCGAGCGAGAGAGCGACGGCCAGCGCCAGGGCGATGTTCGTCGCCAGCCCGGCCAGGCGCTTCGGACGCCCCGCGTCGTCTTGCAGCGTGATCATCGTGCGCTTCCTTCCTGCGACCAGCCGGCCGCGTTTTCGAGTTCGATTCGGGTGGTGTGGAATTCCGCCAGCGCGTCGTTCAGGTCGCGTTCGGCGTCGAGCGCCTGGCGATTGACGAGCAGCTGGTCGAGCAGGCCGATCTGGCCGGCCTGCCGCGACTTGGCGGCGAGCTGCTGGTTGTCAGCCGAGGCGGCGACCATCGCGCGCTGCAGGCGCGCCACGCGCTCGCGTTGGCTGTCCAGGCGGCTCCAGAGGCGGCGCACCTGGGCCTGGCCGTCGCGCGTCGCGGCGGCACGCTCGATCTCTGCCTGTGTCGCGTCGCTGATGGCCTGGCCGATGGCCGCGTCGTTGCGCTTGAAGATTGGCAGCGGCACGGAAAGCGTCAGCGTCGTGACCCGCTCGCGGCCATCGGCCGGGCCTTCGCGGCCGACGTTCAGCCCGACCGTCACGTCCGGGTAGCGGCTGGCCCGTTCGACGCCGATCCGGGCCCGGGCGGCGTCTTCGCGTGCGGCCAGCGCGCGCTGCCTGGGCAAGGCCTGCGCCGATGCCAGCAGTTGATCGAGGCCGTAGGGCAGAGGCACGCCATTCGGCACGCCGAGGTCGCCGGTCACCTCCGGCACGGCCGACGGCGGCAGCTGCAGGGCGGTGGCGAGTTCGGCCTTGGCGTCCTGCAGATGCTCCTGCGACTCCGCCAGCGCGTTGCGGGCGCGCTCGGCCTCGATCAGGGCGACGTTGGCATCCAGGCGGGTGTCCTCGCCCGCGCTGCGCCGCTTGGCGACCGCCTGCGCGGTGCCGTCGAACAGCTCGACCGAACGTTGTTCGAGCCGCACCCGCCGCTGCGCGGCAAGCACCGCGTGGAATCGCAGGGACGCGTCGGCGCGTGCCTGGCGCCGCGCATCCTCGATCTCGGCGCGCAAGGCCTCCAGCGATGCGGATGCGGCTTCGCGGCGGCGCGCCTGCTGGCCCCCGATCTCGATCGGCTGGGCGATGCCCAGGCCCCACTCGCGGGCATTGCCATCGGGAGTCGCGGCGCTGCGTCGCGTGCGCTCGACGCTGAGTTCGGGGTTGTTGAAGAGCAGTGACGCGGCTTCGCGGCGGCTGCCTTCGGCGGCAGCCAACTGGGCCTCGCGCGCACGCACGGCGGGACTGGCGGTTTCGGCCAGCCGCAGCGCCTCGGCAAGCGTCAGCGGGCCGGAGCCCGCGGTCTGCGCAGTCGCGGGAACGGTCGAGGCAGCCAGCACGAAGGCCAGCGCCAGGAGAGGGAATCGCATCGAATCATCCTTCTGGTCTCACGACAGAAGCGATTCGCCGGCGATGTGGAGGTGTCGTCAGTCAGTCCGCGAGCGAAACCAGCACCACGTCGCCGCCAAATCGCGCGGCAGGGGTGGCAGGGGCTCGATCCGGGCGCAGGGGGCTGGCCGGGATGTGCGAGTCGTAACGAGGTTCTGGCTGCCTCATGGCGTCGCCATGCGGCAGAGCGTCGACAGCGGAGGTTGCCGCAGGCATGAACGCGGAACAGCCCAGATGGCAGGTTTCGCAGTCCGCGTGATATGCGCCCGCAGTGTCGTCAGCATCTTGGGCGGCCGAGGCGATCTCGCCATTGGCCTGATGCTTGTGTTCATGGTGGCCGAAGTGCTTCTTGGTCGAGACACCGGTTTCGTGCGCGCAATACGGAGCCGCCGCGCCCCAGACCAACTGGAACGGCACGACGAACAACAGGAATGCGAACACCCAACGACGCATTCTGTAATTCTAGACTGACTCAAAATGCACCGTGCAACGGCGAGCCTGATCGGCACAACGATTTGGCACTCGCGACTGGCGACACTCGACGCTCGACGCGTGCCGTCGATGCCAAACGCCCGTTCCGTCTGTGCGTCATGCAGCGCGCATGTTCACGACTGCATCGCGCAACTGGAGGTTCCGCGGACTCCAAGAGCGGAGGCCCGTAGAGCCTCCGCATACTTGCCCAAAATCCTCAGTGGCAGCCGCCGCAGCATGACCCTGCCGACTTGGCAGGAGTGGTCGAACCGGCCTGCACGGGCACCGGCGTGTAGCCCGCGTCCTTGATGGCTTCGGCCAGTTCTTCGGCGTCGGCCGATGCCGGCTCCACCTGCACACGGTGCGAGGCCAGGTCGATAGCGACTTTGGCGTCCTTGTCCGTGGCCTTCAACGCCTTGGTGATGGTGCTGACGCAGTGGCCGCAGGTCATGTCGTTGACTTCGAAGGTGATCATCGCTATCTCCAGTGGGGTCGGGTTGCTGACGGGCATACTGTTGACCTTTCCATCGTTGTAAGGTCAAGCGATGATCTGGAGAGACCCCTCTAGCTGCAGGCAGAAGCCAACGATACTCTTGACCTTTCCATTGTTGGAACCTTGAAGATGTGCAAACACTGAACGGCATATCGAGGCACTCATGAGCACCGCTGCACTTTCCAATCCACTCGGAATCAAGCTCCAGGTCACCGGGATGACCTGCGCCTCGTGCGTCACGCGCGTCGAGAAGACGCTCAAGGCGGTTCCGGGAGTCAAGGAGGCGAGTGTCAACCTGGCGACGGAGGAGGCGTCTGTCAACGCCGATCCTTCCGTGACGGCAGACTCGCTGGCAGCGGCCGTTCGCAAGGCCGGCTACGACGTTGCCATCACCGAAACAACGCTGCTGGTGGAGGGCATGACCTGTGCGTCCTGCGTCGCGCGGGTGGAGAAGGCGCTCCGCAAGGTACCCGGCGTCTCCGGCGCCACAGTCAACCTGGCGACCGAGAAGGCGACCATCCAGGCGCTTTCCACCGTGCCTGTTTCAGCGCTGAAGGTGGCCATCGAGAAAGCGGGCTACGCGGCGAAGGACGTTCTGCAGGACAGGCCCAAGCCTGCCAATCGACTGCCGGTCTGGTGGCCAGTGGCGGCAAGCGCTGTGCTGACCCTGCCACTGGTTGCTCCGATGCTGCTGTCGCTCTTCGGCATCGAGTGGATGCTCAGCGGCTGGGCACAACTGGCACTGGCGACGCCGGTTCAGTTCTGGCTGGGCTGGCGCTTCTACCGGGCCGGCTGGAAGGCCGTCCTCGCCAAGACCGGCAACATGGACCTGCTGGTGGCGCTGGGCACCTCCGCCGCCTACGGACTTTCCGTCTACCTGCTCTTCAAGCATGCCGAGCACGGCATGCCGCACCTGTACTTCGAGGCCTCGGCGGCTGTTATCACGCTGGTCTTGCTGGGCAAGTGGCTGGAGCACCGGGCCAAGCGGCAAACCGCCGATGCGATCCGGGCCCTGAATGCGTTGCGGCCGACCACTGCGCGGGTGCATCGAGACGGTGTGGAAGTCGACATCCCTGTCGAGCAAGTCGTGGTGGGAGACCTCGTTGTCGTCCGGCCGGGTGACCGCGTCGCCGTGGACGGCGAAATCGTCGAGGGGCGCAGCCACATCGACGAGTCGCTCATCACCGGCGAGAGCCTGCCAGTGCCCAAGGGCCCCGGAGACAAGGTCACTGGCGGCGCCATCAACGCCGAAGGCGCGCTGACCGTTCGCACGACGGCCATCGGTGCGGAGACGACGCTGGCCCGCATCATCCGGATGGTCGAGTCGGCCCAGGCGGCAAAGGCACCCATACAGCGCATCGTGGACCGCGTGAGCGCGGTGTTCGTTCCGGTTGTCCTCGGCATCGCGCTGGCCACCTTCCTCGGTTGGACGGTCTTCACGGGGGACTGGGAGCACGCGCTCATCAACGCGGTGGCCGTGCTGGTCATCGCGTGCCCCTGTGCGCTGGGTCTGGCGACGCCGACAGCCATCATGGCCGGCACCGGGGTCGCCGCGCGACACGGCATCCTCATCAAGGACGCCGAGGCGCTGGAGGTCGCGCATGCGGTCACCGTGGTCGCCTTCGACAAGACCGGCACGCTCACCGAAGGCAAGCCTTCGCTCGCGGCCGTGGCGGCGGCCGAGGGCTCGAGTCGTGACGAGGTGCTGCGACTTGCAGCCGCGCTCCAGAAGTCGAGCAGCCATCCGCTGGCGATGGCGGTCATGGACAAGGTGCGCGAGGAGCGACTGCCGGTTCCCGAGGCTCACGATGCGAAGGCGCTTCCCGGTCGTGGTGTCGAAGGCACTGTTCGAGGCCAGAAACTGGCCCTCGGCAGCACGCGGATGCTGCGCGAGTTCCAGCTGACCGAGGGCAATCTTCTGCTCGACGCTCAGCGGCTCGAGCGACAGGGCAAGACGGTCTCGTGGCTGGTCGGGTCGGATGGCACCCAGTGGCGCCTGCTGGGTCTGCTGGCGTTCGGTGACACCATCAAGCACACCGCCGTTGCAGCAGTGGCGCGGCTGCATCAACTGGGCATCAAGACCGTCATGCTGACCGGTGACAACCGAGGCGCGGCCGAAGCCGTCGCGAAGGAACTCGGCATCGACGAGGTGCGTGCCGAAGTCCTGCCTGGTGACAAGGCGGCCGTCGTGAAAGAACTGCGCGACGCCGGTGCCGTCGTCGCGTTCGTCGGCGATGGCCTGAACGACGGCCCCGCACTCGCCGCAGCCTCGGTGTCGTACGCGATGGCGGGCGGCGCGGACGTGGCAACCGAGACCGCCGGCATCACGCTCATGCGTGGCGACCCGCGGCTCGTGGCGGACTCGCTGGACATTTCGCGCCGTACCTACTCGAAGATCAAGCAGGGCTTGTTCTGGGCCTTCGGCTACAACGTACTGGGCATCCCGCTGGCGGCGCTGGGCATGCTGAATCCCGTCATCGCGGGAGCGGCGATGGCCTTCAGCAGCGTGAGCGTCGTGGTCAATGCGTTGACGTTGCGGCGCTGGCACGGTGCCGCTGACGCGCCGACCGCGCAGCGCCCGGAGCAAACGCAATCCGTGGCCGTTTCAGGGAGCACCAGATGAGCATGAACATCGGCGAAGCAGCGAAGGCCTCGGGCGTCTCGGCGAAGATGATTCGCCACTACGAGAGCGTCGGGTTGTTTCCGGAAGCGGCGCGAACCGAGTCCGGCTACCGGCAATACACGGACAAGGAAGTCAGCACGCTGCGGTTTGTCCGGCAGTCACGAGACCTGGGCTTCTCCATCGAGCAGATCCGCGAGTTGCTCGGCCTGTGGCAGGACCGCAAGCGACCGAGCCGCCAGGTGCGCGCGCTGGCACAGGCGCACATCGAAGAACTGGACGAGAAACTCGTGGAACTCCAGTCCATGAAGGCGACGCTCGAGCATCTCGTGCATTGCTGCCATGGTGACGACCGGCCCGACTGCCCGATCATCGACTCGCTGGCTCAGGGCCCTATGGGCGCGGCCCGACTCAGACAGCGCCGGACGACCGGACTGCAGGCGGGACGACGCGGGCGGCAGACCGCGTGACCGCGGATTCCGGCGCTTGGACGGGAGGACCAGGGCGTCGCTGCATCCCCATGCGAGGGCTGCTGGATCCGCTGCGGCCAACCAAAGGGACCGCCTCAGGCGCGCCAGCTGACATCTGGCTTCGTACTGGCGCAACCCAGGAGCGACAGTGTCGTGGCCGACGCGGCGAAGACCAGAATACGCCGACGTGCACTCACGGCGCGGCCCTCGACGTCGCTACGGCCGCTTGTCCGCTTCGGGCTTGGCGGTCGCCACGGGTTCGTTCGAGCACCAGCCGCGACTGCTGGTTCGGCAGCGCCACGTGCCGTCCCGCATCGCCTTTTCGACCTCCGCGCGAACCTGCTCTCGGGTGAGCGCCGCGGGCCGGGCCCGCTCGGTCGTACTGGTACCGGCAGGCGCGCCTTGCGCCATCTGGTGCTGGGCCGCTGCGAAGAGCGGGGAGCCGGCCATGACGGCGGCGGCTGCGAGCGCGCGGGTGACTGTGAAGATGGAGTTCTTGCGCATGGTGAGCCTCGTCGGTTTGTAGATGGATGCGAGACTTCACTCTACGGACCGCGTGCTGACCAAATGCGGACCGAAAGATGACCAACTCGTAATCGAGGCGACGTAGCGGCTGGTGGAGAATCTACCTATGAAAATTCTCGTGATCGAGGACGAGGTCCGCTTGGCGGAATACCTGAAGAAGGGCTTGTCGGAGAGTGGCTATGTCGTCGACCTGGCCCACGACGGAATTGACGGACTTCATCTCGCTGTCGAGGGCACCTACGACCTGATCGTCCTGGATGTGATGCTGCCGGGACGGGATGGCTTCGAGGTGTTGGCCGAGTTGCGCAAGCAGCGCAGCACGCCCGTCCTGATGCTGACGGCCCGGGACGCGGTCGAAGACAAGGTCAAGGGGCTGACCGGCGGCGCAGACGACTACCTCGTCAAGCCGTTCTCGTTCTCCGAACTGTCTGCTCGTGTCCAGGCCCTGTTGCGTCGCGGCGGGGGAGACCGCGACGGACAGATGCCCACCAGCCTCCGGTTGGCGGACCTGGAGGTCGATCTGGCACGCCGTAAGGCGACACGAGCCGGCAAGCGGCTCGAACTCACGCCCAAGGAGTTCAATCTGCTGGTATTGCTGCTGCGTCGGCGTGGCGAAGTCCTGTCGCGCACCGTGATGGCGGAACAGGTGTGGGACATCAATTTCGACAGCGACACGAACGTTGTCGAGGTTGCGGTACGCCGGCTGCGTGCGAAGCTGGATGAACCTTTCGAGGTCAAGCTGATCCACACGGTCCGCGGCATGGGATACGTGATGGAGGAGCGCCAGGAGTGAGGTGGCGCGCCCTTGGTACCGACGGCCAATCGCTCGGGACGCGCCTGTCCCGGTGGTTGGCGCTGCAGGGATTGATCGCCGCGCTTGCCGTCTCCGGAACGGTTTACGCCGTCAATCTGTGGGTTCTGCAGATCCGTCAGCATGAGGAACTCGCGTTGAAGAGCGCGGTTGTCCGCCATGCGCTCGCAGAGACGGCTGGAAGCTCCGCGGCTGAGGAGTTGCAGCACAAGCTCAAGGACTTTCTCGCCGGCCATGAGGACATGATGCTGTTGATCACGTCCAGCGATGGGGCGGTGATCTTCAGTGCTCCGCAGCCGCCCGAGGGTGGGGATGCCGTTTCGGCCAGCCGGTTCATGCAGGTGGCGTGGGAAGGCACCTGGCCTGCGGGTGCTCCCGGTCGCATCCGGGTGGTCCTGGGGCTCGATGTGAGCCGTGACCAGGATCTGCTCCAGCGGCTCGGCTCGATCTTGTTGGCGGCATCACTGGTCGGTGCGGGCGTCGTCAGCGTGACAGGGTTCGTGCTGGTCCGCAGAGGCCTGCTGCCGGTGCAGGCATTGGCCGCACAAGTGGACGCCGTCGCGCTGGGAAGATCGGGGTTGCGGCTGGACGGAGCGGGGCAGCTGCTCGAACTCCGGCCGCTGGTCGACCGCTTCAACGCGTTGCTGATGCGTGTCGAACGTGCTTACGCGCAATTGGAGGGCTTCAACGCCGACGTTGCGCACGAACTTCGAACACCGCTGACCACCTTGATCGGTTCGAGTGAACTGGCCTTGCAGCGCGAGCGACCCGCCGCCGAACTGCAAGACGTGATCGCGGGAAACCTGGAGGATCTGAGGCGTCTCGCGATCATCGTCAACGACATGCTGTTCCTTTCGCAAGCGGACCGCGGTGCAACCGCGCGCCGTTCGCCGGTGACGAGCCTCGCTGACGAACTCGGCGAAATCATCGAGTACCACGAGGCCGCGCTTCACGACCGCGCCTTGTCAGCGGTATGCGATGGCGACGCAACGGGTGCGTTCGACGCGTCCCTTTTGCGCCGCGCATTGTCCAACCTGTTGAGCAACGCCACCCGCTACGCGACGCCCGGCTCGACCATAACGGTTCGGATCGAGTCGGAAGGTGGCCGGGCACGGATCTCGGTGGAGAACGAGGGGAGTCCGATCGAGCAGGAACATCTGCCGCGCTTGTTCGACCGCTTCTACCGGGCAGAGCGCTCTCGTCGGCAGGTAGGCGCTTCGAACCACGGGTTGGGTCTGGCCATCGTCGCCGCCATTGCCCGAATGCACCAAGGCGAGCCGTTTGCCCGATCGGCTGACGGCATCACCGCGATCGGGCTGGACGTGCCGTCGAGTTCGGCGGCTGCGTAGCGGGCGCAGTTCCCACTGCGGGGAGGCTCTCGACCGGAGCGACCGTCGTTTGGCTGTCCCCGGCCGGCAGCGTCAGTCCGACGCGATTGGCCTTGCCTAAGCGTTCGACAAACACAGTGCCGCCATGCATCCGTGCGACGGCCGCGACGATGGCCAATCCCAGCCCGTGGCCAGCTTGGCTTCGTGCACGCGAGGTGTCCGCGCGATAGAAGCGGTCGAACATCTGGGTTCGGACCTGCGTGGGTATCTCGGGTCCGGGGTTGAGGACACTCAGGGCGATGAGTCCGTGGTCCGGCTCGGTGAGGACCCGAATCGTGTCGCCGGCACGGGTGTGGCGGATGGCGTTGGTGAGGAGGTTCACGAGGGCTCGCAGCACGAGGGGAGGATTGCAGACCGCTGCGGCGTCGCCGGACCGCTCTGCGGCCACGCCAGCTTCTTGCAGCAATGCGTCGCAATAACGGATCGCCTTGTCCGCTTCGGCCCCGAGTGCAACCTCTTCCAGTCCCTCCGCTCGGTCGCCACGATCCGCGCGAGAGAGAAACAACATGTCGTTGACGAGTGCATTCAGTAGCTGCAGTTCCTCGAGGTTCGAGGTCAAGACCTCATGCAGGTCTTCACGAGATCTTGGCGATGACAGTGCGACCTGCGTGCCCGTGACCAGTGACGCCAGCGGAGTCCGCAGTTCGTGCGCCACATTGGCGTTGAAGGCCTGCAACTGCGCGTAAGCGTCTTCGAGGCGGTCGAGGGCATGGTTGAAGGCGCGCACCAGTCCGGTCAGCTCGGTGCCCTCGGGCGTCATCGTCAAACGCCGCCCCATGGAACTGGGCGTGATGTCGCTTGCTTCTGCCGAGAGGCGTGACACCGGTCTGAGGCAGCGACCAATGGCGAACCAGCTCAGCAGCACGGTCGAGCCGACGCCCAAGGCGCAGATGAGGACCAGCGTCGCGAGATGCGAACGGAGAAGTTCGTCGCGGGGGGCGGACTCGATTGCCACGCCCAGCCGGCCTGCTGGCCACGGAGATGCCGATGGCAGAGGAGTCTCCGTCACATCCGCGCGGACGCCAGGCTGAAGTCCCAGCGAGACTTTCCTTCCGTTGGCGCTCGACGCGCCGTAGACCGTGTCACCCGCTTCCGTGACCAGCCATACATGAAGGCCGTCGTGACCGATACGCAGGTCGTCGAGATGATGGAACAGCGCTGCTCGATCGCCGGAGCGATGGGCCTCATCGACAAAATGAAGGACGACGCTGATCTTCCCCGCCAGCTTCAGTCGATCCGCCTCGACCAGCTCGGACTCCAGGGCCTGTTGCAGCAGCCAGCCTGCTGTAGAGAAGACGACGAGCGCCACTACACCAAGGCCGGCAGTCAGCCGGGCCGCTATCGAGGGATGGCGCCAGGTCATCGCGCATCCGTCTCGTCGCCGCGGTCCAGCTCGAGGACGTAGCCCATCCCTCGAACCGTGTGAAGCAGCTTGATCGGGAACGGCTCGTCGAGCTTCGAGCGCAGGCGCCGTATCGCGACTTCCACCACGTTCGAGTCGCCGTCGAAGTTCATGTCCCAGACGAGTTCGGTGAGCACCGTGCGCGACATGACTTCGCCGCGGTGGCGCAGCAGCACGGACAGCAGCGTGTACTCCTGCGCCGTGAGATCCAGTCGCGTGCCGGCGCGAAACGCCCGCCGCCGTATCGTGTCCAGTTCCAGGTCTCCGAGCACCATGCGGTCGGGTTCGTGGTGTGCACCCGCGGCGCCGCGTCGCAGCACGGCCTGGATTCGTGCCAGCAGTTCGGTGAAGACGAAGGGTTTGACCAGGTAGTCGTCGGCGCCCGCGCGCAGGCCACGCACCCGGTCTTCCACGCTGTCCGCCGCGGTCAGCATGATCACCGGCGTGTCCTTGTGCTGCCTGAGTGTCTCGAGCAACGTGAAGCCGTCCGCGCCCGGCAACATCACGTCCAGGAGAACGAGGTCGTAGTTGCCCTCGATCGCCATGTGGCGACCGTCGATGCCGTCGGTCGCGACGTCGACGACGTAGCCGGTCTCCGCGAGGCCACGGCGCAGATGGCCCGCCAGCTTGGCGTTGTCTTCGACGACCAGGATTCGCATGGGCGGTTGCGACGAATGGCACCTGCGGTGGTGCCGAACGACGTCTCTTCTAGGTTGCCAAGGCCATGCGCAGCGGTTGCTGCGCATGGAATGCCCACTTCGTTCCCTGTCGCAGGGAGTTGAGTACGGTCGACCGGACCTTCGCGAAGAACAGTGATTCGTCGATGCCGGAGCGTTCCAGACAGTAGCGCAGGCGGTGGGTGCGCTTGCGCCGGTCGCCCTCGATCGGAGACCCGTCCTGTCGCGACTGTTCGAAGAACGCGACGGATCGCCGCAAATTCTCGAAGGCCTGTGGTCGAAGTGCCGGGATGGCGCGAGGCGAGGCCAGCTTTGCCTGCGCAATGGAGGGGTTGGGACCGACGACCAGCCCCCAGGGCCGGAACCCTGCGACGATGTCGACGCTCATCGCCTCGAGCTTGGTCAGACCAAAATCCCTTGCCGTGCGCAGGCGGCAGGCTAGCCACGGGTCCTCGCGGCGTACGGCATCGATGGCCGCGTCGGCTTCGGTGTCCGATCCTGCAACCGGGAGCACCAGTGAACGGAGCAACTGCGCCGCAAGCGCGTCCTGGCGGCGC
Source organism: Piscinibacter caeni (assembly GCA_003265685.1). Classification (GTDB taxonomy): domain Bacteria; phylum Pseudomonadota; class Gammaproteobacteria; order Burkholderiales; family Burkholderiaceae_C; genus Piscinibacter; species Piscinibacter caeni. The sequence goes on along the minus strand of KZ836107.1, from coordinate 60,654 downwards.
GCGGCCTGGTGGAGCCAATGGATGCCTTGCTCGGATTCGTGCACGGTGGTCGCCGACCGCAGGATCAGCGCGCCAAGTCGCCGCTGCGCACAGAGTTCGCCCGCGAGTGCGGCCTTCTCGAGGAAGAACCGCGCCATCTGCGGATTGGAGACCGACGAGCGGTTGTCTGCGTGGATGCGGTAGAGGACCATCCATGCCGCGGTCAGTCCTGCATCGGCCGCGCGGAGCAAGAGCGCCGCGCCGCGGCGCAGGTTCTGTGCCCCCGTCAGCAGCGGCCCTGGCAGCGCGCGTGTTCCGAAGCCACACAGCGCGCGACCGAGGAGCAGTTCCGCCGTCGCGTTGCCACGGCCGATGCAGTCTTCGAGAAGAGACTCGAGAGCGCTGCGCTCACACGAGAGTCGAAGCTCCGCGTCGTTCTCGAGGCGGGCGATGGCCATGCACACGGCGTCCGCCAACTCCGGTGTGACAGTGGAATGCGCCGTCAAGGCCGCGTTCAGAACTCGGGCGATTTCCGAGGGGTCGTCGGACCGGATCGCTGCGTTCAAGGCTTGGGGTACCAGGCGGGCGAGATCGATCCCTGGCTCTGCCTTCAGGGCAACCAGGACAGAGGCAGCAGGATTGCCTGGGTGGCTTCTCAGCGCATGGGTCGCTGCGCGCGCTCCGGCATCGCCGGTGGCGGCCGCCGCGTCGAGCCATCGCGTCGACTCATCGGGATCGTTGCTCGTGAGCGCGCGCCACGCACCGAGTTTCACCCGCGCTCCAGTCGACCCTGCGCGAGCCGCCTTCACGAGCGCAGGCAGCAGGTTGCGTCGCACCAGTTCGTGCAGGGGAAGAGCTTCGGCGATGGTGCGCGCGGCTCGCTCCGACGGCTCGAGCGATGGGTGCGTCAGGTACTCCAATCCGGTATCGGTGTGGAGCGGGAAACCCTCGACGCCGAGCAGATAGCGTCTGCCGACTTCGTACCGGGCCTCGAGGTCACCTTGTCGGGCACTGGCGAGCAGCTGAATGTCTTGTCTCCGCATGTCGTTGTCCTTTGTAGGCCCGCATGCGACGGCCGGAGCGACAACTCGTGAGGGTTGCTAGCAGCGCACGTCGCTTTGCAGTCCGAAAACGATAGGAACAAACGACTGACCAAACGCTTGCCGGCAGATTACCGGCCGGTCATGTTGATGCGTGCGCGACCTCTGCTTCATGTGGCTGCGTCGGATTCTTTCGACTGGCCGCATCTGCGGCGTTCGCTGTGCAACTCGCTGTGGAAACGAGGCGACGGAAGCCCGCGGAACTGTCCAGGGTCTGCTAGCCACGCCCGCAATCCTTCTCGCGAGCATATCGCCACGGCGGCGGCTCGTCCCTAGCCTGCTCGACAGCGCCTTCACGTCTCGCGCCGCAGCGCGCCTCGCCCTTCAATCCGAGTCAGAGGACGCATTCGTCGCGTGGAAGGTGTTGCCTTGTCCCACAACGGAGATTGCTCTCATGAAGAAGTCCATGTTCATCCTGTCCGCGTTGTCTGCCCTGGCGGCGGGCGCGAACGCGCAGTCGTCGGTCACGATCTACGGATTGGTCGATGCGGGGGTGCAGAAGGGAAATGGCGGCAGCGCCACGAATCCAGGGGCGCCCTCCACGAAGGCCTGGAACGTCGCCCCAGCCTACGCGAATCGCCTGGGCCTCCGCGGCAACGAAGACCTTGGCGGCGGCATGTCGGCCCAGTTCCAGCTCGAACACCGGTTCGACATCGACACGGGCGCGATCACCAACGCCGCGTCGTTCTGGCAAGGCGCGTCGACGGTGCAACTGACCAGCGCCGGTCTCGGCTCCGTCTACCTTGGCCGCGACTACACGCCCATCTTCTGGTTGACGCTGCGCGCTGATCCGTTCGACTGGAGTGGCGTCGGGAGAATGGATACGGCGACCTGGGCCGGCTTCCGCGCGCCGAACTACGGCCAGGGGGCGGGCATCCGCACTTCCAATACCGTGGGCTACAAGTCGCCCAATCTCGGCGGGCTGACACTGCAGGCTGCGGTCGGTCTGAGCGAAAGCACGGGCGCTGGCCGGGACAACGGATTCAATGTCGAATACAAAGGGGGGCCGATCTACGGCGGTGTCGGCTACGAGAAGGTGTCGAGCGGTCCCACCGACGGCGACTCGCTGGTGGCGGTAACGGGGGCCTACGACTTCGGCTACGTGCGACCGATCGTGCTGTTCTCCCGGGCGAAGGTCGGCACGGCCACGAACAAGTTCATGTCGATCGCCGCGACTGCTCCCCTGGGCTCCGGCCAGCTGAAGGTCGCCTACTATCGACTCGACCCGGAGGGGAGCAACAACACGCAGTCGAAGCTAGGCCTCGGCTACAACTACTTCCTGAGCAAGCGAACGACCATCTATGCCGACCTGGGGGCGGCCCGCGAGGACACGAAGACGAACAACAACGCCTACTCCATTGGTCTTCGGCACACATTCTGACTTCCGGCCGCCGGAGCGAGACCCGGCTGCGTGAGCGTTGTGCTCGCGCAGTCCGGCATTCGAGGTCGGCCCGGCGCCGAGCCGGGCCGCGGCGGCAGATGACGAAAACTTAATCCGAAGGCAAGCAGCCCGTCCGGCATGGGCTCCTAGAGTGAAGAAACGGTGCAGCCAGGCACCGCAATTCGCGAGACCCACGAGGTATCGCGCAACTCGCAAGGAGTCCATCATGAAGTTCCGTTTCAGTCTGATCGCGCTGGTGAGTGCCGTGTCTCTGCCCGCGCTGGCAACCTCCGGCATCACACCGGTTGGGGGTGAAGCCGGCTTCACGACCCATGCGATGCCGTCGGCGAAGACACGTGCTGATGTCATCAAGGAGCTCGAGGCGTGGAGGCGCAATCCCGTGTCTGCCGATGGCTGGCTCGACCTCGGTGGCGAAGCCGGCGCGGTCTTCGTCGGCATTCCGGGCAACACGCGCAACGCGGCCAACACCGGCAGGCCTTCCCGGGCAGACGTCGGCAACGTCCCCGGTGGGCTGAGTCGCAGCGGTCACCAGAGCAGCACGATCACCACCCCGCACGGGCATCGCTGACGCGTCGGTGCCGACCGGACCGCAGGGATACCGCCAGGATGCGTCTGTGCAACGAGTTCAGTCCACGACGGGACGCCGAGCCGCATTGATCGTACTCGGCTCAAGCACGCTGCTTCTCGCTGCGTGTGCGTCCAAGCCCATTCGGCCGCTCAATGCCGATGGCACCTGGTGCCATCGCGTCGGCAAGGCGCCACGCTGCAAGCGAACCTGCACCAGTGCGCCCGTGCCGCCGCCCACCGTGGAGGCCGATGCCAAACGGTTTGCGGCATCTGCGGACAAGTTCACGGTGTACGTGGTGCGCAAGCGGTGGGCCGACGCCGCCAACGTCGTCAAGCTGACCGTCGACGGTGGTGCGCAGGCCGAAACGGTGCCTGAGTCCTTCGTGCGCCTGAGGCTGCCGCCCGGTGAACATGTCCTGCGGGCGAACTGGTCAGACGGAGAGGCCCAAACGATGGTTCGGGGCGCTGCGGGCGAGATCCGCGTCGTTGAACTCGCCGGCTCGGCTTGGGCCTGGGGGAGCACGTACGGGTTCGAACCGGGTGACGAGGCGAGCCGGCATCGTGTGCTGCTGGCTCGCATGGTGGCGGACATCGAATGACATCCACCGACGATGGCTGAGTGGCCCGAGAACATTACGAATCGGTAAGCATTCTGAGCGCATCGCGTCGGCCAGCCTTCCATAGACTGCCGAGCAGGCTGATGCTTCTCAATGCACTAAGGTAAAGTTCCGGGTATGTCGGGTGTGGTTCGCCTCTTTCTCATCTGGTTCATTGCTGCTGCCGTCCCCTTGAAGGGGTTGGCAGCGGTGACCATGGGCGGATGCGGGCCGGGGCACCATTCTTCCCGCGAGGCGAATGAGATCGTTCAGCTCGAGACGCATGGCGACTTTCACGAAGTCAGTGAGGACGTTCGGTCTGGCAACACGGGGGCCGGGAGTCAAGGTGTCGAGACTGTGCCCGACTCGTCGACAGGGCATTCTGCGCAGCTGAAGATGAAGTGCAGCAGTTGCGCGCCATGTTGCAGCGTTGCCGCGCCCGCGTTCGAGCGGACAAGCATTTCGCAGGCAGACTCGGCATCGACCGCTGTCGCCTTCCTGGAAATCCGCTTTCCAGCAGTCTTTGCGGACGTACCGCATCGACCTCCCCGCCTGATCCTCGCCTGATCACCATCCTGGTCGATCGCCCTCGCGGCGGCGCGACCAGCATCGTAGACCGGTCCGCCCTGCGCAGCAGGCGTCGTGACCCGGTCCGACTCAAGCGAGGATGTCATGAAAATTGCCATGTTCCGCTGGCTTGCGCCGGCATTCCTGTTCGCGATCAGTTCTGCGACCCTTGCCCAAACCGCGCCCAGCAAGAGAGCCGATCCACTCGATTCCTCGGCCGTCGTTCCGCCTCTGGTCTTCCAGTCGACCCTTGGGGGTTACCAGCGTCACGCTGAACAGTCCGTGGGTTCCTGGCGCGAAGCCAACGACACCGTCAACCGCATCGGAGGCTGGCGGGCCTATGCGCGCGAGGCTCGGCAGCCGGACCCGCCCGCCACGAACAACGCGCCCCCGAAGCCGGCAACGCCGGCGCCGGCAAGCGCACCCGCCGGCCACGGCGGGCACAAGATGAACTGAGGTCAATCGGATGAATTCAGCTTCCTACCTCGGGCGCGTCGCGCCCGACCTCCCGAGCGCGCGACGTTCGGGACTCCTCGTCGTCGTCCTGGCCTCCGCCGTGCTGGCCGGCTGTGCCAGCTTCTCGCCCGACGCTGGGTTCTCTTCGATCGAGTCTGCGGCCAAGGACAAGCTTGGCAAGGACGTGCGCTGGGCGCGCAGTGATGCCGACGTCGACACCATCGATCGCCGCGTGCGCGAGTTGCTCGCGAAGCCGCTGACCGTCGACGACGCCGTTCAGGTGGCCTTGCTCAACAACCGCGGCCTGCAGGCTCGATTCCAGGATCTCGGTGTTACCGAGGCCGAAGTCGTGCAGGCCGGGCGCCTGCCGAACCCGGGCTTCACGTTCGGGCGCCTTCGGCAAGGCGACGAGGTCGAACTGGAGCGCGGGCTGCACATCAACCTCTCGCGGCTGTTGACCCTGCCCATGGTCTCGCAGCTGGAAGCTCGCCGCTTCGAGCAGGTCAAGCGCGAGGTCACGATGGATGTGTTGTCGATGGCAGCGGACGCGCGCAAGGCCTACTTCCAGGCGGTGGCGGCGGAGGAGACGGTGCGCTACATGCGACAGGTGAAGCAGACGGCCGAAGCGAGCGCCGAGCTGGCTCGTCGCATGGAGCAGGTGGGCAACTTCAGCAAGCTGGCGCGCGCACGCGAGCAGGCGTTTTATGCGGATGCCGCCCTGGGCCTCGCACGTGCCGACCAGGCACAGCGTGCATCGCGCGAGCGGCTGGCTCGCCTCCTGGGTGCCTGGGGCGATCAGCTCCAGTTCCAGTTGCCGGAGCGCCTTCCGGACCTGCCAGCCGAGGCGCGCAACCAGCCGGACATCGAAGCCGTCGCGATGTCACAACGACTCGACGTGCAAGCCGCCAAGCTTGGCGCAGAGCAGACCGCGAAGAATCTGGGGCTGACGCGCACGACGCGCTTCATCAACGTGCTGGAACTCGGGCTCGTGCGCAACACCTCCAACGAAGCTCCGCGACAGACGGGCTGGGAGATTGGTCTGGAGTTGCCCCTGTTCGACTGGGGCGGCGCGCGAGTGGCGCGCGCCGAGGCGATCTACATGCAGGCACTGCATCGCGCCGCGCAGACGGCGATCAACGCCCGCTCGGAAGTGCGCGAAGCCTATGGCAACTACCGCTCCGCCTACGACATCGCGCGCCATCAGCGAGACGAGATCGTGCCGCTCAAGAAGCGCATTTCGGAAGAACAGGTGCTGCGCTACAACGGCATGATCATCGGGGTGTTCGAGCTCCTGGCCGACGCGCGCTCCCAGATCACGAGCGTCAATGCATACATCGAGTCGCTGCGCGACTTCTGGCTGGCCCAGTCGGATCTCGACATGGCGCTCATCGGCAAAGCGGCGATGGCCGCGCCCGCCGGCCCCGCCGCCGCGGCGATGGATGGTGGCGGCGCCGGCCACTGACACATTCAATCAAGGAACTCGAACATGGTTTCCCGACGCAACTTTATCGGTGGCGCTGGCGCGGTGACCGCTGCGGTGAGTGCCGCAGCAGTCAGCAAGGTCGCCATGGCCGCGCTGCCCGAGCCGGTCATTCAAACCAAACCCGACACGATGCCGCCGCTGGTGCCCAACACCGGCCGGCCCTACAACCCGGTCGTCACGCTCAACGGCTGGACGCTGCCCTGGCGCATGAACAACGGCGTCAAGGAGTTCCACCTCGTGGCCGAGCCCGTGGTGCGCGAGATGGCGCCCGGCTTCAAGGCCCATCTTTGGGGCTACAACGGCCAGAGCCCGGGGCCGACGATCGAGGTCGTCGAAGGCGACCGCGTGCGCATCTTCGTCACCAACAAGCTCGGTGAGCTGCACAGCGTGCACTGGCACGGGCAGCGCCTGCCCAGTGGCATGGATGGCGTCACCGGGCTGACACAGCCCGGCATTCCACCCGGCAAGACCTTCGTGTACGAGTTCGTCGCACGGCGTCCCGGAACCTTCATGTACCACCCTCACGCCGACGAGATGGTGCAGATGGCGATGGGGATGATGGGCTTCTGGATCACGCATCCGAAGGGCAAGCACCCGCTCATCGACGAGGTGGATCGCGACTTCTGCTTCCTGCTCAACGCCTACGACATCGATCCCGGTGCCTACACGCCGAAGATCATGACGATGCTCGACTTCAATCTGTGGAGCTGGAACAGCCGCATCTTCCCGGGCATCGATCCGCTCGTGGTGAGCCACATGGACAAGGTGCGCATCCGGATCGGCAACCTGACAATGACGAACCATCCGATCCACCTGCACGGGCACGAGTTCCTGGTCACGGGAACGGATGGCGGGCCGACGCCGAAGAGCACCCGCCGGTATGAAGTGACCGAAGACATCGCGGTCGGGCAGATGCGGCAGGTCGAGTTTCTCGCTGACGAAGAGGGCGACTGGGCCTTCCACTGCCACAAGAGCCACCACACGATGAACGCGATGGGCCATGACGTGCCGACGATGATCGGTGTGGATCATCGCGGCGTGGCGAAGCAGATCACCAAGCTCGTGCCCGACTACATGGTGATGGGTGAGCGCGGCATGAAGGACATGACCGAGATGGAGATGCCGCTGCCCGACAACACCGCAGCCATGATGACGGGGCAGGGTCCGTTCGGCTCAGTCGGCATGGGCGGCATGTTCAGCGTCGTCAAGGTCCGCAAGGGACAGAAGCGCGGCGACTACAGCGACCCGGGTTGGTACAAGCACCCACCCGGCACGGTTGCCTACGAGTTCACCGGCGAACTGCCGGACCCGGCACGCTTCAAGGCGGAAGGGACCGGCTCGATGCCCCCGGTCGCGAAACCGGCCCAAGCGGTCGAAGTCAAGGTGCGCAAACCCGGTGGCGGGCACGCGGGCCACAACTGAGCGGCGCGAGCCGACTCACCATCTTTCCAATCCGCAACAAGAAGGAAACCTGATGAAGCAGTTCAAGCAAATTCTCGCGGCTGCGTTCGTGGCCATCTCCGCCTCCGCAATGGCGCACGGTGACGAGGCTCATGCCAAGAAGGCCGGCCCGGTCAAGAAGGAACAGAAGGACTGGGGCATCGCCGGCGACGCCAAGTCTGCCAAGCGAACCATCGAAATCGGCATGGCCGACAACATGCGTTTCACTCCGGACAGCATCGAGGTGCGACAGGGAGAAACGGTGAAGTTTGTCGTGCGCAACACCGGCAAGACCATGCATGAGTTCGTGATCGGAACGAAAGCCGAGAACGACAAGCATGCCGAACTGATGATCAAGTTCCCGACCATGGAACACGACGAACCATACATGGCCCACGTCGGGCCGGGCAAGACGGGCGAGATCGTCTGGACCTTCAACCGGCCCGGAGATTTCGACTTCGCTTGTTTGATCGCCGGCCACTACCAGGCCGGCATGGTCGGCAAGATCAAGGTCGCCGCGTCGAGCGCCAAGGGTGACGGGCATGCGCACAAGCATTGATGTGACGCGGCGGGGAAAGACTCGTCGGGCACTGCTGGCGGCTTCTGGAGCCGTCGCATTGCTGGGGCCGAGCCTGCTGCGCGCACAGACGCAGCCCCTCCACATGGAGGTGTGGAAGAGCCCGTCCTGCGGCTGCTGCAAAGAGTGGATCAAGCACGTCGAGTCGCGCGGCTTCCGCGTGTCGGTGCACGACGTTGGCAACACGGCGGCGCGCGCGCACATGAAGCTGCCGATGAAACTCGGCTCCTGCCATACCGTGGTGGTCGGCCGCTACGCCGTCGAAGGTCATGTGCCCGCGGCCGATGTGCTGCGCCTGATCAAGGAGGCGCCCGACGCCGTGGGCTTGGCGGTCCCCGGCATGCCCGTCGGCTCTCCCGGCATGGACGGCCCGGACTACGGCGACCAGCGGGATCCCTTCGACGTGCTGCTTGTCGCCAAGGACGGCAGCACGCGCGTCTTCAGTTCTTATCGTTGACCCATGAAAGGATCGTCATGAAGTTTGCACTCCCCGCCCTGATGGCTTCCATCGCCCTGAGTACACCCGTCTGGGCACAGCAGAAGGCCGACGAGCACGCGGGTCACCATGCCGCGAGCAGTCCGGCGGCAGCGGCCGACGAGATGACCGATGCAGAAGTCCGGAAGGTCGATACCGACGCGGCCAAGATCACGTTGAAGCATGGCGACATCAAGAGCCTCGAGATGCCGGCCATGACCATGGTGTTCAACGTGCGCGACAAGGCCATGCTCGACCAGGTCAAGGCCGGCGACAAGGTGAAGTTCAAGGCCGTCAACGAAGCGGGCAAGTTCACTGTCACGGACCTCAAGGTGGTTCGCTGAGACTGCGAGGCGGCGCGATGCGCTCCTCGGTCGCCAAGGCGCTCAGCGTCGGCATCGTTGCCACGCTGAGTGCCGCGGGGACCTGGGCGACTGGGACAGTTCGCGCCACGGAGGCGCCAGTCGACGAGATCGCACCATTTCTCACAAAGGCCTGAAAATCCCGGGGGCTTGGCCGGCGCCTGCCAACCTCATCTGTGGTGCAATCGTGGGCAATGCACCGCCCATTCTTTCTCGCTGTTTCGGCACTCGGCGCTGCCACGTCTCACGCCGGTGACCTCACGGCGGCGGAGATGCAATGGCTACGAAACAGCATGCCCGTGCTGACCTTTGCAAGGGAACAGCGCCTCCCGCTGGATGTTGATTTTGAGTTGCACGCCAAGCCGGGCGACCCGCCGCTGTCCATGGGCTTCGCCGGCCAGCGCTGCAAGCTCGTGTTCGCGATACGCGGCAATCCGGATGCCGACGCGACGCTGGCGCAGATCGAGTCGGACTTGCTGAGCCCCGTCATCGAGGCGATGGTCGCCCACGAGATCGGCCACTGCTGGCGTTTCGTGCAGGGTGCGTGGCGCACGCTCCCGGCTGGCTTCGTCGACGCGACCGACCCCGGGGCCATCCGCGACATGGACCTTGCACACGTGCGGCGCGAGATGCGCGAAGCACGGCGCGAGGAGGGCTACGCCGACCTGGTGGGTCTCGCGTGGACGCTCACCCACCATCCGGCGCACTACGAGCACGTGCATTCCTGGTTCTGCCGCGTCCGCGACGATCAACCCGTTCCGGGTGCGCACCACGACACCCGCGCGTGGCTGCGTTTGGTCAAGGACCCGCAAACCTACCCGCTCGGCTCGAACCTCTTCGAGCAGGTTCGGGATCTGTGGCAGCACGGACTGCGCAGTCCACCCTGAGCAGGGCCCCGGACCGCCGGAGCCGCGTCGCTCGCACGACGGGACGGCGCGGGCGACACGGCTCAGACCTCTGGGAGGACTCTGCCGGCTCGTTTCCGACATTCGCACCGGCCGGTGGACGATCGGGCAGCGGGCCGGTCAATCCGGCCACGGGCCAGAGGTCGACGGGCTACGAATTCGGGCTTCGCCATCGCTTCTGATCGAACGATCGCGGTGCCCGGCACCGAGGAAGCCGCCGCAGCGGCCTTCTTCCCAACCTGACGACTTCGTAATGGCGCCGTCATGATTCGGTCGGGGTGCGATTCCTACAGTGGTTGCGTGACATGTCGGCTGCGACGCCAGGCGTTCAAGGCGGCGCCGCGGCCGAGCGCTCACGCCAACGTTCGTCGATCAAGGAGTCTCACCATGTCAAGTCGCACTTTCTCTTGCGCCATCGCCGTCGCCGCCGCGTTCGCCGCCCCGCTCGCCCATGCCGCCTCGGATGGTTTCAAATGGATCGGCGGGGAGGCAGGTGTCGTTTTCGAGTCGGTGCCCAGTACCCTCACCCGCAGCGAAGTGAAGCGGGAACTGGAGGTCGCTCGGCGCGACGGAACGTTGCTACTGCAGCAGCGCGAACGGAATTACACACCGCCGACGACGCCGGTGGCCGGCTTCACATCCAGCCGCGAGGAGGCCAGACAGGCCGCGCGGCTGATCGAGCAACGTCAGAACGACGGCTGGCGCTACATTGAAGGCGAACCCGGCTGGACATACGTCGGCCGCTGAAGTCGTTCAACCGGCTTGCCATCGTGCGTTTCGGGCTGCGTCGGGGCGCCGGACGTCGACCGAGGCGTTGACGATGGAGCGCTTCGGGCCGGACAAAGCACCGGCCCCGATCCTGCGTGCTCTCGTCGCACGCTTGATGGCGTTCGGATTGGCGAGTCTCGGACCTGCGTTCATGAGGGCTCCTCGTGATGCCGGCGTTGATCGACATTGCGCAAGCACCATCACCAAGGCGGTGAAGGCGACGGACAAGGACCGGGCCACTACGACGCCGGCATGAAGGACCTCGTCAACGTCGCGCAGAAGGCCGGCGCCACCAAGATCGACGGCCATGGCAGCCACAAGCGCTGAGTGACGATCGTCACGGCATGGCGGTGGCGCACGGCATCTTTCGGTGCTCCGCGCCCCGGCATAATTTTGTTTCACACCCCTGCGCAGCATTCGAAATGAAGACCGTCAAGCCCTTCCTTGTCGCCCTGGCCTTTGCCGCCTCGGCGCCGTTCGCGATCAGCACCCACGCCCAGGCGATGGATCACAGCAAGATGGGCGGCATGCCCGCCTCGATGAGCGAAGGCGAAGTGCGCAAGATCGACAAGGAAGCCAAGAAGATCACCCTGAAGCATGGCGACATCAAGAACCTGGACATGCCGGCCATGACCATGGTGTTCAACGTGCGCGACAAGGCCATGCTCGGCCAGGCCGGGGACAAGGTGAAGTTCAAGGCCGTCAACGAGGCGGGCAAGTTCACGGTCACGGACCTCGAGGTCGTTCGCTAAGTCCTGCGAGGACGGCGCGATGCGCTCCTCGGCCGCGAAGGCGCTCAGCGTCGGCATCGTTGCCACGCTGAGTGCTGCGGGTCTGGCGTGGCACGAGTGCGTGTTGCTCGCGGCCGCCGCCGCCGCGGCGCATCGGCTGTTCCTTTGGCGCATGGACGACGGCGCTCCATGGGATGCATGGCGTGCTGGTGTGCGATGTCTCTTCGTAGGCCTGTTTGGGCTGCTGGCCGCCGTTGCGCTGTTCGCCGTCATCGCGGCCGGCTTGGCGGGCTACTGGCAGATGGGGCATCACCATGCGCGCGCCACGCTCGCGTTGGTCGCGTCCGCTGCCGCCCTTCTGGTTCTTGTCCAGGTGGACTGGCAGGCCCGTTGGGCCGAAACGCGCTTCTGGGCCTTCGTCGCCGGAGGCATCGCGGTGACGTTCGCGGCATTGCGCCCCGACCTGGAATGGCTCCCATGCGTGGCCTCCGCAGGAATCGGGATGTGGCTGGCCTTTGCAAGCTGGCGGATGGTCCGGACGCAGGCGCGCGATCTCCTGCGTTCGGATGCGCGGATGTGATGTTGGTCAGGACGAGCGCATGAAACGAAGCCGGTTGTTCCTGGCTGCGGCCGTGATCGGTGCGGTGGTTCTGGTCGTTGCCATCTCGAGCCTGGCGCCGAAGCCGGCAAGCACCGGGCTGCTCGAACCTGACGATGTGCAGGTGACGACGCTGGGCCGGCAGGTCTACGCGATGCACTGTGCCGCCTGTCACGGGGCGAAGCTCGAGGGCCAGCCCAACTGGCGCCAGAGAGACGCGCAAGGCCGCCTGCCGGCACCGCCGCACGATGCGTCCGGGCATACGTGGCACCACCCCGACGAGACGCTTTTCCGCATCACGAAGGTCGGCGTCGCCAAGGCTGCGAACCTGGCGTCGTACGAGTCTTCGATGCCTGCGTATGAAGGCGTGCTGACCGATGCCGAAATCGTGGCCGCGCTCTCCTGGATCAAGGCCCAGTGGCCCGTCAGCATCCGGGCCCAGCACGACGAACTGAACCGAAGTTCGTCCCGGCAGCGCTGAGCCGATGCCGCACGAGTTCAGGAACCTCTCGAGTCTGTCGCACGGCGAACTGGGGCTCATGCTGGTCGGCGGCTTGGCGAGCGCTGCAGTCATCATCGGACTGGCGCTGGTCCTTGCCTGGAAGAACCGTCGCAGGAATGCTGACGGAAGCCGGCCGCAGCAGCCGAAGCCTCGGAAGGTGAAGCGCCGAAAGCGACGATGAGGACGGGTGGGGAAACGTGTCGCGCGTCAAGGCAGCACCGTGCGACGTCGAAGATGATGCTGACCCAACAAGGACCAAAGTTCATGCAGACCGCCAGAATCGCCATGGCCGCCATTGCGTTGGTGACGGCAAGCCAAGCCTTCGCGGCCTCCCACATCGTCGAGATCGCCTGGAGCCGCGACGGCGCGTTCGCTCATGGCGCCAGCGTCGAGCCGGGAAAATTCGTCGAGCTTTGCGGCAAGCTCGCGCCGGGGGACGCTATCCACTGGGAGTTCGCCGCGTCCGTACCTGTCGACTTCAATATTCACTATCACGTGGGCAAGGAGGCCGAGTTTCCGGCCAAGCAGGCTCAGGTGAGTTCCGGACAGGACACCTTGCGGGTCGCGGTTCGCGAGGACTACTGCTGGATGTGGAGCAACAAGTCGCCGAGCCGGGCGCGGATCGACGTTCGGCTTCAGCGCCAGAACTGAGGCCGTGGCAGCCGATGCGCATGTGGACCGAAACACTGCCGCTGAAGCGCTTCGACGCGGGGCACGGTCGGCATTGCGCAGTCTTGCTGCACGGACTGGGCGGGACCCATCGCTACTGGACCTGCGGGCCGGTGCCGTTCGCACTGTCGGGGCACCGCACCGTCCTGATCGACCTGCTCGGCTTCGGTGAGTCGCCGAAGCCCTGGATGCGCTACAGCGTCGAGCGCCACGTCGCCGCTCTGCATGCGAGCCTGGCCGGGGAGCGCTCCTTGACGCTGGTCGGGCACTCCCTCGGGGCCGCGCTGGCGCTTGCCTATGCCGCCCGCTATCCGTCGGTCGTCAGGCGGCTCGTGCTGATCAGTCTTCCCAACTTCGGCGGCGCCGAAGGAGCCGTCGCCTGGTTTGCGCGGCAACGTGGCGGCTGGATCTACACGAACATGTGGGCAACCGCACTCGCGTGCATCCTGACGCGGCGCGTCATCGGACGCCTGTTGCCGCGTCTTCTTCGCGACATCCCGCGCGAAGTCGCCGAAGACCTCGTTGCGCACAACATGGTGTCGTCGACCTCGTCGTTGTGGGAAGCACTGTACCGCCATGACCTGCGCGCCGAGGCCGCGGCGACGGCGCAGATCCTGCCGGTGCTGATGTTGCACGGCGGTGCGGACCTGACCGCGCCTTTGTCTGGGGCGCAGGAACTGGCGGCCTCGCGCTCGACGTGGGAGATGCGCGTTCTCGGCGGCGTGGACCACCATCCCTGGTTGCGGATGCCGCGGGAATGCCTGCAGCACATCGAGCAGTGGCTGTCGCGACTCAGGGAGCAGGCGCCGGCGAGCCCCGCGGAGCAATGTGCTCGCGCCGCAGGACCCGGCGTGAAGGCGCACCCATGAGTGGCGTGTCCCTGTCGGATCTGACGGGTGTCGGGATCGCGCTGGCGGCGGGCCTGCTCATCGGCTTGGAACGCGGTTGGCATCAGCGCGATCTGCCTGACGGACACCGGGTGGCCGGCCTGCGCACCTTTGCACTGATCGGCTTGCTCGGTGGCCTGAGCGGTCTGCTGGCGCAACGATGGGGGGCGATCATTCTGGTCGTCGTGCTGGCCGTGGTGGCGCTGCTGATCCTGGCCGGCTACATCGTGACGGCCCGCATGCACAGCGTCATGGGCCTGACCACGGCGATGGCAGCGATCACCACGTTCCTTGTCGGCGTGTTGGCGGCGGGTGGCAGCACACTGCTCGCCGCTGCCGTCGCGGTGGTGACGGTCGCACTGCTGCAACTCAAACGACCGATGCACAGTGGCATCGGCAAGCTCACCGAAGGCGAGTTGACCAGCGGCATCCAGTTGCTGCTGATCAGCGTCGTCATCCTTCCGGTCCTTCCCGATCGCGGGTTCGGTCCTTTCGATGCTCTGAATCCCTACAAGCTCTGGTGGGCGGTCGTGCTGCTTGCCTTGCTCTCGTTTCTCGGCTTCGTCCTGATGCGCTGGTTCGGGGCCCGGCGCGGGCTCACGCTCACCGCACTGCTCGGCGGACTGGTGTCCAGCACCGCCACCACCGCGACGCTGGCACGTTGGGCCAAGGAGGCCCCGCAGTGGCGGCCCCTGGCTGCCGGAGGGGCAACGCTCGCGTGCGCGGCCATGTTCGGCCGCATGGCGGTGCTCGTCGGCGTCGCCGCGCCGGCGCTCGGCACCGCGACCGTCGCGACCCTGGCTGCCATGGCCGTCGCCGGGGCCGCGTTCGGTGCGTACCTGACCACTCGCGAACATGCGCAGGATCTGCCCGATCTGTCTACACAGAACCCACTGAAGCTGACCGCGGCCGTTCAGTTCGCGCTGTTCCTTGCCGCGGTGCTGCTCGCCGGGCGATTCCTCGCCGACCGGTTCGGCGACGCCGGGTTGCTGGTCACGGCGGCGATCTCGGGCCTGGTCGACGTCGATGCCATCACGCTGTCGGTGGGCCGCATGGTCGGCGATGGGGTCGTGGGCGGCTCGGTCGCTGGCCTGGCGGTCTTTCTCGCGGCCGGCGTCAACCAGGTCACCAAGCTCGGGCTGTTGTGGGTGCTCGACAGTCGATCGCTGGCGCTGAAGGTGCTGCCGGCTTATGCGCTGATGGCGCTCGTCGGTGTCGGAGCAGCGCTGGCACTGCGCTGAGCTGCGTTGACGTTCCAGTTGTGGCACCTGTTCCTGCTGGCCAGCGCGTCACTGCTTGGCCTGCTGTTCGTGCTTGTGCTGGCCGAACCCGGTCTGCCTTACGACATCGATGACCGCCTCCCATTGCCGGAGGATCACGAGTTCATGGGCCTGCTCGCGGCGCTGGTCGATGCTCCCGTCGCGAAGGCAGCCTCCATCGAGGTGCTGACGAACGGGGTCGCCTTCTATCCCGAGGAGTTCGCCACCATCGCCCGCGCCCGTCGCAGCGTGCACCTAGAGGCCTACGTGTTCCACGTGAGCGCCGTGACGGACCAACTCGTTGACCTGCTGACCGAGCGCGCGCGCACCGGCGTCCGCGTGCGCCTGGTCATCGACGCGATCGGCAGCTGGCGAACACCTTCTGCGTACTTCGACGGGTTGCGCGCAGCCGGCGGCGAGGTTGCCTGGTATCAGCCGGTGCGGTGGCACACGCTGAAGCGGTTCAACAACCGCACGCACCGCGAACTGATCGTCGTCGATGGCGAGGTTGCATTCGTCGGCGGCGCCGGCTTTGCGAGCTGGTGGGACACCGGGCCGCCCGGTCAGCCGCCGTGGCGCGACACCATGGTGCGGCTCGAAGGAACCATCGTCACGTCGGTGCAGGCCGCCTTTGCCGAGAACTGGCTCGAAAGCACCGGCCAGCTGCTCACCGATCCCGGATCCTTTGCCCACTGCCGCGCCCTCGGCAGCCAGCCGGCCGTGGGCACCGATGCGATTGTCGTGACAGGTACGCCGTCGGCGGGCCGGGCCACGCGGGCACGCATGTTGTTCCAGTTGCTGATCGCCGGCGCGCGCCGGTCGATCCGCATCACCTCACCGTACTTTCTGCCGGACCGCAGCATGCGGGCCGAACTGCTGAAGGCGGTACGGCGCGGCGTGCGTGTGCAGGTCGTCGTGCCCGGCGCTTTCAACAACCACCCGATCGCCCGGCGGGCAAGCCGGCGCCGCTATGGGGACCTTCTCAGCGCCGGCGTGGAAGTGCTGGAGTACGAACCCGGCATGAATCACTGCAAGGTGCTGCTCGTCGACGAGCTGTGGGTCGTCGTCGGGTCCAGCAATTTCGACAACCGGTCGTTCGGCCTGAACGACGAACTCAATCTTGCCTTGCCCGATCGCGCGCTGGCAGCACGCCTGCGCGAGGACTTCGAGCGCGATGCCGCGCTCAGCAGGTCCGTTGACCTGCGCGACTGGCGCCGGCGGCCGATGTCCGAGCGGCTGCTGGCGCTGCTCGGGGCGCTGGTGGAGCGGCAGCAGTAGGGCGATAGGGCGGTACCGCGACTCGTTGGCGTCAGCGGTCGCCCAGGACCGGAGTCCGTAGTCGACTACGGAGGCATTGTTGATGCCGATCAAACGGCGTTGGCGAGTCCGCGCCTATTCTCGATTCAACGAATCTGCCTTGTTTCGCCCCGCGTCATCATGTTCAGCGATCGCCGACGTCTCCGCCGATGGGCAGCCCAGGTGCTGCTCGTGTGGCTGTTCGGCCTCGCGATGGGTGTGGCCAACGCCTGCGCTCTGGGCGAGCCGGCGCATCACCGCTCCGACGTGGCGGCGCCTGTTGCCGCCGACGCTGTTCAGAAGCACCAACACGGCAACGAGCAGGGTGACCTTGCCAAGGTCAACTGCCTGGACTTCTGCGAGAAGTCGTCGGTCGGCGTTCCGCAGTTGAAGGTTGCCGGCGACGACCTGGCCGCGCTCGGTTTCGCACTGCCGGTGTTGCACACGCTTTCAGTGTCCGGCCAGGCCGAGCCCGCGGTGAGTCGGCTGGTGGTCGACTCGCCACACCTGCCCGACGGGCCTCCGCCTCGCATCGCGTTCCAGCGCCTCGCGCTTTGACACGCCCGGACGCCGCACGGATCTGATCCGCGCCGCGTCCTTTCTTCCGTTCGCCCTCGCGCCCGCAGCGGCGCTGTCCGGCGGCGGCATTCCTCGTTCGGCTTTTCGTTCAGTGTTCTTCCTCTCACTTGGAGCCTTGCCATGCGCACCCCCCTCGTTCTGCTGTCGTCCTTGGTCGCCCTTGCGCTCGGTGCTGGCGCCGCGGTGGCGCAGGAGCGCCCTGCGGCCGCCCCGGCTGCCGCTCCCGCGGCATCCATGCCGATGCCCATGGACTGGCAATGCCGGCGCGATGAAGCGCCATGACCATGGCGCTGAGCGCAATGCGCCATCGGCCAGGTCCATGCCCTGTGCGCCAGCCGAAGCGGCGTACGGCGCCAAGGCCAAGACGAGAAACAAGCCCGTGCACGACCACGCGAAGTTCCACAAGAACCAGTGACCGACGCATCAAGGCAGCCAGGAGATCCTCCATGAACCACTCCCATGAACACGGCAACGGCAGCCCGTCCGGCCCGAACTGGTCCCGCATCAACCAATGGGTGCTGTGGCTCGGTCTGGCCGCTGCGGTGGCCTGGATGTTCTTCCGTCACAACGCGCACCTCGGGCAACTGCTGCCGTTCCTGATCCTGCTGGCCTGCCCGCTGATGCACCTGTTCGGGCACGGCGGGCATGGCGGGCACGGTGGGCATGGCGGCGGGTCGGACACGAAGCCCAAGGACGACGCGCGCCAGCTCCCCCCCGGTGGCCAGGGCGGCCACCAGCACTGAAACCCAAGGAGTCCCAATATGCAAACCACTGAACTCAAAGTCGACGGCATGACCTGCGGGTCCTGCGTAGCGTCGGTCACCAAGGCGCTCAAGCGCGTCCCGGGCGTGCAGGACGTCGAGGTCGATCTCGGCAGCGGCATCGCGCGTGTCCGCGGCGAGCATGCCGCGCACCAGGTGCCGGAGCTGGTCGCCGCGCTGAGCGAGGCCGGCTATCAAGCGGGCGCCGCGACCGGCGCGCCGGCCGCGCAGCACCAGCATCCGGTCGGCGGCTGTGGCAGTGGTGCCGGTGCGGGCGCCAAGGGCCGCGGCGGCTGCTGCTGCGGTTGAGACGACATGCCGACACCGAACACCGCCGTTGCGGCCGATTCTGCGGGCCTCGCGCCCGGTCGCATGGCCTTCCGCTATTGGCTGGACGCACTGTGGCGCGCCACCGCGGCGGCCGACACGCTGCGCGAACGTGCAACCAACATGAGCGCGCACGAGGCCGCGGGCATGCCGCCCCTGCTGCACTTCGAGTCCGAGCCGGTGGCGGACGGGCGGGATCTCGATCCGCCGTCGAACTACCGGCTGCTGCGCGTCACGCGCTGCGGCAGCGACGCGCTCGAGAAGCACGTGCGCAAGGGCGCCGCACCGGTGATCGTGGTCGACCCGCGCGCCGGGCATGGCCCCGGCATCGGCGGCTTCAAGCGCGATTCTGAAGTTGGCATGGCGCTGCTCGAAGGCCATCCGGTCTACTTCGTCGTCTTCGACCCGGAACCGGTCGAGGGACAGACGATGGGGGCCGTCGTGCAGACGCTGGCGGCCTTCATCGACATCGTCGCCAGGCGCCATCGCGGCAAGTCGCCAATCGTCTACGGCAACTGCCAGGGCGGCTGGGCGATCACGCTGGCGCTGTCGCATTGCGAGCATCGCGCGGCGCTGGCGGTACTGAACGGCTCGCCGCTGTCGTACTGGGCCGGTGAACGCGGCACCAACCCGATGCGCCTGCTCGGTGGTTTCACCGGCGGCGTCTGGCCGGCGCACTGGATGTCGGACCTGGGCAACGGACGCTTCGACGGCGCCTGGCTGGTGCAGAACTTCGAGGCGTTGCGGCCCGAGGGCGTGTTCAGGAAGTACGACACGCTCTTTGCGCAGCCGGAGGCCGAGCGCGATCGCTTCCTGGAGTTCGAGCGCTGGTGGAACGGCTTCTACCAGCTGGCCGGCGACGAGATGCTGGCCATCGCCGGTGAGCTGTTCGTCGGCAACCGTCTCGAGGACGGGGAGGTCGTGGTCGACGGCCATTGCCGTGCCGACCTCAAGCGCATCGGGGCGCCGCTGGTGATCTTCAGCTCCTACGGCGACAACATCACACCACCGCACCAGGCGCTGGGCTGGCTCAAGGAGGTGTTTGCCACGACCGAGGACCTGGTGGCTGCCGGCCAGCGCGTCGTCTACCTGCTGCACAAGCAGGTGGGCCACCTCGGCATCTTCGTGTCGGCGGGCGTGGCGCGGCGCGAGCACCGCGCCATCCTGCACCACGCCGGAACGATCCAGGACTTGGCGCCCGGCCTCTACGAGATGGTTCTCGACGATGCCGCCACGGGCGATGCCGCCACCGGTGCCCGTTTCGAACCACGCCGACTGGAGGACCTGCCATTCGACGCCAACCCGGCTGGATTCGACCAGGTGCAGGCGCTGTCCGAGGCCGCCGAGCGTGCCTACGCGCAATGGGTCTCGCCGTGGGTCCGCATGGCGGCCACGCCCGAATCGGCACGCCTGCTGCGCGAACTGCATCCGATGCGGGTCAGCCGGCAGATCTGGTCCGAGAAGGCGACACCGGCCCTGGCCTGGATGCCGTGGACGCAGCAGTGGCTGGACCAGTGGGGCGCACACGACCCGGACCGCACGGCCAACCCCTGGTACCAGCTGGAGCGCGTCGGAGCGGACGCGTGTGCCCAGGCCTGGGAGTCCTGGCGCACGAGCCGCGACCTGTGGGCCGAGGTGGCGTTCCAGCAGATCTATGCCAGTTGACCGGCCGACCCACGAGGAGCCCGCCATGAGAGTCATCCCGCTGCCGGCGCCATGCCGGCGTTTCGCGGCCACCACGTGGCTGTTGCTGCTGCTGGCCACGATGCTGAGCCCGGCGCTGGCCCAGAGCCGACTTGAGCGCTCTGGCGTCACCCTCTACTGGGGACTCGTGCCGGCCGCCGTCGTGGCGGACAAGCACGCGCTGGCCGAACTGCACGGCGGTCCGCCCAAAGGTGGCGGCCAGGTGCACCACCTCGTCGTGGCGCTCTACGACAGCGCAAGTGGTCGTCGCATCGAGGACGCGGTCGTGCGCGCGCAGCTCAGCGAGGTGGGCATCGTCGACGAGCCGGCGAAGTACTTGCTGCCGATGAAGGTCAACGACCAGGCCAGCTACGGGCAGGTCTTCGGCGTCGCCAAGGACGGTCCGTACCGTTTCCGGCTCTGGGTGCGGCCGCCGTCGCGGACCGACGAGGTCGAGTTCAGGTTCGACGCCTGGTCGCCGCACCGCTCCGAGCGCTGAGGGGGAAGGGGCCATGACCTCACCGACGAAGCCCTCGGACACCGAATCGGGTCGCGCCTGGCCCAGGTGGATCTTCTGGACGTTCGCAGCGGTTGCGCTGCTGCTGCTGGTGCTGGAACACCGGGCGCATGCGCTCGGCTGGTGGCTGCACGCGCTGCTCGCGTTGTGCATTGTCCTGCTCTACATCCTCGTGCGAGCCGACGGCGGCCGCGCTCGAAAGAGCGGCCCGCGCTGATCGCTGGTCAGCCGACTCACGCAACAACCCAGGAAGCTTGTTCATTGGAAACCATCGATCTCTCCGGCCGCAGGGGCCTCGTGGTCGGCGTGGCAAACGCCGACAGCCTGGCCTGGTCTGCCGCGCGCCACTTCCGCAACGCCGGCGCCGAGCTGGCCATGACCTACTACAACGAGAAGGCCCGGTCCTTCGTCGCGCCGCTCGCGGAGGAGGTGCAGGCGCAGCTGCTGCCGTGCAACGTGCTGGAGGAGGGGCAATTGGAAGCGGTCTTCGACGCGCTGCGCGACCGCTGGGGGAAGCTCGACTTCGTCTTCCACTCGATCGCGTCGGCGCGCAAGGAAGACCTGCAGGGCCGCCTCACCGACTGCTCGGGCGCCGGGTTCGCCGAGGCGATGCTGGTGTGCTGCCACTCGTTGATCCGCATGGCGCGCCTGGCCGAGCCGCTCATGCGCGACGGCGGCAGCCTCACCACGGTGAGCTACTACGGCGCCGAGAAGGTGGTCGAGCACTACAACGTGATGGGACCGGTGAAGGCCGCCTTGGAGGCCTCGGTGCGCTATCTCGCGCACGAACTCGGGCCCGCCGGTATCCGCGTCAACGCCATCTCTGCGGGCCCGGTGCGCACGCGCGCGGCCTCCGGCATCACCCACTTCGACGAGCTGCTCGACGAGGCCGCGCGCCGCTCGCCGCAGCGGCGCACCGTGGACGGCTGCGAGGTCGGCCGCGTGGCACTGCTGCTCGCCAGTCCCTACGCGTCGGCCATCACCGGCGAAGTCGTGCACGTCGACGCCGGCTTCCATGTCGAAGGCATGGTGTTCCATTGAAGCCATCGGGCAGCGCCATGCACATCCTCTCGCTCAACGCCGGCAGCGCGACGCTCAAGTTCGGCATCTTCGACCCGGTGTCGGCCACTGCGCTGATGGAGGCGACGATCGAACGCCCCGCGGTCGATGCGGCGGCGTTCGACGAGATCGAGCGCCGACTGCGGGATGCCGGCATGCCGGCGATCGATGTCGTCGGCCATCGTGTCGCGCACGGCGGACCCCGCTTGACCGAGGCCGTGCTTGTCGACACGGACACCGAGCGCGCGATCGAACAGGCCGCCCCGCTGGCGCCCCAGCACAACCCGGTCGCGCTGGCCGGCATCCGCCTGGCGCGCGAGCGCTGGCCGGGCCTGCCGCAGGTGGCGGTGTTCGACACCGCGTTCCATGCCGGCATGCCCGAGCAGGCGTCGCTCTATGCGGTGCCACAGGCCTGGCGCGACGCCGGCGTGCGCCGCTACGGCTTTCATGGCCTGTCGCATCGGCACGTGCTCGAAGCGGTGAGCGGTGCGCTGGAACGGGCTCCTGAGGATCTGCGCATCGTCAGCTGCCACCTCGGCAACGGTGCGAGCGTCTGCGCGATCGACCGCGGCCGGTCCATCGACACCTCGATGGGAATGACGGCGCTGGAGGGGCTCGTGATGGGCACGCGCAGCGGCGATCTGGACCCCGGCGTGCCGGCGTTCGTCGCGCGGACGCTCGGACTCGACCCGGCGCAGATCGAAGCGGCGCTGTACCACGACAGTGGATTGATGGCGCTGTCTGGCATCGGCCCGGACCTGCGCGAGATCGAGGCCCGGGCGCACCAGGGGCATGCCGGCGCCCGGACGGCGCTGCAGGTTCACGCCTACCGGGTTCGCAAGTACATCGGGGCCTACGCCGCGGCGATGGGCGGCTGCGACGCCGTCGCCTTCACCGGCGGAGCAGGGGAGAACTCTGCCGCGCTGCGACGGCGCATCCTGGAGGGCCTGGAGTTCCTCGGCGTGCGTCTCGACGAAGACCGCAACGAGTCCTTCGGCGCGTCCGGTGCGGCGGTCGCCGAACTGCAGGCACCGCGCTCGCAGGTGGCGGTGCTGGCGGTGCGGGCGCGCGAGCAGTGGGTCATCGCCCGCGAGACCGCGGCGGTGCTGCGCCACGCCGAGCGCCCCGCGTCGCGGCAGGACTTCTCGATGCCGGTGGCGATCTCGGCCCACCACGTGCACCTCACGCAGGCCGCCGTCGAGACCCTGTTCGGCGCCGGCCACGCGCTGCGCGTGCTGCAACCGCTCAGCCAGCCCGGCTTCTTCGCCGCCGAGGAAACGGTTTCCGTGATCGGCGAGCGCGGCCGGATCGAGCGCGTCCGCGTCGTCGGGCCCTGCCGAGCGGCCAACCAGATCGAGGTCAGCCGCACCGAGGCCATCCGGCTCGGCATCGAGGCGCCGCTGCGCCTGTCCGGCGATCTCGCGGGCAGCGCCGAGGTCACGCTGGCGGGGCCGGCCGGGACCTTGCGCAGCACGGGTTTGATCGTCGCGCGCCGCCACCTGCACCTGACGAGCGCCGATGCCCGGCGGCTCGGCGTCGACGACCGTGGCGAGATCGAGGTCGCGCTCGACACGCCGCGCGGCACGGTGCTGCGCCATGTCGCCTTGCGTGTCGACGACGGCGCGGTGCTCGAATTGCACCTCGACACCGACGAGGCCAACGCGGCTGGGCTGCAAGGCGTCGGCGAGGGCGTGCTGCAGCGAAGCGAGTGCACGGCCCGCGTCTGCGCCCAGGCCGACCACCAGAACCACGCGTCACTGCACGCGCATTGATCCACGAAAGGAGAGATCCATGGCTACCCACGAAGTCGTCCTCTGCGGCGCCGTCCGCACCCCCATCGGCACCTACGGCGGCGCGCTCAAGGATGTACCCGCCAGCGAACTCGGTGCCGCCGTGATCCGCGAGACGCTGGTGCGCAACGGCATCGCCGGGTCCCAGGTGCAGTCGCTCGTGATGGGCAACGTCATCCAAGCCGGCAACCGGATGAACCCAGCACGCCAGGCGGGTCTCGCGGCGGGGCTGCCCGTCGAAGTGCCCGCGCTGACGGTCAACCGCGTCTGCGGATCCGGGGCGCAAGCCGTTGTCAGCGCAGCGCTCGAGGTGGCCGCCGGCATGATCGACTGCGCGGTGGCCGGCGGCATGGAGAACATGGACCGCGCGCCCTACCTGCTGCCGCAGGGGCGCTGGGGCGCGCGCATGGGCGACGTGACGCTGTTCGACAGCATGCTGCTTGACGGACTGCACGACGCTGTCAGCGGGCAGCATGCCGGCTGGCACACCGAGGACCTGGTGATCCGTTGCGGCATCTCCCGGGAGGACCAGGACCGCTGGGCGCTGCGCTCCCAGCAGGCGTTCTCGGCCGCGCAGGCGGCGGGCCGGTTCGACGCCGAGATCGTCACCCTGCAGGTGCCCGGTCGCAAGGGGCCGGTGCCGTTCGCGCGCGACGAGCACAACCGGCCCGACACCACGGTGGAGTCGCTGGCGCGGCTCAAGCCCGCCTTCCGCAAGGAGGGCACGATCACCGCGGGCAATGCGCCAGGCCTCAACAGTGGCGCGGCCGCGATGGTGGTGGCCGAGCGCGGCTGGGCCGAGCGCCAGGGGATGCAGCCGCAGGCGCGCCTGGCGGCTTTCGGCATCGGCGCCGTGGACCCGAACTTCTTCGGGCTCGGGCCGCTGCCGGCCGTGCGCCAGGCGCTCGAGCGTGCCGGCTGGACGATCGGGGATGTCGACCGGGTCGAGATCAACGAGGCCTTCGCGGCCATCGCGCTGGCCTGCCAGCGCGAACTCGGTTTCGCCGAGGACGTAGTCAATGTCGAGGGCGGCGCCATCGCGCACGGGCACCCGATCGGAGCGACCGGAGCGGTCCTCACCACCCGGCTGCTGCACGCGATGCAGCGC
Source organism: Piscinibacter caeni (assembly GCA_003265685.1). Taxonomy (GTDB): domain Bacteria; phylum Pseudomonadota; class Gammaproteobacteria; order Burkholderiales; family Burkholderiaceae_C; genus Piscinibacter; species Piscinibacter caeni. Next base: position 36,211 of record KZ836107.1, on the reverse strand, counting down.
GACGGCCTGCGCCGCGGCATCGTGACGCTGTGCATCGGCGGCGGCCAGGCCGTTGCGCTGGCGCTCGAGCGGATCTGAGCAATGCAAGCCGGCCCGGTCACGCAGGGACTTGACCCATGTGCAGCACCCGGGTCGAGACTCGCTGCCCGGGAGTTGACGCGGCCCTGCGGCGACGGAGAAATGCGATGCGATTGATCGAGTGCGCGCGGCAGGCCGGCGTGACCACCGACACGCTGCGCCACTATCTGCGGGTCGGCCTGGTAGAAGCGGACGGCCGGACCGAGAACGGCTACCGCACATTCTCGGAGCGCAGTGTCGCGCGCGTGCGCTTCATCCGCGGCGCGCTGGCGCTGGGTTTCACGCTCAGGGACGCTGGCGAACTCGTCGAGATGGGGCAACGCGGCGAACTGCCGTGTCCGCGTGCGCGCACCTTGCTCGACCAGCGCCTCGCGGAGCAGGGTCGTCAGCTGGACGCCGCCCTGCGCCTGCATCGGCGCATGCAGCGGGCGGTGGCCGACTGGAAGCGGCGTCCCGATGGCGTGCCCGACGGCCACTCGGTGTGTGGCCTCATCGAGGGGTTCGCGCAGGACCCGGCTTCGGCCGCGCGACGCGACCGCGGAGCCTCCGCGCGGCGAAGGAGCGAGGGATGAACCAAGCCGCCGGCCCGACCCACGAGCTCTGGACTTCGGAGCCGTACAGCGACCCGGCGGTCCGGCAGGCCATCGCCCTCGCGCGCGCCTGGACGGCCGAAGCGAGTCGGGCACTTGTCTGGGAGTCGACCCGCGTCGTCGATCGGCACGGGCTGGACCGGATCCCCGGACACCGGACGACGCCGATCGTTGCAGCGATCGTGGCTGCAGCGGGCGCGACGATGCCGCACTTCTCGCTGCGGTCCAGTACGGGGGCTTGGAGCAGCGCCGACGCGATGGCGACGCTGACCGGGGTGGAACTCGATCGTGCGACTGCAGCCAGCATCACCTCGCGCGTGGGCGTGTGCGTCGCCCGCGCGGACGCCGCGGGTGTGGCAACGAACGTGCCTTGGAGTTCCACGGCGGATGACGCCCGCCTCGTGGCGTCGGCACTGTCGCGCCGGGTGGCTGCCGGCGTGGGGAGCCTGCTCGTCAACGTGGCGGTCGGACGAGGTACCGGCGTGCCCGACGACGATCGCTTCCATCGCCTGCAAGCACTGTTCAGGGCCGTGGGCGCAACGGTCGGCGTGCAGGTTCGCGTCGCCCGTTTGGCCGGCACGCAGCCGGTGGGTCTGGGCATCGGTCCGGCACCCGAGGCGCTGGACGTGTTGGCCGTGCTGCGCGGCGCCGCGGCGGCGCCGGTCGACCTGCGCATGCACGCGCTGGCCGAAGCCGGCCAGTTGCTCGAGATGTGCGGCGCGAGCCGACCCGGACATGGCGAGCTCGACGCCTGGCGACTGCTCGACAGCGGCGCTGCATGGGCGCGCTTCCAGGCCCTGTGCGAGGCCCAGGGTGGAATGCATGAGCCGACGCTGGCGCCGATCGCCGAAACCATCACGGCCGAACACGCTGGCCACGTGAGGTCGCTGGACGGCGCGCATGTGCGGCGCGTCGCGCTGCTGGCTGGCGCACCGCAAGGAGCCGGCGCCGGCGTCGTGCTGCAAGCCCGGATCGGCGAGCGGATGCACCGGGGCCAACCGCTGTTCACCGTCCACGCAGCGAGCCGGCAGTGCCTCACGGCCGTGACGGACGAACTGCGGCGCGCACCGCTGATTTCCGTTGACGACCTTTCTACCGCGACCCTGGCCGAACCACAAGACATGCACTGAAGGGACCTGCCGATGGACCACTCGACCACGCTCGCTCGGCCCCTGCCGCCGGACCTGCACGCTCCGGCGCTGCGCATCCTGCGCCGCTTGCTGGCGGGCATCGAACGGCCACCGGCGCTGAGGCTGGGCGATGCGATCCTGCACGAGCTCGAGACCCACCCCGAGTACACGCTCGTGATCCGCGACCCCGGGCTGCTGCGTCGCCTCGTGCTGCGGCCCGATCCGCTGTTGCTGGCCGACGCCTACTTCCGCGGTGTGATCGATGTCGAAGGCGATCTGTACAGCGCACTGGCATTGAAGGACCACTTCGGGGCGGTCTCGCTGACCTGGCGCGACAAGCTGGCGCTGTGGCGTGACGCGTTGATGCTGCGGGTGTCCGAGCAGGACGCCCTGAAGCCGGTCGGGGGACTGGCCTCGCGCATGGCCCGGCGGTTCGCGCATCGCCATTCACGCCAGACCGACCGGGCGGCGATCTCCTTCCACTACGACGTGTCCAACGCGTTCTACGGCTTGTGGCTGGATGCCGAGCGGGTCTATTCCTGTGCCTACTTCGAGGCCGCCGACGACTCGCTCGAGCAGGCCCAGCGCAACAAGCTGGAGCACATCTGCCGCAAGCTGCGCCTGCAGCCCGGCGAGCGCCTGCTCGACATCGGCTGCGGCTGGGGCGCGCTCGTGTGCTGGGCGGCGCGCCACCACGGCGTGCGCGCGCACGGCATCACGCTCAGCCAGCGGCAGCTCGAATACGCACGCGAGCGCATCCGGGCCGAAGGGCTGCAGGATCTCGTCACGGTCGAGCTCCGCGACTACCGCGACCTCGACGGCGTTGCGGTCTACGACAAGGTGTCCAGCGTCGGCATGTTCGAGCATGTCGGCCTGGCGAACCTGCCGGCCTACTACGCCGCGGTCCAGCACGTGCTGCGGCCGGGCGGGCTGTTCCTCAACCATGGGATCACCCATGACGAGGAGGGCTGGAACCGGACCGTCGCGACCGAGTTCATCAATCGCTACGTGTTTCCGGACGGCGAGCTCGACTGCGTCAGCAACATCCAGCTCGGGATGGAGCGGGCCGGCTTCGAGATCCACGATGTCGAAGGTCTGCGGCCGCACTACGCGCTGACGCTGCGGCACTGGGTGCAGCGGCTGGAGGCACGCCGCGACGAGGCGCTGCGGGAAGTCGACGAGCCGACCTACCGCGTCTGGCGGCTCTACATGGCGGCTTGTGCGCTCGAGTTCGAGTCAGGAGGCACGGGCATCTACCAGATCGTCGCCTCGAAGCGCGATGGCGGAGCGTGGCCGGTCCCGCTGACCCGCCGCGATGTCTACCGTGGGTGAGCGGTCATGGTCGTCGCCTTCCCTGTCGTTGGCGGCTGGCCCGCGAGGGGAACTGGCAGCCGGCGCCTTCGCGGCGCTGCTCGCAGCCGGGATGGCGGTGTCGATGGCCTACGGCGTGACACTGCCGCTGCTGCCCGGGCTGGTGGAGCGCGCAGGGGTCGGCTCGGCGGCCGACGTGGACAGCCACACGGGCTGGATCACCGGCGTGTACACGCTCGCGCTGTTCCTGTTCGCGCCCGCCTGGGGAGCGCTCGCGGATCGGATCGACCGCCGCTGGGTGCTCGCTGCCGGGCTGGCCGGGTCGAGCACGGCACTGTGGGCCTTGACCTTGCCCCTCTCGATGCGCGGGCTCTATGCGGCGCGTGCGATCGCCGGCCTGACGTCGGCGGCGGTGCTTCCCGCGGTGTTCGCCTACATCGTCACCGCGTCCGCGCCGCCCCGCTTGCAGCGCCGCTTCGCCTGGATCGCCTCGGCCACCGCGCTGGGCTTCTTGCTCGGGCCGGCACTCGGCGACGGGCTGGCTGCTCCGATACGCGCAGTCGGTGGCAATGGCGCGTTCGCCACGCTGCCGCTGGACGTGGTCGCTGTCGTTGGGGTGCTGGCGGCCGCAGGCGTGCTCAAGCTGCCACCCAACCAGGCCATGCTGCCTGCGCCGGGCGGTGCGGTGTCCGGCGACGAGCGGCGCATCGCCCGCTCGCTGCTGTTGACGGCCGTCGTCGTGCTGGCGATCACGGTCGCCGAGGTCGGCGTGACCTTGGCGGCGCGCCGCGCGCCTGCGGCAGGCACGTTGCCGGTGTCGGCGTACTTCGCGCTGTGCAGCGGCGTGATGATCGCCGTGCAGTTCTGGGCCCTGCCGCGCCTGGAACGCAGGCTGGGCGAACCGCGGCTCGTCGTCGCCGCGCTCCTGGTGCTGTCGACCGGTCTCGGTCTGCTGGCCGTCCCGAACGGGGGCTTCGTGACCGCCGTGGCGTTTGTGCTGGCGGCGGCAGGCATCGGCGTGCTCATCCCCTCGCTGGCCGTGCGCATCTCGAGTGCGGCCGGCGCGCGCCAGGGCTGGGCGATGGGCCGGCAGGCCGCGGCGGCCAACCTCGGGCAGGCGGTCGGTGCCGCAGCCACGGGAAGCCTGTTCGCGCTGGCACCGCCGCTGCCGTTCCTCATCGCAGGCGGGCTGACCGCTCTCGCGGCCGGCGCGGCGGCATGGAAGGGCGCCGCGCGCCGCACCCCATGACGCCCACCGCATACCCCCTCCACGCATCGATCAGGAGAAGGACATGACTCAGGCAGTGCTTCACGACGGACGCGCGGCGTCGGCCACCGCTTCGGTCGACCCAGTGTGCGGAATGACCGTGGATCCGGCCAAGGCGGCGGGGCGCGCCGAACACGGCGGGCGCACCTACCTGTTCTGCTCTGGGCACTGTCTGGGTGAGTTCCAGCGCGATCCGCCGCGCTACGTCGGCACTCCCGCGCGGGCATCCGAAGCCGCGCCTGCGGCTAATCCGACCGCCGTCGCCGAGGACATGCATGCAGCAGGCCGCCCTCTGCAGACCGTGCTGCGACGCGACGAGTCCGGCCAGGCGAAGGACCCGGTGTGCGGCATGGTGGTCGACAAGGCGACCGCGCTGCGCACCGACCGTGGCGGGCGCAGCTACTACTTCTGCAGCGCCGGCTGCCAGCGCATCTTCGAGTCGCCCGAGGCCGAGCTCAAGTCGATGCGCACGCGGGTCACCATCGCGCTGACCGGCGTGCTGGCGCTGGCGATCATGCGCGCCGGCGCCTTCATCGCGCTGGCCACCGGCGCGACGCTGCTGACCTGGGTGCCGATCCCGGCGCTGCCCTGGTTCACCTGGGGCGTGTGGCTGTTCCTGCTGGTGACGCCGGTGCAGTTCGTCGGCGGCTGGGGCTTCTATGTCGGCGCCTTCAATGCGCTGCGCAACCGGTCCATCAACATGGACCTGCTGATCGCGCTCGGCACCTCGGTGGCCTACTTCTACAGCGTCGCGGTGCTGTTCTTCCCGTCGGTGCTGCCGGTGAAGGTCGAGGAGCGCGACGTCTACTTCGAGGTCTCGGCGGTGATCATCGCCTTCGTGCTGCTGGGCAAGTACATGGAGGAGATCATCAAGAAGCACTCCTCGGCGGCGGTGCGCAAGCTCCTCGACCTCAAGCCCGCGACCGCCCACGTGCTGCGCGGCGGTGAGGAGATCGAGATCCCGGCCGAGCAGGTGATGGTGGGCGAGACGATCGTCGTGCGGCCGGGCCAACGCATCGCGACCGACGGCGTGGTGCTCGAGGGCGCCTCGTCGGTGGACGAGTCGATGCTCACCGGCGAGTCGATGCCGGTCGACAAGCAGGCCGGTGCGGCGGTGATCGGCGGCACGCTGAACCGCACCGGCAGCTTCCGCTTCCAGGCCACGCGCATCGGCGCCGAGACGGCACTCGCACAGATCGTCAAGATGGTCGAGGACGCCCAGACCAGCAGTGCGCCGATCCAGCGCATCGCCGACCAGGTGACGCGCTACTTCGTGCCGGCGGTGGTGGGCACGGCGATCCTCGCGTTCGCGCTCTGGTGGCTGGCCGGCAACTTCCCGCAGGGCCTGCTCGCGTTCATCGCGGTCCTCATCATCGCTTGTCCCTGCGCGCTCGGCATTGCCACCCCGGCGGCGCTGATGGTGGGCGTGGGCCGCGGCGCGCAGGCCGGCATCCTGATTCGCGGTGGCGAGATCCTCGAGAAGGCCGAGCGGCTCACCACCGTCGTGTTCGACAAGACCGGGACGCTGACCCGCGGCGAGCCGGCGCTGACCGATCTGCAGCCCTGCGGGCACTGCGACCACGACCAGGCGCTGCGCCTCGCAGCCAGCCTGGAGGCCGGCTCCGAGCATCCGCTGGCCGAGGCCATCCTCCGCAGCGCCAGGGAGACCGGCATCGCGCCTTGTTCGGTGCAGGGCTTCGAGGCCGTGCCGGGCCACGGTGTGCGCGGCCAGGTCGAGGGGCGCGCCGTGCTGTTCGGCAACCGCCGGCTGATGGAACGCGAGGGCGTCGACGTGACCCAGGTCGGTGCGGACATGGAGCGCTTCCAGGCGGACGGCAAGACGGCGATGCTGCTCGCCTGCGACCGAGAACTCGCCGCAGTCATCGCGGTCGCCGACACGATCAAGCCGGAGGCGCGCGAGGCGGTGCGGTCGCTGCGCGCCGAAGGCGTCGAGGTCGTGATGCTGACCGGGGACAACGCCCGCACCGCGGCGGCGATCGGCCGCGCGCTGGAGATCGACCGGGTGATCGCCGACGTGCTGCCCTCCGACAAGGCGCGCGTGATCAAGGAACTGCAGCAGGCCGGCAAGGTGGTCGCGATGGTCGGCGACGGCGTCAACGACGCCCCGGCGCTGGCGACCGCGGACATCGGCATCGCGATCGGGTCGGGCTCGGATGTGGCCAAGGAGACCGGCGGCATCATTCTCGTGCGCAGCGACGTGCGCGACGTGGTGACCGGCATCCGGCTCTCGCGGGCGACCATGCGCACGATCAAGCGCAACCTTTTCTGGGCCTTCATCTACAACGCGGTCGGCGTGCCGATCGCCGCCTTCGGGCTGCTCAACCCGATCATCGCTGCCGCGGCGATGGCGTTGTCCTCGCTGTCGGTGATCGTCAACTCGGCGCTGCTCAAGCGGGCACGCCTGCAATGACGACGGAGGTTGCCATGAGACTCGTCAAGTGGCCCGAGTTCGCCAATCGCTGGATGTGGCTGTGTCCGATCCTCGCCGTGGTGATCGCTGCGGCGGTGCTGTGGTCCTTCGGCTTCGCCTGGTGGAGCGCGCTGCTGGCCGCCGTCATGCTGGTCTGTCCGGTGCTGATCCTGTGGGGGGCCATCCAGGTCGCCCTCGACGAACGACGATCACGCCGGCGTCCTGGCGCCTGAGTCCCGATTCCCTGGAGGAGTGTTCATGGACAAGAAACAGACGTTCTCGCTCTGGTACGTACTGGCCGCCCTGGTGGGCCTGATCCTGATGCAGGAGTTCTTCACCCCACGGCACACGCAGACCCTGACGTACAGCGAGTTCAAGCAGGCGCTCGTGGCCGGCAAGCTCGACAACGTGGTGATCGCTGACGGCATTGCGACCGGCAAGCTGCGTGCCGAAGGGCTGGAGCAGATCCTGCCGAAGGAGAAGCTCGAGGCGCTCAAGCGCGCCGGCGGCGAGCACGGCTTCGCGACGGTACTGGTCAACGACCCGGGCCTGGTGGCCCAGCTCGACGCCGCCAAGGTGCGCTATGGCAGCGTGCGCGAGAGCAAGTGGCTCGGCGCGCTGATCTCGTGGGTCGCGCCGGCGCTGGTGTTCTTCGGCATCTGGTGGTTCTTGATGAAGCGCATGGGCGGCGGCGGCATGGGGCACGGCATGCTGGAGATCGGCAAGAGCAAGGCCAAGGTCTACATGCAGACCGAGACCGGCGTCACGTTCAAGGACGTCGCGGGTATCGACGAGGCGCGCGAGGAACTCATGGAGGTCGTCGAGTTCCTCAAGAACCCGGATCGGTACAAGCGCCTGGGCGGCAAGATCCCCAAGGGCGTGCTGATCGTCGGTGCACCCGGCACCGGCAAGACGCTGCTGGCCAAGGCGGTGGCCGGCGAGGCCGGCGTGCCCTTCCTGTCGCTCAGCGGCTCGGAGTTCGTCGAGATGTTCGTCGGCGTCGGCGCGGCGCGCGTGCGCGACCTGTTCGAGCAGGCGGCGGCCAAGGCGCCATGCATCGTCTTCATCGACGAGATCGACGCGCTCGGCAAGGCGCGCGGCGTCGGCCTGTCCGGCGGCCACGAGGAGCACGAGCAGACGCTGAACCAGCTGCTCGCCGAGATGGACGGCTTCGACACCAACCGCGGCGTGATCATCCTCGCCGCGACGAACCGGCCCGAGGTGCTCGATCCTGCGCTGCTGCGGCCAGGGCGCTTCGACAGGCACGTCGCAATCGACCGGCCCGACCTGATCGGACGGCGGCAGATCCTGGAAGTGCACGTGAAGAACGTCAAGCTGGCGCCGGCTGTCGACCTTGCCGTGCTCGCGGCGCGCACGCCCGGCTTCGCTGGTGCCGACCTGGCCAACCTGGTCAACGAGGCGACGCTGCGGGCCGCCAAGCTCGGCAAGGACGCGGTGGACATGCAGGACTTCGAGGAAGCGCTGGACCGCATCGTCGCCGGCCTCGAGAAGAAGAACCGGGTGATGAACCCGACCGAGCGCAGGTTCGTCGCCTACCACGAGGCCGGCCACGCCCTGGTCGCCGAGATGCGCAAGAACGCCGACCGCGTGACCAAGGTGTCGATCATCCCGCGTGGCATCGCGGCGCTGGGCTACACCCAGCAGTCGCCGACCGAGGACCGCTACCTGATGCGTCGCAGCGAGCTGCTCGATCGGCTCGACGTGCTGCTGGCTGGGCGCGTGGCCGAGCAGCTGGTGTTCGAGGACGTATCGACCGGCGCGGAGAACGACCTGCAGCGCGCCACCGACCTGGCGCGCCACATGGTCACGCACTACGGCATGAGCGAGGCGCTTGGCCTGGCGACCTATGACGCGCGGCCCAGGCCGCTGTACCTGAACGGCCCGATGTTGCCAGAGCCGCGCACCTTCAGCGAGCGCACCGCCGAGGCGATCGACGGCGAGGTGCGCCGGCTGCTCGACGAGGCGCGCGAACGTGTGGCGCAAACGCTGGGGACGCACCGCGCGACGCTCGAATCGCTGGCCGCGTTGCTGCTCGAAAAGGAGGTGGTGGACCGGGCGATGCTGGACGGCCTGATGGCGTCGACCGCCGCTCCGGCTCAGCTGCGCGTGGCCGCCGTGGCGCTGCCGCCGGTCGACGGTGCCTCGTGAATACGCGTCGCGTTCTGCTTCGTCTCGCCGCCGCGGTCCCGCTCGCCGCGCTCGCCACCCCGGGCGTTCGTGCCCAGCCGCCGGAGGGGCGCGAGATCCTCGACAAGGTCGAGAAGCTGCTGTGGGGCCGGACGGTGCAGGGGGAGTACGAGATGACGATCGCCACGCCGCGCTGGCAGCGCACGCTCGGCCTGCGCCTGTGGATGGACCGGCCGCGGCGCTCGTTCGTGCGCATCCTGTCGCCTGCCAAGGAGGCCGGGATCGGCTCGCTGCGCATCGGCACCGAGATGTGGAACTACCTGCCCAACGTCGAGCGCATCGTCAAGATTCCACCGTCGATGATGCTGCAGCCGTGGATGGGCTCGGATTTCACGAACGACGACCTCGTCAAGGAGAGCAGCATCCTCGACGACTACACGCACAAGGTGCTCGCCACGGTGCAGCTCGATAGCGAGGCGGTCGTGCAGGTCGAGGCTGTGCCGAAACCCGACGCGGCGGTGGTCTGGGGGCGCATCGTCTACTGGGTGCGGCGCGCCGACACGATGCCGCTGAAGCAGGAGTTCTTCAGCGAGCGCGGCGAGCGCGTGCGCGTGCTGGCGTTCTCCGATGTGCGCAAGGTCGGCGGGCGGGACCTGCCGACGCGCTGGGAGATGCGGCCCGACGCCAAGCCCGGCAACTCGACCACGGTGGTGCTGAAAGACGCCGTGTTCGACCGGCCGTTGGACGACGAGATCTTCAGCCAGCGCAACCTGCAGAAGCGATGAAACCATGAACCACAAGCTTCCCTGGGTCGCCGAGCGCGTGCGGCTGTTCCGCGAGTCCGATGCCGACTTCGCGCGCTGGGCGCGCGGGTTCGGACCCATCGTGCACAACGACCTCACTCAATTGCGCGTGCACGACCTCGCACAGGTTCTGGTCGCCGGCGGCAAGGCGAGCGACACGGCGAGCGTCTACCGCACGCTGTGGGCCGCGGACCGGCTCGCCGCGGCCGGCATGTGGCTGACCGTGCACATGACGTACGCCGACCGGGTCTACCCCGACGGGCGCGAGATGGTGGCCGAGGACTTCAAGGAGACGCCCGAAGGCCACACCGGCGGCTCGCTGAACATCGTGCCGGCCTACGTCGGCTATCTCGCCGCGAACGCGCTCGGCGGCCTGACGCGCGGCTGGCTGATGGGGCAGGGGCATTGCGTGGCGGGCATCGACGCCTGCAACCTGCTGGCGGGCAACATGACGCCGCGCCACGCCGAACGCTACGACCGCAGCGAGGGCGGGCTGACGCGCTTCGCGCGCGACTTCTACAGCTACGCGATCGACGCGGCCGGGCGGCCGGCCTCCCCGCTGGGCAGCCACGTCGGGCCGAACACCGCCGGCGGCCTGTCCGAGGGCGGCTATCTTGGTTTCGCGGAGCTGCAGTACGTGCACATGCCGTTGCCGGGCGAGCGCCTGGTCGTGTTCCTCAGCGACGGCGCCTTCGAGGAGCAGCGCGGCAGCGACTGGGCGCCGCGCTGGTGGCGCGCCGAGGATTGCGGCTTCGTGGCCCCGTTCATGATTCTCAACGGGCGACGCATCGAGCAGCGCAGCACGATGCAGCAGCAGGGCGGCCAAGCGTGGTTCCAGCAGCACCTGCGCCTGAACGGCTTCGACCCGATGGAGATCGACGGCACCGACCCGGCCGCCTTCGCCTGGGCGGTACACGCCATGGAGGAACGGCTCGCGGCCTGCGCGGCGGCCGTCGCCGCCGGGAGCATCCAGTATCCGGTGCCGCTGCACTACACCGTCGCCGAGGCCCCGAAAGGCTTCGGCTTCCCCGGCGCGGGCACCAACGCCGCCCACAACCTGCCGCTCGCGGGGAACCCGCACACCGACGCGCACGCGCAGCAGCAGTTCAACGAGGGCGCCCGCGCGCTGTTCGTGCCGGCTGGCGAACTCGACGAGGCATTGGCGACGCTGTGCCGTCACGCGCAGCAGCAGCGGCCGCTCGAACGCGATCACCCGCTGGCCCACCGGCGCGTGGCCGCGCCGGTGCTGCCGGCGCTGCAGTGGCACGCCCCCGGCGCCGGCCCCGCGTCGCCGATGGCCGCTCTGGACGCCGCCTTCGCCGCCATCGTGCAGGCGAACCCTCAGTTGCGGCCGCGTGTCGGCAACCCCGACGAACTGCGCAGCAACCGGATGGGGCAGACGCTGGACCTGCTGAAGCACCGCGTCTTCGTGCCCGAGCCCGGCCTGGCCGAAGCGGTGGACGGCGCGGTGATCACGGCGCTCAACGAGGAGGCTGTGGTCAGCGCGGCGCTCGGCAACAAGGGTGGCATCAACCTCGTGGTCTCCTACGAAGCCTTCGCCGTCAAGATGCTCGGCGCCCTGCGCCAGGAGATCCTGTTCGCCCGCCACCAGGCGGAGGCAGGCAACCCGCAGGGCTGGCTCTCTGTCGTCACGGTGGCCACCTCGCACACCTGGGAGAACGGCAAGAACGAGCAGTCACACCAGGACACGACCCTGGCCGAGGCGCTGCTGGGCGAGATGTCCGACACCGCGCGCGTGCTGTTCCCGGTCGATGCGAACAGTGCCGCCGCCGCGCTGCGCGCCGTCTACGCCACCCATGGGCAGTTCTGGACCCTTGTCGTGCCCAAGCGGCCGATGGCCAACCGGCTGACCGGCGAGCAGGCGCAGCGCCTGGTCGAGGAAGGCGCGTGCGTGGTGAAGGCCTGCGAGGCGCCCGAGGTGCTGCTGATCGCCATCGGCGCGTACCAGTTGCAGCAGGCGCTGCTGGCCGCCGACCGGCTCGATGCCGCCGGGCATCGCGCCGCGGTGACCTGCGTTGTCGAGCCCGGCCGCTTCCGGCTGCCGCGCGACGAGCGCGAGCGCGCCTTCGTGGCTGGCGATGCGGCGCTGGAGCAACTGTTCCCCGCCGCCGCCACCGCGCGCATCATCGTCTCGCACATGCGGCCCGAACCGACGCTCGGTGTGCTGCGCCGCATCGACACCGGGCGGCGGCAGACCCGCGCGCTGGGCTACGTCGCGCGGGGCGGCACGCTGGATGTCGCTGGCATGCTGTTCGCGAACAGCTGCACCTGGGCGCACGTGGCGGCCGAGGCCACTTCCGCGCTCGGCGTCGATGCCGCGCAAGTGCTCCGCGCCGACGAACTGGCCGCCGTGCGCGGGCAGGGTGATCCACGCACCGTGATGGCGGCAGAGTGACGACCATGGCGCCGCCTTCGGTCATCGCCCGCGCCGACAACGCGACCAAGGTCTACCAGCGCGACAGCATCCCGGTGCCGGCGCTGCACGAGACCAGCGTCGAGATCCTGGAGGGCGACTTCGTCGCTCTGGTCGGCCCCTCGGGCTCCGGCAAGACGACGCTGCTGAACCTCATCGGCGGGCTCGACCGCCCGACGAGTGGTCGCATCTGGGTCGGCGATCAAGAGATCACGTCCCTGGGCCGCAAGGCGCTCGCCGAGGTTCGCCTGCGCCACATCGGTTTTGTGTTCCAGGAATACAACCTGGTGCCGGTGCTCTCCGCGCTCGAGAACGTCGAGTACGTGATGCTGCTGCAGGGCGTCGACGAGACGCGGCGCCGCGCGGAGGCGCTGCGCCTGCTGCACGCGCTCGGGCTCGAGGGCATGGAGCACCGCCGGCCGAACGAGCTGTCGGGCGGGCAGCAGCAGCGCGTCGCGGTGGCTCGCGCGATAGCGGCGCGGCCGGTGATCGTGCTGCCCGACGAACCCACCGCCAACCTCGATTCGCAGTCGGGCTCGACGCTGATGGACCTGATGCGACGCCTCAACCAGGAGCAGGGTACGACCTTCGTGTTCTCGACGCACGACCCGATGGTGGTCGAGCGCGCGCGCCGCGTGATCCGGCTGCGCGACGGTCGCATCGAAGCCGACGAACGGAGGCCGGCGTGATGATCTGGACGCTGGCGGTGCGCAACGTGATGCGCAACCGCCGCCGCTCCGTCATCACGGTGCTGTCGATCGCGGTCGGCCTGGCGGCGCTGACCTTCCTGTGGGGCTTCATCGACGGCATGAACCGGCAGATGATCAACAACACCACGCGCTACTTCGCCGCCGACGCGCAGGTGCACCTGAAGGGCTACCACGACGACCCGAGTCTGGACCGCGCGATCGAGGCCGGCGCGCGCGTGCTCGAGACGGTGCGTGCCGATCCGTTGGTGGCCGCAGCGACGGTCCGCCTCGAGACCACCGTGCTCGCGAGTCGCGCCGATCGCTCGCGCGGCATCCTGGCTTTTGGTGTCGACCCGGCGCAGGAGGCGCGCGTCACGGACCTGTTCAAGGCGGTGGTCGATGGCCGCGGTTTCAGCGGCGCCGACGACACCGGGGTGCTGATCGGCGAGGGCATGGCCGAGGCCCTCGCGTTGCGGGCCGGCGACGATCTGGTGTTGGTGGGCCAGGCCTACGATGGCTCGGTCGCCAGCGCGCGCGTGCCGGTGCGCGGCGTGTTCCGCACCAAGATCGATGACCTGGACGGGTATGTCGCGATGATGCCGATGGCGGCGATGCGCGATTTCCTCGCCGCGCCCGAGGCTGTCACCGCAGTGGCGCTGCGGCTGCGCGACCGCGGCGCGCTGGGCGACGCAGTCCAGAACCTGTCCGTGCGCGTGGGCGCCGACCACGAAGTGGTGGGCTGGCCGGTGCTGCTGCCGATGGTGGCGATCAGTATCCGCTTCCACGAGGTGATGGGCTTCGTGGTGCTGACGATCTTCTTCGTGATGGTCGCTGCCGGCGTGGCCAATCCGGTGCTGATGGCGGTGCTCGAGCGCACCCGCGAATTCGGCATCCTGCTGGCGCTGGGCACCGGCCAATCGATGCTGTTCCGGCTCGTCGTCGCCGAGGCCGCTCTGCTCGGCGCAGCCGGGCTGCTGCTGGGCAACGCGGTCGGGCTCGGCGCGACGGCGGCGTTCGGCCGCACGGGCATCGACCTCGGCGCCTTCGAAGCCGGGCTGCGGGCGATGCCGGGCCTGGCCGACGTCATCTACCCGGTCGTGCGCGCCGAGCGCAGCCTCGCCATCTCCCTGCTCGTATTCCTGATCGCGTTGGCCATGGCGCTGTACCCCGCGTTCCGCGCGGCAACCCTCGAACCGGTCGCGGCGATCCGCGGCATCAGCGAGAAGTCCTCCGGCGGCCGGCGCGCTTCGCACAGCGCGACGCGCACGCCGTTGCCGGTCTTCGCCCTCATCGCGACGCGCAACCTGCTGCGCAACCGCAAGCGCAGCGCGATCACGGTGTTCGGCGCCGCCTTCGCGATCGTCGCCTACGTGTTCCTCTACGGCTTCTTCGACGGCTTCGGCGAGCAGCTCGTGGACAACTCGACGCGCTACGTCACCGGGCACCTGCAGATCGAACGCGAGGGGCTGCGGCGCGACCTCGCGCCGGAACTTGCCTTCGATGCCAGCGCCGCACTCGCCGCGGTGCGCAGCCAGCCCGGCATCGCGGCCGCCGCGCCGCGCGTGCAGGCGCAGGCACTGGTGAGCAGCGCCACGAAGTCGGTGGGCGTCGTGCTGTACGGCGTCGACCCCGCACTCGAACGCGGACTCACGATCCTGCACCGGACCCTCGTCGAGGGATCGGCGCTGGAGGCCGGCACGGACCGCGACGTCGTGATCGGGCGGCGCCTGGCCGAAAAGCTCGACATCCGCCTGGGCGAGAAGCTGGTGGCAATGGCCCCCGGCGTGGCTGGCGAACTCGGCACCGCGGCGTTTCGAGTCCGGGGCATCTTCGCGACCGAGAGCAGCGCGTTCGACGGTGCGATGGTCTTCGTCACGCTGCCGGAGTCCCAGCGCATGCTCGGCCTCGGCCAGCGCGTCTCGTCGATCAACCTGCGCCTGGCGGACCGCGCCGAGGTCGACGGGGTCGCCGCGCAATTGATGCCCCTGCTGGGGAAGGACGGTCTGGTCGCGTCGCCCTGGCCGCGCCTGCTGCCGCGGGTGGCGGACATGCTGGGCCTGGTGCGCGCCATCCGCACGGTCATCGTCGCGGTCTTCTTTCTCGTCGTTGCCCTGGCGGTGATGAACACCGTGTTCATGGCGGTGGCCGAGCGCACGCGCGAGTTCGGCGTGATGATGGCGCTGGGCACGCCGCCCGACGCGGTCGTGCGCATGGTGGTCTACGAAACCATCGCGCTGATGCTCGTTGCGTCTGTCGTCGGCTTTGCGGTCGGTGCCGCGGTCGTCTCGCTCTTCGGCAACGTCGGACTGGATCTTTCGGGCTTCTACCGCGACTACAGCGCGATCCCCGGGTTGACTGGCATCGTCTATCCGAAGCTGGTTGCCGGCAATCTCGTCGGCCCAGGCATTGGCTTGTTCCTCGCCAGCGTGGCCGTGTCGCTGTACCCGGCAGCGCGCGCTGCAAGGCTGGACCCGACCGCGGCAATTCGGCACACATGACGATGCGTCGACATCGTGGCGTTGGCTGGGGCGCGGCCGTGATGGCGGCGGGCCATGTGTTCGCTGCCGCGCCGTCGGTGGCGCAGACGCGGCCGCTGGAACTGTCCGGGAGCCTGAAGAGCGTGTTCCTGCGTTCGCAGGCCTCGTCCGGCGAGGACTACGTGCTCAGCCTGAACCGGCTGCGCGTCGAGGCGAAGGGCGACCTGGCGTCGGGGCTCGCCCTCGACCTGCAGTACGACAACGAACTGCTGCTGGGCAGCTACCTGGACACCGAGGAGTTTCGTGCGCTCAAGGACCGCGTGCCGCCGCAGTACTGGCGGGCCGATGCGAACTACTTCGAGCGTGGCGCTGTGTACGGGCGCCATCGTCTGTATCGGGCGGCAGTGACGCTGACCCGCGGCAACGTCGATCTGAAGCTCGGCCGCCAGCGCATCGCCTGGGGGACTGGCCGCTTCTGGAGCCCGTTGGACATTCTGAACCCCGTGAACCCGCTGGCGCTGGAGCGCGAGGAGCGTGTCGGGGTCGATGCCGCACTGCTCGAGGCCAAGCTCGGACCGCTGTCGCGCGCGTCGCTCGTGTATGCCCCAGCGCCGGACCGCGGCTCGCCCAGCCGCGCAGTGCAGTGGCACGGCAATGCGGCGGGCGTGGACACGTCGCTGGTCGTCGGCCGGCTGCTGGGTCTGGACATCGTCGGCATGGACGTGGCCAGTCAGATCGGCGACGCCGGCATCCGCGGCGAAGCGGCCCGCTTTCGCCCCAGCGCCGGCCCCGCCTTCAACCGGCTGATGGTCGGTGCGGACTATGCCTTCGCGAACGGGCTCACGATGAGCGCGGAGCTGTACTACAACGGGGCCGGCTCACCGGCCCCGGCCGACTGCTACGACATCGCAGGTCTGCGTACGGGACGTGCGGCAAGCCTCGCGACGCGCTGCGCGGGGCTGTACGCGTCGTACGAGATCACGCCGCTGCTGAAATGGGTGAGCTATGCGGTGCGCAATAGCGACGACCGAAGTCACGCCATCGACAGCCGCCTCGTGTGGTCGATCGCACCTGCGGCGGATCTGACCGTCGGCTTGCAGCACTTCAACGGGACGAGAGGCAGCGAGTTCGCGAGTTTGCCTACCGCGTTTCAGCTACAACTGCAATGGTTCTTCATGTGATCCTTCGGCTGTCGGAGCGCATGTGAACACCTGATGTTCGACCGCGAGCCGCGCCATCAGGGCCGCGGACGGCGAGGTCGGACACTTGAACGCGGGTCAGCTCACTTGTGCTTGGCCAGCCACTGATCGAACTGCGCAATCTCCTTTTTCTGCGCAGCGATGATCTTCTTGGCCATCGCCTTCATCTCCGCAGACTTGCCGTGCGCAATCTCCATCTCCGCCATGTTCAAGGCCTGCTGGTGATGCATCTTCATCATCATCGCGAAGTCCTTGTCGATGTCGCCGGACGCCTGCATCTTCTGCATGTCGCCCATACCCATCATCATGGACGCCTTCATGTCCTGCGGACCGGTTGCACCCTTGTGCATTTGCCCCATGGGCATGCTCGCGGACGGGGCCATGGCGGGAGCGGTCTGCGCCTGCGCCGGTGCAGATGCAAGCCACAGTGCCGTCAGCGGCACTAGGGAGATAGCCTTGAAGCGGTCGAGCGTCTTGAAGTTCATCGATGTCTCCTGGGGTGAATGTCCGAGATCAGTGCGCCATGGCGATGCAGGTTTCGGCACAGCGCTTGCAGGCCTCGGCGCAACGCTTGCAGTGATCCATGTCGTGTATGCCGCACTCTGCGGCGCAGCGGCTGCATACCCGCGCGCAGAGCGCGCAGATGCCTTGCATATGCTCATCGCCTCTCGCAATCGACGCGACCGCATGCTGGCAGATGTCGGCACATTCCGTATCCAACGCGATGCAACGCGCCATCGGTTTGGGATCCGCCTCCTGCAGGCAGGCGGTGGCGCACTGCAGGCATGCCACGGCGCATTCGTGGCACGCTCGCAGGCAGGCTTCCTCGTTTGGGTTGGGCATAGTGGTTCTCCAAGTGTGTGTGACGGAACCAAACGATCGTCCTCCCTGTGCCGCCCAGCAGTCGTAGGACGGCGGCGGCGACGGGCGTAGAAGAGATTCGTGGCTGGTTGAGGGGCAAGGGGCGTTCCAGGCCTCGCCAGCCTCAGCGCAGGAAATCGCGCATCAGGCCCCCAGCGACGCGTCGGTCTTCTCGATGGATCTCGCCGAATCCGACTTGATGCCGGGGAGAGCCCGGATCACGATCGCCTGGTTGAAGACCTGCTGGAGCCACCTCCCACATGTCACCACGTGGGCGGCCAAGATCGGCCATCAAATCGACCGTGCCTGTTCATCGCCACGATTCCGTCCAACGAGAGCACGAACGCGATTCGCGGTGCCGCCCGGAGCGCGGCGAGCACCTCGTCGCGCGTCGCCGGCCGGGTGAGTTTGGCCCAGAGTTGTGCGCCGCATTCACCCGCGATCGTCACCACGTCGAGGCGGCAACGACGGTGCGGGCGTCCGAACTCCGACCGTTGGGTAAGGCCTCTGTACTCAGAACATGAACCACCCCATCAGGAACCAGTTGTTGTTGTCGGCGGCGTTGCGGCCGAAGCCGTCGTAATCCGTGCTGCCGCCGTTGAACTTGCGATAGGCAGTGCGTCGCAGGGCCAGCTTGACGTTCTCGACGGGAAGGTAGTCCAACTCGGCAACCCAACCGGCGGTGTCCGGCCTGCCGTTGGCGCTGCCCATGACCGGACCCATCCCGTAGCGCATCGAGTCGGCGCTGCCGCGCGTCGAGAACACCTGAACCCCGCCACCAAGCGTGCGGCGGTAGGCGTAGTGGGCTCCGATGCGGGCAGTCTTGAGGGAGTTGCTCTCGTTGGATGCCATCCCTTGCGCGAAGCCGGCCGTCAGACGCTGCCGTTCACGCGTGTACAGCGCCTGGCTCGAGAAGGCATGCGCACCGTCGATGTACTGGTACTGGGCATCGAACGCGATGTCACGAAACCGATCGCTGTACATCGAGGGGTCATTCGGATCGAGCCAGACCTTGGTGTTCAGACCGAGCAGGCCGGCGGCGACGCTGTGCGATCCGAACTCGCGCTGGAGCGCGAGGCGCCAGTAGGGAGCGTATCCATCGACGACCCGCGTTTTCTCGACGCCCCAGCCCAGCGGCCTCATCACGCCGGTCTTCGCGGACCGATAGAAGCCGGCCTCGGCGTACACGAGGTTGTCAAAGAGGGCATAGGCCGTAACCCCGCCGACCTGCGAGTTCAACTGCATGTCGAGCATCGTGCTCGCGGCCGGCATCACGCCGGCGGAGTCGACGTGCGGAAAGCTCCACATCGGCGTGCTGTTCCACACATCCGTGAGCGTCGGCGCGTTGTTCAGCGTGACGCCGAACAACAGGTCGCGGCCGCCTGCGATCGTCGTGGAGTCGGCAAACCGTATGTCGGCCATCTCCACGCCCCACCGGCGCTCGATGCCGTCACGGCCGTACTGGACCATCGCGCCCGTGCGCTCGGTGATTCGTCCTGCGTAGTAGACGCCCGCCGTCTGCGCGATGGTCTGCCGATCGCGCGGCAGCATCTCCGCGTCGGCCCCGGAGGTGCTCGCGGTCGAGGTGCGCGTGATCTGAAGGATGGCCGAAACCGGGAGATTGGCGGGGAACGCGGCATCGGCGTTCGCATTGCCCAGCGTGTAGGCCTGCAGCTTGAACTGACGCCCGAAGCTGTTCAACTGCGGGAACACGGTGTGGCAGCCGGAGCACTGCATGCCGGTCTGGCGCGCGAAGCTCGGCACGGCATGAGCGGTCCGCGGCATGAGGGTGAACAGGAACAGCGAGAACAAGAACCAGAGATGCAGCGCGTGCCGAGACGGGCTCGGCTGTAAACGTGACGAGGCCATGGGAGTCTCCGTGGGCATGAAGTGAAGGCGTGCGTGCGCCCGTGGCGAGCACGTTGCACGAGCCGATGCAATGGGCGCCTCAGAGCGAGGCTGAAGCGCGCGTGGGGGCGCGAGCGACCCGTCCCGGGTCTAAATGGTCAAGCGCATGAATCGCATGGTGAGCGGCGCCTCCGGAGGAGGCGCAGCGCCCAGGCGGGCTTGCAGGACCAAGGCCGCAGAGGGCGGCGAGCTCCAGATCACTGCCGTGGTCGAGCTTGCCATGGGCGCGACCTCGAGGGCCTTGTCGTGCTTGACTACCGGCGTGACTTCGTCGTCGCAGAACTTCTGGCACGCCGGCTTGAGCGTGCGTGACCCGTCGGCACCGCGGGCCTGTTCGGTGCCGGTCGACGCACCAGCGCCGTGATCATGCCCGGCCATGGTCGCCTGGTGCTCGCCGCTGGCATGCGACGAGTCAGGCCTACCGGACGCGCACGCGTTGGCAATGCCGACCAGCAACGCCAACACCCACACGCCGAGCATCACGATGGCGGTGCGTCGGCGGGTGCGGGTGCGCGCGAAGAGGGGCATGGGCTGCACGAACATCGATCCGATCAATGTCATTGCTTCGGCGTGGCCGGTCCTTGAACTGGATCAACGTTCTCAGAGGCGAGACCCGACGCCTCACGCGCGCGCGAGGAACGCCACAGCCACAGGCCCGCAACGCCGAGCACCGCGTAGTTCAGCGCCATGAACCAGGGCGTGGGCCAGGCGATGCCGTCGAATCCTCGATCGGTGATCGGATAGAGCACCGGCGACGGGTAGTACTCGCTCGAGTGCGTGAAGACGTCGATCACGATGTGCGACCACCAGCCGGCCAGCGGAACCAGCAGCCATCGCCCTCGAAACCAGGCGAGCATCGTGACGACGGAGGCGACGACGGCGCTGTGCATCACACAGTGCAAGGTGTGCGACCACGCCTGCACGGCGGCCGGCAACCATGGCTCGGCGCCCGGCGTCGTGAACGCATAGCCCTGGAGTGCCGCCCATGTGCCGCCGCCCGGCAGTCCCCAGAGGGCGATGGGAATCAGGTGTCCGATGTCGGGCAGTGCCGCGAGCGCGACGGCTGTGCGCGCCTGGCTGGTGCTGACGGGCCAACGGCGCGCCGCCGCCGCGACGCCCAAGCCGGCCCACAAGGAGTGTGCAACGATGTCCATCGCGTGCGACAGCTCACATCATGGGGCGGCTCAGCCCGAACTGCCGGCGTCGCGGTCGAGCAAGGCCTTTCGCTGCTCGTACTCCTGCGCGTCGATCTGGCCGCTGGCAAGGCGTCGCCGCAGCACGTCGTGCGGTGTCTGTCTTGAACCGCGCCGACGCCCTGACGGACGACCCCATGCCGCATAGACCAATGCGCCGATCAGCACGATCCAGAAGAGCCACCACAGCCCGTGCATGCCGCCCATGTAGAAACCATTGCCGAAGTACATCAGTGCTCCTCGAGCCGCGTTGCGTCAGTCGGTCGTTGTGCCGTCGAGCGCCGAACGCACGCGCTGCAACTTGCCTCTCACTTCCTGGGCCACTGCAGCGACCTCCGGATGCGCCGTCAACTGCAAGACGGCCTCGGGGTCCATGAAGCCGACCACCAGCCGACCGTCAGTCTCCTGGCGAACAACGACATTGCACGGCAGCAGCAAGCCGATGTCCGGCTCGGCTGTCAGCGCACGGTGTGCGAGGGGCGGGTTGCAGGCGCCCAGAATCCGGTAGGGCGGTACGTCGATCCCGAGTTTGGCCTTCATCGTGGCCTGAACGTCGATCTCGGTCAGGACACCGAAGCCTTCGGACTTGAGGGCGGCCGTGACCTGCTCGACAGCTCGGCCGAAGTCGCGCTCCCGCAGCACGCCATGGAAGCCGTAGGCCGACGGCGCGGCGGTGCGGGTAGGGTTGTTGGAGTTCGTCACGATGCGGCTCCCGTCACTTGGCCGCCGGCGCAGGCGCCGTGCGGTCCATCATCATCTGCATCATCGACTGCATCATCTCCATGCGCTTTTCCATCATCTGCTGGCGCGTGGTCATGTCCATCGGTGCGCTCGCGGCCGCCATCGGTCCCATCCCGCGCATGCCTCCCATGCCCATGCTGCCCATCATGTCCATGCCGCCTTGCATCAGCTTCATTTGCTCGGCCATGAGCTTGCTGCGCTCTTCCGGCGTGCGTGCCGCGAGCAGCTTGTTGCGCATCTCCTGCATGGACTGCATCTGCTTGTCCATGTTCTGGCTCCAGGCTGACGGCGTTGCCGGTGCCTGAGTCGCGGTTGATTGCGCCCATGCCGGCGCAGCGGCTGCCAACATGGCGAGGACCGTGAACGTACGGATGGATTTCATGAAGACTCCTGAGTGATGTGATGAGAAGCCCGCGCCCGACGGGTGTCGGTGCGGGGATACATACCGGACACAAGCCGCCGGAAAGAATCCATGACCATGCCTGCGTTGGTGCGAAAGAAGCTGCCCTGGTTTCAGCATCTTGAGCAGACAGCACCGCGGCGTGTTGATGCAGCTCAGCGCGATTGGCTCGGGTCGTCGCCGAGCAAGCGAAGGCGCCGCTCGTAGTCCTCCAACGAGATCTCGCCATCCTCCAGGCGCCGCAAGAGTTCCTCGTGAGCTGCGCCGCGACGACTGCCGGTCTTCCCGAACGAGCCTTGGCCCAGGAAGATGACCCAGCCGGCAACGGCAACCCAGAACAGCCACCAGGCACCGGCTGTGCTGCCGAGGAAATTCAGGTCAAGGGACACTGGGAACCTTCCAGACCCTGCTGCGTCAGCGCAGGAAGTCGCGCCGCATTCCCAGCGAGGCGTCGGTCTTCGCGATGGACCTCGCCGGGTCCGTCTCGATGCCGGTCAGAGCCCGGATCGCGTCGATGGTTTCCGGGATCACGATCGCCTGGTTGAAGACCTGGTAGGTGTAGTACGCCTGGTCGCCATCGACGGCCAGCACGTCCTCCCACAGCGCCACCTCCCACATGTCGCCGCGCGGGCGGCCAAGGTCGGACATCAGCTCGACCGTGCTGTTCAGTGCCACGATCCCGTCCGACGAACGCACGAACGCGATCCGCGGGGCCGCCTGGAATGCCGCGAGAACCTCATCGCGCGTCGCCGGCCGGGTGAGTTCAACCCACCAGGTGTGCAGGTGGCTGGAGTTGTGTGCGGCCTTCACGGCGATCGTCACGACATCGAGATCGGGGATGACGGTGCGGGCGTCCGGGCCCTGATGGCTGGGAATGACTTTCTCGGGGACCACCGTGTTGACGATGCCGTCGGCATGCGCCTCCCAGGGGTCGGAGGCGCGACGGATCAGCGTGCCGCGCGCACGCTTGAGCAGGCCCGCCGCCTTGAGCGCCCCGAGCGTGCGAACGATCGATGTCGTGTTGCACGACACGACGCGCGTCGACGAGCGCCCCAGGGCCGACGCATAGTTCGCCTGCGCGACGAAGGAATGTCCGGTGAGCGCATGCGATTCGCCGCCGTGGAAGATGGCCTTCACGCCAGCCGCCTCGTACACGCCCTTGTTGATCGTGGCCACCTTCTTCGGCGTGCAGTCAACGACGACATCGGATTGCGCGAGCAGTTCGGCGAGGCTGCCCGCAACCGCGATGCCGGCTGCGCGCATCGGCGCCTCGGCCTGCGGCGTCGCCGCATGGACGGGCAACCTGGCGCCGGCCGCGACCTGCAGCCGGTAGTCGTCGACGATGTCGGCCACGCCGGCGAGCGTCATGTCGTCCTGCAGGCGAACCGCGTCGGCGACGCGCTTGCCGATGACTCCGTAGCCGTTGACGGCAACCCTGATCCTGTCCATGTCCACTCCTTTGACGGCGAATTCCCCGGTCAGCGCAGCGCGCGCCCGCGGGCGATGGAAAACGTGAACCGGATGGCGAGCGCATAACCCGCCAGCGCGAGCAGCGGCATGCTGCCCCATTGCGGGCCCACGGCGTGCTGCATCAGCAGGCTCGAGGCGATGTACAGCCCGAGCGTCACCAGCGCGAGCGCAATGCGCCGGCTGGCGCAGTCGACACCTTCCTGCAGGCGCGCGTCGGGCACGATCGCGATCTCGAACAGGCGCCCGCGGGCGAGTGCGCCGTGCAGCCGCTGCGCCAGCAGCGCGGGCAGGGCGCTCGCCGCGCTGCTCATCTCGAAGGCCAGGCGCTTCGATGCTTCCGGCTGCGGCGCCTGCCGGAGCGGGCCGGCCGAGGCATGGCGCGACAGCGTCTCGAAGATCGAGAGCGCCGGCGCCAGTGCGCGGACCGTTCCCTCGAGCAGCAGCATCGTGCGGGTCAGGACGAGCAGGTCCGTGGGCAGGCGTACCGCCTGTGAGCGGCCGGCGGCGACCAGCCGTCCCAGCGCAGCCGGCAGCGACCAGTCGCGCAGCGGCCGCTCCGCACAATCGGCCAGCAGCGACTGCACCACCGGCAGGAAGGCGCGGCGCTCCACCTGCGCCCCCATCAGGCCCATGTCGAGCCAGGCATCGACCACCCAGTCGGCGTCCTGCTCGACGAACGCGAGCGCGAACGCCGTCAGCGCGCCGCGCAGGCGGCGGTCCAGGCGGCCGACGATGCCGAAGTCGTGGAAGCAGATCCGCCCGTCGGCCATCACGAACAGGTTGCCCGGATGGGGATCGCCATGGAACAAGCCGTGCTCGAAGAGCTGCGTCACGTAGCTGTCGACGAGGCGGCGCGCGCAGGCCTCGCGTTCGGGCGCGGCGGCGGCGTCGATACGCATGCCGCTGCTGAAGCGCTGCACCATGACGGAAGATGCACACAGGCCGTCGACCACGTCCGGGATGTCGACGTCGGGCGAGCCGCGCCACGCATCGGCAAAACGCCGCACGAAGCGAGCCTCGCGCGCGAGGTCCATCTCGAGCCGCAGGTTGCCGGCGATCTCGTCGACGATCGCCACGAGGCCCCAGCGCCGCAGCGGTGGGAGCAAGGCCTGCGCCACAGTGGCAACCGCGTGCAGGATGCGCATGTCGGATTCGACGGCCTCGGCGGCGCCTGGCCGGCGGATCTTGACGATGACCTCGGTGCCGTCGGGAAGCGCGGCACGGTGGATTTGCGCCACCGACGCCGCGGCCAGCGGTGCCAGGTCGAAGCGTGTGAAGAGCTGCGAGCAGGGGCGGCCAAACGCGGATTCGACGGCCAATTGCGCCTGCTCCGATGGAAACGCACCCACATGATCCTGCAGCCGCGCCAGGGTTTGCTGTGCCGTGTCAGGCAACAGGTCGGCGCGCAGGCTCAGATGCTGGCCAAGCTTGACGAAGGTGGTGCCCAGCCCTTGCAGGAGGGCCGCGAAGCGTTCGGCCACGGGATGGTCGTCGCAACGCATCACGCCGCGGTGCCAGGCCCACCACAGCACGAAGCCGGCAAAGGCCAGACCGATCCGGAGCGCGCGCCCCACCGGGGATCGGCGTTGCGACGGCGTGGAAGGAGCCTGTGCCGTGTCAAACATCTCAAGCCACACGGTGTCGAGGCCGGCCAGCCTGCCAGGCCGCGATGTTCTCGACCGTCTCGTGCAGGATGCGCGCGACCGCCTCACGGGTGTTGAAGCCGACATGGGGTGTCGCGAGCACGCGCGGGTGGCGCAACAGCGGGTGCGACGCCACCCAACCGCGGTCGCAGCCCAGGCCGCCGCAGCCCATGGGGGCCTCGGGTGCGGCTCCGCCCTCGTGCTCGAGCACGTCGAGACCGGCTGCGGCGACCGTGCCGCGGTCGAGCGCGCGCAGCAGCGCTTCCTCGTCGATCAACGCGCCGCGCGCGGTGTTGAGCAGCAAGACGCCAGGCTTGACGCGGGCGAAAGCCGCGTCGTCAAGAAGGTGGTGCGTCTCCGGGCTCAGCGGCACGTGGAGACTCAGGACGTCGCTGCGCTCGAGCAACTCGGACCATCCGACAAACTCGATGCCAAGGGCAATCGTGGCTTCCGGCCGCGGTCGTGGGTCGAACGTCACGACTTTCATCCCGAAACCGTGCGCGATACGCGCGACATGCGTTCCGATGCGTCCACAGCCGACGACACCCATCACCTTGCCTTCCAGCTCAAAGCCGGTGAGGCCACGGTACGAGAAGCTGCCCTGGAGTGCCCGGGCGCGGGCCTCGCACAGGTGGCGGGCAAGCCCCAGCAGCAGCGTGAAGGTGTGTTCGGCGACGGTAGCGGCCCCATAGTCGGGCACGTGACTGACCATGATGTTGCGTTCCCGGCAAGCCGCGAGGTCGATGTGGTCGACGCCGGCGGAGCGTGTTGCCACCAGGCGCAGGGCGGGCATGCGCTGCAGCAACTCGCGCGACACCGGCGTGCGGACGAACACGCACAGCACCTGCGCCAGCGCGGCCGCCCCGTCGTCGGTGTCGAGTTGCGCGTCGGGCAGGAAGCGTGGCCACCACGACCGTGGGCACAGCGGTTCGAGCGTGGCCCGGTCATCGGGTCCGACGTCGACGAACAAGACTCGCAGGGCCCCAGGGGCGCCTTCCGCGGGCGCTCCTGGGGGCGGCTTGTGCTGGCTGGGTAAGGTGTTCATGCCGTGCTTCCAGCCGGGTGCTGTTCCGACGAAGCCCCGCCCTTCACGGCCCGATACAGCGAGACAACGCCGAAGACCGTGGGTATGCGGCGCGTCTCTTCGACATGACGGAAGCCCGCCGACGCGAACACGACCGGCAGCAGTCCGGCAACGTTGTCGCTTGTGGTGTCGAAGCCGTCCAGGAACTGGATCGCCAGAAAGGCGGTCCGGCTCGCCAGGCCGCCTGCGCGGCCCCAATCGGCGACGTGCAGTTCCCCGGCGGGGCGCAGTACGCGGTGCATCTGGCGCGCCGTCAGCAGCTTGTCACCCCAGGACAGGTGGTGGAAGAAGAGGCTCGACAGCACACGGTCGAAGCGCGCGTCGGAGTAGGGCAGAGCGGACGAGCGCCCCAGGTCGAAGGCGATGTCGACGCCCGCCTCGCGTGCTTTGCGCGTCGCAATGGCGAGAACCGTGGGGTCGGCGTCGAGCCCCGCCACGCGCACCCCCTGCTTTCGACGCTGTGCCGCTATCGCCAGTGTGCCGGTGCCGCATCCGACATCCAGTACTTGCTGGCCTGGCTCGATGACTGACTGATCGAGCAGTGCACCCTTGAAGGTCCGCTCGCGCGTGGTCACCGCCACCACGCGGTCGTACAACGGCGTCAACAGGTGAAAGCCGAGCGCGGGCGTGAACCCCCTCGTCTCATCCATCACTGCACCTCCGGTTCCGGTGGAGCGCCGGGGACCGGCACGGTGCGGCGCGGCCCCTTGAAGTACAGGAACACGATGACGCTGAGCACGCCGGCGAAGAAACACCACACCGAGATGAACCAGGTGGCGTAGAAGGCATAGGCCGCCACCGCGGATGCGAACGAGGCCACTCCGAAGGCAACGACCCGGGCGTGGCTGGAGAACATCAGGCTTGCGCAGGTGCCCAGCAGGTACAGCGACATCGCCGCCAGCGCATAGAAGTGCGGCGACGCGTAGGCGATGTGCCGGCCTGTCACCGTGGCGACGATCGGCAGCGTGAACAGCGTGGCCAACAGGTACAGGCCCACGGCACTCCCCGCGATAGCGATGACGGTCAAGGCGCGGCGCCGCCAGGGCACGGTCTCCAGCGCCAGCGCGGCCAGCGGCACGTAGATCGGCCACAGCACGTGCGAGAAGAACGAATAGGCGTGCGTCAGCACGGTGTTGAGCAGCGGCGCGCGGTCCGGGAAGGTCAGCCAGAGCGCGCCCTCGAGCAGTTGCTGGATGCCGAACAGGACCGGGATCCAGGCGTACGGCAGCTCCGCCCGAACGCGCGCGCGCCGCACGGTGGCTGCGCCGACGAGAAGCAACACGGTGCCGGCGGTAAAGCTCGCTTGCGCGGAGAAGCACATCAGGCGCTCCTTTCGCGTCCGGCCGTCGGGACGACTTCGGTTCCTGCACGGCCCTGCACCATGGCCTCGATGTGGTCCAGAGAGCCGATGACGGCGCGGCGCCCGGTCGCCGCCACAAATGCACGGGCGGCCTCGACTTTCGGTCCCATGGAGCCGGCCGGAAACTTCATGCCCGACAGCGCATCGACGTCCACCTGGCGAAGCGCACGTTGGCCCGGCGTGCCGAAGTCCAGGTAGACCGCATCGACGTCGGTCGCGATCACGAGACAGTCCGCCTGCAGTTGGCGCGCCAGCAGGCTGCTGCACAGATCCTTGTCGATCACGGCTTCGATCCCCTGCAGCGACCCATCGGGCGGGATCGCCGCGACGGGAATTCCGCCGCCCCCGGCCGCGATCACCAGAGCTCCGTGCGAAAGCAGCCACTGGATCGGTTGCAGGCCGAGCACGCGCTGCGGCGACGGAGACGCGACGACGCGGCGGATGCCCTTGCCGTCTGGCGCCATGGACCAGCCTCGCTGAAGGCCGATGCGCTCAGCCTCGGCCGCTGTGTAGACCGGACCGATGGGCTTGGTTGGAGATGCGAATGCCGGATCCGAGGGATCCACCTGAACGCGGGTCATGAGGGTCGCCACCACGCGCGAGGGCAGGATGTTTCCCAACTCCTGCTCGAGCAGGTAGCCGATCATCCCGTCGGTCTGCGCACCCAGCACATCCAACGGAAACCCTTCGCCCGCCGCATGTTCGGCAGCCTGGAGGGCGAGCAGGCCCACCTGTGGTCCGTTCCCATGGGTGAGCACGACCTCGTTGCCGTCCACGATGCGCGCCAGCTGACTGGCTGCGCGGCGGATGTTGGCGAGCTGATTCGCAGAAGTCAGCGCTTCGCCCCGGCGAAGCAGCGCGTTTCCGCCCAGGGCGACAACGATTCTCATTGGGGGTTCTCTCTGCAGTTCAACCGAGCGTCGCGACGAGCACGGCCTTGATGGTGTGCATGCGGTTTTCGGCCTGGGTGAATACGATCGAGGCCTCGGACTCGAAGACCTCGTCCGTCACCTCGAGCTCCTTGAGACCGAACTGCTCGTGGACCCAGCGGCCGACTTCGGTGTCCAGGTTGTGCAACGCCGGCAGGCAGTGCATGAAGCGCGTCCGCGGGTTGCCGGTGGCGGCCATCAAGGCGCTGTTGACTTGGTACGGCAGCAATTGGTCGATGCGGTCCTTCCAGACTTCCTGCGGCTCTCCCATGGAAACCCACACGTCGGTGTAGAGGAAGTCGACGCCTGACACTGCACGCACCGGGTCGGACTCGATCGTGATCCGAGCACCGGTCCGCTTGGCGAGCGCCCGCATCCGAGCTACCAACTCTTCCGGGGGGCGCAGGCTCTCCGGTGCGGCGATTCGAACATCCATGCCCATCTGAACACCGCCGACAAGCAGGGAGCAGCCCATGTTGAAGCGGGCATCGCCCAGGTAGCAGAAGGACAGCCGGTGAAGTGGCTCTTGGCCAAACTCCTCCATCGTCAGCAGGTCGGCGAGGATCTGCGTCGGATGCGCTTCGTCGGTCAGCCCGTTCCACACCGGAACGTGGGAGTAGCGCGCGAGCTCCTCGACAACGCTCTGGTGGAAGCCGCGATACTCGATCCCGTCGTACATGCGCCCGAGGACGCGGGCTGTGTCCTTCAAAGACTCCTTGTGGCCCAGCTGCGAACCCGCTGGGTCGATATAGGTGACGTGTCCGCCCTGGTCGTGAACTGCGACCTCGAACGCGCAGCGCGTTCGCGTCGAAGCCTTCTCGAACACCAACGCGATGTTCTTGCCCTTCAGGCGCTGGTGTTCGTTGCCGACGTACTTCGTGCGCTTGAGCTCTGCCGACAGGTCGAGCAGGTAGCGGATGTCCCGGGGCTCGAAGTCCGCGAGATCAAGCAGGCTGCGATTGCGCAGGTTGAAACTCATGATGGGTTCCTGATGTTCGTGGGTGACGGACGGATCAGACGGGGTCGCGCTCGATCGGACACGACATGCAGTGGCTGCCGCCCCGACCGCGGCCGAGTTCCGCGCTGGGGATCGTGATGACCTCGATCCCCGCCTTGCGGAGCAGCGTGTTGGTGTAGACGTTTCGGTTGTACGCAACAACGACTCCGGGCGAGAGGGCGAGCAGGTTGTTGCCGTCGTCCCACTGTTCCCGCTCGGCTTCGTACGTGTCTCCCCCGGTCATGACCGTGCGCAGGCGCTTCAGACCCAGAGCACGGCTGATCACGTCGAGCAGCGGTCCTGACTCAGGCCGGACGTCCAGCGTCCCCTCCTTGTTCCCGGGACGAAGGCTGTGCGCACGAATCTCGGCCACGACGTCGGGGAATGCGGTCACCAGGTCGACGTCGCAGAAGGTCAGCACCGTGTCCAGGTGCATGGCTCCTCGCGACTTCGGCATGCGAGCGGCGATGACCTGCGCTGCCGCGCCGCGCTCGAAGAGGCGGCGCGCGAGCTGGCTGACCGCCTGAGGCGACGTGCGTTCCCCCATGCCGACCAGCACGACGCCGTTGCCCAGCGGAACGACGTCGCCTCCTTCCAGCGAGGCCATGCCGTGGTCGCGATCCGGATCACCCCACCACTCGACCGCCTGGCCGCGAAACGTCGGGTGGAAGCGGTAGACGGCAGTAAGCAGCAGCGTCTCCTGGCGCCGCGCCGGCCAGAACATCGGACTCAGCACGACCCCACCGTAGACCCAGCAACTGGAATCGCGGGTAAACAGCGTGTTCGGCAGCGGCGCGAGCAGGAAGTCGGAGGGCGACAGGCAATGAGCCGCGAGTCCTTCCAGATCGACGGGGACCTCGCCGCGCAGGAGCCCGCCAATCAGATGCTCAGCGAGGCGATTGGCCGGGAGGGCTTCCAGCCAGGGGCGCAAGCGTGCCACCGCCTCGGGATCGATGAAGTCCTCGCCGAGTTTGCGATCGAGCAGCCAAGCCCGCGCGTCCTGCTGCGCAACGACGTCGGCCAGCAGGTCGTGCAACTCGAGCACTTCAACGCCTCGCTCGGTCATCACATTCGTGAAGGCGTGGTGGTCGTTCTTGGCCTGGGAGACCCACAGCACGTCGTCGAATAGCAGCTCGCGGCAGTTGGCCGGCGTCAGCCGGGCTTGGGCGAGACCCGGTCTGCAGACCAGTACCTTGCGCAGTCGGCCGACCTCTGAAAATACTCCGAGCGTCATGTGAGTACTCCTGTTGAATCAAAGGTGACGGAAGGGGTCGCGTTCACAGGCTGAGTCCGCCGGTGGCCAGCAGGTAGGCAGCTAGCGCTGCCAGCAGCAGCAGGACCGCGGCAAGGCCGATCTCGAAGCCCTTGAACGGGCGCGCGCCCTGTTCACGCCTGGCCCACGTGAACAGCAGGGCGCCCGGCACATACAGCAAAGAACTCAACAGCAGGTACTTCGGACCCGCGGCGTAGAGCAGCCAGACGCAGTAGAGCGTGGCCCCCGCTGAGACGGCCAGGTCCGAAGGATGAACGCTGGCGGCAGATCCCTCGCGCCGGGCCGCGAGCGTCAAGCCGTAGATCGCGCTGAACAGATACGGCAGCAGAATCATCGCCGTGGACAGCGAGATCAATGCCAGGTAGGAGGCCTTGGAAAACAGTGCCACCAGCAGGAAGACCTGCACCATCGCGCTGGTGAGCCAGAGCGCATTGGCAGGCACGCCGCGAGCGTTTTGGCGCGCGAGACCGCTGGGCATCACGCCGTCGCTGGCGGGCGAGAACAACGATTCGGCGGCCAGCAGCGTCCACGCGAGGAAGCCCCCGCCGACGGAGACGATCAGCCCGCCATAGATGAGCACGGCGCCCCATGTGCCGACAGCTCTTTCGAGCACACCGGCCATCGACGGATTCTTCAGCCCGGCCAGCTCGGGCTGCTGGAGCACCCCCAGGGAGAGGATCGAGACGGCCATCAGCAGGAGCAGCGTTGCGCCGAAACCGATGACGGTTGCGCGTCCCACGTCTTCGCGCTGGCGCGCGCGAGCAGAATAGACGCTTGCACCTTCGATGCCGATGAAGACCCAGACCGTAACCAGCATCGTGCTCTTGACCTGATCGAGGACGCTGCCCAACTTCGCGTTGCCCCAGAAGTCCAGGCCGAAGGTCTCGACGCGAAAGGCGGTCGCCACGAGCACGATGAACAGCAGGAGCGGGAGCACCTTTGCCAACGTCACCACCGCGTTGAGGACCGCGGCGCCGCGAATGCCGCGAAGCACCATGAAGTGCACGAGCCAGAGCACTGCCGACGCGCCAGCCACGGCGGGTGCCGTGTTTCCGTCGCCGAACGCCGGGAAGAAGTAGCCGAGCGCTCCGAAGGCAGCGACGAGATAGCCCACGTTGCCGATCCAGGCACTGACCCAGTAGCCCCACGCCGAGTTGAAACCGACGTAGTGGCCCGCAGACTCCCGTGCGTAGGCATAGATGCCGTTGTTCAGTTGCGGCTTGCGCAACGCAAGCATCTGGTAGACCCGAGCGAGTGCGAGCATGCCGATGCCGGTGATGAGCCACCCGATGAGGATCGCTCCTGCGGACGCACTCGCGGCCATGTTCTGCGGGAGACCGAAGATGCCGCTGCCAATGATCGATCCAACGACGAGGGCGATCAGCAATCCGAGACCGAGACGGTCGTCGGTGCGAGTGGTTGGCCGAGACGGGGATGCCGCGCCGGCTGCTCCCGGGATGTAGGTCCTCATGGTGGTGTCTCTCGTGGGTTGCAGTTGATGGAACAAGTCGGACAGCGCGGCGAGACTGCCCGGGTCGGACTAGGCTTCATGGAACTCCCGATCGCACTTGCTCCTTTCCTGCGCGCCCGAGCACGGCATTCAGGGTCGTCAGGCGGCCACGGGCGCGCGCGATCCAGAGGCTCGGGAATGCCGATGCCAACCCCGCGTAGACGAGATACTTGGCCAGCTTGCCGACCCACAGCGCCAGAACGACTTCGGCGACAGGCAGCCGGGAGATCGCGGCGAACATCAGCGCGGGGGTGAGCGGCAGGGGCAGTGCGGCAATGACGAGGAGCGAGGCGACCCCGTACGTGCTCAACCAGCGCGTGGCGTCCTGCCACGCTACCGAGCGAACCACATCGGGGTAGGCCGCGAAGAGCCGGGCCCAGCCAAGGTGATGGAAGACGAGATAGAGAATGCTCCCGCCGAGCGCCGCGCCGAGGCTCGACCAGAGCGCGATGGCGACCCACCGGCGAGGCGCCATCAGTACCGCGGTCACCAGCAGGCCGGCGAAGGGCACGGACATCGACAGCGTCGCCACAACGGCGACCGAGGCGACCACCATCGGGAACGCGCGTGTGTCGGCACGGCGCACAAGCGTGCGCACCAAACCGGATTCGAGTGCGTTGCGCAACACGATGCCTCGGCATCACGGTTTGCGGGTGATGGGGCGCTGCCCCAGTTCGACCGCCAGCGAAAGCGCCTCACGGCCACGCATGACCTTGAACTGTGCTTTCGTCCCCGGATTCAGCGCGGCGGTTTCGTTGATCAGCGCAGCCGTGTCGCCGATCTCTTTGCCGTTGATCGAGACGACGGCGTCACCGGCCCGCAGTCCGGCGCGGTCCGCCGGGCCGCCGCGCTGCACAGCGACCAGCGCGGCGCCGACCGCGGCACCCGTGGTTTCGTGGATGACGTCGCGTGCACTCACGCCGAGCCAGCCGCGGCTGACGCGGCCGGTGGCGATGATCTGCTCCATCACCTGCCGAGCGAGACTCACCGGGATCGCGAAGCCGATGCCTTGCGATCCGCCGCTGCGCGAGTAGATCGCCGTGTTGATGCCCACCAGGTGGCCGGACGTGTCCACCAGCGCGCCGCCCGAGTTGCCGGGGTTGATCGCCGCATCGGTCTGGATGAAGTTCTCGAAGGTGTTGATGCCGAGTCGATTGCGGCCCGTGGCGCTGACGATGCCCTGCGTCACCGTCTGGCCGACGCCGAACGGATCGCCAACGGCCAGCACGATGTCGCCGACCTGCACCGAGGCAGGATCGGCGAAGGTGATGGGCTGCAGGCCCTTGGCCTCGACGCGCAGCACCGCCAAGTCGGTCTCGGGGTCGGTGCCGACGACGCGCGCCTCGGCCACCTTGCCGCCGGGCAGCATCACGGCAATCTCGTCGGCGCCCTCGATGACATGGTTGTTCGTCAGGATGAAACCCTGGGCGGCGACGATGACGCCGGAGCCGAGACTGGATTGCCCCTGCGCCGCCTCTTCGTCGGAGCCGCCATAGGGTCGCAGCCAGCCAGGCAACTGGCGTGGGGGTGTCTTGCGTGTGTAGATGTTGACGACCGAGGCCGACGCCTTGGCCGACGCAGCACGGAAGCCCGCTTCGAGGCCGGTCGAGACGGCCTTGCCGGCCGGTGCCGACGCCGATGCGTCGGCATGGGGCGCCTCACGCAGCGCCACGACATCGGTGCGGGCTGGGGCCACGGGCTCGGGCCCGAAAGCCTTCCAGGCGATCAGCAGGCCGGCCGACACCGCGATCACCTGCGCGACGAGCAGCCACAGCCGCCGGACAAGGGTCGGTTGATTGTTGTTCACGACGTGGTTCCCTCCATCAACTCTTCAAGCGCGCGCGCCATCGGTTCGACGACGCTGATTTCGTTGGATGCGTGCGGCACCGTGTCGCAGGTGAGCACGCGGGCCGGCCGGCTGGCCAGCAGTTCCTCGTAGGCGCCCGGCGCGAACAGCGCGTGCACGCCGATGCACAGCGGCGCCGGCAGGCCGACGCGGCGCAGGCTGGCCACCGCCTGGATCATGGTGCGTGCGCTCGAGACGATGTCGTCGACCAGCACCGGCTGGCGGTCGCGCCACGCCGAGACGTCCGGCAGGCTGACCTCGACATCGCGGTCGCCGCGGCGGATCTTCTGCAGCACGGTCCACGGCGCGCCGGCGGCGGCGGCGACCTCCGAGACCCATTGCTCGCTCTCCGAGTCGGGGCCGATCAGCAGCGGACGTACGACCTGTGCTGCGACCCAGCGGGCGATCAGCGGCGCCGTGTGCACGACCCGGGTCGGAATGCGGTAGATCTCCTCGAGCGCGTGGTAGCGGTGCAGATGCGGATCGGCCGTCACGAGCGCATCGAAGGCGGTCGACAGCAGCGCCGCGTAGGAGCGCGACGTCACGGCCTCGCCGGCATGAAAGCGCCGGTCCTGCCGCAAGTAGGCGAGGTAGGGGGCCGCAAGCAGGACCTTCGCGGCGCCGAGGTCTCGCGCGGCGTCCGCCGCGAACAGCAGCGGCAGGGTCTTCTCGTCGGGCCGCGCAAGGTTGCAGGTCAGGATCACGGTGCGGTCCCTCACGTCGGCATCCAGCCGCACCAGCGACTCGCCGTCCGGGAAGCGGTGCACTTCCAATGCGGCACGCTCGGCCTGCAGCGTACGCACCAGCCGATCGGCGAAGCCCTCGTCGCCGGGCAGATGAAAGACGATCGGTCTCAAGACGCCTCCGAGATCTGGAAGATGGGTGGACGGCCTTCGACGTACTGCCGCGCGTAGGCCAGTTCGCCTGGCGCCTGCGCATGGAGCGTGAAGAGCGGCTGCCCGGCTCGTACGATGTCGCCGAGGCGGACGTGCACGTCGATGCCCGCCGCCGGCGCGTTCGGGGCGCCTGCGAGCTTGGCGGCCCGTGACAGCACCCGGTTGTCGATCACCGTGACGCGGCCGGCCGAGGGTGCTTCGACGACCTGGCGGTGCGACGCGACCGGTACGTCGCGCAGGCCGCCCTGGGCTTCGCAGATGGCGGCGAACTTGACCCAGGCCCGTCCGTCGGCGAGGACCTCGGTCGCCAGGCGCAGTCCAGAACCCGCCGCGGCGGCGCCGCCCAGTTCGAGGATGTCGCCGGCCAGGCGCAGCGCACGCTGCCGCAGATCGTCCGGCGCGTCGGCCTGTCGGCGCAGCACGGCCAGCACGTCGCGCGCCTCCAGGGCCGGGCCGATGCCGCGCCCGACCGGCTGCAGGCCGTCGGTGATGCGCAGTGCCACCTGCAACCCGATGGCCCGGCCGACCTCGACGAGGTGGCGTCCGAGCGTCTGCGCAGCCTCGGCGCTGCGGACCTTGGCCGTCGGCCCCACCGGCAGGTCGATCAGCACATGCGTCGAGCCGGCCGCTGCCTTCTTGGACAGCACGGAGGCGACCAACTGTCCCTCGCTGTCGAGATCGAGCGGACGCTCGACGCGGATCAGGATGTCGTCGGCCGGGCTCAGCCGCACCGATCCGCCCCAGACGATGCAGGCGCCAGTGCGCTCCACCGTGCGCCGCATCGCGGCGATGTCGAGGTCGACCGGGGCCAGCACCTCCATCGTGTCGGCCGTGCCGGCGGGAGAGGTGATCGCGCGCGACGAGGTCTTGGGCATCGTCAGCCCGCAGGCCGCGACGATGGGCACAACGAGAAGCGTCGTGCGGTTGCCCGGCAGGCCACCGACGCAATGCTTGTCGACGACCATGTCGCGGCCCCAGTCGAGCCGCTCGCCCACGTCGATCATTGCCTGCGTCAACGAGACCGTTTCGTCTAGGTCGAGGTGGTCGCCGGCGCAGGCGGTGATGAAGGTCGCCAGGTGCAGGTCGGAGTAGCGGCCCGCGGCGATGTCGCCGATGACGGCATGGAAAGCACCGGCATCGAGGCGGTGGCCGTAGACCTTCGCGCGGACATGGCTGAGAGAGTCGAGCACGGGTGCGTGGCTGACGGTGAGCCACTCGCCGGGTCGCGGACGAAGCGAAGCCCATGCCGCCTCGGACAGGCCCGCGATGCCATGCCCAAGCCAGGGCCCGTCCACCACGCTGAGCGTGGCCACGATGCTGCTCGCGCCCGCCGTGAGCTGGACACGGGCATGTGTCGTGAAGCCCTCGGAGCGGCAGACGGCGCAATCGCGCCGCATGTAGACGACCGGCTCTTGGTAAGTGTCGATGCCGGTGCGCCAGGCGCGCAGCGTGTTGTCGGCACTGTCACCGTGCGCGGGCTCCGCGTTCGTGCCCTTGTGCGGGCCGATGTCCGCGTTCATGTCAGTGGTCCATTGCGCTGCGC
>QJOU01000014.1 GCA_003265685.1 Piscinibacter caeni | reverse complement strand
ATCTGTTCGAGGCGGTGCCGCAGCTCGCGTCGGCTCTGTGACGCAAGGACGGTGACGATGAAACGCAACTACATCGCAGGCGAATGGGTCGAGGGCGGCAGCGCGGCCGAGAACATCAACCCGTCGGACACGCGCGACGTCATCGGCCTGTTCGCGCGCGCGGATGCCGCGCAGGCCGAGGCGGCGATTGCCGCGGCGCAGGCCGCGCAACCGCAATGGGCGGGCGCGACGCCGCAGCGCCGCTGCGAGGCGCTCGACGCCGTCGGCCAGGAGATCCTGGCGCGCAAGGACGAACTCGGCGACCTGCTCGCGCGCGAGGAGGGCAAGACGCTGGCCGAAGCCGTCGGCGAGGTCGTGCGCGCGGCGCAGATCTTCAACTTCTTCGCCGCGGAGACGCTGCGCGCCGGCGGCGAACTCGTGCCGTCGATTCGGCCCGGCATGTCGGTGGAGATCACGCGCGAGCCGGTGGGCGTGGTGAGCATCATCACGCCGTGGAACTTCCCCATCGCGATCCCGGCCTGGAAGATCGCGCCGGCGCTGGCCTACGGCAACGCCGTCGTCTTCAAGCCGGCCGATTCGGTGCCGGCGAGCGCGTGGGCGCTGGCCGAGATCCTCAGCCGCGCAGGCCTGCCGGCGGGCACCTTCAACCTCGTGATGGGCCGCGGGCGCGACATCGGCGACACGCTCCTCAACGATGCCCGCGTCGCGGCGGTGACCTTCACGGGCTCCGAAGCCACCGGGCGCAAGGTGGCACAGGCTTGCATCGGCCGCCGCGGACCGATGGCCAAGTTCCAGCTCGAGATGGGCGGCAAGAATCCGCTCGTCGTGCTCGACGATGCGGACCTCGATGTCGCGGTCGCCTGCGCGATCAACGGCGCGTTCTTCTCCACCGGGCAGCGCTGCACGGCCTCGTCGCGGCTGATCGTCACGCAGGGCATCCACGACCGCTTCGTGGCGACGTTGGTCGAGAAGCTGAAGTCCCTCGCCGTGGGCGACGCACGCGATCCGAAGACGGCCATCGGTCCCGTGGTCGACGCCACGCAGCTGCGCCAGGACACCGACTACATCGCGATCGGTCGCCAGGAAGGCGCGCGGCTCGCCTTCGGCGGGGAAGCGATGGCCGAGGTGGCCGGCC
Organism: Piscinibacter caeni; assembly: GCA_003265685.1. Lineage (GTDB taxonomy): Bacteria > Pseudomonadota > Gammaproteobacteria > Burkholderiales > Burkholderiaceae_C > Piscinibacter > Piscinibacter caeni. The sequence goes on along the minus strand of QJOU01000014.1, from coordinate 121,285 downwards.
GGCCCGGCTTCTACCTGCAGCCGGCGCTGTTCGTCGACACACACAACGGCATGCGCATCAACCGCGAGGAGATCTTCGGCCCGGTCGCCTCGGTGATCCGCGCGCGCGACGCCGACGAGGCGTTGGTGCTCGCGAACGACACCGACTACGGCCTGTCGGCCGGCGTGTGCACCACCTCGCTGAAGCTGGCCGCGCACTTCAAGCGCCATCTGCAGGCCGGCATGGTGATGGTCAATGCGCCAACGGCCGGGGTCGACCCGCACGTGCCCTTCGGCGGGCGCAAGGCATCGAGCTACGGACCGCGCGAGCAAGGGCGCTACGCCGCCGAGTTCTACACGACGGTCAAGACCACGTACGTGAATCCCTGACGCCGTGGGCGGCCTGAACGGCGTCAACGGTCCCACGGCGGCAGCTTGCCGCCGAAGCGCTCGGCGAGGAAGCCGACCAGCAGGCGCAGCGCCAGCGGCTGGTGCTGGCGGGACAGGAAGATCGCGTGGATGCCCAGCGTCTCGGGTTCGAGCGTCGGCAGCACGCGGGCGAGCCGGCCGCGCTTCAGGTCCTCGCCGACCAGGTAGGTCGGCAGGATGCCGATGCCGCCGCCCTCGATCACCGCGCGGCGCAGCACGCCGGTGTCGTTGGTCGAGAGCCGCTCGTTCACCGGCAGCTCGATGAGCTGCCTGCGCCGGCGAAAGCGGAACTGCGCCGCGCCGACGATCGCATGGGTGATGCAGGGGTGCGACTGCAGCGCCTGCACCGTGCGCGGCTCGCCGTGCGCACGCAGATAGGCCGGCGCGGCACACAGCACAGAGCGGCACGTGGCGAGCGGCCGCGCGATCAGGGTGGGCTCCAGCGTGTTGGTGATGCGCACCGCGAGATCGATGCGTTCGGCCGCCAGGTCGACGCTGCGCTCGGCGGTCACCAGCGAGAAGTCGACCTGCGGGTGACGTTGCTGGAACTCGACGAGGGCCGGGGCCAGCTGGGCTTCCGCGAACGAGGCTGAACTCGTGATGCGCAACCGGCCCGACGGCACACGGGTGACCTCGCCAGCCTGGTGCTTCACGTCCTCGGCGAGGTCGAGCAGCTGCCGGCAGCCGGCGAGTGCCGCCTGCCCGGCTTCCGTCAGGCTGATGCGCCGCGTCGTGCGGTGCAGCAGCCGCGTGCCGAGCCACGCTTCGATCGCCGCGAGGTAGCGGCTGACCATCGCGGTGGACATGTCCAGGTGCTCGGCGGCCTGCGTCAGGCTGCCGTGCTCGACGACGGAGACGAAGACACGGGTGGCGACGAGACGGTCCATGGCGCTGGATTGAGACGAACTGTGCAACAGTCATTCTATCGGCGCACTGTTTATAGATCGAAGTGCGGCAAATACAGTCTCCCCATCCCTTCCAGCCAGGAGACCTGCATGCTTCGCCACTTCAAGTTCGCCCGCCGCCTTCTGCCCCTGCTCGCGCTCGGCGTCGTCGCCGCCGATGGCGCGGGCGCGCAGACGCCCGCTGCGCCGCTGACGGTCAAGATCCACAACGCCGAGGCCGGCAGCTTTCACGTCAATGCCGTCGTCGTCAGCGGCAAGAGCGAGGCCATGGTCATCGACAGCGGCTTCACGCGCGCCGATGCGCTGCGCGTCGCGGCCAACGTGCTCGACAGCGGCAAGACGCTGAAGACCATCTTCATCAGCAACGCCGACCCCGACTTCTATTTCGGTGCCGAGACGCTAAAGGGCATCTTCCCGCAGGCCCAGGTGCTGACCACGCCGGCGGTGCGCGAGAAGATCCAAGCCAAACTGGCCGGCAAGCTCGCGTTCTGGGGCCCGAAGATGGGCGCCAACGCGCCGAAGCAGCCGATCGTTCCCGAGGCGATCAGCGGCACGACGCTGAGCGTGGACGGCGAGACGATCGAGGTGCGCGGCACGACCGGCGAACTCGCCCACCGCCCGTACCTGTGGATCCCGTCGATCCGCGCGATCGTCGGCAACATCGCGGTGTTCGGCAACCTGCACGTGTGGACCGCCGACACGCAGAAGCCGAGCGAACGCCAGGCCTGGCTCGCGCAGCTCGACGAGATGCTCGCCCTGCAGCCCACGCTGGTCGTGCCCGGCCACATGGCCGCCGGCACGGCGACGGACGCCAGCGCGATCGCGTACACGAGCGAGTACCTGAAGCGCTTCGAGGCCGAACTGCCCAAGGCGGCCAGCGGCGCCGAGCTGATCGCGACGATGCAGAAGGCCTACCCGAAGGCCGGCCTGGGCATGGCGCTGGACATCGGCGCGAAGGTCAACAAGGGGGAAATGAAGTGGTGAAGACGATCGGGCGCCGCATCGCGCTGCGGTCTGCCAACTGAGCCAGCGGCCGACTGCCGACGAACGATCCGTTCCTCACGTGGGCGCAGACCGGCGCGATCTTCAAGGACGCGAAGCACCCTGCTGCCGCGAGGCTGTACCGGAGCTGGATGCTGTCGCTGCCGAACGCCTCGAATCCGCGCCAGTTCCCGATCCGAAAGGACGTCGCGCCGCCGGTCGGCTACAAGACGATCGACCAGTACAACACCCGCCCCGAGGACTTCCTCGCATTCATGCACGACCGTGCGCGCGTCGAGCGGCTCAAGAGCCTGTTCGAACGCCTGATCGGCCCGGTGCAAGGCATTTCCCCCGGAAAGACTGAACCATGACCCCCACGCTGCACTACATCCACGACCCCTTGTGCGGCTGGTGCTACGGTGCCGCGCCGCTGGTCAAGGCGGCCCGCGAACTGCTGCCCGTGCAGGCGCACGGCGGCGGCATGATGGCCGGGCCGGCGCGCCGGTCCGTCACCGCCGAGCTGCGCGCCTTCGTGCTGCCGCACGACCAGCGCATCGAACAGCTCAGCGGCCAGCCGTTCGGGGCGGCCTACCGCGACGGGCTGCTGAACGACACCTCGGCCGTGTTCGATTCGCAGCCGCCGATCGCCGCGATGCTGGCCGCGGATGCGGTCGCGGGCCGCGGGCTGGACCTGCTGGCGCGGCTGCAGGCGGCCCACTACGTCGAGGGCCGCCGCATCGCCGACCGCGCGGTGCTCGAGGAACTCGCTGCCGAGATCGGCCTGGACCGCGAGGCCTTCGCGACCACGCTGTGCGCGGCGGACGGCGAGGCGGTGCAGCGCCACATCGGGCAGGCGCGCGCGCTGATGCAACGCCTGGGCGTGCAGGGCTTCCCGAGCTTCGCGCTCGAAGACGCGGGCGGCTGGCGCCGCATCGACATCGGCCCGTTCATGGGCCGGCCGGCAGAGTTCGCCGACTGGCTGCGTGGGCAACGGCCCGTCGAGGCGGTCGCGGCGGCGAACGCGCCGGCGCTCCAGTGCGGCCCGGACGCGTGCGCGATCTGAGCGCCCTCCGACAGGGCTACGGCGGCTGCAGCCGCAGCAGGCCCGTAGCAGGCCGTAGCAACGTAGCGAGCCCAAGTGCCTCCTGGATCTTCGCGCAGGGTGCCGTGGTCACGTCCCAACCGGCGAAGTAGCGTCCACGTCGCTCGGCAAGGTCCTCGAGCGCATGGCGCGGGGGATCACCGACCGGAAACCGAGCCTCTGCACGCGACTCGTGTCTCGGCCAGCGTACCCGGCCATGTACCTGTTCACCCGATCGCGGATGGTGATGCGGCCATCCCGGGGCTGGGCAGTGGCGCGCTGTCCTCGGCTGCAATCGGCGCTGGCAGGCGCTGTTACATCACCGGCGGACTGGGTGGAGAGCCTGGAAAGGCTTGTCCCGACTGGATTCTGGTGGCGCTTCAGGGACTCGAACCCCGGACCTGCGGATTATGATTCCGTCGCTCTAACCGACTGAGCTAAAGCGCCTGAGCCCGCCATTATATCCGCGCCGCGGAGGCGGGGTGACCGTCTCGCCACCGCCCGCCCCCTGATGTTCAGCTTCTTCCGCAAGAAACCCGCCGCACCGGCCGAGCCGGCGATGGCGCCACTGCCTGCACCCGAACTCTCGCCACCGGCCGCACCGGCCGTTGCAGCCGCCGAGGCACCGGCCGAACGGGCCGGCTGGCTCAGCCGCCTGCGCCAGGGGCTGCGCCGCACCGGCAGCAGCATCGCGCAGGTCTTCACCGGCACGAAGATCGACGACGCGCTCTACGAGGAGCTCGAATCCGCGTTGCTGATGGCCGATGCCGGCGTACCGGCCACCGCCTACCTGCTCGACGACCTGAAGCGCCGCGTCAAGGATGCCAAGGCCATCGACCCGGCCGCGGTGAAGGCGCTGCTGGCCGACGGCCTTTCCGAACTGCTCGCGCCGCTGCAGCGGCCGCTGGAGATCGGCGCCCAGCGGCCGACGGTGATCATGGTGGTCGGCGTCAACGGCGCGGGCAAGACCACCAGCATCGGCAAGCTGACGCGCCACCTCGCCGACGGCGGGCAGAAGGTGCTGCTCGCCGCGGCCGACACCTTCCGCGCCGCCGCGCGCGCGCAGCTCGCGGTGTGGGCCGATCGCAACCGCGTCGAGATCGTCGCGCAGGAAGGCGGCGACCCGGCCGCCGTCACCTTCGACGCGGTGGTGGCCGGCAAGGCACGCGGCTGCGACGTGGTGATCGCCGACACGGCCGGCCGCCTCACCACCCAGGCGCACCTGATGGAGGAGCTGAAGAAGATCCGCCGCACGATCGGCAAGGCCCAGGAGGGCGCGCCGCACGAGGTGCTGCTGGTGGTGGACGGCAACACCGGCCAGAACGCGCTGGCGCAGGTGCAGGCCTTCGACGCGGCGCTGCAGCTGACCGGGCTCGTGATCACCAAACTCGACGGCACGGCCAAGGGCGGCGCGATTGCCGCGCTGGCGCTGTGGGCGCGTGCGCGACCGCAACCCCTGCCGGTCTACTTCATCGGCGTGGGCGAGAAGCTCGAGGACCTGCAGACCTTCGATGCGCGCGAGTTCGCGCGGGCGCTGCTGGACTGAGCCGAGCGGCGCGCGTTCAGCGCTCGCGCTTGCCGGGCTGCAGCGGCGTCGGACCCGAGTTGAACTCGTCGAACCAGGTCGACGGAGGCGGCTCGCGCATCTCGATCACCTCATCGCCGGCACTGTCGCGGTCGGGCTCGTCCAGCGGCGTCGGGCGCGACGGGCGGATCCGCGTGTCGGCCACCGGTGCCAGCGTGGCCGGCGCGGCCTCGGCGGCCGCCTTCTTCGGTAGCAGCATCTCGCGCGCCGCGTCGACCGAGGGCAGGGCGTTGTCGGTCCACACGTGCATCGGGATGCCGGCGGACCGGAGCACCCGCGCCATGCGCAGCTGGCGCTTGCGCGCGCGTTCGCTGGTGCGGTCGGCCGGTGGCTGCACGGTGACCACGGCCACCACCTCGGAGCTCATGTCGCACAGCACCAGGTCGGCGCACTGGTTGCCCAGGCGGCGCAGCCACTCGGAATACGAGTGGCGCGTCGGCACCTTCAGGAAGCGCGCCAGCGGCACCTGCGCCAGCACCAGGTAGCCCGGCGCGGCGCGCACGAGCACGCCGTAGGCGAGCCGCTCGGCCGAGGTCATGATGCGGGTGGCGGTGGGCGGCCAGCCGGCCACGGTGTCGATGCGCGCGCCCTCGTCGCGTTCCGGCGCCGCGCCACGCTTGCGCAGCGCCAGCCAGGCCAGCACCAGCACGGCCAGGACCACGAGGACGACGATCTGCCAAGTCTGCATCGTTGCGGCGCAGTCAGCGCGGGCCGCCGGGCAGCTTCATGCCGCCCATGCGCTTCATCATCTTCATCAGGCCGCCACCCTTCATCTTCTTCATCATGCCCTGCATCTGCTCGAACTGGTTGAGCAGGCGGTTGACGTCCTGCACCTGCACGCCCGCGCCGGCGGCGATGCGGCGCTTGCGCGTGGCCTTGATCAGCTCGGGCTTGCGCCGCTCGAGCGGCGTCATCGAGCAGATGATGCCTTCCATGCGCCGCACGTCGCGCTCGGCGCGGTCCATGTCGGCCTGGCCGAGCTGGGGCGTCTTGCCGCCCATCATCTGCGTGGGCAGCTTGTCGATCAGGCCGGACAGCCCGCCCATCTTCTTCATCGACGAGATCTGCATCAGGAAGTCGTTCAGGTCGAAGGCGTCGCCGGCCTTGACCTTCTCGGCCAGCTTCTGCGCCGCCGCGACGTCGACGCCCTTCTGCACCTCCTCGACCAGCGCGACGATGTCGCCCATGCCGAGCACGCGGCCCGCATGGCGCTCGGCGTCGAACACCTCGAGGCCGTCGATCTTCTCGCTGATGCCGGCGAACTTGATCGGCGCGCCGGTCACCTGGCGCACCGACAGCGCCGCGCCGCCGCGCGCGTCGCCGTCCATCTTGGTGAGCACGATGCCGGTCAGCGGCAGCGCCTCCCTGAAGGCCTTGGCGGTATTGACCGCGTCCTGGCCCTGCATCGCGTCGACCACGAACAGCGTCTCGACCGGCTTGAGCGCCGCGTGCAGCTCGGCGATCTCCTGCATCAGCGCCGCGTCGATCGCCAGACGGCCGGCGGTGTCGACCAGCAGCACGTCGAAGTAATGGCGGCGGGCGTGGTCGAGCGCCGCCTGCGCGATGGCCAGCGGCTTGTCGCTGGCCGAGGAGGGGAACCACTCGGCGCCGGCCTGTGCCGTCACCGTCTTCAGCTGCTCGATGGCGGCCGGCCGGTACACGTCGGCCGAGACGGTCAGCACCTTCTTCTTGCGCTTCTCGATCAGGTGGCGCGCGAGCTTGGCCGTGGTGGTGGTCTTGCCCGCGCCCTGCAGGCCGGCCATCAGGATCACGGCCGGCGGCTGCGTGGCGAGGTCGAGGTCGGCCGGGCCCTTGAGCTTGCCGCTGGCCGGATCGAGCTCACCCATGGTCGCCGCGAGCTCGCGGTGCACGATGCCCACCAGCGCCTGGCCGGGCGTGAGCGAGCCCACCACCTCGGCGCCGAGCGCCCTCTCCTTGACCCGCGCGATGAAGTCGCGCACCACCGGCAGCGCGACGTCGGCCTCGAGCAGGGCCACGCGCACCTCGCGCAGCATGTCCTGCACGTTGCTCTCGGTGATGCGGGCCTGGCCGCGCATCGTCTTGACGACACGACCGAGGCGTTCGGCGAGGGTGGAGGCCATCGAGGGCGCCACCGGCGGGTGCGAGGCCGCGGGTGGCGAAAGTACACTGTGGCCATGATTCTATCGTTCGCTCCCGGCGAGCCGGGCGCGACAGCCGCGGCCCTGCTGCTGGGCCTGCCGAGCATCGTCGCACTGACGGCCTACCTGGCCGCCGCCCTGATCGGCGAGCGCTTCGCGCCGGCGCTGCGCGCCACGCTGCTGGCCGCCTGGCTGGCGCATGCGGCGGCCATCGTGGTCGACACGGCCGGGCTCGGCACCGCTGCACTCGGCGCGCGCTTCGGCTTCGCGCCGGCGCTGTCGGTGACGGTCTGGCTGGTGCTCGCGGTCTACGGCATCGAGAGCCGCTTCGTGCCGCTGCCGGGCGTGCGGCGCACGCTGGCGTGGCTGGGCGTGGCCACGGTGGTGCTGGCCTGGGTGTTCCCGGGCGAGTTCCGGCCGCACGCGGCGTCGCGCTGGGCGCCGCTGCACTGGGTGCTGGGCATCGCCTCGTACGGGCTGTTCGGCGCGGCCGTGCTGCACGGCGCGATGCTCAACCGCGCCGAGCAGCAGCTGCGCCAGCGCGTCGCCGCGCCCGAGCCGGCGCTGCCCGCCGGCATGCCGCTGCTGCGGCTGGAGCGGCTGACCTTCCGCTTCGTCGCGGCGGGCTTCGTGGTGCTGTCGCTGGCGCTGCTGCTCGGCGTGTGGTTCGCCAACCCCTGGCGCTGGGACCACAAGTCGGTGTTCTCGATGCTCGGCTGGCTGGTGTTTGCCGGCCTGCTGGCGGGCCGGCGCGCGTTCGGCTGGCGCGGGCCGCGCGCCACGCGCTGGCTGTATGCCGGGGCCGGGCTGCTGCTGCTGGCCTACGTGGGCTCGCGCTTCGTGCTCGAGGTGCTGCTGCAGCGGCCGCCGCCGGCCTGAGGAATGTCTGCGCGATGTTGAAGTTCGTGCTGCTGATCGTCGTGGTGCTGGTGCTGCTGTGGCTGTTGCGCGGCAAGCGCCGCAGCGTCGCGCCGCCGCCCGGGCCGGCGCGCGAGTCGGGCGGCTCGCGGCCGGTGGTGGCCTGCGCACAGTGCGGCGTGCACCTGCCGCGCGACGAGGCGCTGCCCGGGCGCGGCGGCGTGTTCTGTGGCGAGGCGCACCGTGCCGAGTACGAACGCAGCCACCCGGCGGCCTGACCCGGCGCGTCGCGAGGCGGCGCGATGAGTGCACCGGGCAGCGGCGCCGAGCGTCGCGGCAGCCGGCGCCGCCCGACGGCCGACGAATCCTGGTTCGGCGCCTTCGAGTCGGTCGAGGACACCCAGATCGGCGACGACACCGCCCACACCAGCGGCCCGGTGCCGCTGGACACCGGGCCGGCGCCATCCACGGCCTCGCTCGATTCGCGCCTGTTCTCGCGCCAGGCCGAGCGCATCGTCAGCGCCGGGCAGAGCGCCTTCGACCGCATCTTCCGCACCTTCGTCGGCGCGCGCGCCGCGCTCGGCGTCGCGCTGGTGCTCGCGCTGGCGGCCACCGGGCTGTTCGGCAACCGGCCCTCGCTGGCGGCGGCGCTGGTCAGCGTGGCCTACGGTGCGCTGGCGCTGACGATGTGGCTGCTGCCCAAGCGTGGCACGGTCGAGCCGAAGGCGCTGGCCGAGTTCTGGAACCCGCTGTGGCTGGCCACCATCGGCGTGGACCTGGTGTGCTTCAGCGCGCTGCACGTGCTGACGCCCGGCTCGAGCCTGAACTACGTGGCGCTGCTGGTGCTGCCGGTGCTGATGGCCGGCGTGCTGACGCCGCGCCTGAAGGCGCTGGCCACCGCGGCGGCGGTGACGCTGATCCTGTTCGGCAGCGCCTGGCTCGCGGTGCTGGCCGGCGGGCAGATGACGCAGCTGCTCACCCAGGCGGGCCTGGCCAGCGCCGGTTTCTTCGTCATCACCGTGCTGGCCGGCGAGCTGGCCGGACGGCTGGCGCGCGAGGAGCTGACCGCGCGCGGCAACATGGAGATGGCGCGCCAGCAGGCCGCGCTGAACCGCCTGGTGATCGAGGAGATGCAGGACGGCGTGCTGGTGGTGGACCGGCGCGGCCGCGTCCGCGCCGCCAACCCGGCCGCGCGCCGCCTGCTCGCGCCCGACGGGCTGTGCCGGCCGGCACCGTTCCAGCTGCGCGGCGTGGACGCCTGGCGCGAGCTGGTGGCCACGGTCGAGCGGGCTTTCTACGAATCGAGCTGGCCCGAGGCCGGGCGCGACGTGACGCTCGAGTTCGAACCCGGCCTGGCCCGCACGCTGCGCGTGCGCGTGCGCTTCACGCGCCAGCGCGCGGCGCAGGCGAGCGAGGAGTTCTGCGTGCTGTTCCTGGAGGACGTGCGCAACATGCAGGCGCGCAGCCGGCAGGAGAAGCTGGCCGCGATGGGGCGCGTCTCGGCCGGCATCGCGCACGAGATCCGCAACCCGCTGGCGGCGATCGCGCAGGCCAATGCGCTGCTCGCCGAGGACAGCACCGATCCGGCGCAGCGCCGCCTGATGCGCATGATCGCGGACAACGTGGAGCGCCTGAAGCGCATCGTCGACGACGTGATGGAGGTGGCCCCCGGCCTGCCGCAGGAGGAGGTGGTGATCGACGCCACCGCGCAGGTCGCTGCGGTGTGCAGCGAGTGGGCCCGGGCGGCCGGCGTCACGCTGGGCGAGCGCAGCGTGCTGCGCGTCGAGCTGCCGGGTGAGCCGCTGGGCGTGGCCTTCGACGCCGAGCACCTGCGCCGGGTGCTCGTCAACCTGCTCGACAACGCGCGGCGCCACGCCAGCGACGCGCCCGGCGCAATCCTGCTGCGGCTCGAGTCGCGCGACGCAGACAGCGCCTTCCTGGGCGTGGCCAGCGACGGTGCGCCGATCCCGCCGGAGGTCGAGCGTTACCTGTTCGAACCCTTCTTCTCGACACGCAGCCGCGGCACCGGCCTGGGCCTGTATATTTGCCGCGAGCTGTGCGAACGCTACGGCGCGAGCATCGACTACCGCGCCCGGCCGCCCGGCGATCCGCACGGCAACGAGTTCTTCGTCGTGATGCGCCGGCTGCCGCTGGCCGACAACGAGGCGCGACTGCATCTGACCTCATGACATCCGCGTCGCACTTCAGCCTGCTCGTCGTCGACGACGAACCCGACCTGCGTACGCTCTACGAGCTGACGCTGCTGCGCGAGGGCTACGACGTCGAGACCGCCGGCACCGTCGAGGAGGCGCTGCTGCACCTGAAGGACCGCACCTACAGCGCGGTCATCACCGACATGCGCCTGCCCGACGGCACCGGGCTGGACCTGCTGCGCAAGCTCGAGGAGACCGGGCGGCGCGAGAGGGCGATCGTGATCACCGCCTACGGCTCGGCGGAGAACGCGGTCGAGGCGCTGAAGGCCGGCGCCTACGACTACCTGACCAAGCCGGTCGACCTGAAGCAGTTCCGCGCCGTGATCGCCTCGGCGCTGGGCCGCGGCGGGCCGGTGCCGACCACCGACCCGGCGTCGCTGCCGTCCGAACATGGCGGGCCTGCGCCGGCACGCGCGGCGCGCGCGGCCGCCGCGCCGCCGGCCGCGCCGAGCAGCCCCGCGCTGCGCCGCATGGCCGGCCAGTCGGCCGCGATGCACCAGGTGCGCGCGCTGGTCGAGAAGGTGGCGCGCAGCATGGCGCCGGTGCTGGTCAGCGGCGAATCGGGCACCGGCAAGGAACTCGTCGCGCGGGCGATCCACGAGATCAGCCCGCGCGCCGCCGCGCCGTTCGTCGCGGTGAACTGCGGCGCGATTCCCGAGCAGCTGCTGGAGGCCGAGTTCTTCGGCTACCGCAAGGGCGCGTTCACCGGTGCGGCCGAGGACCGCGGCGGCTTCTTCCAGGCGGCCGACGGCGGCACGCTGTTCCTCGACGAGATCGGCGACCTGCCGCTGTCGATGCAGAGCAAGTTGCTGCGCGCCATCCAGGAGCGCTCGGTGCGCCCGGTCGGCGCGGTCAGCGAACAGCCGGTCAACGTGCGCCTGCTCAGCGCCACCCACAAGGACCTCGGCGCCGAGGTGCAGGGCGGGCGCTTCCGCCAGGACCTGTACTACCGGCTCAACGTGATCCAGATCCTGGTGCCGCCACTGCGCGAGCGGCTCGAGGACTTGGCCGCGATCACCGAGCGCGTGCTGGAGCGCATCGCGCACGACGCCGGTGTCTCGCCGCCGCCGCGCCTGACGCGCGAGGCGCTGGCGCACTTGGCGCGCTATCGCTTCCCGGGCAACGTGCGCGAGCTCGAGAACCTGCTGCACCGCGCCGTGGCACTGTCCAGCGGCGAGGCGATCGGCGTGGCGGACCTGGGCCTGCCCGACGCGCTGGTCTCCGAGTCCTACATGGCCGAGGCGGGTGGCTCGGTGCCGACGCCGCTGGACGAGCGGGTGCTCGCGCCAGGAGCGGCGGCCCCGGCCCTGCCGACCGAAGAGCCGTTGCCCAGCGACCTCGCCGCCTACCTCGACGACGTGGAGCGCGACATCCTCGTGCGGGCGCTCGAGCGGCACCGCTTCAACCGCACCGCGGCCGGCGCGAGCCTCGGCCTCTCGCTGCGGCAGATGCGCTACCGCATGGCGCGCCTGGGCGTGAACGTGGGCGGCGAGACCAGCCTGGTCGATCGCGACGCCGGCACGCCGGAGTGAACGCCCCGGCACGCTGGCGACGGGGCTGGTGGAGCGGGGCGGCCCGCCGCACTTCGCCCAACCACGGGCCGCGGCCGGACGGCACGGCCATCGAGCTGCTGCTGCTGCATTCGATCAGCCTGCCGCCGGGCGAGTACGGCGGCGACGCGATCGAGCGGCTGTTCACCAACCGGCTCGAATGGGACGCCCACCCGTACTACGCGACGATCCGCGGGCTCGAGGTCTCGTCGCACTTCGTGATCCGGCGCGACGGGCGGGCGCTGCAGTTCGTCTCGTGCGAGCGACGCGCCTGGCACGCCGGCCGCTCGAGCTGGCGGGGGCGCGAGGACTGCAACGACTTCTCGATCGGCATCGAGCTCGAGGGGCTGGAAGGCGGGCCTTTCGAGGAGGCGCAGTACGCCACGCTGGCGCGTCTGGTCGAAGCGCTGGCGCGACGTTACCCGCTGCATGCGATGGCCGGGCACGAGCACGTGGCGCCCGGCCGCAAGCGCGACCCGGGTCCCGGCTTCGACTGGGAGCGGGTGCGCGCGCTGCCGGCCGCCGCCGGTTGGGACTTTCCCGAGATGTGAACCGATGCAACCGCATGTGCGGTTGCAGCATCGCGGCGCCGTGAGCAACGGCGCGGCTTGCAGCGTTTCTGCGGCGTTCGGGCAACACGCGCGGCACACTACCGCTAGTGCTTGAAGCACCTCCGGGCCCCAGATATAGTGTTCCGTCGTGCTATCCTCCGCGCCCGCTCGACAGCCGCAAGATCCGCCGCGACACCCGCCGAAAACTTGCCGCGCATTCCGCCGCGAACGCTGATCGACACCCACCGACTTCTGCCTCCAGCGTGCATCCGCTCGAATCCATGACGACCACCGAAGCGCTCCAACAAGGGGAACCCATGCAAGCCGTCCAGTCACCGATGAGCCCTGTCCCACCCAGCCTGCACGGCGCGGCCGGAGCGCCGTCGGCGGCCGCGTCGGCCTACCAGGGGTACCAGATCATCCGTCGCAACGGCGCCGTGGTCGCGTTCGAGCCCAACAAGATCGCAGTGGCGCTGATGAAGGCCTTCCTGGCCGTGCACGGAACGCAGGGCGCGGCCTCGGCCAGCGTGCGCGAGACCGTGGACACGCTGACCGAGTCGGTGGTGCGCGGCCTGCTGCGCTCGCGTCCGGGCGGCGGCACCTTCCATATCGAGGACGTGCAGGACCAGGTCGAGCTCGGCCTGATGCGCGGTGGCCACCACGAGGTGGCGCGTGCCTACGTGCTGTACCGCGAACGGCGAGCGCAGGAGCGTGCGCGCGCCGGCCAGAAGGCGGCGCCGGTGGAGCCGGCGCTGCACGTCACCGACCGCGGCCAGCGCGTGCCGCTGGACCTGGCGCGCCTGCAGGCGCTGGTCGAGTCCGCCTGCGCGGGCCTGGGCGCCGAGGTGAAGGCCGAGCCGGTTCTGGCCGAGACGCGCCGCAACCTGTACGACGGCGTGCCGATCGACGAGGTCTACAAAGCCGCGATCCTGGCCGCGCGTACGCTGATCGAGAAGGACCCGGGCTATACCCGCGCCACGGCCCGGCTGCTGCTGCACACCATCCGCCGCGAGATCCTCGGCGAGGAAGTGACCCAGGCCGAGATGCCGGTGCGTTACGTCGACTACTTCCCGCAGTTCGTGAAGAAGGGCGTGCAAGCCGAACTGCTGGACGACAAGTTGCTGCAGTACGACCTGGCCAAGCTCGGCGCAGCGCTGAAGGCCGAGCGCGACCTCCAGTTCGACTACCTGGGCCTGCAGACGCTGTACGACCGGTACTTCCTGCACGTGAGCGAGCAGCGCATCGAGATGCCGCAGGCCTTCTTCATGCGCGTCGCGATGGGCCTGGCGCTCAACGAGATCGACCGCGAGGCGCGCGCGATCGAGTTCTACGAGGTGCTCTCGACCTTCGACTTCATGAGTTCGACGCCGACGCTGTTCAACTCCGGCACGCGGCGCTCGCAGCTGTCGAGCTGCTACCTGACCACGGTGTCCGACGATCTGGAAGGCATCTACGAGGCGCTGAAGGAAAACGCGCTGCTGTCCAAGTTCGCCGGCGGCCTCGGCAACGACTGGACCAACGTGCGCGCCCTGGGCAGCCACATCAAGGGCACCAACGGCAAGAGCCAGGGCGTGGTGCCGTTCCTCAAGGTGGTCAACGACACCGCCGTGGCCGTCAACCAGGGCGGCAAGCGCAAGGGCGCGGTCTGCGCCTACCTGGAAAGCTGGCACCTGGACCTGGAGGAGTTCCTCGAGCTGCGCAAGAACACCGGCGACGACCGCCGGCGCACGCACGACATGAACACGGCGAACTGGATCCCCGACCTCTTCATGAAGCGCGTGATGGAAGGCGGCGAGTGGACGCTGTTCTCGCCGTCAACCTGCCCTGACCTGCACGACAAGTTCGGCGCGGCCTTCGAGGAAGCCTACCTGCGCTACGAGGAAAAGACGCGCAGCGGCGAGATCCGGCTGTTCAAGCGCATGCCGGCCAAGGACCTGTGGCGCAAGATGCTCTCGATGCTGTTCGAGACCGGGCACCCCTGGATCACCTTCAAGGACGCCTGCAACCTGCGCTCGCCGCAGCAGCACGTGGGCGTGGTGCATTCGAGCAACCTGTGCACCGAGATCACGCTGAACACGAGTGACGCCGAGATCGCGGTCTGCAACCTCGGCTCGGTGAACCTGGCGCACCACCTGAAGGACGGCGCGATCGACCAGGCCAAGCTGAAGAAGACGGTCGCCACCGCGATGCGCATGCTCGACAACGTCATCGACATCAACTACTACGCGGTGAAGAAGGCACGCGACTCGAACCTGCGGCATCGGCCCGTCGGGCTGGGCATCATGGGCTTCCAGGATGCACTGCATGAACTGCGCGTGCCCTACGCGTCGCAGGAGGCCGTCGACTTCGCCGACCGCTCGATGGAGGCGGTGTGCTACCACGCCTACTGGGCCTCGACCGAACTGGCCGCCGAGCGCGGCCGCTACTCGAGCTACCGCGGCTCGCTGTGGGACCAGGGCATCCTGCCGCAGGACTCGCTCGACCTGCTGGCGCAATCGCGCGGCGGCTATGTCGAGATCGACCGCAGCAGCACGATGGACTGGGACGCGCTGCGCCAGCGCATCGCGGCACACGGCATGCGCAACTCCAACTGCGTGGCGATCGCGCCGACCGCAACCATCTCCAACATCATCGGTGTCAGCGCGTCGATCGAGCCCTCGTTCGGCAACTTGTCGGTGAAGTCCAACCTGTCGGGCGAGTTCACGGTGCTCAACGAGTACCTGGTGCGCGACCTGAAGAGGCTCGGCCTGTGGGACGACGTGATGGTCATGGACTTGAAGCACTTCGACGGCTCGCTGCGCCGCATCGACCGTGTGCCGGAAGACCTGAAGGCGCTCTATGCAACGGCCTTCGAGATCGAGACGCAGTGGCTGGTCGAGGCTGCGGCGCGGCGCCAGAAGTGGATCGACCAGGCGCAGTCGCTCAACATCTACATGGCCGGCGCGTCGGGCAAGAAGCTCGACGAGACCTACAAGCTGGCCTGGCTGCGCGGACTCAAGACGACGTACTACCTGCGCACGGTGGGGGCGACACATGCGGAGAAGTCCACCGTCAAGGCCGGGCAGCTCAATGCCGTGTCGAATGCGCCGAGCGGCATCGAACTCGCCGCGGCCGAGCCCGAGGTGAAGTTCTGTGCGATCGACGACCCGACCTGCGAGGCCTGCCAGTGATTTCGGTGTCGATGGCCGCGCAGCTTCGATGCAAGCCCGCAACAAGCACTCCGGCCAAAAGTCAATAAGTGCTTGGTGTTCTCGCGCAACACTCGGATAATTCGAACGTTAGGACGTGACCATGCTTCTTTGGGAAGACGAGGTAAAGCCTTCATCAGTTCCTGCCCCGCGTCTCGCGCCGGTTCAACCGTCGACGAGTGCGCGAGGTTCTCAGCCTTCCTCCGAGCCACGGGCGGCGGCTTCGCCGGCAGCGGCACCCAGCATGCGTCGTGTCGTCGCTGCCGACAAGCGCATCATCAACGGCAAGACGGACGTGAACCAGTTGGTTCCGTTCAAGTACAAGTGGGCCTGGGAGAAGTACCTCGCCACCTGTGCAAACCACTGGATGCCGCAGGAGATCAACATGTCGCGTGACATCGCGACGTGGAAGGATCCGAACGGACTCACCGAAGACGAGCGACGCATCGTCAAGCGCAATCTGGGTTTCTTCGTCACCGCCGATTCGCTGGCCGCGAACAACATCGTGCTCGGGACCTACCGGCACATCACTGCCCCGGAGTGCCGCCAGTTCCTGCTGCGTCAGGCCTTCGAGGAAGCGATCCACACGCACGCGTACCAGTACATCGTCGAATCGCTTGGCCTGGACGAGAGCGAGATCTTCAACGCCTACCACGAGGTCGCCTCGATCCGCGACAAGGACGAGTTCCTGCTGCCTTTCATCGAGCAGATCATGGACCCGGACTTCCGCACCGGGACGCTGGAGAGCGATCGCAAGCTGCTCGAGTCGCTGATCGTGTTCGCCTGCCTGATGGAGGGACTGTTCTTCTACGTTGGCTTCACGCAAATCCTGGCGCTCGGCCGCCAGAACAAGATGACCGGCGCGGCCGAACAGTACCAGTACATCCTGCGCGACGAGTCGATGCACTGCAACTTCGGCATCGATCTGATCAATCAGATCAAGCTCGAGAATCCGCAGCTTTGGACGCCGGAGTTCAGGGCAGGCATCAAGTCCTTGTTCCTGAAGGCGGTGGACCTGGAGTATCGCTATGCGGAAGACACCATGCCGCGCGGCGTGCTCGGCATGAATGCATCGATGTTCAAGGGCTATCTGCGCTACATCGCCAATCGGCGTGCCATGCAGATCGGTTTGGAAGCGCTCTTCCCGAACGAGGAGAATCCGTTCCCGTGGATGAGCGAGATGATCGACTTGAAGAAGGAGCGCAATTTTTTCGAGACGCGCGTGATCGAGTACCAGTCCGGCGGCGCCTTGTCCTGGGATTGACCCGGGTCCATCGGCCGGCGCACCGACACGCAGCGAGATCAAGATCCTCGGTCCGAGATGGTCTGCCAAGCAGCAGGCCGCCGGGTCGACCCCTGTTCACCGGATCGCGGCGCCCCTCCTGGGCAGTCGGGGACGGTGAATGGCCACACAGCAACGTGCTTTTGAAGAGCTGGGTGGTCTTTTCTCAACTTGATCAAGGAGAAGTGTGATGGCAACTGCGAAGAAGGCTGCGGCCAAGAAGGCTCCGGCGAAGAAGGCTGCTGCAAAGAAGGCCCCGGCGAAGAAGGCCCCGGCCAAGAAGGCCGCGGCGAAGAAGGCCCCGGCGAAGAAGGCCGCGGCGAAGAAGGCCCCGGCGAAGAAGGCCCCGGCGAAGAAGGCCGCGGCGAAGAAGGCCCCGGCGAAGAAGGCCGCGGCGAAGAAGGCCCCGGCGAAGAAGGCCCCGGCGAAGAAGGCCGCGGCGAAGAAGGCCCCGGCGAAGAAGGCCGCGGCGAAGAAGGCCCCGGCGAAGAAGGCCCCGGCGAAGAAGGCCGCGGCGAAGAAGGCCCCGGCGAAGAAGGCCGCGGCGAAGAAGGCCCCGGCGAAGAAGGCCCCGGCGAAGAAGGCCGCGGCGAAGAAGGCCCCGGCGAAGAAGGCCGCGGCGAAGAAGGCCCCGGCGAAGAAGGCCCCGGCGAAGAAGGCCGCGGCGAAGAAGGCCCCGGCGAAGAAGGCCGCGGCGAAGAAGGCCCCGGCGAAGAAGGCCCCGGCGAAGAAGGCCGCGGCGAAGAAGGCCCCGGCGAAGAAGGCCGCGGCGAAGAAGGCCCCGGCGAAGAAGGCCCCGGCGAAGAAGGCCGCGGCGAAGAAGGCCCCGGCGAAGAAGGCCGCGGCGAAGAAGGCCCCGGCGAAGAAGGCCGCGGCGAAGAAGGCGCCGGCGAAGAAGGCCGCGGCGAAGAAGGCGCCGGCGAAGAAGGCCGCGGCGAAGAAGGCGCCGGCCAAGAAGGCTGCTACCAAGAAGGCGGCCGCGAAGAAGGCGCCTGCGGCTCCCGCCGCACCTGCTGTCAAGTCTGCGCTCACACCACAAGCCGCGTGGCCTTTCCCCACGGGCACCAAGCCCTGATGGTGCGACGGCGCGAAGCAACTCTACGGTTGCATTTCGCGCCGGCTCGTGCGAGCCGGGCCCGTCGTGGCCCGGCTCTTCAGTCAGCCATCATCGTGCGCGGTACGACGTGGTTCTGTCCGCCGCGGCAGGCAATCTTGGCCGCTCCCAATCGGTTGCCCAGGGTGGCACATCGTTCCAGTGACCACTGCCTTTCAAGACCGTACAGCAGGCCAGCCCTGAATGCGTCGCCGCAACCGGTGGGATCCACGATCTCCTCGGCCGCCACGCCCGGAACGTGGACGCAGTCCCCATCGCGCCAGACATCACAGCCGTCGGCGCCGAGGGTGACGACGACGCCTCGCAGCGTCGATCGGGACAGTTCCGACAGCGACCGGCCGACGCGGTCACAGAGCATCCGCGCCTCGTAGTCGTTGACCGCCACCCAGGTGGCGAGACTCAGAAAGTTCGACAGCTCCGCCCCATCGAACATCGGCAGCCCCTGCCCGGGGTCGAACACGAAAGGCACGCCCGCGGCGGCCAGCTGCGATGCATGCTGGACCATCGCCTCGCGTCCGTCCGGAGCGACGATCGCAATGCGCAGGTCGTCACGTGCCGGCACCGGCGAGACATGGGCCTGCTGCATGGCCCCGGGGTGAAAGGCGGTGATCTGGTTGTTGTCGGCATCGGTGATGATGATCGCCTGCGCCGTGTAGCTGTCCTCGATGACGCGGACGTGGTCGGTCGTCGCATTCCAGCACTGCAGACGCTGCAGGTATTCGCGGCCGTCGGCACCGAGCGTGGCCAGCACGATGGGCTCGCCGCCCAATTGCGACAGCGTGTAGGCGATGTTGCCGGCGCAACCGCCGAAATCCCGCCGGAGCGTCGGGACCAAGAACGACACGTTCAGGATGTGCACCTGATCGGGAAGGATCTGCTGGGCAAATCGCCCGGGGAAGTTCGTGATCGTGTCGTAGGCCAGTGAGCCGCAGATCAAGGCTGCCATCGAGTCTCCAGAAGGTTGCAGATGCGTTGCCTCGCGGCACATCAGGGATAGAACAGTTCCACGGTGTAGCCGGCAATCCGCATGGTCCCTGCGGCGAGCTGGGCGTTGAGCGTGAACTCGGCGCCACCGGCCACCTGCGACGCGCTCGCGCGCAACTCGCTTGGCGACAGGGCCCGGCGTGCCACCAGGTCGCCGTTCGCGTCGGTGAGCGACAGCTCCAGCCATGGCAGTGCCACCGGCACGCCGGCCCGATTGCGCAGCACCACCGAGAAGCGGTACGTGTCGGGGGCGCTGCCGCTGCGTGTCAGGGCGGTGCTCTCGACCGACAGATCCTCGATGCGACGCGGCGCAGACAGCACACAACCCGTCCAGCCGCACCAGGCCTGGAACGCCGATCGGGCGTCGGGCCAGCGCACCACCAACTCGTCGCGCTGCTGGTGCATCACCTGGCCCGCCAGCGCCACACCAAGCAGCAGAGCCGACAGCGCCAGCGCCTTGCGCGTGCCCGATCCCTCCCAACGCGTCCGCCGCTCGGCGTCGCGCACGAATCCGGGTGCCTCGGCATCCTTCACGAGCGCCGGCTCGGCATCTGTGTCGGCGGCGCCGGTGGGCGCGAGCACCAGTGCCGCGTCGTCCGGCGGCACCGAGTCGAAGCGTGCGTCAGCGAAGTCGTCGCCGCGATCGCTGCGGCCGATCCCGGTCAGGCCACCGAAGGCCGACCGTCGCGCGCCGAAGATCTGCTCGTCGATCCGGTCCACCAGCGATGGATCGTGTTCCCGCGCAGGGCCGTCGTCAGCCTCGTCGCCGACCTGAAGGTCGACCACCTTGGCGCCGGCGGGCGCAGGGGGCGCCGTCCACTCCGGGGGCGCATCGCGGTCCAGGTCGAACAAGCCTTCGAGCGCGTTGAAGACCGCATCGCAGCGCCCGCAACGCACCCAGCCCTCGGACACCTTCAGCTGGTCCTGCACGACGCGGAAGACCGTTCCGCAAGACGTGCATCGGGTGGCCAGACTCATGACGGAATCATGCCATGGCGTCTGTGCGGCTCATTCGGCCCGACATCAGGACCCAGCCCTCAATCTCCTCGGTCACCGAGAGATTCAGCCACGGCGCGTAGGCGGCTGCGATCTCGTCGGCCTGCCGCTTCAGAATTCCCGCGAGAACCAGGTCGCCGCCGGGCGCCAGGTGGGCACACAGCAGCGGCGCGAGCAGCTTCAGCGGCGCAGCCAGGATGTTGGCCAGCACCAGGGGATAGATTCCCTGGGCCAGTTCCGGGCCGCCGCAGCGCAGCACGACGCCGTTGGCGGCGGCGTTCGCGCGGGTGGCCTCGACGGCCGCCGGGTCGATGTCCACGGCATCGACGCCGGCACCGCCATGGCGTGCCGCGCCGATGGCCAGGATGCCGGAGCCGCAACCGTAGTCGAGCACCCGGCTCCAGCCCCCCGCCGCGTCACCGCTGCGCGCGGCGATCCAGCGCAGGCACATCAGCGTGGTCGGGTGGGTGCCGGTGCCGAAGGCCTGGCCCGGATCGAGCCGGATGACGGTACGCGCGCCCGGCGGCAGTTCGTGCCAGCTCGGCACGATCCAGAAGTCACCCGCCACCTGCACCGGCGGAAACTGGGCCTGGGTCAGGCGCACCCAGTCCTGATCCGGTACCGGAGCCAAGCCGGTGACATGCACGCCAGCCACCCACTCCTGTGCGAGCAGCAGCGCGGCAGCGTCGGTTGCGTCGTCCTCCCGCGAAAACAACGCGCGCAGCCCCGAGCGCTGCCACGCCGATGCCGGCGCCGGCATCCCGGGTTCGCCGAACAGCGGCCGCTCGGCGTCCGTGTCGGCGTCGGCATCCTCGACCGACACCGACAGCGCACCGAGTTCGTCGATCAGCGCGTCGGACACCGGCTCGACGAGGGGCTGCGGCACCAGCAGCTGCAGTTCGACCATCGCTGCCTAGCGCTTGTGCTGCGCCATCCAGCCTTCGAGGTAGTGGATGCTGGTGCCGCCCTCGATGAACTTCGCATCCACCATCAGCTCGCGGTGCAGCGGGATGTTGGTCAGGATGCCCTCGACCACGGTCTCCGACAGCGCGATGCGCATGCGCGCCAGCGCCTGCTCGCGCGTGTCGCCGTGCACGATGATCTTGGCGATCATCGAGTCGTAGTTCGGCGGCACGAAGTAGTTGGTGTAGGCGTGCGAGTCGACCCGCACACCGGGTCCGCCCGGCGGGTGCCACATCGTGATGCGTCCCGGCGATGGAGTGAACTTGTACGGGTCCTCGGCGTTGACGCGACATTCCAGCGCATGCCCGCGCATCTGGATGTTGCGCTGCGCGAAGGGCAGCTTCTCCCCGGCGGCCACGCGGATCTGCATCTGCACGATGTCGATGCCCGTCACCAGCTCGGTCACCGGATGTTCGACCTGCACCCGCGTGTTCATCTCGATGAAGTAGAACTCGCCGTTCTCGTACAGGAACTCGAAGGTGCCCGCGCCGCGGTAGCCGATCTTCTTGCACGCCGCGGCGCAGCGGTCGCCGATGCGCTCGATCACCCGACGCGGGATGCCCGGCGCCGGCGCCTCCTCGATGATCTTCTGGTGCCGGCGCTGCATCGAGCAGTCGCGCTCGCCGAGCCAGACCGCGCTCTTGTGCTGG
This sequence comes from Piscinibacter caeni, assembly GCA_003265685.1. Taxonomy (GTDB): domain Bacteria; phylum Pseudomonadota; class Gammaproteobacteria; order Burkholderiales; family Burkholderiaceae_C; genus Piscinibacter; species Piscinibacter caeni. The sequence continues at coordinate 99,857 of QJOU01000014.1, read as the reverse complement.
TCGGCCAGCACCTGGATCTCGATGTGGCGCGGGTTCTCGAGGAACTTCTCCATGTAGACGGACGGGTTCGCGAAGGCCGCCCCGGCCTCGGCGCGCGTCGTCTGCACGGCATGGATCAGCGCCGCCTCGGTGTGCACCACACGCATGCCGCGCCCGCCGCCGCCGCCGGCGGCCTTGATGATCACCGGGTAGCCGACGGCGCGCGCGATGCGGATGATCTCCTTCGGATCCTCCGGCAGCGCGCCCTCCGAGCCCGGCACGCAGGGCACGCCGGACTTGATCATCGTCTGCTTGGCCGATACCTTGTCGCCCATGATGCGGATCGACTCCGGCGTCGGCCCGATGAAGGCGAAGCCGCTGCGTTCCACACGTTCGGCGAAGTCGGCGTTCTCCGACAGGAAGCCGTAGCCGGGGTGGATCGCCTCGGCATCGGTCACCTCGGCCGTCGAGATGATGGCTGGCATGTTGAGGTAGCTCTGGGCCGAGGGCGGCGGGCCGATGCACACCGCCTCGTCGGCGAGCTTGACGTACTTCGCGTCGCGATCGGCCTCGGAGTACACCACCACCGACTTGATGCCCATCTCGCGGCAGGCCCGCTGGATGCGCAGCGCGATCTCTCCGCGGTTCGCGATCAGAATCTTCTTGAACATCGGGAAGTTCTCACTCGATCACGAACAGCGGCTGGCCGAACTCGACCGCCTGGCCGTTTTCGCACAACACCTTGACGATCGTGCCGGACTTGTCGGCCTCGATCTCGTTCATGATCTTCATCGCCTCGATGATGCAGATCGGCTGGCCTTCCTTGACCGCGTCGCCGACCTCGGCAAACGGCTTGCCGCCCGGGCTGGAGGAGCGATAGAAGGTGCCGACCATCGGCGACTTGACCACATGCCCGGTCTCCGCTGGCGCTGCGGCGGGCGCAGCCGGCGCCGCGATCGCGGGCGCCGCCGCCGCAACGCCCTGCACCGGCGCGGGAACCGCCACCGCCGGCGTCATCGCCGCCGTGGCTGCCGCGGCGGCGCGATCGGCCTTCACGATGCGCACCTTGCCTTCGGCTTCCGTGATCTCGAGTTCGGAGATGTTCGACTCGGAGACCAGGTCGATCAGCGTCTTCAGCTTGCGCAGGTCCATGTTTCACTCCATCGGGCCTCGGGGCCCAGTGTGTCTTGTCCGCGGTCGATGCGCCGAACTGCCGTTAACTGGAGTCAGCAGAGCTCAACGTCGCGATGTAGGGAGGGTTGCCCTCGGCCCGCGCTGCGGCGCCGGAACATAGAAACGGAAGGTCCTCAACGTTCGACGCCTCGTCGGGCGCCTTGATGAAACTGCCCTTTGGCCAGGGTTCAGCCCAAGAAGAGCGCGACTTTACGCGCTTTGGCGCAGTTTGGTAGCAATTGACAAGATGCCGCGTTGGTGCTTGGGTGCCTCAGCCGAGGCGGGCCCATCGCCCGAGGTCGGCCTCCACCAGGGCGCCGAGCTTGCGCTCGCGCACCTCGCCTGCACGGTCGATCAGCACGGAAAACGGCAGGCCACCGACGTCATTGCCGAGGGCGCGCGCGAGCTCGGTGCCGTCCAGCCCGGCCAGGCCGACCGGGAAGGCGAGCGGACGCTTGGCCAGGAACTCGCGCACCGGTGTCGGCCCGTCGACCGCGAGGCCCACGACCTGCCAGCCGCCGGCGCCGTGCTCGCGCTGGAACTGGTTCAGCAGCGGAAGTTCCCGCAGGCAGGGCGCGCACCAGGTGGCCCAGAAGTTGACCAGCAGAGGGCGCTGGCGCAGGTCGGCCAGCACCAGCTCGCCGCCTTCCGGGCGCTCGAAGCGCAGTGACCAGAAGTCGGCCGGCAGGGGCCGGTCCTGCACGCGCAGCCCCCACCAGGCGGCCCCGGCACCGGCCGCGGCAGCGGCGGCGGCCACCGCGCCGATCAGCAGGCGGCGGTTCATGCCCGGCTCTCCAGGCGCCGCAACGCGGCGAGGTCACCGCGGAGGCTCAGGCCGCGCGCGTCCGGCTTGAGCGCGCCGCGCAGGTCGTCGTGGTCGAGCACGCTCAGGTGCACGGTGACCGGTTCGCCGAGCTCCGCGCAGGGACTCGTCACGGTCAGCACGTACGGGCCGTCGCCGCCGGTCGGGCTGTCGACCTCGTAGCCGATGCGGCGATCCAGCAGCAGCAGCTCGGCCTGCTTCGGGTCGTCGCAGAAGAGCTGCAGGTGCACCGCCGACAGGCGCGTCGCCGTGCCGCGCCAGACCGCGCCGGTGAGGTGCGGCCGCAACGGCGCCAGGCGCTCCATCCAGTCGGCTGCCACACGGCGCAGCGCTGCCAGCTCGGCGGGCTGGGTGTCGGCGCAGAACAGCTCGAGGTAGCTGCGCACCTCGTCCTCGACCGTCAGGTTGTCGGGCAGTTCGGCCGGGCGCACCGAATGCCGCCCGACCATCCGGGCGGCCTTGCGCTTCGCCGGGCCGTACTCCATGCCTTCCTCGACGACCAGGCGCGCCGCGGCTGCTGCAATCTCTGCACTCAGTGACATGGGCAAATTCTAGGCAGCCGGTGCCGACCCTCGGTCAGGGAAGGTCGACTGCGCCCATGCGGGCTGCCACCGTGCCGGCGCGGCCGATCACGTAGGCCGATGCCGGGCGCTTCTCGAAGCGCTTGGGCGCCGGCAGCATCACCGCCAGGCGCGCCGCCTGCATCGCACCCAGGCCGGCGGCGTCGGTGCGGAAGTAGTAGCGCGCCGCGGCCTGCGCGCCGAACAGGCCTTCGCCCCATTCGACGTTGTTCAGGTAGATCTCGAGGATGCGCTGCTTGGACAGCAGCGCCTCGAGCATCAGCGTGATCACGAACTCCTGCCCCTTGCGCGCCAGGCTGCGCTCGCCGGCCAGGAACAGGTTCTTGGCCAGTTGCTGGGTGATGGTCGAGCCGCCCACCAGCTTGGTCGGTGCCAGCGTGGCCGGCGGCGCCGTGCCGGCGCGGGCACGTGCAGCGCGGCGTTCGGCCTGCTCGGCCAGCTTCTCCTGGCGCGCTTCGGCGCGCTGGTTGCGTTCCCAGGCCTTCTCGATCGCGTCCCAGTCGACCCCGCCGTGCTCCGCGAACGCGGCGTCCTCCGAGGCGATCACCGCTCGCTTGAGGTTCGGCGAGATGCGCTCGTAGTCGACCCACTGCTGCGCCCAGGCGATGCGATGCTGCTCGACCAGCAGCCGCCAGGCCTCGGAGCGCTGGAAGGTGGTCGATTGCGGATCGATCACCGCCATCAGCGCGATGCGCAGCAGGAAGTAGAGCTGCAGCGCGAGCGCCGCCATCACCCACAGCACCGCCAGGCGCCACAGCGCCGTCCAGAGCGGCCTCATCGAGCGGTGGCCGCGAGGCGCTCGCGCAGCGCCGCCAGCACCGGCGCGGTGTCGGGCATCACGCCGCGCCAGCGAGCGAACGATTCGGCGGCCTGCTCCACCAGCATGCCCAACCCGTCGCGCCCGCGCGCCCCCTGGGCTTCGGCCCAGCCAAGGAAGCCGCGCGCAGCCGGGCCGTACATCATGTCCAGGGCCAGCGCGCCGGGCGCGAACACGCCGGGCGGCACCGGAATGTCGGCGCCCTGCAGGCTCGCCGCGGTGGCGTTGACCACCACGTCGAAGCCGGTGCCGGCCTCGGCCGGCCCGGCGGCCCGCAGGCGCACGGGTCCGGCCACCGCTTGATGGCGTTGCACCAGCGCGTCGGCACGGGGCACGGTGCGGTTGACGACCACCAGCTCGGCCGGCCCGGCCTGCAGCAGCGGGCCGAGCGCGCCCGCGGCCGCGCCGCCCGCGCCCACCAGCAGCACCCGTGCGCCGCCCAGCCGTACCCCGGCGTTGCGCTCGATGTCGCGCACCAGGCCGATGCCGTCGGCGTTGTCGCCCAGCCAGTCGTCGCCGTCGAAGCACAGCACGTTGACCGCCTCGGCCAGCCGGGCGCGCTCGGTCAGCCGCGTCGCCAGCCGGGCCGCCTCGAACTTGAACGGCACCGTGACGTTGCAGCCGCGCACCGGGCCGCCCGCCGTGTCGGCCACGAAGCGACGCAGCGTGCCGGCGAAGTCGTCCAGCGGCACCAGCAGCCGGCCGTAGTGCAGCACCTGGCCGGTCTGGCGCGCGAACGCCGCGTGGATGAAGGGCGACTGGCTGTGTTCGACCGGGTGGCCGACGACGGCATAACGGTCCGCCGGGCCGCCGGACGGGGTGTTCGCGGGATCGCTCATTGCGCGTTGGACAGCGAGGTTTCCAGGCCTTCCTCGCGCGTGAAGCGGAAGCGCGAGGTGATCACCAACTGGTCGGCCTTGCGCCGCATCGCGGCACTGAACGGGCCGAAGGGGGCGGCGGCCTTGACGATGGCGAGCGCCCGGCGGTCGAGGATCTTGGAGTCCGAAGGCCGCACGATCTCCGTCTCGAGCACGCGGCCCTCGGCGTCGATGGTCACGTTCATCACCAGTTCGCCGTACAGCTTCCGGCCCTGGTACTCGGGGAAGTTGCGCGTGCCGCGCTCCTCGATGCGGCGGCGCAGCGCGTCGTAGTAGAGCGCGTAGACCTCCTCGCGCGTGGACGGGCCGATGAAACGCTTCTTCGGGCGTGCGTTCTCCTCGTTGATGCGCTTCTCGATCTCGGCCAGCAGCTCGATCAGCTGGCGTCGCCGCTCCTCCTGCGCGCGCTCCTCGGGCGATCCCTGATCGCGGCGCGGGTCCGGCGGCGGCAGCAGCGCGAGCTCGCGGCGCAACTGCGCCAGCAACTGCTGCTGCGTCTCCTGCAGCTGCTCGATCTGGCGGTGCGCGTCCTCGTTGGCGTCGCCCACCTGCACGGTGGCCGAGGGCGGCAGCGGCGAGGTGGCCCGGCCCTGGTCGGCCGTGCCGCCGCCCTGCAGATTGGCCTGCGCGATCGCCTGCGCCTGGGCCGGCGCCTCGCCCGAGCGCGTGTTGACCAGGATGACCTCGAGCGGCGTGTCCTTGAAGACGCGGTTGAAGCCCTCCGGGTCGACGAAGCGCACGCCCAGCAGTGCGGCGTGCACGCCGAAGGAGAACAGCAGCGCGAGCTGCAGCGTCGAGAGGCGGCGGCGACGGCGCGGCGGGGCCATGGTCTTCTGCCTCAGGCGGCCGGGGTCGGCAGCTCGGCGGCCGGCTCCGCGGCTCCGTCCTCGGCCACGTCGATGGCCAGCGTCAGCGCGCCGGCGGCCGCTTCCTCGATGCCTTCCTCCACGTCGGCTTCGTCGACCGGCGCGTCGTCGGCGGTGGTGCCCGGGTCGTCGAGGCGCTGCAGCACGTTGGCGTGCAGGTCCAGCGTCAGCAGGTCGGTGCCGGTGACGCGCACGCGTACGCGCGCGCCGCGTGGCATGCCGTCGGCCCCGAGCGCGCGGAACACCAGCGGCAGCGTGTCGGCGCGCACCAGGCCGTCCTTCAGCACCGCGGCGTCGAGCTCGGCGATGCCGTTCTGCGCCAGGTACTGCAGCGTCCAGTAGCGCTCGATGGCCGACTGGAAGCCGTTGTACTCCGCGTAGGCCGCGTCGAAGGCCGAGATGATGGAGAACAGCGCCGCGTCCTTGGGCTTGAACGGCGCGGCCAGCGCGGCGGTACGGCCGTGCCGGGCGCAGGCGATGATCTGCCACTGGTTGACGAGGTCGACGTAGCGCCGCAGCGGCGAGGTGGCCCAGGTGTACTGCGCCACGCCCATGCCGGCGTGCGGCGCCGGCCTGACGCCCATGCGCACCTTGACCCCCGGCGCCAGGCTCGCCTGGCTGCGGTAGATGCCCGGCACGCCGCACTCGGCCAGCCAGCCGCCCCAGGTGCTGTTGGCCAGGATCATCGCCTCGGCGACGATCAGGTCCAGCGGCGCGCCGCGCTGGCGCACACCGATGCGCACGGTCTCGTCGCCGCGCGGCTCGCCGGCGTCGCCCTCGAGCCGGAAGTTGTAGTCCGGCCGGTTGAAGGTCTCGGGCTTGCCGCGCACCTGCTCGCGCTGCGCCTTGAGCTGCTGCGCCAGGCGGAAGGCGAAGGCCAGCTCGGCCGCGAACGGGTAGTCGGCCGGCGCGGCGCCGGTCAGCGCGGCTTCGGTGATGACCGAGTCGAGCTGGTCGTGGCGCAGGTTGGCGACGATCGGCACGCGCTCGAGCCGCGTCTGGCTGCCGCGCACCTCGAGCGTGGCCTCGTCGAGCGTGACGTAGAGCGAGACGGCCGGGCAGTCGCGCCCTTCGGTCAGCGTGTAGGCCTGCACCACCTCGTCGGGCAGCATGGTCAGCTTCCAGCCCGGCATGTAGACGGTGGACAGGCGCTCGCGCGCCAGCTTGTCGAGCGCCGACTCGGCGCCGATCGCCAGGCCCGGGGCGGCGATGTGGATGCCGAACACCACCGTGCCCGTGCCCAGGCCCTGCACCGACAGTGCGTCGTCGATCTCGGTGGTGGCCGAGTCGTCGATCGAGAAGGCCTGCAGCGCCGCCGTGGGCAGCGCCTCCTTGACTGGCGGCGCGGCCAGCGCCGGGAAGGCCGTGCCCTTGGGGAAGTTGTCGAACAGGAAGCGCCGCCAGTGGAACTGGTAGGGCGAGTCGATCGCGCCGGCCGCCTTCAGCAGCTCCAGCGGCGGCCGGCCGGAATGCTTGGCCGCCGCCACCACCGCCTTGTATTCGGAGGCGTTCTTGTCCGGCTTGAACAGGATCTTGTAGAGCTGCTCGCGGATCGGCGCCGGGCACTGGCCGGCCACCAGCTCGCCGGCCCAGGCCTCGATCTGCGCGGCCTGCTGCTTCTTGCGCTCGATGCCCAGCAGCGCCGCCTTGACCGTTTCCTCCGGCGCCTTCTTGAAATTGCCGCGCCCGAGCCGGCGGAAGTAGTGCGGTGCCTCGAACAGGCGCAGCAGCGCCGCCACCTGCTTCTCGACGCCGGCCTGCGCGTCGAAATAGTCGCGCGCCAGGTCGGCGAAGCCGAACTCGGTGTCGGGGGCGAATTCCCAGGCCAGGTCCAGGTCGATCTCGAGCGCCAGATCGCGCGCCGAGGCCAGCAGCTCGGCCGGCTGCGGCTTGTCGAACTTGAGCAGCACGTTGGCCGACTTGACCTTGACGCGCTTGCCCGACTCGAGCTCGATCTGCAGCGAGCTCTCCGCCTCGGTCATCACCCGGCCGGCGTGGAACTTGCCGGCCTCCTCGTACAAAGCAAACATAGGGGGGCGATTGTCGCAACTTTGTGGATCATCGCGCCGTATGTCCCCCGGTCACCCCTGCCAAGGAGCACACGCATGCCCAGCGACAAGATCCCCGTCGAGATCTCGGTCAAGGCCAAGTCCGAGTTTGCCTCGGCGGCCATCGCCGTCATCGAGAAGACCGTCGAGAAGGCCGTCAAGGGCTCCGGCACCCTGACCACCGATGCCGCCAAGGACAAGAAGGCGCCACGCTGGATGCTCAGCGCCGAGTTCAGCGGCGCGCTCGACAAGGACGGCAAGAAGTTCGCCGGCAAGCTGGCCACCACGCTGCTGGTGATGAATGCCAGCGCCGCGGGGGCCACCCTCTCGGGCAACGGTGCCGCCGAGCTGGCCAAGCCCGGCAAGCTGGGCGCCGGCGACGTCGAGGTGCTGGCCGAGACGCTGGCCGAGGGCATGGCCAAGAAGGCCGTGGCCCACATGAAGACGCTCAAGCCCTGACCGTGCCGACGCGTCAGTAGCTGCGCCCCTTGCGGTACTGCGCATGCGCGCGGCGCGCCAGCGTCGTGCTGCGCGACAGCACCGCGAACGAGGCGCCGGCATGGGCGTGGCAGATCGCCAGGCCGAGCGCGTCGGCCGCGTCCTTGCCCGGCTCGCCGGGCAGCGCGAGCAGCCGCGCGACCATCGCCTGCACCTGCTCCTTGCGCGCCTGGCCGTGGCCGACCACCGCCTTCTTCATCTGCAGCGCGGTGTACTCCGAAACCGCCAGGTCGTTGGACACCAGCGCCGCCAGCGCCGCCCCGCGCGCCTGCCCGAGCAGCAGGGTCGACTGCGGGTTCACGTTGACGAACACGATCTCCAGCGAGGCGCAGTCGGGCCGGTAGCGCGCGGTCACCTCGCGCACGCCCTCGAAGATGATCTTCAGCCGGGCCGGCAGCTGGCCCACGTCCACCGCGCCGGTGCTGATGGTGCCGCTGGCCACGTAGGCCAGGCGCGGCCCGTCGGCGTCGATCACGCCGAAGCCGGTGGTGCGCAGGCCGGGGTCGATGCCGAGGATCCGCATGCCGCTCGGGGGGTCAGACGCCGAAGTACCAGCGCACGGAGTGGAAGAACACCGGCGCCGCGAAGCACAAGGGTGCCACACGGTCGAGCAGCCCGACCGCCCCGGTCACCGAGGCCTTGCCGCCCCAGTTGCGCACGCCGGCGTCGCGCTTGAGCGCTTTCATCACGAACTCGCCCAGCGTGCCCGCGCCGCCGGCCAGGAAGCCCATCACCAGCGCCGGCACCGGCTTGAACGGCGTGGCCCAGTACAGCAGCGCGCCGACGAACCCGGCGGCCAGCGTGCCGCACCACCAGGCGCGCCACGAGAACGAACGGCTGATCGCGCGCGCCACCGGGCGGCGGCGCAGCCAGCGGCTGGCCAGTTCCTGGGCGATCTGCGCCGCCGCCACCACCAGCACCAGGTAGAGCACCAGGAAGGCGCCGCGGTCGGCGTAGCGCGGCAGGTCCAGCAGCAGCAGGGCGGGGGCGTGGCTCAGGCCGTACACGCAGACCATGATGCCCCACTGAATCTTCGCGGTGCGTTCGAGGAAGCGCTGCGGGTCGTTGCCGAACGCGCTGACCACCGGGATGGCGAGGAACACGTAGACCGGCACGAACACCGTGAACAGGTCGAAATGCCGCGTCGCGACGATCAGGTACTGCAGCGGCAGCACCGCGAAGAAGGCCAGCAGCAGGCTGCGGTGGTCGGCGCGCGCGGTCTGCGTCAGGGTGACGAACTCGCGCAGCGCGATGAACGAGAGCACGCCGAACAGCAGCGTCGACACCGCCGCGCCGGCGATCCAGGCGATCCAGAACAGCACCGTCGCGAGCCACACGGCGCGCAGGTCGCGCACGAAGCGGTCGAAGCTGTCTTCGTCGTCCGGCTCGCGTTCGCGCACCGAGCGTGCCACCGTGACCACGGTGACGATGGTCAGCAGCCCGAACAGCCCGACGAACAGCAGCGCGATCTGCTGGGAGACGGAAAGCTCGCGCAGGGTGCCCATGTCAGCGGATGTGGCGCAGCGCGATGACGGCCTGCCGCGCCCGCTCCAGGAACGCGCGCTTGTCCTCGCCCGGCTGCAGCGCCAGCGGCGCGCCGAAGGTCACCGAGCACAGGATGGGCACCGGGATCACCTCGCCCTTGGGCATCACGCGCTGCACGTTGTCGATCCAGGCCGGCACCAGCTGCACCTCCGGGAAGGCCTCGGCCAGGTGGTACAGGCCCGCCTTGAACGGCGCCGGGTCGGCCGCGAAGCCGCGCGTGCCCTCGGGGAAGATCACCAGCGAGTCGCCGCGGCGCAGCGCCTCCATCAGCGGCTCGAGCGGATCCTCGTCGTCGGTCCGCTGCCGGGACACGTACACCGCATTGAACACCTCGCTGGTGAGCCAGCGCTTGAGCGGTGTCGAGGTCCAGTAGTCGCGTGCCGCGATCGGGCGCGTCACCGCGCGCAGCTCGCGCGGCAGCGCGGCCCAGATCAGCACCCAGTCGAAGTGGCTCTGGTGGTTGGCGAAGTAGATGCGCTGCTCGGCCTTCGGCGGGCTGCCGTACCAGTGGCCCTGCGCGCCGGTGATGAGGCGGGCGAGGAAGGCGAGCAGCAGCCCCGCGGCCTCGGCGGGCTTCAATGCCTGAAGTGCCGCACGCCGGTCAGCACCATCGCGATGCCGCGTTCGTCGGCCGCCGCGATGACCTCCTCGTCGCGCACCGAGCCGCCGGGCTGGATCACGCAGCCGGCGCCCGCGTCGACCACCACGTCGAGCCCGTCGCGGAACGGGAAGAAGGCGTCGCTCGCCACCGCCGAGCCGGCCAGCGACAGCCCGGCGTTGCCGGCTTTGATGGAGGCGATGCGCGCCGAATCGACCCGACTCATCTGCCCCGCACCGACCCCCAGCGTCATGCCGCCGCCGCAGAAGACGATCGCGTTGCTCTTGACGTACTTGGCCACCGTCCAGGCGAACAGCAGGTCGTCGAGCTGCGCGGGCGTCGGCTGCTTCCTCGTCACCACCTTCAGCTCGGCGCGCGTGACCTGGCGGTTGTCGGCATCCTGGATCAGCAGGCCCGAGCCGACGCGCTTGACATCCTGTGCATTGCGGCCCTGCAGCCAGGCCGTGTCGCCCCCCGGCGGCAACGCGATCTCCAGCAGCCGCGTATTGACCTTGGCGGCGAACACCGCGCGGGCCTCGGGCGTGAACGAGGGTGCGATCAGCACCTCGACGAACTGCTTGGCCACCAGCGCGGCGGCGGTGGCGTCGAGTTCGGTGTTGAAGGCGATGATGCCGCCGAAGGCCGAGGTCGGGTCGGTCTTGAAGGCCTTGGTGTAGGCCTCGGCGGGGCTGGCGCCGAGCGCCACGCCGCAGGGGTTGGCGTGCTTCACGATCACGCAGGCGCCGGCCTCGAAGCTCTTCACGCACTCCCAGGCCGCGTCCGCGTCCGCGATGTTGTTGTAGGAGAGCTCCTTGCCCTGCAGCTGCTTCGCGGTGGCCAGCGAGCCGGGCGCGGGATGCAGGTCGCGGTAGAACGCGGCGCGCTGCTGCGGGTTCTCGCCGTAGCGCAGGTCCTGCAGCTTGACGAAACGGCCGTTGGCCTGCGCCGGGAAGGCGTTGCGCGTGCCGTCGGCCTGCAGGGACGAGAGGTAGTCGCTGATCGCCGCATCGTAGTTGCTGATGCGGTTGAAGGCCGCCACCGACAGCGCGAACTTCGTCTTCTTGCTGATGCCGCCGGCCTTCAGCTCGGCCAGCACGCCGTCGTACTGCGCCGCGTCGGTCAGCACCGCGACGTCCTTCCAGTTCTTGGCCGCCGAGCGCACCATCGCCGGCCCGCCGATGTCGATGTTCTCGATCGCGTCCTCCAGCGTGCAGCCGGGCTTGGCGACCGTGGCCTCGAACGGGTAGAGGTTGACGACCAGCAAGTCGATGGTCGCGATGCCGTGGGCCGTCAGCGCCTGCATGTGCGCCGGCAGGTCGCGCCGCGCCAGCAGGCCGCCGTGGATGGACGGGTGCAGCGTCTTGACGCGGCCGTCGAGCATCTCGGGAAAGCCGGTGTGCTCGGCCACCTCGGTGACCGGCAGGCCGGCCTCGGCCAGCAGCCTGGCGGTGCCGCCGGTGGACAGCAGCTTCACGCCCAGCGCGTGCAGGCCGCGGGCGAACTCGACGATGCCGGTCTTGTCGGAAACGGAGATGAGCGCGGTGGTCATTTGATCAGCTTGTGCTCGAGCAGCTTGCGCCGCAGCGTGTTGCGGTTGATGCCCAGCCATTCGGCGGCGCGGCTCTGATTGCCCTCGGCGTGTTTCATCACCACCTCGAGCAGCGGCTTCTCGGTGACACGCAGGATCATCTCGTACATGGCGGTCGGCTCGACGCCGCGCAGGTCCTTGAAGTAGCTCTCCAGGTTCTCCCGGATGCACTCCTCGATGTGCTTCTTGCTCATGGGTTGTGTTCGAGGGTGTCGTCGTGGGCTGCGGCGCTCGTGGCGGGCAGCCGGGGGTGATCGACGGCGAGTGCTTCGAAGAAGTCGCCCACCGCGCGGACCTGTTCCTCGCAGGTCTCGATCAGGTTCATGCGCGCACGGAAGGCTTCGCCGCCCGGCAGGCCGCGCACGGCCCAGCCGATGTGCTTGCGGGCGCTGCGCACGCCCGAGTGCTCGCCGTACAGGCCATAGTGGTCGTGCAGGTGCTCGAGCAGCCAGGTGCGGACCTGCCGCGTGGCCGGCGCCGCGCGGTGCGTGCCGTGCTCGAGGTAGTGCGCGACGTCGCCGAAGATCCACGGCCGGCCCTGCGCGGCGCGGCCGATCATGATCGCGTCGGCGCCGGTGGCCCGCAGCACGGCCTGCGCCTTCTCGGGCGAATCGATGTCGCCGTTGGCGACCACCGGGATGCCGACCGCCGCCTTCACCGCCGCGATCGTGTCGTACTCGGCCTCGCCCTGGTAGCCCTGCTCGCGCGTGCGGCCGTGCACCGTGACCATCGCCACGCCGGCACCCTCGGCCAGGCGCGCCAGGCGCACCGCATTGCGTTCGCGCGCGCACCAGCCGGTGCGCATCTTCAGCGTGACCGGCACGCGCCGCGGCGCACATGCGGCGACCACCGCCTCGATGATCTGCGTGGCCAGCGGCTCGTCCTGCATCAGCGCCGAGCCGGCCCACTTGCTGCACACCTTCTTGGCCGGGCAGCCCATGTTGATGTCGATGATCTGCGCGCCGCGGTCGATGTTGTAGGCCGCGGCCTCGGCCATCATGGCCGCGTCGGTGCCGGCGATCTGCACCGCGATCGGCGCCGCCTCGCCGGCATGGTCGGCGCGGCGGCTGGTCTTCAGGCTGGCCCACAGGTCGCGCCGCGAGGTCACCATCTCGCTGACCGCGTAGCCCGCGCCGAGCTTCTTGACCAGCTGGCGGAACGGGCGGTCGGTCACCCCGGCCATCGGGGCGGCGAACAGCCGGTTCGCCAGCGTGACGTGGCCGATGCGCATGGGTGGGAGAGGGGGCGGAGGCTGCCGAAAAAGGAGGCAGGAGTATAGCGGCGCCCCCTCGATGGCCCGGCCTGCGCGGCGTCAAGGCCGGCTGCCTATCATCGCCCGCCATGGAAGCCTGGATGGATGCCGCGCTGGCCTGGTTGGCGCTGCCGAAACACGGTCTGTCGACGGTCTTCGTCGTCGCGTTCGTCTCCGCCACGCTGCTGCCGATGGGTTCGGAGCCGGCGGTGTTCGGCCTCGTCAAGCTCAACCCCGAGCTGTTCTGGCCGGCCATCCTGGTGGCGACGGCGGGCAACACGCTGGGCGGGGCGGTCACCTGGTGGATGGGCTACGGTGCCGAGAAGGCCTACGAGCGCGTCAAGCACCATCCGTCGGAGGCGCGCGCGCTGCAGTGGCTCAAGCGCTTCGGGGCCAAGGCCTGCCTGTTGTCCTGGCTGCCCATCGTCGGCGACCCGCTGTGCGCCGTGGCCGGCTGGCTGCGCCTGCCGTTCTGGCCTTGCGTGGGCTACATGGCGATCGGCAAGTTCGCGCGCTACCTGACGATGACGGCGGCGCTGCTCTGGGTGTTCTGACGCGCGCTGACGCGCCCTGACGCTCAGCGCGACGCGAGCGCCTGCTCGAGGTCGTCGAGCACCTCGTCGAGGCGCTTGACGGCATGTGCCGGCGCGCTGCGCAGCGGCGCCTGGCGCTCGGGCCGGCGCAGCAGGCGGCGCTGGCGGTCGTCCAGCACCTCGTCGTCGAAGGCCAGCCCGTGGCGCGCCAGCCGTGCGGCCAGCGCGCCGCGCTGCGAGCGCAACTGCTCGCGCGTGCGCTGGTAGGCATGCTCGGCCAGCCAGCGGCGCTGCGAGTAGCCGAAGGTGTTGGCCAGGAACATCTCCGGGTCGCGCTGGTCGGGCTCGAACAGCAGGATGTCGGTGTCCGGGTGGCTGCGCTCGTAGCCCTTCATGCCGAGCTCGAGGCGCGAGTGGATCAGCGTGCGGAAGGTCTGCGACAGCACCACCGGCAGCCCGCCGTCGACCAGGCGCGGGATCTGCACCTCGCCGCTGGAGAGCACGCGGTGGCGCCGCGGGCGGGTGGCGTCGAACGGCACCAGCGGGTTGAGGCAGATCAGCAGGTCCAGACCCTCGTCGAGCAGCACTGACGCGTGCAGCGTCTTCTTCAGCGCGCCGTCGACGTAGTAGCGCCCGTCGATCTCCACCGGCGGGAACAGCCCGGGCAGCGCCGAGCTGGCCTGCACCGCCAGCGAGATCGGCACATGGTCCCAACCCGGCTCGCCGAAGGGGGCGCTCTCGCCGCTGTCCAGGTCGGTGGCCACCAGCACCAGCTTGCGCTTGAGTGCACGGAAGTCGTTGCTGCGCCCGGCCAGCGCGAACTGGCGGCGCAATTGCGTGTCGACGCGCCGGTTCGAGAACAGGCCGGTGGGCAATGCGTGGCCGAGGTGCTCGAGCAGCATGGTCAGCGAGCGGCGCTTCACGCCCCCGAACCACAGCGCCTCGGCCGCGACGCGCGGCAGCGAGGCGAGCCGCCCCGCGAACTCGCCCCAGGCCGGGCGGATCAGCATCGAGGGCTCGAAGATGTCGTGCGCCGCGCCTTCGTTCTCGATGAACGAGCTGCACAGCTCGCGCGGGCTCATGCCGTTGGCCAGCCCGGCGGCGATGAAGCCGCCGGCCGAGACGCCGACATAGGCCTGGCAATCCGCCAGGCGCAGCGCCGGAATCGCCTCGTCGAGCGCACACAGCGCGCCGATCTCGTAGATCGCGCCGAGCGGCCCGCCGCCGGCCAGCGCGAGGCCGATACGGGCGCGTCGATGCGATGGGCTCGGGCTCGGGGAAACCATGGCTCAGTCTAGGCCCGAGGGGGCTGCAGGTTTCGGGGCAGGCGTCTAGACTGCTGCGTATGAGCCCGCTCCAGGCTGGCGCCTGTCTCCTCGTGCTCGGTGTGCTGCCGGCGGCGGGGTTCGGGCAGGCCTTCATGGCCACGCCGTCCGCGCCGTTGATGCTCGAGACCTGCGTCGGCACCGAGCGCTACCAGCTCAACGCCGGCAGCGACAGCGTGGTGCTGGACGACACCGACCGCGAAGGGGTGCAGTCGGCCCTGCTCGAGCGCTACCCCGCCTTCGGCCGCGACGGCTCGGCGATCAGCGCGATCGTGCTGTGGCGCAAGCCCGGGATCGGCTGGGTCTACCTGGCGCTCAAGACCCACCCGGACAAGCCGGGCAAGGTCTGTTCCGCTGCCAGCTTCTCGGCCGGGGTGTTCGGCTTCTCGGCCGAACTCCAGCGCAAGTACTTCGACGGGACGCGCAGCTGAAGTCAGCGGTGCGCGGCCGTCCGGAGCCGCTGACGCGCCCCCGCGGGGGGCAGCGAACGAAGTGAGCGTGGGGGCATCACGCTCAGGCGGCGGCCGACTTGCGCGCCGCGGCGCGCTTGGCGGCCGGCTTGGCGGCGCCGTTGGACTTCGCGGCCGTCGCGCGGGCCTTCTTCGCCGGCGCGGTGCCCGAGAGCTTGGCCACCTGCGCGCTCAGTTCGTCGATGCGCTTGATCAGCGCCTCCACGTCCTTGGCCGAGGGCACGCCGAGCTTGTTCAGCGCCTTGGCAGTGCGTTCCTCGAAGATCGTCTCGAGCTTGTCCCAGTGCTGGCCGGCCTTGGCCTGCACCTCGCCGGCCATGCCGGTCATCTTGCTGGTGACGGCGCCGAGCTTCTCCTCGGCCACCGCCTGCGTCTTGCGCTGCAGCGACAGGCCTTCCTTGACGAGCGCCTCGAACACCTTGCCGCCTTCTTCCTGCGCCTTCGAGAAGGCGCCCATGCCGGCCAGCCAGATCTGCTGGGCCGAGTCCTTCACCGAGCCGGCCAGTGCGTTGTCGAGCAGGTTGCCACTCGACGTGGCCTTCTTCTGCGCCATCTGCTTGAGCTTCTTGACCATGGTGTGCGTGTCCTTCGCGTGGTTCGATGCGTATCGACTATAGGCACCGCCTGTCGAGGGGGCAGCCTAATTCTCTAGTGGGCCGGCTCTACGCCCGGTGGGCCTTGCTCCGGGTAAGCGCGCAGCGTCGCGCCAGGGCCTTTCGACAAAAATAGGTGCAAACCCGTTCATCGATACAACCATCCGAGGAGAAGCGCGCATGCAGTATTTCGTCACCGGGGCCACCGGTTTCATCGGCCGGCGACTCGTCAAGACACTGCTGGCGCGCCGCGGCGCGGTGGTCCACTTCCTGTTGCGCCCGGAGTCCGAGGGCAAGGTGCCGGAACTGCTCGCCTACTGGGGCGTGGGCAAGGCGCGCGCCGTGCCCGTCTACGGCGACCTCACCGGCAAGAAGCTGGGCGTCAGTGCCGACGCGATCAAGGCGCTGAAGGGGCAGATCGACCATGTCTACCACCTCGCCGCGGTCTACGACCTGAAGGCCGACGAGGAGAGCCAGGTGCGCGCCAACATCGACGGCACGCGCAACTCGGTGGAGTTCGCCAAGGCGATCGACGCGAAGCATTTCCACCACATGTCGTCGATCGCCGCCGCCGGCCTGTACGAAGGCGTGTTCCGCGAGGACATGTTCGACGAGGCCGAGGGCCTGGACCACCCGTACTTCATGACCAAGCACGAGAGCGAGAAGATCGTGCGCAAGGAGTGCAAGGTACCCTGGACGGTCTACCGCCCGGCGCTGGTGGTGGGCGACTCGAAGTCCGGCGAGATGGACAAGGTCGACGGTCCGTACTACTTCTTCAAGCTGATCCAGCGCATGCGGCAGATCCTGCCGCCGTGGATGCCGAGCATCGGCCTGGAGGGCGGGCGGGTGAACATCGTGCCGGTCGACTTCGTCGTCGCGGCGCTCGACCACATCAGCCACCACTTCCACGCCAGCGGCAAGTGCTACCACCTGGTCGACCCGGTGGGCTACCGCGTCGGCGACGTGCTCGACATCTTCAGCAAGGCGGCGCACGCGCCGAAGATGAACCTGTTCGTCAACGCCGCGCTGCTCGGCTTCATCCCCAAGAGCGTGAAGAAGGGGCTGATGGCGCTGGCACCGGTGCGGCGGGTCTACCGCGCGGTGATGAAGGACCTCGGCCTGCCCGAGGACATGCTGAGCTTCGTCAACTACCCGACCCGCTTCGACCGGCGCGAGACCGATGCGGCGCTCAAGGGCAGTGGCATCGAGTGCCCGAACCTGCACGATTACGCCTGGCGGCTGTGGGACTACTGGGAGCGCCACCTCGATCCGGCCCTCTTCATCGACCGCAGCCTGAAGGGCACGGTGGCCGGCAAGGTGGTGCTGGTGACCGGCGGCTCGTCGGGCATCGGCCTGGCGGCGGCCTGCAAGTTCGCCCAGGCCGGCGCGGTGACGATCATCTGCGCGCGCGATGCCGACAAGCTGGCCGAGGCGGTCAGGGAGATCCGCGCCTACGCCGGGAAGGACGCGGCCGTGCACAGCTACAGCGTGGACATCGCCGACGAGGCGAGCTGCGCCGAGTTCATCAAGGCGCTGAACGAGCAGCACGGCGGGGTCGACTTCCTGATCAACAACGCGGGCCGCTCGATCCGCCGCGCGATCGAGTCGAGCTACGACCGCTTCCACGACTACGAGCGCACCATGCAGCTGAACTACTTCGGCTGCCTGCGCGTCACGATGGGCCTGCTCCCGGGCATGGTGGCCAAGAAGAAGGGCCACGTGGTCAACATCAGCTCGATCGGCGTGCTGACGAACGCGCCGCGCTTCTCGGCCTACGTGGCCAGCAAGGCCGCGCTGGACGCCTGGACCCGCTGCGCCTCGAGCGAGTACGCCGACGTCGGCATCACCTTCACCACGATCAACATGCCGCTGGTGCGCACGCCGATGATCGCGCCGACCAAGATCTACCAGAACGTGCCGACGCTCAGCCCCGAGGAGGCCGCCGACATGATCGCCCAGGCCTGCATCGACAAGCCGGTGCGCATCGCCACGCGCCTGGGCATGTTCGGCGAACTGCTGCATGCGGTGGCGCCGCGCGTGGCGCAGATCGTGATGAACACCAGCTTCCGCATGTTCCCCGACAGCGAGGCGGCCAAGGGCGAGAAGGGCGCCAAGCCGCAGCTCAGTGCCGAGGCGGTGGCGCTGCAGCAGATGATGCGCGGCATCCACTTCTGACCTGACCGCGAGGCGGCCGGCGCGTCACCGGCCGCCGTCGCGCAGGTCGGCGAGCAGGCGCTGCATCAGCGCGAAGTAGCGGTCGTAGAACGGGCCGGCCGGGATCGTCTCCGAGCCGACCTTCACCAGCGACTCCTCGCTCGAGGACAGCGGCACCGAGATCGAGCCGAGCGCGCCCACGCCCAGGCTGGTGCTGGTGGAGGCGCGCTTGATCACGTAGCGGTCCTGCTGGGCAGACACGTAGGCGGTGGAGACCGCGCCGCCCGCGCCCTCGGGCACGCAGACCACGGTGAAGCTGATCTCCATGTGCACCGCGCCCTCGGGCTGGAAGCGCTTGCTGCCGTTGATCACGTCCGGGCGCGCCGCCGTCACCACGTAGCCCTGGCTCAGCAGCGCGCGGCGCGCCGCCTCGCAGGTGTCGGCCACGCCGGCGTCGAACAGGCGCGAGAAGGTCTCGTCGGGCTGGAAGCGCTCGTCCTGGTAGACCGAGGGCGTGCGGCCGTTTCCGAGCCCCGGCTGCCACGCGCAGCCGGCCAGCAGCGCGGCGGCGGCCGCCAGCGTGGCGCCTACAATTTGCCGCACTGCATCAAGACTGCGGAGATCACCTGCCATGAGTGGAAATTCTGCCTCGTCCAACGCGCTGCACGACCTGAGCCACATCGGGCCGCGCGACAAGGCCGAGATCCTGGCCCAGGCGCTGCCCTACATCCGCAAGTTCCACGGCAAGACCATCGTCATCAAGTACGGCGGCAACGCGATGACCGACCCGTCGTTGCAGCAGGATTTCGCCGAGGACGTGGTGCTGCTCAAGCTGGTCGGCCTGAACCCGGTGGTGGTGCACGGCGGCGGGCCGCAGATCGACGAGGCGCTGGCCAAGGTGGGCAAGAAGGGCACCTTCATCCAGGGCATGCGCGTCACCGACGAGGAGACCATGGAGGTGGTCGAGTGGGTGCTGGCCGGCCAGGTGCAGCAGGACATCGTCGGCCTGATCAACGCCGCCGGCGGCAAG
This sequence comes from Piscinibacter caeni, assembly GCA_003265685.1. Classification (GTDB taxonomy): domain Bacteria; phylum Pseudomonadota; class Gammaproteobacteria; order Burkholderiales; family Burkholderiaceae_C; genus Piscinibacter; species Piscinibacter caeni. Next base: position 81,106 of record QJOU01000014.1, on the reverse strand, counting down.
GCGGTGGGCCTGACCGGCCGTGACGGCGGCTTGATCCGCGCGCGCAAGCTGAAGATGGTCGACCAGAAGGACCCGAGCATCGAGCACGACGTCGGCCAGGTCGGCGAGATCGAATCGATCGACCCGAGCGTCGTGAAGGCCCTGCAGGACGACCAGTTCATCCCCGTGATCTCGCCGCTGGGTTTCGGCAAGGACAACGAGAACTACAACATCAACGCCGACGTGGTGGCCGGCAAGCTGGCCGAGGTGCTGAAGGCCGAGAAGCTGATGATGCTGACCAACACGCCCGGCGTGCTCGACAAGGCCGGCAAGCTGCTGACCAACCTGAGCGCACGCGAGATCGACGAGCTGTTCGCCGACGGCACGATCAGCGGCGGCATGCTGCCCAAGATCGGCTCGGCGCTGGACGCGGCCAAGAACGGCGTCAACACCGTGCACATCATCGACGGCCGCGTGCCGCACGCGATGCTGCTGGAGGTGCTCACCGATCAGGCCTACGGCACCATGATCCGCTCGCACTGAGGTGAGCGGGCGCGCATTCTTCAGCTGGAGCGGCGGCAAGGACTCGATGCTCGCGCTGCATCGCGCGCTCGAGTCGGGCTGGCGCGTCGAGGCGCTGCTGGCGATGTTCGACGAGACCGGCGAGCGCTCGCGCTCGCACGCGATCCCGCCGACGCTGATGCAGGCGCAGGCCGACTCGCTCGGGCTGCCGCTCGTGATGCGGCGCGCCGGCTGGGCCGACTACGAGGCGGTGTTCAGCGAACAGCTGCGCGCCTTCGCCGCGCAGGGCCTGACGCATGGCCTGTTCGGCGACATCGACCTGCAGGCGCACCGCGACTGGGAGGAGGGTGTCTGCGCCGGCGCCGGGCTGCAGGCCGTGCTGCCGCTGTGGCAGGCGCCGCGCCGCGCGCTGGTGGACGAACTGCTGGCGCTCGGCTACCGCGCGCGGGTGGTTTGCGTGGATCGACGGTTCCTGGCGGCGGACTTCTGTGGCCGCGAGTTCGACGCCGGCTTCATTGCCGACCTGCCCGAGGGCGTGGACGCCTGCGGCGAGAACGGCGAGTTCCACACCTTCGTGTTCGACGGCCCGCGTTTTGCGCGCCCGGTGCCGCACCGCGTGCAGGCGCTGCACGAGATCCGGCCGGCGGCACCGGCGCCGGGGCACTACGTTGTCGCGGAGCTGCGGTGACGGATTCACCCCGGAGCGGCCGCATCACCTGGCTGTTCGACCTCGACAACACGCTGCACGACGCGAGCCACGCGGCCTTCGCGCCCACCAGCCAGGCGATGACCGACTACATGGTCGAGCACCTCGGGCTGGCGCCGCCGGCCGCCGCCGCGCTGCGGGTGCACTACTGGCAGCGCTACGGCGCCACGCTGCTCGGCCTGGTGCGGCATCACGGTGTGCGCGCCGCGCACTTCCTCGAGCAGACGCACCGCCTGCCGGGGCTCGAGAGCCGGCTGCGCACCAGCGCGCACGACCGCGCCGCGCTGCGCCGGCTGCCGGGGCGCAAGCTGATCCTGACCAACGCGCCGCGCGCCTATGCGCTGCGCGTGCTCGATGCGCTGCGGCTGACCCCCTTGTTCGACGGCGTGCTCAGCATCGAGGACATGACGATGTTCGGCCAGCATCGCCCGAAGCCGGATGCGCGCATGTTCCGCCACCTGCTCGCGCGGCTGAAGCTGCGTGCGGCCGACTGCGTTCTGGTGGAGGACACGCTGCAGCATCAGAAGGCTGCCTACGCTCTGGGCCTGCGCACGGTGTGGATGCAGCGCTACCTGGACGGAAGATTCAAGGGCACTTTGCGTGACGGAATCAACGACGGCCGGAAGACGCCGAAAGTTGGTGTTCACCCTTGCCTCTGTCCCCGGTACGTGTGTGCCAGAATCAAGTCGCTGCAGACGTTACGCGCCATGCGATGAGCCACTCCACCGATCCGGCGTCCGTTCCTCCTGTCGAGACCGACGCCACGGTGGTACCCCCGGCGGCATCCGCCGATGCGCTGGCCGACGAGCCCGTCACCGCTGCCGCCCCCACGCGCAAGCGCCCGAAGCCGGGCGAGCGCCGCATCCAGATCCTGCAGACGCTCGCGAGCATGCTCGAGCAGCCCGGGGCCGAACGCATCACCACCGCCGCGCTGGCCGCCAGGCTCGAGGTCTCCGAGGCGGCGCTGTACCGCCACTTCGCGAGCAAGGCGCAGATGTTCGAGGGCCTCATCGAGTTCATCGAGAGCAGCGTCTTCACGCTCGTCAACCAGATCGTCGAGCGCGAGTCCGATTCCGCGGTGCAGGTGCGCAAGGTGCTCACCGTGCTGCTGCAATTCGGCGAGAAGAACCCGGGCATGACGCGCGTGATGGTCGGCGATGCGCTGGTGTTCGAGAACGATCGCCTGCTCGCGCGCATGAACCAGTTCTTCGAGCGCATCGAGTCGCAGCTGCGCCAGAGCCTGCGCAGCCTGGCCGAATCGACGGGCTCGGCCACGCCGACGGTCGATGCCAACGCGCGCGCCTCCGCGCTGACCGCCTTCGCGGTCGGCCGGCTGCACCGCTACGCGCGCTCGGGCTTCAAGCGCAGCCCGACCGAGCACCTCGACGCCGCGCTGGCGCTGTTCGTCGCCTGACTCCCGCCGGTTCCAGCATGGTCACGATCGAGGTCGGTGGCCGGCAGATCGCATTGCTGCCGCAGAAGGCCGCGCTGCTGCCCGACACGCACACGCTGCTGGTCGCCGATGCGCACATCGGCAAGGCCGTCAGCTTCCGCGCACTCGGCGTGCCGGTGCCGCGCGGCACCACCAGCGACACGCTGCAGCGGCTGTCGCAGCTCGTCGAGCGCCACGCCGTGCGGCGCATCGTGTTCCTCGGCGACCTGCTGCACTCGGCGCGTTCGCATGCCGCGGCCACGCTGGCGACCGTCGCGCGCTGGCGCGAACGACATGCCGCGCTCGAGCTGCTGCTGGTGCGCGGCAACCACGACGACCGCGCCGGCGACCCGCCGGCCTCGCTGCGCATCGAGGGGGTCGACGAGCCCTACCTCGACGGCGGCCTGGCGCTGTGCCACCACCCGCAGGTGCACGACACGGCCTATGTGCTCGCGGGCCACGTTCACCCTTGCGTGAGCCTCGGCGGTCGAGCGCACGACCGGCTGCGCCTACCCTGTTTCCACTTCGGCACACGCTGCGGTGTGCTGCCGGCCTTCGGCAGCTTCACCGGCATGCATGCGCTCGAACGTGTGCCCGGTGACCGCGCCTTCGTGATCGTCGACGACGAGCTGCGCGAACTGCCCCCGTAAACTCGCGGGCATGCCCGATGTCAACTCGCTGATCGCCCGTGCCGAGGCGCTGCTCGCGCGGCTCGAGGCCGTGCTGCCGCACCCGCCTGCCGCGCCCGACTGGTCCGCCTCGATCGCCTTCCGCTACCGCAAGCGCGGCGGCGCGGGCGTGCTCGAGCCGGTGAAGCATGTCGCCACGATCCACCTCGCGGACCTGGTCGAGGTCGAGCCGCAGAAGGAGCGCCTGCTGCGCAACACCGCGCAGTTCGTCGCCGGCCACGGCGCCAACAACGTGCTGCTGACCGGCGCCCGCGGCACCGGCAAGAGTTCGCTGATCAAGGCCTGCCTGAACGAGTTCGCACCGAAGGGCTTGCGGTTGATCGAGGTCGACAAGGCCGACCTGACCGACCTGCCGGACATCGTCGACCTGGTCGCGCCGCGGCCCGAGCGCTTCGTGGTGTTCTGCGACGACCTCAGCTTCGACGAGGGCGAGCCGGGCTACAAAGCGCTCAAGTCCATCCTCGACGGCTCGGTCGCACAGGCCTCGGACAACGTGCTGATCTACGCGACCAGCAACCGCCGCCACCTGCTGCCCGAGTACATGAAGGAGAACCTGAGCTACCGGCACACCGAGGACGGCGAGGTGCATCCCGGCGAGGTGGTGGAGGAGAAGATCTCGCTGTCCGAGCGTTTCGGGCTGTGGATCAGCTTCTACCCGTTCACGCAGGACGAGTACCTGGCCATCGTCGCGCAGTGGCTGCGCGGCTTCGGCGTCGACGACGCGGCCATCGCGGCGGCACGGCAGGAAAGCCTGGTGTGGGCGCTGGAGCGCGGTTCGCGCTCCGGGCGAGTGGCCTTCCAGTTCGCCAGGGACTATGCCGGGCGGCACCACAGTGACTGAGCGGCAGCCCGTGGACGTGGCGGTGGGCGTGCTGATCGACGCCGACGGCCGCTTCCTACTCACCTCGCGCCCCGAGGGCAAGGTCTACGCCGGTTACTGGGAGTTCCCGGGCGGCAAGCTCGAGGCGGGCGAGACGGTCGAGCAGGCGCTGCGGCGCGAGCTGCACGAGGAGCTGGGCATCACCATCGGCGCGGCCACGCCCTGGAAGGTGGAGCTGGTCGACTACCCGCATGCGCGCGTGCGGCTGCATTTCTGCAAGGTGTTCGACTGGACCGGCGCCTTCGAGATGCGCGAACGCCAGGCGATGGCCTGGCAGACGCTGCCGGTGCAGGTCGCCCCGGTGCTGCCCGGCACGGTGCCTGTGCTGGCCTGGTTCGCCGCGGAGCGTGGCTTCGCCGGCGCGACGCACCTGCAATCCTGACTACACTGCCCGCATGGACTGGCTCGACGAGGTCAAGTGGGATGCGCAGGGCCTGGTGCCCGTGATCGCGCAGGAGGTCGGCAGCAACGACGTGCTGATGTTCGCCTTCATGAACCGCGAGGCGCTGGCGAAGACGGCCGAGCTCGGCGAGGCGGTGTACTGGAGCCGCTCGCGCGGTCGGCTGTGGCACAAGGGCGAGGAGTCCGGCCACTTCCAGAAGGTGCACGAGCTGCGGCTCGACTGCGACAAGGACGTGGTGCTGCTGAAGGTCACGCAGCTCGGCCACGAGCCGGCGCAACCGTCGATTGCGTGCCACACGGGCCGGCACTCGTGTTTCTTCCACAAGCTCGAGGGCGGCGCCTGGCACGAGGTCGAGCCGGTGCTGGTCGACCCGGAACGGATCTACAAGTGAGCCTCCCGATGAGCGACAGCGGCGACGACACCCTCGCGCGCCTGGCCGCGGTGATCGAATCGCGCAAGGGCGGCGACCCCGACAAGAGCTACGTGGCGCGGCTGTTCGCCAAGGGCGGCGACGCGATCCTGAAGAAGATCGGCGAGGAGGCCACCGAGACGGTGATGGCCTGCAAGGACGGCCAGCCGCAGAAGATCGTCTACGAGGTGGCCGACCTCTGGTTCCACTGCCTCATCGCCCTGTCCGCGCACGGGCTCGCGCCTGCGGACGTGCTGGCCGAACTGCGCCGCCGCGAGGGGCTCTCCGGCCTCGAGGAGTTTGCATTGCGCAAGGCACAATCGCGCGACCAGGAGGACAAGCCGACATGAACGACGTGGTCCAGACCGCCCCGGCGCCCGACGCGGCCAAGCTCGAGAGCCTGAAGCAGCTCACGATGATCATCTACGTGCTGTATGCCTGCAGCCTGTTCGTCGGCATCACCGGCATCGTGGCGATCGTGATGAACTACGTGAAGCGCGACGACACCGTCGGCACCATCTACGAGAGCCACTTCACCTGGCAGATCCGCACCTTCTGGTGGGGGCTGCTGTGGGCGGTGCTGGGCTTCCTGACGGTGTGGCTGCTGGTTGGCTTCGCGATCCTGTTCGCCAACTTCGTGTGGTGCATCTACCGCATCGTCAAGGGCTTCCTGAACTGGAACGACGGCAAGCCGATGGCGGTGTGACATGAGCGCCGATCCGAACTGCATCTTCTGCAAGATCGTGGCCGGGCAGATCCCGAGCCGCAAGGCCCACGAGGACGACGAACTGATCGTGTTCCACGACATCGCGCCCTGGGCGCCGGTGCACGTGCTGATCGTCCCGAAGCAGCACGTCGCGACCATGTACGACGTCGATCCGTCGCACACCGCCATGCTCGGCCGCATGACCGCGCTGGCGCCGGCGCTGATGCGTCAGCTCGGGGTGACGAACGGATTCCGCATCGTGGTGAACACCGGCCATGACGGCGGCCAGGAAGTGCAGCATGTCCACATGCACGTCATGGGTGGGCCGCGCCCCTGGGCCAAGGGTTGATCGGGCGTCGTCACACGGGCGAACCCGGGCCCTCCCCTAGAATCAAAGGCTTGCCGGCACCGTCGCCGGCTGGAGAGTAGACATGGGTTCATTCAGCATCTGGCATTGGCTGATCGTGCTGGTCATCGTGCTGCTGGTGTTCGGCACGAAGAAGCTCAAGAACCTGGGCTCCGACCTGGGTGGTGCCGTCAAGGGCTTCAAGGACGGCATCAAGGACGGCGCCGCCGGCGACGCGCCGCCCGCCAACCCGGCGCAGCAGGTGACGGCCAACAAGGCGGCCGACCCCAGCAACACGGTGGACGTCGAGGCCAAGACCAAGTCCTGAGCCGCGCACCCGGGCCTGCTTCTGAATGATCGACTTCGGCTTCGACAAGATCGCGCTGATCGGCGCCGTGGCATTGATCGTCATCGGCCCGGAGAAGCTGCCGCGCGTGGCGCGCACCGTCGGGCACCTGCTGGGCAAGGCGCAGCGCTACGTGGCCGATGTCAAGGCCGAGGTCAACCGCTCGATCGAGCTCGACGAGCTGAAGAAGATGAAGACGCAGGTCGAGGAGGCGGCGCGCGACGTCGAGCAGTCGGTGTCCAGCCAGATCCACCAGACCACCGCCGAGCTCGACCGCAGCTGGCAGGACGCCACCGCCGGCCTGACCGACGCCTCCGCGTCGCATGCCGACGCGCTGGCCACGCCGGTGCCCGAGTACAAGGCGCCGAAGAAGAACTGGCGCCTGAAGCGCGGCGCCGTGCCGCAGTGGTACAAGCAGCGCCACGGCGTGCGGGCCAAGGCCCAGTCCGGCGCGGCGCGGGTGGCTCGTTTCCGGCCGCCGCGGCCGGGTGCCTGAGGCCGCGATGAGCACCGCGCCCGACGAGAAGCCCGACGAACTCGCGGGCACCGAACAGCCGTTCGTCTCGCACCTGATGGAGCTGCGCGACCGGCTGGTCAAGTCGCTGATCGCGCTGGCCGTGGTGTTCGGCGCGCTGTGCCTGTGGCCCGGCATCAATGCGCTGTACGACCTGCTGGCCCAGCCGCTGACCAGCCACCTGCCCCCGGGCACCAAGCTGATCGCCACCAACGTCTTCTCGCCCTTCCTGGTGCCGCTGAAGATGACGCTGATGTCGGCCTTCCTGGTGGCGCTGCCCTACCTGCTCTACCAGGTCTGGGCCTTCGTCGCGCCGGGGCTGTACTCGCACGAGAAGCGCATGGTGCTGCCGCTGGTGGTCTCCAGCACGGCGCTGTTCTTCGTCGGCGTGGCGTTCTGCTATTTCGTGGTCATCCCGGCGCTGACCTCGTTCATCGTCAAGATCGCGCCGGCCTCGGTCAGCGCGGCGCCGGACATCGAGCAGTACTTCGGCACCGTGCTGACGCTGTTCCTGATCTTCGGCATCGCCTTCGAGGTGCCGGTGGCGGTGGTGGTGCTGGCGCGGCTGGGCGTGGTGTCGATTGCGCAGCTGCGCGCCTGGCGGGGGTATTTCGTCGTCGCTGCAGCCATCGTCTCGGCCATCGTCACGCCGCCGGACGTGATCTCGCAACTCTCGCTGCTGATCCCGCTGATCGTGCTCTACGAGCTCGGCATCGTCGCGGCGCAGCTGTTCATCAAGCACACGCGGGCCCCGGCCGAGGAAGGCCAGCCGGGCGCCTGAGCCGAGAGGCGGCACCTCACTGCGGCTGGCGCGTGCGTGCCTTGGGCCGCTGGCCGACCTTGACGCTGAGATCGAGGGTGCGCTCGCCGCGCTGCACGCCGATCACCGCGGTCTCGTTGGGCCGCAGACCGGCCACCGCGTTGAACAGCTGGGCCGTGTTGGCCACCGGCCGATCGCCGATCTTCACCACCACGTCGCCCGGCCGCAGGCCGCCTTCGGCCGCCGGGCCGCTCTGCAGCACGCCGGTGATCAGCACGCCCTGGCGGATCGGCAGCTTCAGGGTCTCGGCGATCTCGGGCGTCAGGTCGCGCGGCTCCACGCCGATCCAGCCGCGCGTGACTTGGCCGTCCTTGATCAGGCCTTCCATGACCTGGCGCGCGGTGCTGACCGGGATCGCGAAGCCGATGCCCATGCTGCCGCCGCTGCGCGAGTAGATCGCGGTATTGATGCCGATCAGGTTGCCGCGCGCATCCACCAGCGCACCGCCGGAGTTGCCGGGGTTGATCGCCGCGTCGGTCTGGATGAAGTTCTCGAACAGGTTGATGCCGAGCTGGTTGCGCCCGAGCGCGCTGACGATGCCGGAGGTGACCGTCTGGCCCACGCCGAACGGGTTGCCGATGGCCAGTACCACGTCGCCGACCTGCAGCGCATCGGCGTCGCCGAAGCCGACTGCCGGCAAGCGCTCGAGCTCGACCTTGAGCACCGCCAGGTCGCTTTCGGGATCGGTGCCGACCAGCCGGGCCGTCGCGGTGCGGCCGTCGGCGAGCTGCACCTCGATGTCGTCGGCACCTTCGATGACGTGGTTGTTGGTCAGCAGGAAGCCGTCGGGCGTGACGATCACGCCCGATCCGAGGCCGACCTGCGGCTGCGAGAACTGCTCGGCGCGGTCGCCGAAGAAGAAGCGGAACCAGGGGTCGTTGGACTGCGCCGAGCGCTGCGGCGCCTTGCGCGCGGTGATGCTCACCACCGAGGGCGTGGCCCGCTGCGCGGCGGCGGCGTAGCTCGTGACCGGGGCGGAGCCGGCCGGCGCAGGGGCGGGCAGCGCCGCCGCCGGCGCGGGCGGCGGCGCGACCGCAGGTGCGGTCGGCACCGGCCAGGCGCCATCACGCGGCAGCCACTGCGGCTTGAGCGTCGCGACGACGAACAACACCGCCACGGCGACCGTCACCGCTTGCGAGAAAATCAGCCAGGTCCTGCGCATCTGAGCCCCACTCGAAAGACCAACCCATGGCCCTTCGCTCCGAGATCGAATCGCACCTCTACGTCCTGCTGGACACGGGGCGTTTCCGGGATTATGGGCCGAACGGTCTGCAGGTTGAGGGCAAACCCGAAGTCCGCAAGATCGTCTCGGGCGTCACGGCCAGCCTGGCGCTGATCGACGCCGCCATCGCGGCGCAAGCCGACGCCATCCTGGTGCACCACGGCCTGTTCTGGAAGGGGCAGGACGGGCGCCTCACCGGCTGGCTCAAGGCGCGTGTGGAGAAGCTGCTGGCGCACCAGGTCAACCTGTTCGCGTACCACCTGCCGCTGGATGCGCACCCGGAGTTCGGCAACAACGCGCAGTTCGGCGCCAAGCTCAAGCTGGCGCCGGACGGCCGCTTCGGCGAGCAGGACCTCGGCTTCATCGGCAGCCCGGCACAGCCGCTGACGCTGGCCGCGCTCACCGCGCTGCTGCAGTTCCGCGTCGGCCGCCCGCCGGTGGTGGTGGAGGGCGACGGCCGGCCGCTCAAGCGCATCGCCTGGTGCACCGGCGGCGCGCAGGGCTACTTCGAGGCGGCGATCGCCGCCGGCGCCGACGCCTACATCACCGGCGAGATCTCCGAACCGCAGGCGCACTACGCGCGCGAGACCGGGGTCGCGTTCCTGGCCTGCGGCCACCACGCCAGCGAACGCTTCGGCGCGCCCGCGGTGGCCGCACAGGTGGCGCAGCACTTCGGCCTGGAGCACGAGTTCATCGACATCGAGAACCCGGCGTGAGCGAATCGGCCCGGCCGCTGGCCATCACGATGGGCGATGCCTGCGGCATCGGCCCGGAGATCATCGCCCGGCTGCTGCGCGACGGGCAGGGCGCGGGCTGCGTCGTGCTCGGCGACGTCGACGTGATGCGTGCCGCGGCGCGGCTGGTCGGCGCGCTGCAGGCGGTGGCGGTGCTCGACTCGCCGCAGGACCTGGCGGCCGTGCCGCCGCACACGCTGGCGGTGCTGCCGGTGCCGGGCCTGCCCGAGGGTCTGGTGGCGCTGCCCCCCGGGCGCGTCGATGCGCGGGCCGGCGCGGCTGCCGCGCGCTGCATCGAACATGCGGTGGTGCTGGTGCGCGCCGGCGCGGTGGCCGGCATCGTCACCGCGCCGATCCACAAGGAGGCGCTGGCAGCCGCCGGGATCGGCTACCCCGGCCACACCGAGATGCTGCAGGCGCTGGCCGCGGCGGGCGGCACGCCGGCGCCGGTGCGCATGATGCTGGCCAACGAGGAACTGCGCACGGTGCTGGTGACGATCCACCAGTCGCTGCGCAGCGCGATCGACGCGGTCACTTTCGAGGCCGTGCTGGAGACCCTCCGCATCGCCCATGCGGCCGCGGCGCGCTGGGGTCAGCCGCGGCCGCGCATCGCGGTGGCGGGGCTGAACCCGCATGCCGGCGAGGGCGGGCTGTTCGGCGACGAGGAGATCCGCATCATCGCGCCGGCGGTGGCGGCCGCGCGGGCCGAGGGCATCGATGCGCGCGGCCCGTTCGCGCCGGACACGGTGTTCATGCGCGCCCGCCACGCCAGCGGGCACCCGGGCGAGTTCGACCTCGTGATCGCGATGACGCACGACCACGGGCTGATCCCGGTGAAGTACCTCGGCGTCGAGCAGGGCGTCAACGTGACCCTCGGCCTGCCCTTCGTGCGCACCAGCCCCGATCACGGCACCGCGTTCGACATCGCCGGCCGCGGCCTGGCCGACGCGTCCAGCCTGGCGGCAGCGGTCAGGATGGCCCGGACGCTCAGTGCCGCGTCGCCGGCACCTTGAGCGCGGCCAGCTGCTTGCGCGCCCGCGCGGTCGCCCGCTCGATCAGGTAGCTGCTCTCGTAGGCGCGCATGCGCCCGGTCTCGCACATGCGCGAGAGCATGCGCGCGGTCATCGAGATGGTCTCCTGGTGCTTCTTGCCGTGCGAGAAGACGAAGAAGCTGCGGCCCGGGCTGACGTAGGTGAGGCGTACCTTCTGCCACTGGTCCTTCAGCAGCATCTGGTAGGCGAAGCCGAGCTTGACGTGGTCCATCAGCTGCGGGCCGCGCGTCGGCTCCGCGGGCTCGGCGGGTGACAGGCCGAGGTCGATGTCCAGCCCGAGGTCGACCGGCGCCGAATCGCCTGCCTCGAGTTCGGCCGCCACGTCGGCGCCGGCCGGGGCATCGGGGGCGGCCGGGTCGCCGACCTCGATGTCGACCTGGCCGCTCCAGTCGACGGCGCTCTCGGGCACCAGGCCGACCTGCTTCGCCTCCTCGGCGGTGAAGCGCTTCTCGACCAGGGCGGTCTCGGCCTCGGGCACCATGTCGGCCACCGAGAGCGACTCGACGCCCGGGATGGTGGTCGCGAAGATGCCCTCGACCTGCTTGGCCAGCAGGTTGTGGTCGAGCTCGGACAGCGGCGCCGCCTTGAGCGACTCGGCGTGGGCCGGCAGCAGCTGGCCGAAGAAGGCCTTCTGCGCCGGCTCGGGCCAGCCGATCAGCGCCATGCCCTCGTTCAGGTCCTTCATCAGCGACGGCAGCTGCAGCAGGAACTTCTTGCGCAGCGCCGGCGAGCCCTTGGGCTGCACGCTCATCACCAGGTCACGCGCGACGCGCTTGAAGCGCTGGAAGCGGTCCGAGGCCGGCCCATCGCGCCGCCCTGCCAGCACCAGCGCCTGGCTCCACACCTGCGAGAGGAACTCGCGCAGGTAGGGCGCCAGCGGGATCGGCTTGAGTGCGGCGGTGAGCTGCAGCATGTAGCGCTGCTGGATGCGCAGCTCGGATTCCTTGTTCTCCAGCGTCGTTGCCGCCGGGCTGGCCTGCACTTCGCCCTGCGTCTGGTCGGCGATGAAGCGCTCGAGCTCGTTGAGCTTGGCGCTGTAGAGCTCGATCTGGTCGAAGTCGCCCTCGACGATCTCCTGCACCAGCGAACGAACCCGGTCCAGGAACTGCTTGCCCGGGCCGTCGTCGAACTCGTCGAAGGCCAGCGCCAGCGAGGCGATGCGGTTGACGAAGCGGCGCACCGGATGGCGACGCGACGAGAAGAAGGTCGCATCGGCCAGCGCCACGCGCAGCACCGGCAGCTGCAGGCGCGCGATCTGGCGCGCCATCTGCGGCGGCACGCGCGGGTCGGCCAGGATCTGGTCGAACAGGCTGCCGACCACGTCGATGACCATGTGGTCGAGCTTGCCGGCCGAGGCCTGCAGCAGCTCGTCGCGGTGCGCCCGGATCAGGTTGACCGCCACGCCGCCGTGCAGCGCCGCCTCGTCTGCACCGGCGCCGAAGGTGAAGCCGGCCCCGCCCAATCCGCCGCGGCCGCTCGGCCCAGGCAGCACCACGTCGGGCATCGGCGGCACGGCGTCGAGTTCCCCCGGGCGGCTGGCCAGCGCCGTCAGGCGGCGCAGCAGGTTCATCAATTGGGCGTCGGCGCGCGCGCGCGCGCCGGCCGAGAGTGCCTCGGTCGCCGTGCCGTACCCACTGCGGGTGCCGCCCGGCGCGGGGTAGGCGCCATGGCCGCTGCCCGGCACGCCGGCCAGCCCCGGCCCGCCGCGCCAGGACGGCACGGCCGCGCCCGCGGGCGCGCCGCTGCTGCCCGGATCGAAGCTGCCCGGGTGGCTCGTATAGGCACTGTGGCCGCTGTCGCGCAGGGTCGAATAGCCCGAGTTGCCGCCCGCGCCCGGCAGGTGGAAGCCCGGGCCGTCGCCCATGCGCGGGTTCAGGCCGAGCGGCTGCACGCCACGCGCCTGCAGGTCGCGCACGATGTCGGCGTAACACTGCTTCATCGCCTTGGCCACCGCCTGGCCGAGCTCGCGCGCCAGCAGCTTGCGCGATTCACCGTCCTTGGTGGTCGCCTCGATGGCGCGGTACAGCGACGTGCCGATCACCTGCGGACGCAGTGGGCTGCGGTCCTCGTCCGGCCGGCCGGTGCGCAGCAGCGAGCCCATGTGGGCGGCGACGTCGCGCTGCTCCCATTCGGCCTCCTGCAGGATGGCTTGGGCAATGCGGCCGGAGTACAACTGCTCCTCGACCTCCTGGTCGCCCACCAGGCTGAGCGAGGTCCAGTCGGTCACCTCCAGTCGGCGCCGCCCGTCCTCGCGCGGCGCGAGGTCCTTGGCGATGCTTTCGCGCAGCGTCTCGCGGAAGGTCAGGTGGAACGAGGCCATGCCGCGCCGCAGTTCGAACTGGGTCGACAGCAGGAGGTCGCGCTCGGCGATCCGGGTGGCCGACAGCGACAGCGTGCCGAGCAGGTCCGCCACCCGATCCACCACCTGGGCGACGGCGTTCTTGATCAGGTTGACGGCCGCGTCCATCGCGGCCTGCTGGCGGGGATCGATCGGGCTCATCGGCTGGCTGGAAACGCACGCGTGCGTGCGCCGCCCGAGGGCCGGGCGGCAGCGAAGTATGAGCCCAAAGAACGGCCGCCCGTTGTGCGGTCCGTCACGCCGGCGCGGCGGCCGCCGGCTTGACCGGCGCGGCCTACTTCTTCAGCGAGTCGCGGATCTCGCGCAGCAGCACGATGTCTTCCGGCGGCGCAGCCGGCACCGCGGGCGCGGGCGGCGTCTCGTTCTTCAGCCGGTTGATCTGCTTGACCATCATGAAGATGATGAACGCGAGGATGATGAAGTTGATCGCGACGGTGATGAAGCTGCCGTAGGCGAACACCGCGCCGGCCTTCTTGGCATCCGCCAGGTTCGTCACGGTCTGGCCGGCCAGCGGGATGAAGTAGTTCGAGAAGTCGAGCCCCCCGAGCAGCTTGCCGACGATGGGCATGATCAGGTCACCGACGATCGAGTCGACGATCTTGCCGAATGCACCGCCGATGATGACGCCGACCGCGAGGTCGACGACATTGCCCTTCATCGCGAATTCCTTGAACTCGGTGGCGAAACTCATCCCGGACTCCTCGTTGTTGATGGTGCGCGTCGCGTGGTGACTTCTCGGCGGCCGGCGAAGTATTCCTTCGATCGCCCGGAAGTCAAGCCGGCCGGTGAGGCTTGACGCGTCCGTTAGAATGCCGGGTTGACCCTGATCTGCAGCGAACTTCAAGAAAACTCCCCGAGGACCTTCATGAGTGACAGCCCCGTCGACAGCGGCAAGCGCACCTGGCTCATCGCCTCAGGCTGCGCCGGCGCCGTGGGGGTCGGCTTCACGGCCGTGCCCTTCGTCAGCAGCTTCCAGCCCTCCGAACGTGCGCGAGCGGCCGGCGCCGCCGTCGAGGTCGACATCGGCTCGCTCAAGCCGGGCGAGAAGCTCACCGTCGAGTGGCGCGGCAAGCCGGTGTGGATCGTCAGGCGCACGCCCGAGCAGCTGGCCGAGCTGCCCAAGCTCGACGGCCAGCTGGCGGACCCGAAGTCCCAGCGCAAGCCCGACGAGCTGACGCCCGAGTACGCCCGCAACGAGGCGCGCTCGATCAAGCCGGAGGTGCTGGTGGTGGTGGGCATCTGCACCCACCTCGGCTGCTCGCCGTCGGACAAGTTCCAGCCCGGCGCGCAGCCCTCGCTGCCGGACGACTGGGCGGGCGGCTTCCTGTGCCCCTGCCACGGCTCGACCTTCGACATGGCCGGCCGCGTCTTCAAGAACAAGCCCGCGCCGGACAACCTCGAAGTGCCGCCGCACATGTACCTGTCCGACACGCGCCTGCTGATCGGCGAGGACAAGAAGGCCTAACCCCCAGGACCCGGACGCACGACCATGGCTGAATTCAAGGAAGTCTCCGCCGACGCACCGGTGGCCCAGAAGGTGACGGTCTGGTTCGAGAACCGGTTCCCGACCGCCTTCTCGGAATACAAGAAGCACATGTCGGAGTACTACGCTCCGAAGAACTTCAACGTCTGGTACTTCTTCGGCTCGCTGGCGATGCTGGTGCTGGTGATCCAGATCGTCACCGGCATCTTCCTCGTGATGCACTACAAGCCCGATGCGGCGCTGGCCTTCGCGTCGGTCGAGTACATCATGCGCGACGTGCCGGGCGGCTGGATCATCCGCTACATGCACTCGACGGGCGCGAGCGCGTTCTTCGTCGTGGTCTACCTGCACATGTACCGTGGGCTGATCTACGGCAGCTACCGCAAGCCGCGCGAGCTGGTGTGGATCTTCGGCTGTGCGATCTTCCTGGCGTTGATGGCCGAGGCCTTCATGGGTTACCTGCTGCCCTGGGGCCAGATGAGCTACTGGGGCGCGCAGGTGATCGTCAACCTGTTCTCCGCGATCCCGCTGATTGGGCCGGACCTGGCGCTGCTGATCCGCGGCGACTACGTCGTCTCCGACGCGACGCTGAACCGCTTCTTCAGCTTCCACGTCATCGCCGTGCCGCTGGTGCTGCTCGGCCTGGTGGTGGCGCACCTGCTGGCGCTGCACGACGTCGGCTCGAACAACCCGGACGGCGTCGAGATCAAGGGGCCGAAGGCGCCGAAGGATGCCCAGGGCCATCCGCTGGACGGCATCCCGTTCCACCCGTACTACACGATCCACGACATCATGGGCGTGGCGGTGTTCCTGTTCGTGTTCAGCGCGATCATCTTCTTCGCGCCCGAGCTCGGCGGCTACTTCCTCGAGTACAACAACTTCATCCCGGCCGACCCGCTGAAGACGCCGCTGCACATCGCCCCGGTGTGGTACTTCACGCCGTTCTACTCGATGCTGCGCGCCATCACGAGCGAGATGATGTACGCGCTCGTGGCCTGCGTGCTGCTCGGAGCGCTGCTGGGCGTGGCCAAGGCGAAGCTGTCGGGCGCGCTGAAGGGCGGCATCGTGATCGCCGCGCTGGCGGTGGTCGCGGCGATGCTCACCATCGACGCCAAGTTCTGGGGCGTCGTCGTGATGGGCGGCGCGGTGATCATCCTGTTCTTCCTGCCCTGGCTCGACGCGAGCCCGGTGAAGTCGATCCGCTACCGCCCGGGCTGGCACAAGTACGTCTATGCGGTGTTCGTCATCAACTTCCTGATCCTGGGCTACCTGGGCGTGCAGCCGCCGTCGCCGATCGGCGAGCGGGTGTCGCAGGTGGGCACGCTGTTCTACTTCGGCTTCTTCCTGCTGATGCCGTGGTGGAGCCGGCTCGGTGAGTTCAAGCCCGTGCCCGAGCGGATCACCTTCGCTGCCCACTGATGCCAGGGAAGAACGAGAAGACCATGAAGAAGATCCTGCTCAGCCTCCTGCTCTGCCTGGGCCTCGCCGGCGGTGCCGCCGCCGCCGAGGGCGGCATGCACTGGGACAAGTTCCCGGAGGACAAGGCGAACGACCTGGCCGCGCTGCAGAACGGTGCCAAGCTGTTCGTCAACTACTGCCTGAACTGCCACTCGGCCAGCTACATGCGCTACAACCGCATGCGCGACATCGGCCTGACCGAGGACCAGATCAAGAAGAACCTGATGTTCGCCACCGAGAAGGTCGGCGACACGATGAAGGTCACGCTCGATCCGGCCCAGGCCAAGGAGTGGTTCGGCGCCACCCCGCCGGACCTGACGCTGATCGCGCGCTCGCGTGCCGGCGCGGGCGGCAGCGGGGCGGACTATCTCTACACCTACCTGCGCACCTACTACCGCGACGACACCAAGGCCACCGGCTGGAACAACCTTGCCTTCCCGAACGTCGGCATGCCGCACGTGCTGTGGGAACTGCAGGGGCAGCGCGCGGCCAAGTTCGTCGAGGAGAAGGATCCGCACGATCCGGCCAAGGTGGTGCACCGCTTTGACGGCTTCGAGCAGCTGACGCCCGGCAAGCTCGGCCCGCGCGAGTACGACGAGGCGGTCGGCGATCTGGTGGCTTTCCTGCAGTGGATGGGCGAGCCGGCCGCCGGCCAGCGCGTGCGCATCGGTGTCTGGGTGCTGATCTTCCTGGCCTTCTTCACCGTGATCGCCTGGCGCCTGAACGCCGCCTACTGGAAAGACGTGAAGTGAACCTGCCCGTGCCCGACGGCGTGAGTGCGCCGCCGGGCCGCCGCGCAGCGGCGCCGCCCGCAAGGGGGCCCGCTGCGTTTGTGTCTTTGGACTCCCGCAAGGAGAGCACGCCATGATGGTGCTTTATTCCGGAACGACCTGCCCCTACTCGCACCGCTGCCGCTTCGTGCTGTTCGAGAAGGGCATGGACTTCGAGATTCGCGACGTGGACCTGTTCGCGAAACCCGAGGACATCGCGCTGATGAACCCGTACAACGAGGTGCCGATCCTGGTCGAGCGCGACCTGATCCTGTACGAGTCGCACATCATCAACGAGTACATCGACGAGCGCTTCCCGCACCCCCAGCTGATGCCGGGCGACCCGGTGGCGCGCGCCCGGGTGCGGCTGTTCCTGTTCAACTTCGAGAAGGAACTGTTCTCGAACGTCAACATCCTCGAGTCGCGCGGCATCAAGCCCACCGACAAGCAGCTCGAGAAGGCGCGCGCGCAGATCCGGGATCGCCTGACGATGCTCGCGCCGATCTTCGTGAAGAACAAGTACATGCTCGGCGACGACTTCTCGATGCTCGACGTCGCCATCGCGCCGCTGCTGTGGCGCCTTGACTACTACGGCATCGACATGTCGAAGAACGCCGTGCCGCTGCTGAAGTACGCCGAGCGCATCTTCTCGCGCCCCGCCTACATCGAGGCGCTGACGCCTTCCGAGAAGGTGATGCGGAAGTAGACTGGCCGGCATGAGCACCCCGCCGAGCGCCGGCACCGGCACCTCGACCCGCCCGTACCTGATCCGGGCGTTGCACGACTGGTGCACGGACAACGGCTTCACCCCGTACATCGCGGTGTTCGTCGATGGCTCGGTGCAGGTGCCGGTGGAGTACGTCAAGAACAACGAGATCGTGCTCAACGTCGGCTTCGAGGCCACCAGCGCGCTCAAGCTCGGCAACGACTACATCGAGTTCAAGGCCCGCTTCGGCGGCGTCTCGCGCGAGATCGTCGTGCCGGTCGACCACGTGATCGCGATCTACGCGCGCGAGAACGGGCAGGGCATGGCCTTCCCGGTGCCTTCCGAGGCGCCTGCGGGCATGCAGCCGGCGCCGCTCGACGCGGCCGCCACCGCACCGCGCGCGCCCCACCTGGCGGTAACCGACGGCGGCCCACGGGGCGACGAAGCGGGCTCGGCGGAGCCGCCCGAGCCGCCGTCCGGCGGACGGCCCTCGCTGAAGCGCATCAAGTAGCGGCACGCCTATACTTCGGCGCCTTGGTCGCCGTGCCGGTTTAGCTCAGTTGGTAGAGCACCCGCCTTGTAAGCGGAAGGTCGTCCGTTCGATCCGGACAGCCGGCACCATGTCACGCTCGGGCGCGTCTTGCGGGGGGTCGCCGGAAAGGGTTGAAACGCACTGTCAGGGCGTTTGAACCTTGATGCGGATTGCGCTAACCTGCCATCCCCGCTGCTGAAGAATCGCTTCCAGTCGGGGCCTGAGCTGGCGGAGCTTGGCCGCCACCGCGGCGTTGGCCGCCAGCACAGACCAGCCCTCGGCATCGACCGACCCCGGCGCGACCTGATTCGCGAGCCCCGGGGGGAGGCTGGCCCGGATGGCCTCGAACCGCTCACCCGAGTCTTTCAGCCGCTCGCGCAAGGCCGCCAGCGGCGCGCTGCGACGCAGGGCCTCCGCCACCGGCATCGAGTCCGGCACCAGCGGAGGGGGCTTGAGGTGGTTGGGACTCACGACAGGAGTGTAGCGATGCAGATCATGATCACGCACGGCACGCTGGCGCGCACGCGGGTGATGCATTTCAATCGCTGGCAGGCCGCGCTCGCGCTGTTCGCGCTGGTGCTGGTGCTGATGTCCCTGTCCGGGGCGATCTACCACTTCGTCTTCCTCAAGGCCGCGCGCGAAGGCTGGCCGGTGGTCAGCCAGATCGTGCGTCTGGTGGTGCGCGACGAATTCGCCCAGCGCGACCGCTTCCTGCGCGCCAACCTCGACGCGATGGCGCAGAAGGTCGGCGAGATGCAGGCCAAGCTCGTCAAGCTCGAGGCGATGGGCGACCGCGTCGCCGGGCTGGCGGGGGTCAAGTCGGACGAGCTGAAACCGTTGCGCCCGGCCACCGCCGCGTCGGCCGGCGGCGCCCAGGGCGGGCCGTACGTGCCACCGCAGGCCGCCACGCTGGAGCAGCTGACCGGCATCGTCGACTCGCTGGACGAGACCGCCGACCGCAGCACCGACTTGTTCACGCTGATCGAGTCGCGCCTGATGGAGTCGCGCCTGCACGCGCTGACCATCCCGAACAGCGCGCCGGTGGCCGGGCCGATCGGCTCCGGCTTCGGCTTCCGGGAAGACCCGTTCACCGGCCGGGCGGCGCTGCACACCGGGCTGGATTTCCCGAACGACGTCGGCACGCCGATCATGGCCGCGGCCGGCGGCGTGGTGCTCAACGCCGAGCACCATCCGGCCTACGGCCAGATGATCGAGGTCGACCACGGCAACGGCCTGGTCACCCGCTATGCGCACGCGTCGCGGCTGCTGGCGCGCGCCGGCGACATCGTCAAGCGCGGCCAGGCCATCGCCGAGGTGGGCAACACGGGCCGCTCGACCGGACCGCACCTGCACTTCGAGGTGCTGGTCGACGGCGTGCCGCAGGACCCGGCCAAGTTCCTGGCCGGCGGCGAGCCGGGTGCCCAGGCCAAGGCGGGGCGGCGCCAACGGCGCCTGGCGGTCGCGGAGTAAACTTACAGGCTTTGGCTGAACGCCGCGCGCCTTGCATCGGCAAGGTGCGACCCCAGATGCCGACCTACGTGCGCCGTCGTGCCGTGGCCGGTGGCTGCGGGGCCGGCGAGCCCCCTTCGAAGAACGCCGCTGCCGTCGCCGCATGTTGCCCAAGCTCCTCACCTCCATTTTCGGCAGCCGCAACGAGCGCCTGCTGAAGCAGTACCGGCGTGTCGTTGCGCAGATCAACGCGCTGGAGCCGACGTTCGAGACGCTTTCGGACGAGGCGCTGAAGTCCAAGACCGACGAGTTCCGCGCCCGCCACGCCAAGGGCGAGACGCTCGACGCGCTGCTGCCCGAGGCCTTCGCCACCGTGCGCGAGGCCGGCAAGCGCTCGCTGAAGATGCGCCACTTCGACGTGCAGCTGATCGGCGGCATGGCGCTGCACAACGGCAAGATCGCCGAGATGCGCACCGGCGAGGGCAAGACGCTCGTGGCCACCCTGCCGGTCTACCTGAACGCGATCTCCGGCAAGGGCGTGCATGTGGTCACGGTCAACGACTACCTGGCCCGACGTGATGCCGAGTGGATGGGGCGTCTGTACAACTTCCTCGGCCTGTCGGTGGGCGTGAACCTGCCGCAGATGCCACGCGAGGAGAAGCAGGCGGCCTACGCTGCCGACGTCACCTACGGCACGAACAACGAGTTCGGCTTCGACTACCTGCGCGACAACATGGTGCAGGACACCGCCGACCGCGTCGCGCGCGGGCTGAACTACGCGATCGTCGACGAGGTCGACTCGATCCTGATCGACGAGGCGCGCACGCCGCTGATCATCAGCGGCCAGGCCGAGGACCATACCGAGCTGTACGTGCGCATCAACGCCGTGGTTCCGCAGCTCAAGCGCCAGGAGGGCGAGGCCGACCCGCGCACCGGCGAGGGCGTCAAGGTGCCGGGCGACTTCACCGTCGACGAGAAGTCGCACCAGGTGTTCCTGACCGAGGCCGGCCACGAGAACGCCGAGGCCATCCTCTCGCAGGCCGGGCTGCTGGCCGAGGGCGCAAGCCTGTACGACCCGGCCAACATCACGCTGATGCACCATGTGTACGCCGCCCTGCGCGCGCGCCACCTGTACCACCGCGATCAGCACTACGTGGTGCAGAACGGCGAGGTGATCATCGTCGACGAGTTCACCGGCCGCCTGATGACCGGCCGGCGCTGGAGCGACGGCCTGCACCAGGCCGTGGAGGCCAAGGAAGGCGTGAAGATCCAGAGCGAGAACCAGACGCTCGCCTCGATCACCTTCCAGAACTACTTCCGCATGTACGGCAAGCTGTCGGGCATGACCGGCACGGCCGACACCGAGGCCTACGAGTTCCAGGAGATCTACGGCCTCGAGACGGTGGTGATCCCGCCGAACCGGCCGACCATCCGCAAGGACGAGCTCGACCTCGTCTACAAGTCCGAGCGCGAGAAGTACGACGCCGTCACCAAGGACATCCGCGACTGCCACGAGCGCGGCCAGCCGGTGCTCGTCGGCACCACCTCGATCGAGAACTCCGAGAAGGTCTCGGCGCTGCTCACGAAGGCCAAGCTCGAGCACCAGGTGCTCAACGCCAAGCAGCACGAGAAGGAGGCGCAGATCGTCGCGCAGGCCGGCCGCCCGGGCGTGATCACGATCGCCACCAACATGGCCGGTCGCGGCACCGACATCGTGCTCGGCGGCAACGTCGAGAAGCAGATCCAGTTCCTCGAGGCCGACGAGTCGCTCTCGCCCGAGGAGAAGGCGGCCCGCGCGAAGCAGCTGCAGGACGAGTGGCAGAGCCTGCACGAGAAGGTCAAGGCGCAGGGCGGCCTGCGCATCATCGCCACCGAGCGCCACGAGTCGCGCCGCATCGACAACCAGCTGCGCGGCCGGAGCGGCCGCCAGGGCGACCCCGGCTCCTCGCGCTTCTACCTGAGCCTCGACGACCCGCTGATGCGCATCTTCGCCGGCGACCGCGTGCGCGCGATCATGGAGCGGCTGAAGATGCCCGACGGCGAGGCCATCGAGGCCGGCATCGTCACGCGCAGCATCGAGAGCGCGCAGCGCAAGGTGGAGGCGCGCAACTTCGACATCCGCAAGCAGCTGCTCGAGTACGACGACGTCGCCAACGACCAGCGCAAGGTCATCTACCAGCAGCGCAACGAGATCCTCGAGGCGCAGAGCCTGAACGAGCAGATCGCCAACCTGCGCGCCAGCACGATGACCGACGTGGTGCGCACCTTCGTGCCGGCCGGCAGCGTCGAGGAGCAGTGGGACCTGCCCGCGCTCGAGAGGACGCTGCGCGAGGAATGGCAGCTCGAGGTGCCGCTGGCGGCGGAGGTCGAGAAGAGCAGCAGCATCACCGATGACGACCTGGTCGAGAAGGTGGTCAAGGCTGCGGACGCGCAGTTCCAGGCCAAGCTCGAGCGCGTCGGCGATGCGCAGTTCACGCCCTTCATGCGCATGGTGCTGCTGCAGTCGATCGATTCGCACTGGCGCGAGCACCTCGCGGCGCTGGACTACCTGCGCCAGGGCATCCACCTGCGCGGTTACGCGCAGAAGAACCCGAAGCAAGAGTACAAGCGCGAGGCCTTCGAGCTCTTCTCGCAGATGCTCGACCTGGTCAAGATGGAGGTCACGCGAATGCTGGTGACCGTGCGCATCCAGACGCAGGAAGAGGCTGCCGAAGCGGCCGAGGCGATCGAGGAGGCGGCCGAGCGCATCAGCAACGTCACCTACCGCCACCCGACCGAGGATGGCGGCGAGGCCGAGGAGACCGACGTCGCGACGCTGGCCGCCCAGGTGCCCAAGGTGGGACGCAACGACCCCTGCCCGTGCGGCAGCGGCAAGAAGTACAAGCAGTGCCACGGCCGGCTCGCCTGAGCGTCTGACCCTTTCTCGGAGAGCACCATGCCGGTGAACCTGTCGGCCCCGAACCCTGCCGATCTGCACCCCGTCGCCGGCGTCGAGCTCGGCATCGCGATGGCCGGCGTGCGCAAGGCGAATCGGCGCGACCTGCTGGTCGTCAGGCTCGCCGAGGGCAGCGCCGTGGCGGGCGTGTTCACGCAGAACCGCTTCTGCGCCGCGCCGGTGCAGGTGTGCCGCGAGCACCTGGCGGCGGGCCAGGGCATCCGCGCGATCGTCGTCAACACCGGCAACGCCAACGCCGGCACCGGGGCGGACGGCCTGGCGCGTGCCCGTTCCACCTGCGCGGCGCTCGGCAGGCTGATGGGCGTCGCACCGCAACAGGTGCTGCCCTTTTCCACCGGCGTGATCATGGAGACGCTGCCCAGCGAGCGCATCGAGGCCGCGCTGCCCGCTGCCCTGGCCGACGCGAAGCCGGCCAACTGGGCGCTCGCCGCCGAGGCGATCATGACCACCGACACGGTGCCCAAGGCGGCCTCGCGCCAGGTGCAGATCGGCGGCCGCACGGTCACCCTCACCGGCATCAGCAAGGGTGCGGGGATGATCCGGCCGAACATGGCGACCATGCTCGGCTTCATCGCCACCGACGCGGTGATCGCCCCGGCGCTGATGCAGGAACTGGTGCGCGAGGCAGCCGACCGCTCGTTCAACCGCATCACGATCGACGGCGACACCTCGACCAACGACTCGTTCGTGCTGATCGCCACGCAGCAGGCCGGCCACGCGCCCATCACCCAGGCGGAATCGAACGACGGCGCGGCCTTTCGCGCCGCGCTGATCGAGGTGGCGCAGCAGCTCGCCCAGGCCATCGTGCGCGACGGCGAGGGCGCCACCAAGTTCATCACCGTGCGCGTCGACGGCGGGCGGACCAAGGAAGAGTGCCGCCTGGCGGCCTATGCCATCGCGCATTCGCCGCTGGTCAAAACGGCGTTCTTCGCGAGCGACCCGAACCTCGGCCGCATCCTCGCGGCGGTGGGCTACGCGGGCATTGCCGACCTCGACCAGTCGCAGATCGACCTGTTCCTCGACGACGTGCACGTCGTGCATCGCGGCGGGCGCCGGCCGGAGTACCGCGAGGAAGACGGCGCGCGGGTGATGAAGCAGGCCGAGATGACGGTGAAGATCGACCTGAACCGCGGCCCGGCCCACGCCACCGTGTGGACCTGCGACTTCTCGTACGACTACGTGAAGATCAACGCGGACTACCGCTCCTGATCGCCGCACGCAGCAGCCAGGCGGCTGCCGCGGCGGCCAGCAGGTGCTTCAGCGTGTGGCCGCTGACGCCGCCGCTGGCGTGCAGTACCGCCTGGTCGGCCAGCTCGAAGGCCTTGGCCGCGGCGTAGAGTGCCAGCGTCGTCCACCAGGCGGCATCGCTCACCCCGCGGCCGGTCAACGGGCGCAGACGCAGCGCCAGGCCGGCCACCACCAGCACCATCGGCAGGAACTGCACGAACAGGTAGGCACGCAGGTCACCCCGGCCGGCCTGCTCGCTCAGCCACCACAGCAGCACCGACGCTGCCCCCGCGAGCAGCGCCGCCCCCAGCACGGCGGGGCGGGCCCAGCGCGGATCGACGCGCTCGGCCAGGAACAGGCAGGCCAGCAGCGCGCACGCCGCCGCGATCGGCACGCGGTCGAACACCAGCGAGGCGTTGTCCGGCGCCCAGTGGTAGCCGGCCGAGCCGAAGGCAGTGGCACCGATCGCCAGCGCGAACAGGCGCCAGGGGGCATCGCGCAGCGCGGCCCAGGCCCAGGCGCCGATCAGCAGGAAGGGCAGGTTGCTCAGCACGTCGGCCGCGTTCGGCACGCCGAGCCAGGTGCGCCGGTCGGCGAACTCGTGGTAGCTGCTCCACTGCGGGATCGGCCCGTGCAGCAGCAGGGCCAGGGCGAACAGCAAGGTGGCGGCGGCGAGCAGGCGGTGGCGCGTCATGGCATGCATGCTGCGCGCCGGCACGCCGCGCGCGCAAGCGCCGCGGCCGCCGGTGGCCCGCGGCGGCACTGCCGGTATCGCGCGTTGCGCCACATCCCACGTTTTGCCGATTGCGGGCCGCGCAGGGACGCTGTTAGGATGGTTTGCATTCGCCCACGCCCCTGCCACGCCATGAGCCACGCCCTCCACCTCGTCGTACGCCGCCGCGCTCGCGCCGCGTCGTTCGGCCTGGCGTCGCTCGGCGTTGCAGCGCCGAATCGCCCGTCCAAGCGGGCCATCGGCGCCCACTAGTCCTCTCGGCACCCGCCTCCACCGAGGCCCCCGCCGAGAGATCGGCGGAGGAATCGGGTGCACTCCGTTCCTCCGTCACCGGGCCCAACGGCCCGCCAGGGTTCCTACCGGAGCCCGCCGCGAGAGAAAGACGAGGAAGCCATGACCGAATGGCTGCTGGAAGGCAAGGAGGCACGCGCCGCGCGGCTGAAGCGCTGGCTCGACGGCCTGCTGCCGCACGACGACCTGTTGCGCCAGGTCACCTACCGCCGGCTGTGGATCTCGATCCTGATCAGCTCGTTCGGCGGCCAGGTCACCATGCTCGCGCTGCCGCTCACCGCGGCGGTGCTGCTGCACGCGAGCCCCACGCAGATGGGCCTGCTCACCGCGATGGAGATCCTGCCCTTCGTGCTGTTCTCGCTGCCCTCGGGCGTGTGGCTGGACCGGGTGCGCAAGCTGCCGGTCTACGTGGCCGGCGAACTGCTGCTGGCCGCGGTGGTGTCGAGCGTGCCGCTGGCGTGGTGGATGGGCTGGCTGACCATGCCCTGGCTGTACATCGTCGCGTTCGTGATCGGCACCGTGTTCACCACCGCGGGCTCGGCCGCGCAGATCGTGCTGACGCAGGTGGTGGCACGCGAGCGCCTGGTCGAGGCGCACGCGAAGAATGCGCTCGCGACCTCGGGTGCCGAGGTCGCCGGGCCGGGCTTCGCCGGCCTGCTGATCAAGCTGGTCGGCGCGCCGCTCGCGCTGCTGGTGGACGCGGCGCTGCTGGTCGTCTCGGCGACCATCCTGCGCGGCATCGTCGTCGACGAACGCCGGGCGGTGCGCCACGACGCCCACTTCTGGCGCGACCTGAAGGCGGGCGTGCGCTTCGTCGCGCGCCAGCGCCTGCTGGTGGCGTTGGCCGCCGCGGTGGGCATCTGGCAGATGTGCCATCACGCGGCCATCGTGGTGCAGATCCTGTTCGCGACGCGCACGCTCGGCCTGAGCGAGCAGCAGGTCGGCCTGAGCTACGTGGGCATGGGCGTGGGCACGGTTCTGGCAAGCGTCTGGGGCGACCGCATCAGCCGCCGCATCGGCCCGGGGCCCTGCCTGACGCTCGGATTCGCGGTGTGTGGTGCGGGCTGGTGCCTGCTTGCGCTCGCGCCGGCCGACCGCTGGGGCGTCTCGGCCTTCGCACTGATGCTGCTGATGTTCTCGGCCGGCGCGGTGCTGGTGTTCATCAACTTCCTGGCGCTGCGCCAGGCGGTGACGCCCGAGCCGCTGCTGGGCCGCATGACGAGCACGATCCGCTGGCTGATCCTGATCCCGGCCGGGCCGGGTGCGCTGCTCGGCGGCTGGCTGGGCGAGCATGTCGGCCTGCGCAGCGCGCTCGCGTTTGCCGGCGGCACGGCGCTGCTGCTCGCGCTGGTGGCCTGGCAGGTGCCGGTGATCCGGCGCGTGCGTGAACTGCCGCGGCCCGAATCGGTCGACGACTGGCTCGGTGCCGAAGCCGAGGTGCGCGACAGCCGCCTCGGCACGAACTGAACGATCAAGGAGAATATGGACCATGGACCCCGTGCTGATCGACCTGCCGATGCAGATCGTCTCCGAGCGGCTGATCCTGCGCTGCCCGCGCCCGGGCGACGGCCCGGTGGCCAACGAGGCCGAGCGCGAATCGATCCAGGACCTGCGTCCCTGGATGCCGTGGGCGCGCGCCGACAAGAGCGTGGCCGAGAGCGAGGCCTGGTGCCGCCGCGCCCATGCGCGCTACCTGCTGCGCGAGGAACTGCACTTGTTCATCTTCGAGCGCGACGTGCTCGGCCGCGAGGGCAGCCTGATCGGCGGCATCGGGCTGCACAACATCGACTGGGCGCTGCGCAGCTTCGAGATCGGCTACTGGCGCCGGCGCGGCTTCGGCGGGCGCGGCCATGCCACGGAGGCGGTACACGCGCTGGTGCGTTTTGCCTTCGACCAGCTGGCCGCGCGGCGCGTGGAGATCCGCACCGACGACGCGAACCGGCTCAGCTGGCGCCTGGCCGAGCGTGCCGGCTTCACGCTCGAGGCGCTGCTGCGCGGCGACAGCCTCTCGCCCGCCGGCGAGGTGCGCAGCACGCGTGTCTATGCGCGCGTGCGCGGCATCGAGGAGCCGCTGGCGCTGCCGGCAAGCGCCGCGGCCGTGGCCTGAGCGAGCCGGCGCGCGACAATCGCCGGTCACCGGAGCCGCCGCCATGACCCTCTCACCCCCCTTGCCCGCCAGCCGCTACGACCCGCTCAGCCAGCTGCTCCATTGGGTGACCGCCGTGGCGGTGGTCGTCGCCTTCGCGCTCGGGCCGGAGCGCTTCGGCCGGCTGATGCGCGAAGGCCTGGATCCGGCCACCCGCAGCGACATCGTCTGGCACGAGTCGCTCGGCGTGCTGGTGTTCGTGCTGACCCTGCTGCGCCTGCTGTGGGTGCTGCTGCGGCCGGCGGCGCCGCGCGTCGAGATGGCACGCTGGATGCACGCACTCGCGCGCGCCGGCCATGGCGTGCTGTGGCTGCTGCTGCTGGGCCTGCCGGTCACGGCCGTGCTGGCGCTGGGCAGCGAGGGCCACCCGCTGACGCTGCTCGGCGGGCTGCGCATCGACCGCATGCCGGCGATCGCCGACGCCGCCGTCGCCGGCTGGGCCGACTGGGGCGAGGTGCACGGCTTCCTCGGCGACCTGATGATCTGGCTGGCCGGGCTGCACGCGGCGGCGGCGATCGTGCACCACGTGGTGCTGAAGGACGGCGTGCTGCGCTCGATGCTGCCCGGGCGCTGAACGCCGGGTCGGGCGCTCAGGCTACGCGCTGCTGCGTGGCCGCGTCGAACCAGTGCAGGTGGTCGGCCGGCGCCTGCACCGCGAGCCGGTCGCCGGCGCGCGGAGCGGCCAGCGTCGCGTCGACGCGCACGGTGAACGGGGCGCCGCCGAGCTGCCCGTGCACCAGGCGTTCGGCGCCCAGCATCTCGACGGTGTCGACCGCCAGCGGCCAGCCCGCGCCCGCGGGCTGCAGCGCGGCGTGCTCCGGGCGCAGGCCGAGGATCAGCGCGCCGTCGCGCGGGGCCGGCCGCGGCAGGGCGAACTCGGCGCCGTCGACCACGAAACGCATGCCGTCCGCCCGCCCGCTCACCAGGTTCATCGGCGGCGCGCCGATGAAGCCTGCCACGAAGGTGGTGGCCGGCGTCGCATACACCTGCTCGGGCGTGCCGATCTGCTCCATGCGACCGGCGTTCATCACGATCATGCGCTGCGCCAGCGTCATCGCCTCGACCTGGTCGTGCGTGACGAACAGCGAGGTGACGCCCAGCTCGGCATGCAGCTTCTGGATCTCGAGCCGGGTCTGCGCGCGCAGCTTGGCGTCGAGGTTGGACAGCGGCTCGTCGAACAGGAACACCGCCGGCTGGCGCACGATGGCGCGCCCCATCGCCACGCGCTGGCGCTGCCCGCCCGAGAGCTCGCGCGGCTTGCGCGCCAGGTAGGGTCCGAGCTGCAGGATCGCGGCCGCCTTGTCGACACGCGCCTTGATCTCCGCGTCGGGCACCTTGGCGATGCGCAGCCCGTAGGCCATGTTGTCGAACACGCTCATGTGCGGGTAGAGCGCGTAGTTCTGGAACACCATCGCGATGTCGCGCTCGCTCGGGTCGACGTCGTTGACCACCCGCCCGGCGATCCCGATCTCGCCGCCGGAGATCTCCTCCAGCCCGGCCACCATGCGCAGCAGCGTGCTCTTGCCGCAGCCCGAGGGCCCGACGATGACGATGAACTCGCCGTCGGCGATCTCGGCGTTCACGCCGTGGATCACCTGGTTGGCCTTGTCGCCGCGCCCGTAGCGCTTGACGGCGTTGCGGATGGAGATGGCTCCCATGTCGTATCTTTATTTCTCGGTATCCACCAGGCCCTTGACGAACCACTTCTGCATCAGCATCACCACCAGCGCCGGCGGGATCATCGCCATCATCGCGGTGGCCATCACCAGGTTCCACTCGTTCTGCGCGTCGCCGCCGGCGATCATGCGCTTGATGCCGATCACCACCGGGTACATCGATTCGTCGGTGGTCACGAGCAGCGGCCAGAGGTACTGGTTCCAGCCGTAGATGAACTGGATCACGAACAGCGCCGCGATCGAGGTGGCCGACAGCGGCACCAGCACGTCGACGAAGAAGCGCATCGGCCCGGCGCCGTCGATGCGCGCGGCCTCGACCAGCTCGTCGGGCACGGTCAGGAAGAACTGGCGGAACAGGAAGGTGGCGGTGGCCGAGGCGATCAGCGGGACCGTCAGGCCGGCGAAGCTGTTGAGCATGTGCAGGTCCGAGACGACCTTGTAGGTCGGTCCGATGCGCACCTCCACCGGCAGCATCAGCGTCACGAAGATGGCCCAGAAGAAGGCCTGCCGGAACGGGAAGCGGAAGTAGACGATCGCGAAGGCCGACAGCAGCGAGATCGCGATCTTGCCCACCGCGATGATGATCGCGGTGACCAGGCTGACCATCAGCATGCGGCCCACCGCGGCCTTGGACCCTGCGCCGGCACCGCCGCCGTTCCAGGCGGCGACGTAGTTCTCGAGCAGATGCTCGCCCGGCAGCAGCGGCATCGGCACCTGCACCACGTCGGCGGCGGTGTGGGTCGAGGCGACGAAGGTGATGTAGACCGGGAAGGCGACCACCAGCACGCCGAGGATCAGCACGACGTGCGCGAGGATGCCGAGGGTGGGGCGGCGTTCGACCATGTGGCGCGGCTCAGTAGGTGACCTTCTTCTCGACGAAGCGGAACTGGATCACCGTCAGCGCGATCACGATCGCCATCAGCACCACCGACTGCGCCGCCGAGCCGCCCAGATCGAGCGCCTTGAAGCCGTCGAAATAGACCTTGTAGACCAGGATCGCGGTGTCCTTGCCCGGGCCGCCCTGGGTGGCCGCGTCGACGATCGCGAAGGTGTCGAAGAAGGCGTAGACGACGTTGATCACGAGCAGGAAGAAGGTGGTCGGCGAGAGCAGCGGGAACTGGATGGTCCAGAAGCGCCGCCAGGGCCGCGCGCCGTCGATCGCCGCCGCCTCGATCAGGCTCTTCGGGATGCTCTGCAGCCCGGCCAGGAAGAACAGGAAGTTGTAGGAGATCTGCTTCCACACCGCGGCCATCACGATCAGCGCCATGGCGTGGTTGCTGTTCAGCAGCGAGTCCCATGGAATGCCGAGCTGGTGCAGCGCCCAGGCGAGCACGCCGATGCTGGGCGAGAACATGAACAGCCACAGCACGCCGGCCACCGCCGGCGCCACCGCGTAGGGCCAGATCAGCAGCGTGCGGTAGACCATCGCGCCCTTGGCCACGCGGTCGGCGAACACCGCCAGCAGCAGCGACAGCGAGATGCCCAGCACCGCCACCAGCAGCGAGAAGATCGCCGTGGTCTTGAACGACTCGAGGTAGCCCTCGTCGGCGAACAGGTGGCGGAAGTTCTCCAGCCCGACCCACTCCACCGAGGTGCCGAACGCGTCGGACTGCTGCAGCGACTGCAGCAGCGCCTGCCCCGCCGGCCAGAAGAAGAACACCGCGATGATGACGCCCTGGGGTGCCAGCAGCACCCAGGGCAGCCAGGAGGAGCGGAAGACGACGCGCTTTTCGGCAGCCAAGTTCGGCTCAGCCCTTGTTCGCTTTTTCGAAGCGCTCGAGCAGTTCGTTGCCGCGCTTGACGATCGAATCGAGCGCTTCCTTGGCCGTCTTCTTGCCGGCCCAGACCTGCTCGAACTCCTCGTCCTCGATCTCGCGGATCTGCAGGTAGTTGCCCAGCCGGATGCCGCGCGACTTGTCGGTGGTCTTGCGGACCATCTGGTTGACCGCGGTGTCGGTGCCCGGGTTCTCCTTGTAGAAGCCGGACTGCTCGGTGAGCTGGAAGGCCGCGGTCGTCACCGGCAGGTAGCCGGTGCGCTTGTGGCTGGCCGACTGCACCTCGGGGCTGGAGATGAAGTCGAAGAAGGCCGCCACGCCCTTGTACTCGGCCGGCTTCTTGCCCGACAGCACCCACAGGCTGGCGCCGCCGATCACGGTGTTCTGCGGCGCGCCGGGCACGTCGGGGTAGTAGGGCATGGTGGCCAGGCCGAAGGCGAACTTGGCGTTCTTCTTCACGTTGCCGTAGAAGCCCGAGGAGGTGGTGATCATCGCGCACTCGCCCGAGACGAAGGTGGCCTCGGCGAGGTTGGTGCGGCCCTTGTAGACGAACAGGCCCTGCTTGGCCATGTTGGACAGGTTCTCGATGTGGCGCACGTGCAGCGGCGAGTTGGCCACCAGCCGCGCGTCCAGGCCGGCCAGGCCGTTGCGCTTGGTGGCCAGCTCGACGTTGTGCCAGGTCGAGAAGCTCTCCAGCTGCGTCCAGCCCTGCCAGGCGGTGGTGAACGGGCACTTGTGGCCGGCAGCCTTCAGCTTGGCGGCGGCCAGGGCGACCTCGGGCCAGGTCTTGGGCTGCTGCTCCGGGTCCAAGCCCGCGGCCTTGAACGCATCCTTGTTGATGTAGAAGACGGTCGTCGAGCTGTTGAACGGGAAGCTCAGCATCTGCCCGTTCGGCGCCGTGTAGTAGCCGGCCACCGCCGAGATGTAGGCGCCCGGGTCGAACTTGTAGCCGGCGTCCTTCATCACCTGCCCCACCGGCACGATGGCGCCCTTGCTGGCCATCATCGTGGCGGTGCCGACCTCGAACACCTGCAGGATGTGCGGTGCGTTGCCGGCGCGGAAGGCGGCGATGGCCGCGGTCATCGACTCGGGGTAGCTGCCCTTGTAGGTGGGGATGACCTTGTACTGGCTCTGGCTGGCGTTGAACTGCTTGGCCAGGTCGTTGACCCACTCGTTGTTGACGGCGGTCATCGAGTGCCACCACTGGATTTCCGTCTGCGCCTGGGCGGCGACGGCGGCGGCCAGGGCGGCGGCGGCGAGGACGATTCGTTTCATGCAGGCTCCGGTCGGGGATGAGGGTGTGGCGCGTGGCCAGCCCGCCATGTTGCGACGGTTGTGTGACAAGGCTGTGGACAGCGGCGTTTATCGGGCCGCCGGGCCGCCCCCGGCAAGCGGGATTACCCGCCGCAGCGCCTGCCCCGCGACGGTGGGGGAATGCTGCGCTGCGCTACGATTCGCCCTTGACCGCCTGATCGGGGGCGACCCAGCCTCCGACCGCCATGAACGCACCCGCCACCTTGTCCCAGCTGGCCGCCGTCGCCTCGAACGGCCCGGCCGCCGAGGGCACCGCGCCGCGCCTGCGCGAGATTCCCTACAACTACACCTCGTTCTCCGACCGGGAGATCGTCATCCGCCTGCTCGGCGCGCGGGCCTGGGAGGTGCTGAACCGGCTGCGCGAGGAGCGCCGCACCGGACGCTCGGCGCGCATGCTGTACGAGGTGCTGGGCGACATCTGGGTGGTGCAGCGCAACCCGTACCTGCAGGACGACCTGCTGGACAACCCGAAGCGCCGCCAGGCCCTGATCGACGCGCTGCACCACCGGCTGCACGCCATCGAGGCGCGCCGCGCGCCGCAGGCCGACGGCGAGCGCGACGCGCTGGTCGGCGAGCTGCTCGAGGCGGCGCAGCGCGCCGTCGAGGCCTTCGCGCGCCAGTTCGACGCGATGGCCGAACTGCGCCGCCGTGTCCTGCGCGTGCTGGGCCGCCGTACCGACAAGGACAACATCAAGTTCGACGGCCTGTCGCGCGTGGCCCACGTGACGGATGCGACCGACTGGCGCGTCGAATATCCCTTCGTCGTGCTGACCCCCGATACCGAGGCCGAGATGGCCGCGCTGGTGGCCGGCTGCATCGAGCTCGGGCTGACCATCATCCCGCGCGGCGGCGGCACCGGCTACACCGGCGGCGCCGTGCCGCTGGCCTGGAACAGCGCGGTGATCAACACCGAGAAGCTGGAGGCGATGAGCGACGTCGAGATGGTCGCGCTGCCGGGCGTGGACCAGCCCGTGCCGACGGTCTGGACCGAGGCGGGTGTCGTCACCCAGCGCGTGGCGGACGCGGCCGAGCGCGCCGGCTTCGTGTTCGCGGTCGACCCGACGTCTGCCGAGGCCTCGTGCATCGGCGGCAACATCGCGATGAACGCCGGCGGCAAGAAGGCCGTGCTGTGGGGCACCGCGCTGGACAACCTCGCCTCCTGGCGCATGGTCACGCCGCAGGCGACCTGGCTCGAGGTGGTGCGGCTGGACCACAACCTGGGCAAGATCCACGACGCCCCGACCGCGAGCTTCGAGCTGCGCTGGTTCGACGCGACCGGCAGGAAGCTCGAGAAGACCGAGCGGCTCGACATCCCCGGCGCCACCTTCCGCAAGGAGGGCCTGGGCAAGGACGTCACCGACAAGTTCCTCGCCGGCCTGCCGGGCATCCAGAAGGAGGGCTGCGACGGCCTGATCACCTCGGCGCGCTGGGTGGTGCACAAGATGCCGGCGCACACCCGCACGGTGTGCCTGGAGTTCTTCGGCAACCCGAAGGACGCGGTGCCCTCGATCGTCGAGATCAAGGACTTCATGTTCGCCGAGGCGAAGAAGCCCGGCGGCGCGATCCTGGCGGGCCTGGAGCACCTGGACGACCGCTACCTGAAGGCCGTCGGCTACGCGACGAAATCGAAGCGGGCCGTGCTGCCGAAGATGGTGCTGATCGGCGACATCGCCGGCGACGACGCCGACGCCGTGGCGCGCGCCACCAGCGAGGTGGTGCGCATCGCCAACTCGCGCAGCGGCGAGGGCTTCGTGGCCGTCAGCGCCGAGGCGCGCAAGAAGTTCTGGCTCGACCGCAAGCGCACCGCGGCGATCAGCCGCCACACCAACGCCTTCAAGATCAACGAGGACGTGGTGATCCCGCTGCCGCGCATGGGCGAGTACACCGAGGGCATCGAGCGCATCAACATCGAGCTCAGCCTGCGCAACAAGATCGAGTTCGCGGAGGCGCTGGAGGCCTTCTTCGCCACGGGCAGCTTGCCGCTCGGCAAGACCGACGACGCCAACGAGATCGCCAGCGCCGAGCTGCTCGAAGACCGCGTGCAGCAGGCGCTGGCGCTGGTGCGCGAGGTGCGCGGCCTGTGGCAGCACTGGCTCCTGCACCTCGATGCCCCGAACCCGGACAGCGGCCGCACGTTCTTCGCCGACCTGCAGGACCATTCGCTGCGCGCCTCGTGGAAGACGCAGATCCGCGCGCCGCTGCAGACGCTCTTCGCCGGTGCCGCGCTGGCGCCGGTCGTCGACGCCTGCCAGCAGATCCACGCCCAGGTGCTCAAGGGCCGCGTGTGGGTGGCGCTGCACATGCATGCCGGCGACGGCAACGTGCACACCAACATCCCGGTCAACAGCGACAACTACGCGATGCTGCAGACCGCCCACGAGGCGGTGGCCCGCATCATGGCGCTGGCCCGGCGGCTCGACGGCGTGATCTCCGGCGAACACGGCATCGGCATCACCAAGCTCGAGTTCCTGAGCGACGCGGAACTCGCCGGTTTCACCGACTACAAGAAGCGCGTCGACCCCGAGGGCCGCTTCAATAAGGGCAAGCTGCTGCGCGATCCGGCGCTGAAGGCGGACCTCACGAACGCCTACACGCCCAGCTTCGGCCTGATGGGCCACGAGTCGCTGATCATGCAGCAGAGCGACATCGGCGCCATCGCCGACAGCGTCAAGGACTGCCTGCGCTGCGGCAAGTGCAAGCCGGTGTGCGCCACCCACGTGCCGCGCGCCAACCTGCTGTACAGCCCGCGCAACAAGATCCTCGCCACCTCGCTGCTGGTCGAGGCCTTCCTGTACGAGGAGCAGACGCGCCGCGGCATCAGCATCAAGCACTGGCAGGAGTTCGAGGACGTCGCCGAACACTGCACCGTCTGCCACAAGTGCCTCTCGCCCTGCCCGGTGAAGATCGACTTCGGCGACGTGTCGATGAACATGCGCAACCTGCTGCGCAAGATGGGCCAGAAGAGCTTCCGCCCGGGCAACCGGATGGCGATGTTCTTCCTCAACGCGACGCAGCCGGAGACCATCCGCCTGATGCGCCGCGTGATGGTGGACGTGGGCTTCAAGGCGCAGCGCAGCGCGAACCGGCTGCTGTCGGCCTTCGCGAAGCGCCAGACCGCCAAGCCGCCCGCGACGGTGGGCCCTGCACCGATCAAGGAGCAGGTGATCCACTTCATCAACAAGAAGATGCCGGGCGGCCTGCCCAAGCGCACCGCACGGGCGTTGCTGGACATCGAGGACAAGGCCTACGTGCCGATCATCCGCGACCCGCAGAGCACCACGCCGGACAGCGAGGCGGTGTTCTACTTCCCCGGTTGTGGCTCGGAGCGCCTGTTCTCGCAGGTGGGCCTGGCGACGCAGGCGATGCTGTGGCACGCCGGGGTGCAGACGGTGCTGCCGCCGGGGTATCTCTGCTGCGGCTACCCGCAGCGCGGCAGCGGCGACTTCGACCGCGCCGACAAGATGATCACCGACAACCGGGTGCTGTTCCACCGCGTCGCCAACACGCTGAACTACCTGGACATCAAGACGGTGGTGGTGAGCTGCGGCACCTGCTACGACCAGCTGCAGGGCTACAAGTTCGAGGACATCTTCCCGGGCTGCCGCATCGTCGACATCCACGAGTTCCTGCTGGAAAAGGGCATCAAGCTCGAGGGCGGCGGAGGCTATCTCTACCACGACCCCTGCCACACGCCGATGAAGCTGCGCGAGCCGATGAAGACCGTCAAGGCGCTGGTGGGCGAGAACGTCAGGAAGAGCGAGCGCTGCTGCGGCGAGAGCGGCACGCTCGGCGTGACGCGGCCGGACATCTCCACGCAGGTGCGCTTCCGCAAGACCGAGGAATTGCGCAAGGACGAGGCCGCCCTGCGCGCGACGGGTGCTGTGCCGGCGCAGGGCGACGTGAAGATCCTCACCTCCTGCCCAAGCTGCCTGCAGGGCCTGCAGCGCTATGGCGACGACCTCGCCAACGGCCTGCTCGAGGCCGACTACATCGTCGTCGAGATGGCGCGCAAGATCCTCGGCGAGCAGTGGCTGCCCGAGTACGTGGCACGCGCCAACGCGGGCGGCATCGAGCGCGTGCTGGTCTGAACCGCGCCCGCGCGACATCGTTCACGCGGATCGGGCTCAAGTCACGCGCCATCCGGCCGAGCGGTCGGACGAGGCCGCGCCCGTGTGAGAAACGCACGCGAACAGCGTCGCGCTGCGCACTCTGGCCCCGACCGATCCGCGATACATCTTGAGACCATTGGCGACAAGTTGCTGCAATCCCCGCATCCGCGGGCGCAGCGTGAATGTCCGCACGAGGATTCCGGATGTCGCGAATGTCGTTGTTCCCCCTGCCGCGCATCGCGGCACGCGCCCTGGGCGCCTGCCTTCTGGCGCTGGCGCCCCTGGTGGCCGTGGCGCAGACCGGCAAGATCGCCGCCGACCTGCAGAAGGTGATCTCGGCCGGCACGACGCCGGCGGTGAACTTCGCGCGCGACGTCAACGGCGTGCGCTACGTGAAGGTGCTGGTGGTCAGCAACAGCACCGACCCGGAACTCACCGGCCTGCGCAGCGCGATCATGTCGGCGGGCGGTTCGATCTACTTCCGCTACAGCTCGGTCAGTGCGCTGGCGGCGCTGCTGCCCGCGGGCAAGGTGGCCGGCATCGCCGCGCGCAGCGACGTGCAGAGCATCTCGCCGAACCGGCTGATGACCCGCTCGGCCAGCCTGCTCGAGAACGCCACCGGGACGGCCAACGTGCGCCCCACCGGCGGCACCACGTTCGCGCAGAACACCGGCATGACCGGCCGCGGCATCGGCATCGCGGTGCTCGACTCGGGCATCGCCTGGCAGCACAAGGCCTTTGCCAGCGACACCGCCGGCGACACGCGCGTGCGCGAGTCGCTCGACCTGCTGAAGGCGGGCGACGCGGTGCGCGTGGGCGTGAAGGACTGGACCCCGGGCATCGACGTCTCCGCATCGCTCTACCCGAACAGCTCGACGATGAGCACCTGGTACGCCAGGGTGCAGGCCAGCTGGGACGTCAAGCCCGACCTGTACGGCCATGGTTCGCATGTCGCGGCGGTGATCGCCGGCCGCGGCGCCTACCAGTCGCCCGACAGCACCGGCATCGCCCCCGACGCGCAGCTCTACAACATCCGCGTGCTCGACGCGAACGGTTATGGGCAGCTGTCGGACGTGCTGGCCGCGATCGACTGGGTGATCTACAACGCCCGCTACAAGAACATCCGGGTGATGAACCTGAGCCTCGCGGCCGACTCGACCGAGTCGTACCGCACCGACCCGCTGGCGCGTGCCGTCCGTGCGGCCGTGGCCCAGGGCATCGTCGTGGTCGCGGCGGCGGGCAACTTCGGCGTCAACGCCTCGGGCAAGGAGACCTACGGCAGCGTCGGCTCGCCGGGCATCGAGCCCAGCGTCATCACGGTGGGTTCGCTCAACCCGAAGGGCACGGCCGCGCGCAGCGACGACGTCGTCAACAACTTCAGCTCGCGCGGCCCGACGCGCGGCACGTTCGTGGCCGCCGACGGCAGCAAGTCGGTGGACAACGTGCTCAAGCCCGACCTGGTGGCCCCGGGCAACCGCATCGTCTCGGCGCTGGGCGCAGACACCCAGGGCGCGGGGGGCCAGTGGAACTGGCTGGCACGCAACTACAGCAGCCTGACGGCCGTCGGCGGCGCGGCGCAGGGCGCCGACAAGGCGCTGATGATGCTCAGCGGCACCTCGATCGCCGCGCCTGCGGTCAGCGGCGCGGTCGCGCTGATGCTGCAGGCCAACCCCGGCCTGACGCCGCCGATGGTCAAGGCCATCCTGCAGTACAGCGCCCAGCCGCTGCCCGGCTACAACCTGCTGCAGCAGGGCACCGGAGCGCTCAACGTCGACGGTGCGGTGCGGCTGTCTCAGGCGCTGCGCAACGACATGACGCAGAAGATCAACAACGGCACGCCGCCGGTGCCGGGCGAGTCGCTGTTCTGGTATGCAGGCGCGCCGCTGCCCGCGCCGCAGAGCACCATCAATGGCCAGACCTTCAGGTGGAGCCAGATGATCTTCGCCGGCGGCAACCGCGTGCTGGCCGGGCCGGCGCTGATGAGCCAGTGGCAGGGCTTCTACGACCCCCGCCTGCTGTGGGTGCGCGACCGCACGCGCTGGCAGAACGTGGTGTGGTGGGAGAACACCGGCAATCTCTACCCGAAGGGCGTGGTCGAGATCGCGGCGGCCAACACGACGATGGTGACGCCGGGCGTGCGTTCGGTGGTGGAGCTCGCCGGCAGCAGCTCGCTCACCGGCGCCTCGGGCGTGTTCATCTCGACCGCCAAGCTGGCCAGCTGGGTGGCCGCGGGCAGTGGTGTCGCGCTCAGCAAGGGCATCACGCTGAGCAGCGGACTGGTGCTCAGCGAAGGCCTGGTGTTGAGCGAGGGCCTCGTGCTCAGCGAGGGCCTGGTGCTCAGCGAAGGCCTGGTGCTCAGCGAGGGCCTGGTGCTCAGCGAGGGGCTGGTGCTCAGCGAGGCCGGCACCGCCAGCCCGACGGACGCGCGCCTGAAGAACGTGCTCGGCGAACCCTGAGCCCCGGCGCGGTGACCGGCCCGGTCACTCCGCCGACAGCTTGCGCTCCTTGATGAGCGCATGCCAGAAGGTCGTCTCCTTCTGGATGAAGGCGGCCAGTGCCGGCCCGTCGCCGGGCGTCACCTCGAGACCGAAGTCCTCGAGCTTGGCGCGGACCTCGGGCACGACGATCGCCTTGTTCATCTCGGCCGAGAGGCGGCTCACGATCTCCGCCGGCGTGCCCCTGGGCACGAACAGGCCCTGCCAGGCGGTGACCTCGAAGTCCTTGATGCCGAGCTCGTCGAGCGTCGGGACGTCCGGCAGCGCGGGGATGCGCTTCCTCGACATCACCGCCAGCGCCTTGACCTTGCCCGAGCGGATCTGCGGCAGGCCGGCCGCGGTGTCGAGCACCATCATCGGCACCTGGCCGGAGATCACGTCCTGCACCGCCAGCGCCGTGCCGCGGTAGGGCACGTGCACCACGAAGGTCTGGGTGCGGCTCTTCAGCAGCTCCATCGCGAGGTGGTGCGGGCTGCCGATGCCCGGGGAGGCATAGCTGAACTTGCCCGGGTTCTTCTTCAGCTGCGCGAGCCAGTCCTTTGCATCCGCGAAGCCGGCGCCCGGGTGCACGGCGACGATCAGCGGGAAGCGCGCCATGAAGCCCACCGGCGTGAAGTCCGCCGGCGCGTACGGGATCTTCCTGTACATCGCCTCGTGGAACACCATCGCGCCGTTGTCGCCGGTCAGGATGGTGAAGCCGTCGGCCGGCGACTTGGCGGCGTTGTCGGTGCCGATGATGCCGGCCGCGCCGGGCCGGTTGTCGATCACGATGTTGGCGCCGAGCTGCCTGCCCAACTGCGGCGCGAGCTGGCGCGCGAGGAAGTCCGAGCCGCCGCCGGCCGGGTAGGCCACCACCCAGCGGATCGGCTTGCCCTGCGGCCAGCTGTCGGCGCGGGCGAGCGGGGTGGCCAGGGCGGCCGCCAGCGCGAGGGCGTGGCGGCGGGTCAGGGTGGCATTCATGCGGCGGAATCGATGGTGGTTGACGCCTTGCATCTTAGGGCGCGGACGCGGGCGGCGAGAATCCGGTGCTGCGCCAACGACAATCCCGGCCATGCCGCCGCCCGCACCCCGCCGATCCGCCCAGCGCTGGCCGCGCGCCGTCGCGGCGTGCCTGCTGGCCCTGGCCAGCCTGGGGGCCGGGGCGCAACGCAGCCCGGCCTACCCGCCGGAGCTGCTGGGCATCCACGACCTCGAGCTCGAGGATCCGCGCACCGCGCTGGCGCGGGCCGGCAGCGCCACCGACGACCCCGAGCGCTCGTTCTGGCAGGCGCTCGGGCGGGCCAGCGTGCACACGCTGCTGGAGCACAGCAGCGCGGCGCGCGACGACGTCGAGCAGGCCCGCGCCGTGCTCGCGCGCTGGCCGCAGGCCACCCCGCGCCACCACCTCTGGCTGGAGTCGTACGCGATCGGCGCCGCCTACCGCACCGCCGACTCCGGCGCGCTGCTGCAGCGCAACGTCGAACTGCGCCGCGCGGCGGTGCCGCTGCGCGACGTGCACCTGCTGTGCGAGGTGGCGGCGGCCGACCTGTTCCTGCTGCGCGACACCAACGCGCTCGACGAGGCCTGGATCGCCGCCGAGGAGACCGAGCGCTGCGGCCGCGAGCTGATGCTGCCGCACCTCGAGACCGCGGCGCTGATCGCGCTCGGCGGCATGGCCGGCGACCTGGGTGGCAAGGCGCCGACCGAGAGCTATTTCGAGCGCGCGCTGGCAGTGCTGGGCGCGCGCACGGCGCGTTTCCAGCGCGCCTGGATCGAATGGGAGCTGGGCAACGCGCTGCGCCGCCAGGGGCAGCCCGACGCCGCGGCGCGTTACTTCGAGGCCGCGCTGACACGCAGCCGCGAGATCGACGACCGCAGCAGCGAGACCATCGTCACGCTCGACCTGGCCGCGCTGCGGCTGGCCCAGGGCGAGCCGGCGCAGGCGCTGGCGCTGGTGCGCGGCGTGGCGCCCTCGCTGCAGCCGGCCGAGTCGCCGGTGCGGGCGGCCACGGCGGCGCGCCTCGCGATCGAGGCGCTGACGGCGCTCAAGCGGCCGGAGGTGCTGGCCGAGGTGGCGCGCGCCCGCGAGCTCGAGCCGCTGCCGATGCCGGCGCAGGAGCGGGCGCGTCTGGCGCGTGCTGTGGCGGCTGCCCATGCCAGCCAGGGCCAGCACGCGCAGGCCTATGCCGCGCTGTTGCGCGCGACCCAGGCCGTCGACCTGGGCCAGCAGTCGCTGCGCGACGCCCAGCTGCTGCGCCTGCAGGCCCGCTACGAGCTGGCGCGGCGCGAGGCCGAGCTGGCCGACCTGCGCCACCGCGCGGAGGCGGCGCGCCTCGAGCTGGCGGCGCGCGATGCCCAGCAGCGCGCGCTGTGGGCGGCGCTGGTGGTGCTGGCCGGCGCCTTCGGCCTGGCGCTGTGGTTCGTGCTGCGCGTGCTGCGGCGGCGCCGCCGTCTGGCCGAGCTGGCGATGCGCGACGAGCTGACCGGCATGCCGAACCGGCGTGCGGTGCTGGCCTTCGCGCAGGAGCAGTTCGGCGTCTGCCGGCGCGTCGGCCTGCCGCTGTCGATCGCGCTGGTCGACCTGGACCACTTCAAGTCCGTCAACGACCGGCACGGCCACGCGGTGGGCGACCGCGTCCTCGTGGCCTTTGCCGCGGTGGCGCGCAGCGTGCTGCGCGGCCAGGATCGCCTCGGCCGCTACGGCGGCGACGAATGGCTGCTGGTGATGCCCGGTGCCGGCCCGGAGCGCATCGTCCAGGTGTTCGAGCGCCTGCGCGGGGCGTTCGCCGAGCGCCTCGTCGACGGCCTGCCCGCGCCGCACGGGCTCACGCTGTCGATGGGCGCGGCCGGCCTGGCCGACAGCGTCGAGACGCTCGAGGCGCTGATCGAGGAGGCCGACCGCCAGCTCTACCGCGCCAAGGCCGACGGGCGCGACGGGCTGTGCCAGCCCGGCCCGACCGTGGCCGGCACGCTGGGCGACTCGTTGCTGCCGGCCGCGGCCTGACCCGGATCCCCCGCAAGGGGGCTTAAGGTTTCGTGAGGGTCGGCGCAAGGAAGTTTGACGAACGCATCGGCCGCGGTCTTCCTACAGTGGCGGCACCGCGTCACGAACGCGCCGAGCCGACGAGAGCCGCCATGACCGCCACGAGCCTGTGCCACGCCCCCCACCCCGCCCCCGCCGCGACCCTGCTCGGGGGCGGGCCGCTCGGCCTGCTCAGCGGGGCACGCTGAGGAGCTGCACGGTGCGGCCGGCGACGAGCCGGAAACGGCCGCGCCCGGTCTTCTCGAGGCGCAGGTCGGCACGCCGCTCGGCCAGCCGGCGCGTCAGCAGCACCAGCCGGGCCTCGAGGTTGTCGCCCAGCTCGGGCAGGCCGATCTGCGGCGCCAGGCGCAGCTCGCGATTGCTGAACTCGGTGCGCCCCTGGCGCGCGTGTTCGCCCAGCAGGTGCCACAGGATGCGGCCGGCCACGCCCTTGATCAGGTAGTCGTCGTCGAGGAACAGGCTGCCATCGGCCTCGAAGTGGCGCACGCGCAGCGGCGCGCCGGCCGGGCGCGGCGGTGCCGCCGGCACGGCGGCGGGCAGGCCTTCGTCGCCCGCCTCGGCCACCAGCTGGAAGCCGCGCACCAGCGCGGCCAGCTGCGCGGCGAAGGCGGCCAGCGCGTCCTCGTCGTCCCAGCCGAAGCGCATGTCCTGCGGGCTCTCGACGAACAGCACGCCCTGCAAGGTGTCGGCGCAGACCAGCGGCAGCGCGAGCTGGCTGTGCGGCTCGGCCAGGCCGGGCCAGGGGATCTCCGACTCGAGCGCGCCGGCGCCGCCCTGCGCCGTCAGGCGCTCGCGGATGCCGCGTGTGTAGGCGTAGTCCTGCGTCAGGTGGTTGATGCGGATCGCGCAGCGCAGCCGCGCGGCCACGCCGATCACCCCGGCGTCCAGCGGGATCTCCGAGCCCACGCCGGAGCTGCCGTAGCCGCGGCTGCCGACGGTGTAGAGGCGCTGGCCGGCAGCGTCGAACATCAGCAGCATCGCGTGGCTGACGCCATGCTCCTGCTCGAGCGCGTCGAGCGTGGCCTCCACCAGCCCGGCCAGGTCGGTGCAGACAGCCAGGCGCTCGACGCTGCGGCGCAGCTGCACCAGGTGGTGGCGCGGCGGCGGCGGGGGCGGCAGCGCCGGCGTGCTGACGGCGTGCAGGCCGGTCAGCTCGTAGACGTCCGAGCCGAGCAGGCGGAACACCCCGGCCATGCCGGTGTGCGAGGCGATGCCGGCGAGCTTGGCCTTCATGCGCTCGAACAGCGGGCCCTCGGTCTCGGTGCGCAGGTAGC
The DNA here is from genome assembly GCA_003265685.1 of Piscinibacter caeni. Classification (GTDB taxonomy): domain Bacteria; phylum Pseudomonadota; class Gammaproteobacteria; order Burkholderiales; family Burkholderiaceae_C; genus Piscinibacter; species Piscinibacter caeni. Next base: position 38,571 of record QJOU01000014.1, on the reverse strand, counting down.
GCGCGCGCAGCCGCCACAGCGTGCCGTTGCGCGGGTCGACCACCAGCAGCTCGACCTGCGGATTGGCCAGCACGTTGCGGCGTGTCTTGTTGAAGAACTGGAACGACAGCGCGAGGTGGCGCTCGTCGAGGTACTCCGCCTGCGACAGGTAGGCCACGTTGGGCACGCCGTCGTCCGAGCAGGTCGCCATCACGCCGGGAATCGCGCCTTCCAGGCAGGGACGGATCAGGTCCAGCGTCGGCGCGGCGCTCATGGGGTGATGCGCGCGCCGGCCTGCGGCCCGGGGGTCTGCTCGTAGGCCTCGCGCGGCACGAATCGCACCGTCACCAGCTCGTCCGGCTCGTGGCGGAACATGGTCTTCACCAGCACGCGGTCGAAGCCCAGCGCAGCGATCTCGTCGGCGAAGCACTCGACGTAGTGCGCCACCAGTGCCGCATCGCCCGGCGCCGGCGGCTCGATGCACGCGCCTTCGCCCTTGATCTGCAGGCTGCGGTCGGTCGAGGGCTCGCTGAATACCACCGCGATGCGGCCGTTGTCGCGCAGGTCGGCGAGCAGCTCGGCGCAGGCACCGGTGGACAGGAACAGCGTCAGCTCGCGCCGGTTTGGCGCGAGCCGGCAGCCGAGCGCGCGCATCAGGTGCGGGTGGTGCTGCGCGTCGCGCGTGGCGGCGATGATCGAGACGCGCCGGCGCATCAGCGCGGCCTGTTCGGGGCCGATCACGGCGGGCGGGGCGTCGTGCTCCATCGCCGGGCAGTGTAGTGGCGTGGCCGGCGCCGATAATGCCGCGCATGAGTGCCCGGCCCGATTGCCCCCTGTGCCGCGACGTCGGCGGCCCGCTCGTCTGGCAGGACGCGCAGTGGCGCGTGATCCGCGTCGACGACGCGGACTTCCCGGCCTTCTACCGCGTCATTGCGCAGCAGCACGTGGCCGAGTTCTCGCAGCTCGACGCGGCCGCGCAGCGGCGCTGCATGGCGCTGGTGGCGGCGCTCGAGCGTGTGCTGCTCGAGCGCCTCGCGCCCGCCAAGATCAACCTCGCCGCGCTCGGCAACATGGTGCCGCACCTGCACTGGCACGTGATCGCGCGCTTCGACTGGGACAGCCATTTCCCGCAGGCGATCTGGGGGCCGCGGCAGCGCGAGGTGATACCGCCGGCGGTACAGCGCCTGGCGCTGCCGCCGGCGGCGCTCGATGCCGCCGTGGCCGGGGCGCTGCACAAGACCGCGTGACCGATGTCCCCAATGCGAGCGCGCAAGGCGCGTTCGCTACACTGCGACGCCTCCGATCCACGCGTCGCTCCATGGCCGGCCTGAACCCCGATACCCCGCTGCCCACCGGCATCACGGTGCACCAGCAGACCCGCGTTCTCGAAGTGGCCTTTGCCGACGGGCGCAGCTTCCGCATCCCGTTCGAGCTGATGCGTGTCTATTCGCCCTCGGCCGAGGTGCAGGGCCACGGGCCGGGCCAGGAAGTGCTGCAGACCGGCAAGCGCGAGGTCGAGCTGACGGCGCTCGAGCCGGTGGGCAACTACGCGGTGCAGCCCACCTTCAGCGACGGGCACGACTCGGGCATCTTCTCCTGGGACTACCTGTACTTCCTGGGCGACCGGCAGGACGAGCTGTGGGCGCGTTACGAGCAGCGCCTGGCCGAAGCCGGCGTCGACCGGGACGCGCCGATGGCCGCGCCGGCCACCGGCGGCGCCTGCGGACATCACCATTGAATCGGGGCGCCATGAGCGAGACTCACTTCGGGTTCGAGACGGTCGAGGAGCAGCAGAAGGCCAGCCGTGTGCGCGGCGTGTTCGACTCGGTCGCGTCGAAGTACGACCTGATGAACGACGTGATGTCGATGGGCCTGCACCGGGTGTGGAAGTCCTACACCGTCGGCGTGGCCAACCTGCGCCCGGGCATGCAGGTGCTCGACATCGCTGGCGGCACCGGCGACCTGGCGCGTGCCTTCGCCAAACGTGTCGGTCCGGGCGGCACGGTGCTGCTGACCGACATCAACGAGGCCATGCTGCGCCAGGGCCGCGACCGGCTGCTCGACCAGGGCCTGGTGCTGCCGACGGTGATCTGCGACGCCGAGGCGCTGCCGTTCGCGAGCGAACGTTTCGACCTCGTCAGCGTCGCCTTCGGCCTGCGCAACATGACGCACAAGGAGCGCGCGCTGGCCGAGATGTGCCGCGTGCTCAAGCCTGGCGGCCGGCTGCTGGTGCTCGAGTTCTCCAAGGTCGCGCCGCCGCTGGCCAAGGCCTACGACTGGTACTCGTTCAACGTGCTGCCGCGCCTGGGCCAGCTGATCGCGGGCGACGCGGCGAGCTACCGCTACCTGGCCGAGTCGATCCGCATGCACCCGGACCAGGCCACGCTGAAGTCGATGATGAAGGCGGCCGGTTTCGGCCACGTGGACGTGCACAACCTCAGCGCGGGCATCGTCGCGCTGCACGCGGGGATCAAGTGCTGAACCGGCCGGGCGCGCGGCGCGCGGTGCGGCCGCTCGTGCTGCTGCTGGCGGCGGGCCTGCATGTGCCGGCGGCCAAGGCGTCGGCGCTGACGGCGCTGAGCACCTCGCTCGGGCTCGGCTCGGCCCTGGTGTCGCTCACCGCGCTGCGTGGCGGGGCCTCGCCGATCGCGCTGGCCGGGGTCGGGGCGCTGGTGTTCGCCTCGCTGGTGTGGGCGCAGCGCCGCGGCGGCAACCGCGCGAAGCCGCGTGCCGCCGAGCAGGCGCTGCTCGCGATGGCGCGCGAACGCTTCGTGGTGCTGCAGGCGGCCTGGGACCGCGGCGACGTCGAGGCCCTGCGTGCGTTGACCACCGACGGCATGCTGGACGAACTGCTCGACCAGCTGCCCGAGCGCGGCCCCGGGCCGAACCGCACCGACGTGCTCTCGCTCGAGGCCCGGCTGCTGGCGCACGAGCGGCTCGACGGGCTCGAGTTCGCGAGCGTCGAGTTCAGCGGCCTGGTGCGCGAGGGCCCCGGCCGCCACGCCGCGCCGTTCCGCGAGATCTGGATGCTGGCGCGCAGCGCCGGCGAGCCCGACTGGCGCCTGGCGCGCCAGCAGGCTCTTCTCTAGATCACAGGCGCCAGCCGCGCAGCCCGAGCGCGGCCACTTCCGCCGGCGCGTAGCCCGACTTCACGTCGGTGAACACGGCGCCCGGCATCGTCTTCTCGGCGATCCTGGCCAGGCCCATCTCGCGGTACTCGCGGTGCGACACCGCGGCCACGATCGCGCAGGCGCGCGGCAGCTGCTCCCAGGGCGTGAGCGTCACGCCGTACTCGTGCTCGCATTCGGCCGACACGGCGATCGGGTCGTGCACGTGCACCCGGGCACCGAAGCTCTTCAGCTCGTTGACCACGTCGATCACCTTGCTGTTGCGCAGGTCGGGGCAGTTCTCCTTGAAGGTCATGCCCAGCACGATCACGTCGGCGCCCTTGACCGGCAGGTCGGCCGCGATCATCTGCTTGACGGTCTGCTCGGCGACGTACTTGCCCATGCTGTCGTTGATGCGCCGGCCGGCGAGAATCACCTGCGGGTTGTAGCCCAGCTTCTCGGCCTTGTGCGTGAGGTAGTACGGATCGACGCCGATGCAATGGCCGCCGACGAGGCCCGGGCGGAAGGGCAGGAAGTTCCACTTCGTGCCGGCCGCCTGCAGCACCTCCAGCGTGTCGATGCCGATGCGGTGGAAGATCACCGCCAGCTCGTTCATCAGCGCAATGTTCAGGTCGCGCTGCGTGTTCTCGATCACCTTGGCCGCCTCGGCCACCTTGATGCTGCTGGCCGGGAACACGCCGGCCGTGATGATCGAGCCGTACACCTCCGCCACCTTGGCCAGCGTGGCCGGGGTGTCGCCCGAGACCACCTTGGTGATCTTGGTGACGGTACGCTCCTTGTCGCCCGGGTTGATGCGCTCGGGGCTGTAGCCGACGAAGAAGTCGCGCTTCCACTGCAGGCCCGAATGCTTCTCGATGATCGGAATGCAGACCTCCTCGGTCGCACCCGGGTAGACGGTGGATTCGTAGACGATGATCGCGCCCCTCTTCAGGTTCCGGCCGACGCTCTCGGAGCTCTTGATCAGCGGCGTGAAGTCGGGCTGGTGCGCATCGTCCACCGGCGTCGGCACGGCGACGACGATGAAGTCGGCCTCGGCGATCACCTTCGGGTCGGTGCTGCAGGTCAGTTGCGTGGCGGCCTTCAGGTCCTCGCTCGAGACCTCGCCGGTCGGGTCGACATGGCGGCCGTAGGCCTCGACCTTCTCGGCCGAGAGGTCGAAGCCGAGCGTGCGGAACTTCTTGCCGAACTCCACGGCCAGCGGCAAGCCGACGTAGCCCAGGCCGATGACGGCGATGGTGGTCATGTGTATCTCTCCCTCGAACTTCTCGATCACTGCTTGAAGTAGTCGCGGTACCAGGCGACGAAGCGGCGAATGCCCTCGGGCACCGGCATGCGCGGGCGGAAGCCCGTCCAGGCCTCGAGTTCGGAGACGTCGGCGTAGGTGGCCGGCACGTCGCCGTCCTGCAGCGGCAGGAACTCCTTGAGCGCCGGGCGGCCGACCGCCGCCTCGATCGCCTCGATGAATTCCATCAGCGTCACCGGCGCGTTGTTGCCGATGTTGAACACGCGGTAGGGCACGTTGCTGCGCGCCGGGTCGGGCGCGGCGGCGTCGAAGGCCGGGTCGGCCGTCGCGGTGCGGTCCAGCGTGCGCACCACGCCCTCGGCGATGTCGTCCACGTAGGTGAAGTCGCGCACCATCTTGCCGTGGTTGAACACCTTGATCGGCTCGCCGGCGAGCATCGCCTTGGTGAACAGGAACAGCGCCATGTCCGGCCGGCCCCAGGGCCCGTAGACCGTGAAGAAGCGCAGCCCGGTGGTCGGCAGCCCGAACAGGTGGCTGTAGGTGTGCGCCATCAGCTCGTTGGCCTTCTTGGTGGCCGCGTACAGGCTGACCGGGTGGTCGATGTTGTGGTGCTCGGAAAACGGCATCGCGGTGTTGCCGCCGTACACGCTCGAGCTCGACGCGTACACCAGGTGCTGCACGCCGTGGTGGCGGCAGCCCTCCAGGATGTTGGTGAAGCCGACGACGTTGCTGTCGATGTAGGCCTGCGGGTTCACGAGCGAGTAGCGCACGCCGGCCTGCGCGGCCAGGTGCACGACGCGGTCGAAGCGTTCCGCGCGGAACAGCTTCTCCATGCCGTCGCGGTCGGCCACGTCGAGCTTCTCGAAGCGGAAGCCGGCGTGCGGCTGCAGCCGCGCCAGGCGGTCGTGCTTCAGGCGCGGGTCGTAGTAGTCGTTCAGGTTGTCGAGGCCGACCACCTGGTCGCCGCGGGCCAGCAGCAGCTGGCTGACATGCATGCCGATGAAGCCGGCCGCGCCGGTGACGAGGATTTTCATGGCCGCAGGCAGGAAGAGGGGTGGGTCATGGCAAACGGGGGATTCTGCGCGAAGCGGGCACGCACCCGTACCCGCCCGATCCGGGGTGATGCGACAAGGCGGCGCTCACGTGGTGCGGCCGTAGGTGTCCTCGTAGCGGACGATGTCGTCCTCGCCAAGGTAGCTGCCGGACTGCACCTCGATGATCTCGAGCGGCACCTTGCCCGGGTTCGCCAGCCGGTGCTTCTCGCCCAGCGGGATGTAGGTGCTCTGGTTCTCGGACAGCAGGATCTTCTTGTCGCCGCAGGTCACCTCGGCGGTGCCGCTGACCACGATCCAGTGCTCGGCGCGGTGGTGGTGCATCTGCAGGCTCAGGCTGGCGCCGGGCTTGACCAGGATGCGCTTGACCTGGAAGCGCGCGCCGGCGTCGATGCTGTCGTACCAGCCCCAGGGGCGGTGCACCTGGCGGTGCAGGTTCTGCTCGCTGCGCCCGGCGCGGCCGAGCTCGGCGACGATCTGCTTGACCTCCTGGCTGCGCGCGCGGTCGGCCACCAGCACGGCGTCGGGTGTCTCGACCACGACGACGTCGTCCATGCCGACCACGCCGACCAGCCGGCTGGTGGCGTGCACCAGGGTGTTGCGGCTGTCGCGCAGCAGCGTGTCGCCGCGGCTGACGTTGCCGGCCTCGTCCTTGCCGCCGACCTGCCAGACCGCCTCCCAGGCACCGAGGTCGTTCCAGCCGGCGTCCAGCGGCACCATGCGCAGCGAGAAGCGTCCCGGCGACGCGGCCACCGGTTCCATCACGGCGTAGTCCACCGATTCGGACGGGATCGCGGCGAACTCGGCCTTGCCCGGTCGCACGAAGCTCGCGTCGACGCTGCGCTGCTCCCACGCGGCCCGGGTGGCGGCCAGGATGTCCGGGCGGAAGCGCTCCAGCGCGGCCAGCCACACCGAGGCGCGCACCACGAACATGCCGCTGTTCCAGAAGTAGTGGCCCTCGGCGAGGTAACGCTGCGCGGTGGCCAGGTCGGGCTTCTCGACGAAGCGCTCGACGGCGCGGCCCGCCGTGTCGCCCACGCCGGCGGCGATGTAGCCATAGCCGGTCTCGGGGCGGTCGGGCGTGACGCCGAGGATCACGATGTGGCCCTGCGCCGCACTGCGCACGGCCTGCTGCAGCGCGCGCGTGAACGCCGCCTCGTCGGTGACGGTCTGGTCCGCCGGGCTGACCACCAGCACCGGGTCGGTGCCGGCTTGCTGCGCGAGCAACGCCGCCAGCGTCATCGCCGGCGCCGTATTGCGGCCCACCGGCTCCAACAGCAGCGTGGCGCCGGCCTGGCCCAGCTCGCGCAACTGCTCCAGCACCAGGAAGCGGTGCTCGTCGTTGCCGACCACGCAGGCGGGCGCCACCTGCAGGTCGGCCGCCCCCAGCCCGGCCAGACGCTGCACGGCCTGCTGGAACAGGCTGTTCTCGCCCTGCAGCACGAGGAACTGCTTGGGGAACTGGGCACGCGACAGCGGCCACAGCCGCGTGCCGCTGCCGCCGGCCATGATCACCGGCTGGACTGCGATCGGGGAGTTGTTCTGGTTCATCGGAGGGAGCCGCCTCAGGCGGGTTCGAAGCCGTTCGGGTTCAGGGATTGCCAGCGCCACGCGTCGCGGCACATGGAGTCGAGGTCGCGCCGGGCGCGCCAGCCCAGCAGCGCGGCGGCGCGTGAGGGATCGGCATACACGGCATCGACGTCGCCCGCGCGGCGCGGCAGCACCTCGTAGGGCACCGCGCGGCCGCAGGCGCGCTCGAAGGCCTGAAGCACCTCCAGCACGCTGTGGCCGCGACCGGTGCCGAGGTTCAGCGTCAGCAGGCCGGCCTGCGTGAGCAGGCGCCGCAGCGCGGCCACATGGCCCTCGGCCAGGTCCATCACGTGGATGTAGTCGCGCACCCCGGTGCCGTCGGGCGTGGCGTAGTCGGCGCCGAACACGCGCAGGCGTTCGCGCCGGCCGACCGCCACCTGCGTGAGGTAGGGCATCAGGTTGTTCGGCACGCCCTGCGGCGCCTCGCCGATCAGGCCGCTCTCGTGCGCGCCGATCGGATTGAAGTAGCGCAGCAGCGCGATGCGCCAGTCGGCGTCGGCCGCGTGCAGCTCGCGCAGCAGGTTCTCGCCCACGAGCTTGGTCGAGCCGTACGGGTTGGTGGCTGCCAGCGGCGCGTCCTCGGTCAGCGGCAGCGTCTCGGGCCGGCCGTAGACCGTGGCGCTGGAGCTGAACACCAGCACGCGGCAGCCGTGGCGCTGCATCGCCTGCGCCAGCGTGACCAGGCCACCGACGTTGTTGCGGTAGTAGTCGAGCGGCCGCTCGATGCTCTCGCCGACCGCCTTGAAGGCCGCGAAGTGCACCACGGCGTCGATGCGGCGGCGCGCGAACAGCGTGTCGAGCGTGGCCTCGTCGCCGACGTCGCCGCGCACGAACTCCGGCACCTGCCCGGACAGCCGCTCGAGCCGCTCCAGCACCTGCGGCGAGCTGTTGGAGAAATCGTCCAGCCCGACCACGCGAAAGCCCTCGGCCTGCAGTGCAAGCCAGGTGTGGGAGGCGATGTAACCGGTGGCTCCGGTCAGCAGGACGGTCGCGGCAGCGCTCATCAGGGCGGCAGGAGGTGTCGGACGATTCTCGCCCAGCGTGCCGCGCGCCGGGGCCCGTCTTCGCGGGGGGCGCCGTGACGCTCTGCCTACAATCGCCACATCATGCTGCAAAGCCTGCAAACATTCGCCTCGGCGGCGGTGATGGAGCGCGTCACGCTGCTGCTGAACCACGTGATCGCCGCGGAGCCGGCGGCGCAGCAGCGCCTGCGGCCCCATGCCGGGCGCCTGCTCGAGATCCGCTTCGACGGCTGGCCCGCCCTGCTGCCGCCGCTGCCGGCCACGGCCTTCCGCGTCAGCCCGGCCGGGCTGCTCGAGTGGTGCGGCCAGGAGCCGACGGCCACGCCGGAACTGCGGGTCGGCGTCGACGCCTCCAACCCGGCGCTGGCGCTGGTGCAGACCCTGTCGGGCGAGCGGCCGCGGGTCGAGATCGCCGGCGACGCGCAGTTCGCGACGGACGTCAACTGGCTGTTCGACAACCTGCGCTGGGACGTGCAGGACGACCTGGCCCGCATCGTCGGCGATGCGCCGGCGCGCGAGCTGGCGCGTGTCGGCCAGGGGATCGCCGCGGGCCTGCGCGAGGCGGTGCGCACGATCGGCAGCGTGGCCTCGCGGCTGCGCGGCGGCGACCCCGGAGCGGCGCCGCCGCGATGAGGCACCTCGGCCGGCTGGTCGTCATCTGCGTCACGGTGCTGCGCTACGGGCTGGACGAGCTGGTGCTCTCCAGCTTCCGTCAGCGCTGGGTGCGCGTGCTGGTGCGGGTGCTGACGATCGGCCGCCGCCTCGACGCGCCGCGTGGCGAGCGACTGCGCCTGGGCCTGGAGCGGCTCGGGCCGATCTTCGTCAAGTTCGGCCAGGTGCTCTCCACGCGGCGCGACCTGCTGCCGGAGGATTTCGCCGAGGAGCTCGCCAAGCTGCAGGACCGCGTGCCGCCGTTCCCGGCCGCCGCCTCGCGCGCGATCGTCGAGAAGGCCTTCGGCCGGCCGATCCAGCAGGTGTTCGCGAGCTTCGACGACGAGCCGGTCGCCTCGGCGTCGATCGCCCAGGTGCACTTCGCCACCCTGCAGTCGGGCCGCGAGGTGGCGGTGAAGGTGCTGCGCCCGGGCATGCTGGCGGTGATCGACGACGACCTGGCGCTGATGCGCACGCTGGCCGCCTGGGTGGAGCGCTTCTCGGCCGACGGCAAGCGCCTGAAGCCGCGCGAGGTGGTGGCCGAGTTCGACAACTACCTGCACGACGAGCTCGACCTGGTGCGCGAGGCGGCCAACGCGGCGCAGCTGCGCCGCAACATGCAGGGGCTGCGGCTGGTCGAGATCCCCGAGATGGTGTGGGAGCTGTGCACGCAGAACGTGATCGTGATGGAGCGCATGAAGGGCGTGCCCATCAGCCAGGTGCAGCGCCTGCGCGACGCCGGCGTGGACTTCAAGAAGCTGGCGCGCGACGGCGTGACGATCTTCTTCACCCAGGTGTTCCGCGACGGCTTCTTCCATGCCGACATGCACCCGGGCAATATCCAGGTGAGCATCGACCCTGCCACCTTCGGCCGCTACATCGCGCTCGACTTCGGCATCGTCGGCACGCTGACCGAGGTCGACAAGGAGTACCTGGCGCACAACTTCATCGCCTTCTTCCGGCGCGACTACAAGCGCGTGGCCGAGCTGCACGTCGAGAGCGGCTGGGTGCCGCGCGAGACACGCGTCGACGAGCTGGAGGGCGCGATCCGCGCGGTCTGCGAGCCGCACTTCGACCGCCCGCTGAAGGACATCTCGCTCGGCCAGGTGCTGCTGCGCCTGTTCCAGACCTCGCGGCGCTTCAACGTCGAGATCCAGCCCCAGCTGGTGCTGCTGCAGAAGACGCTGCTGAATATCGAGGGCCTGGGCCGCCAGCTCGACCCCGAGCTGGACCTGTGGACCACCGCCAAGCCCTTCCTCGAGCGCTGGATGCACGAGCAGGTGGGCTGGCGCGGACTGGTCGAGCGGCTCAAGCACGAGGGGCCGCGGTACGCCCAGCTGCTGCCGGAGCTGCCGCGCCTGCTGCACCAGGCGCTGGGGCGGCGCGATCCGGAGCGGGACCGGCTGCTCGAGGCACTGCTGGCCGAGCAGCGCCGCAGCACCGGGCTGCTGCGCGCGCTGGTGTTCGGGCTGGCCGGGGCCGCGCTCGGCGTGCTGGCGACCCTGCTGCTGCTGCTGCGCTGGCCCGTCTGACGCAGCGGGAATCGGGCACGCCGCTCGCTTGGGGCCGGCGCGGGCTTGCGGGGATAATCCCCTGCGGTCCGTTTCCCCACCTGTCCCTACCCGCTCCGGAGCCCGCGCACCATGCTGCTGACCCTGGTCATCTTCTACCTGCTGATCACCATCGCCATCGGCCTGTGGGCCGCCAAGCGTGTCAAGAACACGGCGGACTTCGCGATCGCCGGGCGCCACCTGCCGCTGGTGATGATCGTCACCACCACCTTCGCCACCTGGTTCGGCTCCGAGACGGTGCTGGGCATCCCGGCCAAGTTTGTCGAAGGCGGCCTGAACGGCGTGGTGGAAGACCCGTTCGGCGCCGGCACCTGCCTGATCCTGGTCGGCCTGTTCTTCGCCGCCAAGCTCTACAAGATGACGCTGCTGACGATCAGCGACTACTACCGCGAGCGCTTCGGCCGCACCGTGGAGGTGGTCTGCTCGCTGATCATCATCCTGAGCTACCTCGGCTGGGTGTCGGCCCAGGTCACCGCGCTCGGGCTGGTGTTCAACCTGCTGTCCGGCGGCGCGATCAGCATCCCGCTGGGCATGGTGCTGGGCACCGCGTCGATCCTTGCCTACACGCTGTTCGGCGGCATGTGGTCGGTCGCGGTGACCGACTTCATCCAGATGATCATCCTGGTGGTCGGCCTGACCTTGATCGCGATGTTCGCCGCCGACATGGCCGGCGGCGCCGGCAAGGTGATCGAGCTGGCCTCGAGCAAGGAGCTGTTCAAGTTCCTGCCCGAGCCGAGCTTCGACCAGATCGTGCTGTTCATCGCCGCCGGCATCACGATGATGTTCGGCTCGATCCCGCAGCAGGACGTGTTCCAGCGCGTGATGTCCGCCAAGGACGTCAACGCCGCCACCAAGGGGCCGGTGATCGGCGGCATCAGCTACATCCTGTTCGCCTTCGTACCGATGTTCATCGTCACCAGCGCGCTGATCATCATGCCGGAGCAGGCCGAGGCGCTCATCAAGGAGGATCCGCAGAAGGTCATCCCGACGCTCGTGATGGACAAGATGCCCTTCGTGATGCAGGTGATCTTCTTCGGCGCGCTGCTGTCGGCGCTGAAGTCCACGGCCTCGGCGACGCTGCTGGCGCCGTCGGTGACCTTCGTCGAGAACATCTGGCGCCAGTTCTTCCCGCGCATCAGCGACAAGCGCGAGCTGTGGACCATGCGCGTCGCGGTGCTGGTGTTCAGCATCTGCGTCTGCGCCTACGCGATCGCGCTGCAGGGCACGCCGATCTACGACATGGTGTCCGGGGCCTACCAGGTGACGCTGGTCGGCGCCTTCGTGCCGCTGGTGGCGGGCCTGTACTGGAAGCGCGCCACCACGCAGGGTGCCATCTTCTCGATCGTGCTGGGCATCCTGACCTGGATCCTGTTCATGGCCACCCCGGCGGGCGAGGCCTTCCCGGCGCAGCTGGCCGGCTTCGTGATGGCCATCGTCGGCGTGGTCATCGGCTCGCTCGGCCCGCAGGCCGTGAAGAACAGCCACGGCTCGCACCACCGCGTCGTGGGGGTGCCGAACGCCGGCGCTTGAGAAACCGATGCGGCGCCCCGATCTGCCGTCGGGGCGCTGCCGCGGGCCTGTACAATTCGCGGTTTTCCTTTTTGCATCAAGGGTTTAGCCATGCCGATCTACGCCTACCGCTGTGACGCCTGCGGCCACGCGAAGGACGTGCTGCAGAAGATTTCCGACCCGGTGCTGACCACCTGCCCGGCCTGCGGCGCCGGCGAGTTCCGCAAGCAGCTGACGGCCGCGGGCTTCCAGCTCAAGGGTTCGGGCTGGTACGTGACGGACTTCAAGGGGGGCAATTCGGGCGGCAAGCCGGCCGAGGCCAAGCCCGCGGAGGCCAAGCCGGCCGATGCCAAGCCGGCCGACAGCAAGCCGGCGGAGGGCGGCGGCAGCGCCCCGGCCGCCGCGGCGACCGGCGGTTGCGGCTCGAGCTGCGCCTGCCACTGACCCCGCATCCCGACGGCGCGCGGCGCCGCAACGAAAGCCTCGCTTGAAGAAATACCTGCTCGCCGGCCTGCTGGTCTGGCTGCCGATGGCCATCACCATCTGGCTGCTGCATTCGGTGCTGGGCCTGCTCGACGGCGTGTTCGGCTGGTTCCTCAGCGCCTCGCAGGCGGTGCTGCCGGCGGCCGCGCAGCAGCCGCTCGAGGCGCTGCGCAGCATCCCCGGCCTGGGCGTGATCGTGATGCTGATCGGCCTGCTGCTGACCGGCATGTTCGCCACCAACATGGTCGGCCAGTGGTGGCTGCGCCAGGGCAGCCGGCTGCTGCACCGCATCCCGATCGTCAAGTCGATCTACAGCTCGATCAAGCAGGTCTCGGACACGCTGTTCTCCAGCAGCGGCAACGCGTTCCGCGAGGCGGTGCTGGTGCAGTACCCGCGCTCCGGCGCGTGGACCATCGCCTTCGTCACCGGCAAGCCCGGCGGCGAGGCGGCGCACCACCTCCCCGGCGACTACCTCAGCCTGTACGTGCCGACCACGCCGAACCCGACCTCGGGCTTCTTCCTGATGGTGCCGCGCGCCGACGTGATCGAGCTCGCGATGAGCGTCGACGAGGCGCTCAAGTACGTCATCTCGATGGGTGTCGTCGCGCCGCCGATGCCGCCCGCGCTGGCCCGAAACTGACCTTCGCCCGCGCCGGCGCGCGCGTGCCGCCGGCCCCGCCCGAACTCCCCCGGAGACTCCCCATGAGAACAAGCTACTGCGGCCTCGTCAGCGAAACCCTGCTGGGGCAGACCGTCACCCTGGTCGGCTGGGCGCACCGCCGGCGCGACCACGGCGGCGTGATCTTCATCGACCTGCGCGACCGTGAGGGCCTGGTGCAGGTGGTCTGCGACCCGGACCGCCCGGAGATGTTCAAGGTCGCCGAAGGCGTGCGCAACGAGTTCTGCCTGAAGATCGTCGGCAAGGTGCGTGAGCGGCCGGCCGGCACGACCAACGCCAACATCACGAGCGGCAAGGTCGAGGTGCTGTGCCACGAGATCGAGGTGCTGAACCCGAGCGTGACGCCGCCGTTCCAGCTCGACGAGGAGAACCTCTCCGAGACCACGCGCCTGACGCACCGCGTGCTGGACCTGCGCCGCCCGCAGATGCAGCGCAACCTGATGCTGCGCTACCGCGTCGCGATGGAGGTGCGCAAGTTCCTCGACGCGAACGGCTTCATCGACATCGAGACGCCGATGCTCACCAAGAGCACGCCCGAGGGCGCGCGCGACTACCTCGTGCCCAGCCGCGTGCACGACGGCATGTTCTTCGCGCTGCCGCAGTCGCCCCAGCTCTTCAAGCAGCTGCTGATGGTCGCGGGCTTCGACCGCTACTACCAGATCACCAAGTGCTTCCGCGACGAGGACCTGCGCGCCGACCGCCAGCCCGAATTCACGCAGATCGACATCGAGACCTCCTTCCTCACCGAGGAGGAGATCCGCACGATGTTCGAGGGCATGATCCGCTCGACCTTCGAGCACGCGATCGGCGTCAAGCTGCCGGCCTTCCCGGTGATGAAGTACGCCGACGCGATGCGCCTGTACGGCTCGGACAAGCCCGACCTGCGCGTCAAGCTGCAGTTCACCGAGCTGACCGACGCCATGAAGGACGTCGAGTTCAAGGTGTTCTCCGGCCCGGCGAACAGTGCCGACGGCCGCGTGGTCGCGCTGCGCATCCCCGGCGGCGGCGAGATGAGCCGCGGCGAGATCGACGGCTACACCGAATTCGTCAAGATCTACGGCGCCAAGGGCCTGGCCTGGATCAAGGTCAACGACGCGGCCAAGGGCCGCGAGGGCCTGCAGTCGCCGATCGTCAAGAACCTGCATGACAAGGCGATCGCCGAGATCCTCGCGCGCACCGGCGCGGTCAACGGCGACCTGATCTTCTTCGGCGCCGACAAGGCCAAGGTGGCCAACGACGCGATCGGCGCGCTGCGCATCAAGATCGGCCACAGCGAGTTCGGCAAGGCGCGCGGCCTGCTGCAGGGCCAGTGGGAGCCGCTGTGGGTGGTGGACTTCCCGATGTTCGAGTACGACGACGAGGCGCAGCGCTGGAACGCGGTGCACCACCCGTTCACCAGCCCGAAGGACGGCCACGAGGACTGGCTCGAGACCGACCCCGGCAAGTGCATCGCCAAGGCCTACGACGTGGTGCTCAACGGCATCGAGCTCGGCGGCGGCTCGGTGCGTATCCACCGCGAAGAGGTGCAGAGCAAGGTGTTCCGCGCGCTGAAGATCGGTGCCGAGGAGGCGCAGCTGAAGTTCGGCTTCCTGCTCGACGCGCTGAAGTACGGCGCGCCGCCGCACGGCGGCATCGCGATCGGCCTGGACCGCTTCGTGATGCTGATGACCGGTGCCGAGAGCCTGCGAGACGTGATCGCCTTCCCGAAGACCCAGCGCGCGCAGGACCTGCTGACCAACGCGCCCAGCGCGGTGGACGAGAAGCAGCTGCGCGAGCTGCACATCCGACTCAGAAACCCGACGCCGGCGGCCTGAACGGGCATTTTCCGCTCGTGCAGAATCGAAGGGGCACGCCGCGTGCCCCTTCGTCGCTTCTGCCCATGGCCAAGCCGTTCAAGATCCCGGAGTCGGTGCTGGTGGTGATCCACAGCCCCGGGCGCGAGGTGCTGCTGATCGAGCGCGCCGACCAGCCCGGCGCCTGGCAGAGCGTCACCGGCTCCAGACACGACGCCGACGAGCCGCTCGAGCAGACCGCGGTGCGCGAGGTGGCCGAGGAGACCGGCATCGTGGTCGGCGGCGACCGCGTGCCGCGCAGCGCGCTGGTGGACTGGCGGCTGCGCAATGTCTACGAGATCTTTCCCGTCTGGGCGCACCGCTACGCGCCCGGCACCACGCACAACACCGAGCATGTCTACGGCCTGACGGTGCCGCGCGACATCCCGGTCGTGCTGGCGCCGCGCGAGCACCTGGCGTGGCGCTGGCTGCCCTGGCGCGAGGCGGCCGACGCCTGTTTCTCCTTTTCCAATGCGGAGGCGATCCTGCAGCTGCCCCGATTCCTGCCATGAAGCCGGTCGCGCCGCACCACCCCGGCGGGCATGGCGACACGCTGCGCGTGGCCACCTACAACATCCACAAGGGCGTGCGCGGCGTCGGCCCGGGCAAGCGCCTGGAGATCCACAACCTCGGCCTGGGCATCGAGGCGCTCGACGCCGACCTGGTGTTCCTGCAGGAGGTGCGCCACTTCCACCACGGCGACGCGCGCCGCTTCGAACGCACCTGGTTCGGCTGGCCGCGCGAGGGGCAGGCCGAGTTCCTCGCGCCCGACGGCTACGAGGTGGCCTACCGCACCAACGCCGTCACTCGCCAGGGCGAACACGGCAACGCGCTGCTCTCGCGCTGGCCGCTGGGCGACATCGGCCACCACGACGTCTCCGACCACCGCTTCGAGCAGCGCGGCCTGCTGCACGTGCCGGTGCACTGGCACGGGCGGCGCCTGCATGCCGTGGTCGCCCACCTCGGGCTGATGCACGCCAGCCGGGTGCGCCAGGTGGAGCGCATCGCCGCCTTCATCGACGCGCACGTGCCCCGGGGCGAGATGCTGATCGTGGCCGGGGACTTCAACGACTGGGGCGAGAAGCTCGATGCGCCGATGCGCGGCTGCGGCCTGGCGCGCGCCGCGGTCGAGGGCGTGGCGGCGGCGCGGCTGAACACCTTCCCGTCGCGCGTGCCGGTGTTCTCGCTCGACCGCATCTACGTGCGCGGGCTGCGCTGCCTGTCTACCACCGTGCCGCGCGGCCCGGCCTGGGCGCGCATGTCCGACCACCTGCCGCTGCTGGCGGAGCTGGCGCCGGCGTGATGCAGCAGGCCCTGCGGCCCGACCACGAACTCACGCTGCTGGCCGGCGGCAGCGAACTGTTCCCGGCCCTGGTGGCGGCGATCGACGCCGCGCGCGCCGAGGTGATGCTCGAGACCTACATCCTCGACTTCAGCCGCTCGGTCATCCCGGTGGTCGAGGCGCTCGAGCGCGCCGCCGCGCGCCGCGTCACCGTGCGCGTGGTGGTCGACGGCGTGGGCACCGGCGACGTCCCGCCGGAGTGGCAGCGTCGCTGGGCCGCCGCCGGCGTGCGCTGGCGCGTGTTCAACCCGGTGCGCGGCTGGCGCCTGCTGATGCCGCGCACCTGGCGGCGGCTGCACCGCAAGCTCTGCGTGGTCGACGGCGAGCTCGCCTTCTGCGGCGGCATCAACCTGCTGGACGACTACTGGGACCCGAACCACGGCGAGCTGGCCCGGCCGCGGCTGGACTTCGCGGTGCGCGTCACCGGGCCGCTGGTGGCCGACGTGCACGACACGATGACGCGCCTGTGGTGGCGCCTGCAGGTGGCGCGCGAGGCCCGGCAGCGCGACCTGGAGGGTGCGCTGCGGGCGGTGCGTGCGGCCGCCAGCGCCGGGCTGGACGAAGGCCCGCGCGACAGCGTGATGGAGCAGGGCGGGGCGGTGGCGGCGCTGGTGCTGCGCGACAACCTGCGCTTCCGGCGCCGCATCGAGGGCACCTACCGCATCGCGCTCGCGCAGGCGAAGAGCGAGGTGCTGATCGCCAACGCCTACTTCATCCCCGGCGTGCAGCTGCAGCGCGCGCTGCTGCGCGCAGCGCGGCGCGGCGTGAGGATCACCCTGCTGCTGCAGGGCCGCTACGAGTACTTCATGCAGTACCACGCCAGCCGTGCGGTGTACGACCAGCTGCTGCGCGCCGGCATCCGCATCGTCGAGTACGAGGCGAGCTTCCTGCACGCCAAGGTGGCGGTGATGGATGCGCCGCAGGGCATGCTGGCGACGGTCGGCTCCTCCAACCTCGACCCGTTCAGCCTGCTGCTGGCGCGCGAGGCCAACGTGTTCGTGCGCGACGACAGCTTCGGCGGCGAGCTGCACGCCCACCTGCAGCGCGCGCTGCGGCACGGCCGCGTGGTCGACATCGACACGCACCGCCGCCGCCCCTGGCTCACCCGGGCGGGCAACTGGGTCGCCTACGCGCTCATGCGCTTCGCGGTGCTGGTGAGCGGCAAGAAGTACTGACCGTGACCGCCGCGTCGCACCCTGGCGTTTGACCGATCTCAGCCGGAGCCGCTGCGCGGCCGGCTGTAATCCGCGCCGATGTGCTGGCTTCTTCACCGTCTTCCCGTCCTGCCGATCGTCGCGGCGCTTGGTGCCTGCGCCAGCGCCGGAGCGCCGCCGCTGCCGGCGGTTCGCATCGGCTTCCTGGTCGACGGTGCCAGCACGCAAGCCGAATGCATCGAGCGACTGGGCGCGCCGCAGCGGCGCTTCGCCGCCGCCGACGGCGGCGTGGTCTTCACCTATCGCCTCGGCGAGGACGGTGCGGGCCTGCATCCGGCCCCGGCTTCGGCGTCCTGGTTCGACTACGCCCGGCGGCGCAGCTTGGTGCTGGTGTTCGATGCGCGGGGCACGCTGGCGCGCCACGCGCTCGTCGCGGTGCGCAGCGGCTGACATGAGCGACCGCCGCCAGCGCCGGGTTGGCGTGGCACTGGCCGCGGTCGGGCTGCTGCTGGCCGCCTGTGCCGTGCCGATCCCGGGCGACCGGAGCCGGGCGCGCGACAACCTCGACGACCCGGCCACGACGACATGGCGGCCGGGCACCACGCTGCGGCAGGAGGTGCTGCTCGCGCTCGGCGACCCCGACGACCTGGCGCCCGACGAGCGCTGGCTGGCGTGGGAGGACTACCGCTCGTCGGGGCACGTGATCTTGATCTTCGGCCCGGGGGACCTGGGCACGTATGGGACGGACGACGTGCTGCACTTTCGCAGGCGCTACGTCTTCTACGATGGCAACGGGCGATTCCAGGCCACGCACGTGGATGCCGGGTCCTGTGCGCTGCCGCCGCCCTGCCGTGCCGCCTCCGAGCCCGAGCGGCCGGAAAACCTGCTGATCGACGCGGCGCTCGGGCCGCTGATCGTCGAGGGCGAACAGGTGTACGAACGCCTGCACGGCGCGGTGCGGGCAGTCGGTGGCGGATGGATGCCGGGGGTCGTCGTCTTCACCTCGAAGGCATTGGTCTTCGTCGACCGCTTGGACGGCTGGCCGCGCTACCGGCCGGAACTGCGCCTGGCCTATGCGGAGCTCGGTGTGCTCGAGCGGCTCGACCTGCCGGGTGCCCCGGCCGGCGCCGTGAGCCTGGCACGCCGCGACGGCTCGCGCGAGTCCATCGCCTTCAAGCCGCACCCGTTCACGGCGCCGCAGGACGCGCCGCCGTTCGACCCCGGGCGCGCGCAGGTGCTTCTCGACGCGGTGCGCGCCCTGCGACCCTAGGACATGGGGCCGCCGCTAGCATGCGGCCGTGCCCAACGATCTCGTCGTGCAGCGCCCCGAGGGCCTGTACTGCCCGCCGGGCGACTTCTACATCGACCCCTGGCGCCCGGTCGACCGGGCCGTCATCACGCACGCCCATGCCGACCACGCGCGGCGCGGCCACGCGCACTACCTCGCCGCCGCGCCGGCCGAGGGCGTGCTGCGTGCGCGGCTGGGCGAGATCACGCTGCAGGCGCTGGCCTACGGCGAGGCGGTCGAGCACCGCGGCGTGCGCATCAGCCTGCACCCGGCCGGCCACGTGCTCGGCTCGGCGCAGGTGCGGCTCGAGCACGGCGGGCAGGTCTGGGTGGCCTCGGGCGACTACTTCGTCAGCGGTGCCGACGACCACAACCTCACCTGCGCGCCGTTCGAGCCGGTGCGCTGCGATTGCTTCATCACCGAATCGACCTTCGGCCTGCCGGTCTACCGCTGGCGGCCGCAGCGCGAGGTCTATGCCGACATCGACGCCTGGTGGCGCGCCAACGCCGCCGAGGGCCGCGCCAGCGTGCTGTTCGGCTACAGCTTCGGCAAGGCGCAGCGGCTGCTCGCGGGCGTCGATGCCTCGATCGGGCCGATCGTCGTGCACGGCGCGGTCGAGGCGCTGAACGCGGCCTACCGAGCCGCCGGCGTGGCACTGCCGCCCACCCTGCTCGGCACCGAGGTGAGCGACAAGGCGCTGCTGAAGCGTGCGCTGGTGGTCGCGCCGCCCTCGGTGCAGGGCTCGCCCTGGCTCAAGCGCTTCGGCGACTACGCCGACGCCTTCGCCAGCGGCTGGATGCAGTTGCGCGGCGCGCGCCGCCGCCAGGGCCTGGACCGCGGCTTCGTGCTCTCCGACCATGCCGACTGGCCCGGGCTGCAGCAGGCCATCGCCGCCACCGGCGCGAGCCGCGTGATCGTCACGCATGGCTACGAGGCGGTGATGGTGCGCTGGCTCGCGGCGCAGGGCCTGCAGGCCGGTTCGTTCGCCACCGAGTACGGCGACGATCGACTCGAGCCGGACGCCGCGGCATGAAGCGATTTGCAGGGCTCTACGCCGAACTCGACGCGAGCACCGCCACGCACGCCAAGCTCGCCGCGCTGCAGCGCTACTTCGCCGCCGCCGCGCCGGCCGACGCGGCCTGGGCGACCTACTTCCTCGCCGGCGGCAAGCCGCGCCAGCTGCTGCCCACCGCGCTGCTGCGGGC
Source organism: Piscinibacter caeni (assembly GCA_003265685.1). Classification (GTDB taxonomy): domain Bacteria; phylum Pseudomonadota; class Gammaproteobacteria; order Burkholderiales; family Burkholderiaceae_C; genus Piscinibacter; species Piscinibacter caeni. The sequence continues at coordinate 18,843 of QJOU01000014.1, read as the reverse complement.
GCTGGCCTGCCGCCGCGCCGGCATCGACGACTGGCTGTTCGAGGAGTGTTACCAGGCAGTCGGCGACCTGGCCGAGACGATCGCGCTGGTGCTGCCGCCGCCCGCGCGCGACAGCGACCTCGGCCTGGCCGCCTGGGTCGAGCAGCGCCTGCTGCCGCTGCGCGGCGCGCCGGCCGAGGAGCAGGCCGGGCGCGTGGCGGCCTGGTGGGACGAGCTCGATGCCGCGGGCCGCTTCCTGCTCGTCAAGCTGATCGGCGGCGGCTTCCGCGTCGGCGTCAGCAAGCTGCTGGTGCAGCGCGCGCTGGCCGCGCAGGCGGGGCTGGACGCCAAGCTGGTGGCGCAGCGCATGATGGGCTACACGGATGCCCGCGCGCGGCCCGACGCGCGGGCCTTCGAGGCGCTGGTCGCGCCGGCGCTGTCCGGGCGCATCGAGGGCGGCCAGCCCTATCCGTTTTTCCTCGCCCATGCGCTCGACCTTCCGGGCGACGCGTTCGAGGCGCGCCTCGGCCCCGCGGCCGACTGGCTGGTCGAGTGGAAGTTCGACGGCATCCGCGCCCAGCTGGTGCGCCGCGCCGGACAGAGCTGGATCTGGTCGCGCGGCGAGGAGCTGGTGACCGAGCGCTTCCCCGAGATCGTCGCGGCCGCGCAGGGCCTGCCAGAGGGCACCGTGCTGGACGGCGAGATCCTGGTGTGGAGCGGCGAGCGCCCGGCGCCGTTCAACCTGCTGCAGCAGCGCATCGGACGCAAGACGCTGACCAAGAAGGTGCTCGCGGAGGCGCCGGTGACCTTCGTCGCCTACGACCTGCTCGAGTCGGAAGGACACGACCGCCGCGGCGAGCCGCAGCGGCAGCGCCGCGCGCGGCTCGAGGCGCTGCTCGGTGGCAGCGGGCTGCGCCTGTCGCCGCGTGTCGAGGCGCCCGACTGGGCCGCGTTCGCCGCCTTGCGCGCGCAGTCGCGTGCCCGCGGCGTCGAGGGCTTCATGCTCAAGCACCGCGAGGCCCGCTACGGCAGCGGTCGCACCAAGGCCGAGGGCACCTGGTGGAAGTGGAAGATCGAGCCGCTGTCGGTGGATGCCGTGCTGGTCTACGCGCAGGCCGGGCATGGTCGGCGCGCCAGCGTCTACACCGACTACACCTTCGCGGTGTGGAACCGCGCGCCGGCCGATGCGGCCGAGGCGCAGGCGGTGCTCGAGGCGATCGCGCGGCGCGAGCCGGCGCAGCCCGGCGCACTGCAGCTGGTGCCCTTCGCCAAGGCCTACTCGGGGCTCACCGACGCCGAGTTCGCCGAGGTCGACCGGGTGATCCGGCAGAACACGCTGGAGAAGTTCGGCCCGGTGCGCAGCGTGCGCCCGAGCCTGGTGTTCGAGCTCGGCTTCGAGGGCATCAACCGCAGCAGCCGGCACAAGAGCGGCATCGCGGTGCGCTTCCCGCGCATGCTGCGCCTGCGCCACGACAAGCCGCTGCACGAGGCCGACACGCTGCAGGGGCTGGAGGCCCTGCTGGCACCTCCCGAATCGGCGTGACGAAGCGACACGAAGCGTCACGCCGGCGGGGGCAGAATCGCGCCTCGACCCGGAGGTGACGATGAACAGGATCTGGACGTGGCTGCTGCTGGCGGCCAGCTTGAGTGGCTGCATGGGCACCGAGCCGGACAAGCCCAAGCCGGTGCTGGAGGCGCTGAGCGCCAAGAGGAGCGATTTCGGCAACACGCTGATCACCGGCCCGCGCAAGCAGCTCGACTTCGCGCTGCGCAACAGCGATGCCGGCTTCACCTCGGTGGAGACGCTGAAGGACATCGTCATCAGCGTGAGCGGCACCTCGGTGACGATGAGCGAGACCTGCCCGTCCTCGCTGGAGGAGGGCGAGTCCTGCCTGATCTCGGTGTACTTCCAGCCCACCGCCGCCGGCACGATGGCCGGCACGCTGAGCGTGGCGAGCAACGCCGAGCAGGGCACGCTCGTGGTCGGCCTGTCCGGCACCGGCGTCACCACCCCGAGCCCGGCGCAGGGCGTGCTGGTCCTCACCGGCGACACCAGCACGACCTTCACCGCGTCGGTGGGCAACACGGCCAGCCGCACCTACACGGTCAGGAACGTCGGCAACGCGACCGACACGCTCGCCATCACCGGCCCGGGCAGCAGCGACACCGACTGGAGCTTCACGAACAACTGCGCCGCCACGCTGGCGGCCGACGCCACCTGCACGTTGACGCTGAACTTCACGCCCAGCGACTCGGGCACCTCGGTGCCGGCGGCGATCGAGATCACCGACGACTACAACACCGACTACGGCAAGCTGGTGATCCGGCCGGTGGGCATCGGCAACTGATCAGCGCCCGAACAGGCCCTTGATCATCCCGCCGACGCCCTCGACCACGCCGCCCAGGCTCACGCCCACCGCCTCGGCCAGGCCGCCGGCCAGGCGCGTGGCGAGGTTCTCGTCGAGCGAGAACGCCGGGTCGTCGAGCCGGCCCTCGAGCGTGAAGCGCAGCTCGATGCGGCCGTCGCGCGCCATCGCCGCCAGCACCGCCTGGCGCGGCACGCCGGCGAAGGTGGAGAGCAGGCCGCCGGCCGGCGCCAGCTCCAGCCCGGCCAGCGTGAGCCGGCCGGGCGCGTGCAGGCGCTGGCCGCGCACGCTGGCCTCCAGCACCAGGTCCAGCGTGCCGCGCTTGACGCCGCCTTCGTCCGCCTTCAGCAGGTAGGGCTGCAGCGCCTGCAGGTCGACGCCGTGCACCCGGCTCTCGAGCTGCGCGTCGCGCGTCGCGGCGTTCAGCGTGCCGGCGATGGCGAGCGTGCCATTCCGATGCGGGCCCTTCACCCGCGCCTGCAGCTCGATCTTCATCGCCTCGTCCAGCGCCGGCAGCACCAGCGGGCCGATCTGCGCGTCGAGCGACTCGAGGCGCAGCCGGTGGGCCGGCTGGCGCACGCTGGCGTCGATGAAGTCGATCGCGGCGCTGTTCAGCACCACCTGCTCCAGCTCGACCGTGGTCGCGGGTGCGCCCGCCGCGCCGGGGCGCTCCAGCAGGGCCGGCAGCAGGCGCAGCCTGCCCTGGCGCGTGCGCAGCAGGCTCAGGTAGGCACCGTCGACCTCGAGCCGGGCGATGGTCCAGCGGCCGGTCCACAGGCTGGCGAGCGCCGGGCGCAGGTGGATGCGCGTGGCGCGCAGCTCGTCGGTCGCCGGCCAGCCCGGCGCGGCGGCGATGCGCAGGTCGTGCAGTTCCAGGCCGGTCAGCCCGAGCGTGACGCGGCCGACCTGGGCGCGCGGGCCGAGCGCCTGCTCCAGCACCGCCTCGAGGCGCGCGCCGGCCACGCGCAGCCCGGCCAGCACGAGCAGCACCAGCCCGGCCGCGAGGGCCAGGCCGGCGAGCAGGCGGCGGCGCAGGGATGGGCTCATGCGCCGATTGTCGCCAGCACCGGATGCCCTTCGCCCGCGTGCTACCGTTGCCCGATGCCCGTGTCCGAGAGCTCCGTCACGCGCCTGGCCGGCGTCGACTTCACCAGCCGGCCGACGCGCCGCAAGCCCATCACCGTCGCGCTCGGCACGCTGGCGCAGGGCGTGGTGCGGCTCGAGCGGGTCGACGAGCATGCGGCGTTCGACGGCTTTGCCGCCTGGCTGCAGACGCCGGGCCCGTGGATCGGCGGCTTCGACTTCCCGTTCGGCCTGCCGCGCGAACTGGTCGAGTCGCTCGGCTGGCCACGCGAGTGGCTGCCGCTGATGCGCCACTACGCCGGGCTGAGCCGGGACGCGATCCGCGACACCTTTGCCGCCTTCTGCGCTGCGCGGCCGCCGGGCGGCAAGTTCGCGCACCGTGCCTGCGATGGGCCGGCCGGTTCGTCACCGTCGATGAAGTGGGTCAACCCGCCGGTGGCCTTCATGATGCACGCGGGCGTGCCCCTGCTGATCGAGGCTGGCGTGCACCTGCCGGGCCTGCACGCGGGCGACCCGGCACGCATCGCGCTCGAGGCCTACCCGGGCCTGCTGGCGCGCGAGCTGATCGGCACGCGCTCGTACAAGAACGACGCGGCCGCCAAGCAGACACCCGAGCGGCTGATCGCCCGCAAGGATCTGGTCGACGCGCTCGAGCAGGGCCGTACGCGGCTCGGCCTGCGGCTGCGCGCCAGCCATGCGCAGCGCGACGCGCTGGTGGCCGACGCGAGCGGCGACCGGCTCGACGCCGTGCTGTGCCTGCTGCAGGCCGGCTGGGCGGCCACGCAGCCGCGCCACGGGCTGCCGGAGCGCGTCGATCCGATCGAAGGGTGGATCGTCTCTGCATGACGCCGCAGGAGTGGTTCGAATCGCGCGGCTGGCAGCCGTTTCCCTTCCAGCGCGAGGTCTGGGCCCACCTGGCGGCCGGCCGCAGCGGCCTGCTGCACGCGACCACCGGCGCCGGCAAGACCTACGCGGTGTGGATGGGTGCGCTGCAGCGCCGGGTGGCGAAGCCGGCGTCGCCGCTGCAGGTGCTGTGGATCACGCCGATGCGCGCGCTCGCGGCCGACACCACGCGCGCGCTGAACCTGCCGCTGCCCGACGTCGCGCCCGGCTGGCGCGTCGGCCAGCGCAGCGGCGACACGCCGGCGGCCGAGCGCGCGCGGCAGGACCGGCGCCTGCCCGAGGCGCTGGTGACGACACCCGAATCGCTCTCGCTGCTGCTCACGCGCGAACACGCGGCGCAGGAGCTTGGCAGCGTGCACACCGTGATCGTCGACGAGTGGCACGAGCTGATGGGCAACAAGCGCGGCGTGCAGGTGCAGCTGTCGCTGGCCCGGCTGGCACGCTGGAACCCCGGGCTCGTCGTCTGGGGCCTGTCGGCCACGCTCGGCAACCTCGAGGAGGCGCAGCAGGTGCTCACCGGTGGCCGCGACGCGGTGCGGGTGCAGGGCCGCATCGACAAGACCCTGGTGATCGACACCTTGCTGCCGCCCCACCTGGGCCGCTTCTCCTGGGGCGGCCATCTGGGCGCGCAGATGCAGCAGCCGGTGATCGCCGAGATCGAATCGAGCCCGAGCACGCTGGTGTTCACCAACACCCGCTCGCAGGCCGAAACCTGGTACCAGCTGCTGATCCAGGAGCGGCCGGAGTGGGCGGGCCTGGTCGCGCTGCACCACGGCTCGCTTGACAAGGACGTGCGCGAGTGGGTCGAGCTCGGGCTCAAGGAAGGGCGGCTGAAGGCGGTGGTGGCGACCTCCTCGCTCGACCTGGGCGTGGACTTCCTGCCGGTCGAGCGCGTGCTGCAGATCGGCTCGCCCAAGGGCATCGCGCGGTTGCTGCAGCGCGCCGGCCGCAGCGGCCACGCGCCCGGCCGGCCGAGCCGCGTGACCATCGTGCCCACCAACACGCTGGAGCTGATCGAGGCCGCCGCCGCACGCCGCGCCGCGCAGGCCGGGCGCATCGAGAAACGCGCGACGCCCGAGAAGCCGCTCGACGTGCTGGTGCAGCATCTCGTCAGCGTCGCGCTCGGCGGCGGCTTCACGGCCGATGCGCTCTACGACGAGGTGCGCACGGCCTGGGCCTACCGTGCGCTGAGCCGAGTCGAGTTCGACTGGGCGCTCGCCTTCGTCGAACGCGGCGGCGCGAGCCTCGGCGCCTACCCCGAGTACCACCGCGTGGCGCTCGTCGACGGGGTCTACCGTGTGCCCGACCGCGGCGTGGCCAAGCGCCACCGGCTGCAGGTGGGCACCATCGTCGGCGACGGCACGATGCAGGTGAAATACCTCTCCGGCAGCAAGCTCGGCGCGATGGAGGAGAGCTTCCTCGCGCGCCTGCGCCCGGGCGACTGCTTTGTGTTCGCCGGCAAGGTGCTCGAGTTCGTGCGCACGCAGGAGATGACGGCCTACGTGAAGAAGGCGACCAAGAGCCGCGGCATCGTGCCGAGCTGGGCGGGCGGCAAGATGCCGCTGTCCACCGAACTCGCTGACGCGGTGCTGGAACTGCTGGCCACGGCGGCGCAGGCCGACTGGATCCGCGAGATCGAGGACCCGGAGCTGCGCGCCGCGCAGCCCATGCTCTCGACCCAGGCGCGGCTGTCGCGCCTGCCGACTCCGACGACGTTGCTGATCGAGCGCTACCGCTCGCGCGAGGGCCACCACCTCTACCTCTATCCCTTCGCCGGCCGGCATGTGCACCTGGGGCTGGCCAGCCTGCTGGCCTGGCGGCTCGCCCGGCACGTGCCCAACACCTTCAGCATGAGCGTCAACGACCACGGCTTCGAGCTGCTCAGTGCCGAGGCGGTGGACGTCGCAGCGCTGATCGACAAGACCGCCTTCGACACCGGCGAACTGCTGGCCGACGTGCTGGCGAGCCTGAACTCGAGCGAGCTCGCGCAGCGGCGCTTCCGCGAGATCGCACGGGTTTCCGGGCTGGTGTTCACCGGCTACCCCGGCGCGCCCAAAACGACGCGCCAGCTGCAGGCCTCCAGCGGCCTGTTCTACGAGGTGTTCCGCAAGTACGACACCGGCAACCTGCTGCTCTCGCAGGCCGAGGGCGAGGTGCTGAGCCAGGAGCTGGATATCCGGCGCCTCGCCGCCACCTTGAAGCGCATGCGCGCGCAGCGGGTGGAATTCGTCGATCTGAAGGTGCCGAGCCCGTTCTCGCTGCCCCTGATGGTGGAACGTTTCCGCGAGAAGCTGAGCAACGAGAAACTGGCCGACCGGCTGGCGCGCATCATCCGCGATGCCACCGCCGAGGCCGACCACGACCCCCGACCATGATGCGACTCTCCCGCCTGTTCCGCTTCGCCAACGCCGCCCGGCTGGCGACCTACCTGATCGCGCTGTGGAAGCTGGCGCGCCATGCCGAGACGCCCACCGCGGCCAAGCTGGTGGCGCTGGCGGTGCTGGCCTATGCGGTCAGCCCGATCGACCTGATCCCGGACTTCATCCCGGTGCTCGGCCAGCTCGACGATCTGATCCTGCTGCCGCTGGGCGTGGCGCTGGCGGTGAAGCTCACGCCCAAGCCGCTCTGGGAGGCACGCCTGCGGGAGGCCGAAGTGTCGCGCGAGCAGTTGCCGAAGCTCTGGTGGGGCGCCGCGGCCATCGTGCTGCTGTGGGCCGTCCTGTTCGGCCTGTTCGTCTGGTGGCTGGTGCGGGTGCTGGCGGCGTGAGGCGGGCGGTCTTCCTGCTGCTCGTGCTCGCCGCGGGCGCTGCGCAGGCGTTCACGGCCGAGGTGACGCACGTGAGCGACGGCGACACGGTCTGGGTCAGGCGCGACGGTCGCGCGCCCTTCAAGCTGCGCCTGGACGGGCTGGACGCGCCCGAGCGGTGCCAGGCCGGCGGCCCGCAGGCGCGCGACGCGCTGGCCGCGCGGCTGCTGCACCGGCGCGTGGAGGTGCACACCCGCGCGCACGACGACTACGGCCGCGCCGTCGGCACGCTCCAGCTCGACGGCGCGGATGTCGGCGCCTGGCTGGTGGCGCAGGGGCTGGCCTGGAATGCGCGCTTCGCGCGGCGTGCCGGGCCGTACGCCGAGGACGAAGCGGCGGCCCGCGCTGCCCGCCGCGGCCTGTTCGCACAGCGCGACGCCGAATACCCGCGCGACTTCCGGCGCCGCCACGGGCCGTGCACGTAGTGCCGGCTCAGGGCCGCTCGCGCATCAGCGTGCTCTTGCCGAACAGGCTCTCGATCAGATCCACCGCCAGCTCGGCGGTCTTGTTGCGCACGTCCAGCGCCGGGTTCAGCTCCATCACGTCGAGCGAGGCGAGCCGGCCGGTGTCGGCGATCATCTCCATGCACAGCTGCGCCTCGCGGTAGGTCGGCCCGCCGGGGATGGTGGTGCCGACGCCGGGTGCGATCTCGGGGTCGAGGAAGTCGACGTCGAAGCTGACATGCAGGTGCGTGTTCGCGTCGAGCGTGGCGAGCGCCAGCTCCATCGTGTGGCGCATGCCCATCTCGTCGATGTAGCGCATGTCGAACACCTCGAGCCCGGCCTCGTGCACGAAGCGCTTCTCGCCCGGGTCGACGCTGCGGATGCCGATCTGGCGGATCCACTTCGGCTGGATGGCCGGCACCTGGCCGCCGATCTCGATCAGCGCCTGCGGCCCGTGGCCGCACAGGCAGGCCACCGGCATGCCGTGGATGTTGCCGCTCGGGGTCAGCCGGTTGGTGTTGAAGTCGGCATGCGCGTCGAGCCAGAGCACGCGCAGGCGCTTGCCGGTCTCGCGGCAGTGGCGCGCCACCGCGCTGATGGAGCCGATGCCCAGGCAATGGTCGCCGCCCATCAGGATGGGCAGCCGGCCGAGCGCCAGTTCGGCGTGCACCGCCTCGTGCACCGCGCGGTTCCAGGCCACCACCTCGTCGAGGTGGCGGTAGCCGTCCACCGGCGGCAGCCAGGGGTTGGCCGGGCCGGCCAGGTTGCCGCGGTCGACCACCTCCAGGCCGTGGCCCTGCAGCACGGGCAGGATCTGCGCCACGCGCAGCGCCTCCGGCCCCATGCTGGCGCCGCGGCTGCCGGCGCCGATGTCGGTCGGCGCGCCGATCAGGCTGACTCGCGTGTTCATCAGTCGTCGGCGAATTCGCCGGTGGTGGTGTCGGGGGCGTCGAAGCCGTACTCGGCGGCGAGCACGCCCCAGGCCTCCTCGGCGGTCTCGACGAAGCGGAACAGGTTCACGTCGCCCGGGCCGATCATGCCGGTCTCGATCAGCCACTCGAAGTTGATCAGCCTGGTCCAGAACTCGCGGCCGAACAGCAGGATCGGGCGGCGCCGCGACTTGCCGGTTTGCGTCAGCGTGAGCGTCTCGAACAGCTCGTCGAGCGTGCCGAAGCCGCCCGGGAAGCACACCAGCGCGATCGAGCGCATCACGAAGTGCATCTTGCGCAGCGCGAAGTAGTGGAACTGGAAACACAGCTCCGGCGTGATGTACGGGTTCGGTTCCTGCTCGTGCGGCAGCACGATGTTCAGCCCGATGCTCTTGCCGCCCACCTCGAAGGCGCCGCGGTTGCCCGCCTCCATGATGCCGGGGCCGCCGCCGGTGACCACGTAGACCGGTGTCTCCAGTTCCTTCGACTTGTGCGTGACGATGGCGGCGAAGCGGCGCGCCTCGTCGTAGTAGCGCGACATGTCGAGCAGCGCCTGCGCGCGCGCGATCGCCGCGGCATCGCCGTCACGGCGCGCCGCGTCCAGGCGCGCCTGGGCCACGTCCGGCGGCTGGATGCGCGCGCTGCCGAAGATCACGATGGTCGAGGTCACGCCGTGCTCGTGCTGCACCATCTCCGGCTTGAGCAGCTCGAGCTGCATGCGCACCGGGCGCAGCTCCTCGCGCAGCAGGAAATCGTTGTCGGTGAAGGCGAGCCGGTAGGCGCTCTCCGGCCCGGCGTAGCGCGAGGCCGGCAGCGCTTCCGCCTCGACGACCGCTTCCTCCTCGGCCGTCGGGAAGTTGCGGGCGGTGAGGTCGAGTTTCTTGTCCATGGCGCGCAGCTTAACGCTGCGGCCGGGCGGCGCAGACCGGGCAGGCCGCCTGGCGGCCGAGCCGGATCTCGTGCCACTCCATCGTGCGCGCGTCCAGCATCTGCAGCCGGCCGGCCAGCGAGCTGCCGATGCCGGCCAGCAGCTTGAGCGCCTCGGCCGCCTGCATCGTGCCGATGATGCCGACCAGCGGCGCGAACACGCCCATGGTCGAGCAGCGCACCTCCTCGTAGGTGGCCTCGGGCGGGAACAGGCAGGCGTAACACGGGTGGGCCGCGTCGCGCGTGTCGTAGACCGAGATCTGGCCGTCGAAGCCGATCGCCGCGCCGGCCACTAGCGGCTTGCCGTGGGCCACGCAGGCCGCATTGACGGCCTGGCGGGTGGCGAAGTTGTCGCTGCAGTCGAGCACCACGTCGGCCGCGGCCACCAGCGTGGCCAGGCGTGCGGCGTCGGCACGCTCGCGCAGCGCCACCACGCGCACGTCCGGGTTGATCGCCGCGATGGCCTGCGCCGCCGACTCGACCTTGGGCTGGCCGACACGCGCCAGCGTGTGGGCGATCTGGCGCTGCAGGTTGGTGAGGTCCACCGTGTCGTGGTCGACCAGCGTGATCGTGCCGACGCCGGCCGTGCCGAGGTACAGCGCCACCGGCGAGCCGAGGCCGCCGGCACCGATCACCAGCGCGTGCGCGGCCAGCAGCCTGCGCTGGCCTTCGATGCCCAGCTCGTCGAGCAGGATGTGGCGCGAGTAGCGCAGCAGCTGGTCGTCGTCCATGCGGGCAGGATACCCATGAATGACAACGCCCGCGCGGTGGCGCGGGCGTCGGCGGGGCGGGGGAACCGGTGTCGGGCTCAGTTGTTGGTGTTGGCCTCGGCCTTGCGTTCCACCGCGGTCTTGCTCACCAGCACCGGCTTGCCCTTGAGCTGGTTCAGCGCCTGGACCAGCTGGAAGTCCTCCGCGCTGCCGAACTCGGGCAGCGGCTTGGGCGCGGCGGCCTTCTTCTGCTGCTCTTCCTCGAGCTTCTTGCGCGCTTCCTCGCGCGCCTTCTCGCGCGCCTCGTCCTTCTGCTCGGGGCCCTGGCCGCTGGCGATGTGCTTGTCGAGGTCGGCCTCGCGCACGCGCAGCGCGGCGAACAGGTTGCCTTCGGCGGTTTCGTCGAGCATGACGTCGGGCACGATGCCCTTGGCCTGGATCGACGCGCCGCTGGGCGTGTAGTAGCGCGCCGTGGTGATCTTCAGCGCGGTGTCGGGGCCGAGCTGGCGCACCGTCTGCACCGAGCCCTTGCCGAAGGTCTGCGCGCCCATGATGGTGGCGCGCTTGTGGTCCTGCAGCGCGCCGGCGACGATCTCGCTGGCCGAGGCCGAGCCTTCGTTGACCAGCACCACCAGCGGCACCTTCTTCACCGCCTCGGGCAGCTTGCGCAGCGGGTCGGCGCCGCCGCGGCGCAGGTAGTACTCGGGCGAGGCCTTGAAGGTGGCCTTGGAGTCGGCGATCTGGCCGTTCGTCGTGACCACCACCACGTCGCTGGGCAGGAAGGCGGACGAGATCGCCACCGCGCCCTCGAGCAGGCCGCCGGGGTCGTTGCGCAGGTCGAGCACCAGGCCCTTGAGGTTCGGGTCCTGCTTGTAGATCTCCTCGAGCTTCTTCGCGAAGTCCTCGACCGTGCGGTCCTGGAACTGGCTGACGCGCAGCCAGCCGTAGCCCGGCTCGACCATCTTCGCGCGCACGCTCTGCACGCGGATCTCCTCGCGCACGATGGTCACCGGGAAGCTGCGCGTCTCGGACTTGCGGAACACCTGCAGCACGACCTTGGTGTTGGGCTCGCCGCGCATGCGCTTGACGGCCTGGTCCATCGTCAGGCCCTTGACCATCGTGTCGTCGATCTTGGTGATCAGGTCGCCGCTCTTCAGGCCGGCGCGGAAGGCGGGCGAACCCTCGATCGGGGAGACCACCTTCACGAGGCCGTCCTCCATGCCGATCTCGATGCCGACGCCGACGAACTTGCCGGTCGTGCCTTCGCGGAATTCCTTGAACGTCTTCTTGTCGAAGAACTGCGAGTGCGGGTCGAGCCCGGACACCATGCCGGAGATCGCGTCGTTGATGAGCTTCTTCTCGTCGACCGGCTCGACGTAGTCGCTCTTGACCATGCCGAACACCGCGGCGAGCTGCTGCAGCTCCTCCAGCGGCAGCTGCGACACCGGATTGCGGGCGATCGCCTGGAACTGCATGGTGGTCATCGCGCCGGCGACTGCGCCGACCGCCAACCAACCCGCGACCTTCAATTTGCTGCCCATTCGACGACCCCTTATCCCCGCGCGATTGCCCGTGCGCTGACCAGCGCAGACCCGGGCCGGACCAGTATAAAACCCGGCCCTGCCTCAGAGCCCGGCCGGGGCGGGAAAGTTGCACGCGCCGGCGGTGCTTTTCGAGCCTTCTGCCGCGCCGATTCCTAGGCGCCTTCGCGGGCGAAGGTCACGACATGGTCGACCTCGGCGCGGATGCCGATCCATTCGCCGACCTGGTGGTCGTGGTGCGAGGGCACGTGGGCGACGACCTGCTCGCCGCCCTCGAGCCGCAGCGTGTAGAGGAATTCCGAGCCGCGGAAGGTCTTGCGCTCGATGCGTGCGCGCACCGGCGCGGCGTCGTCGTGCACGATGTCGTCGGCGCGCAGCAGTACCTCGCACAGGCCGCCGGCATAGGCCTCGGGCAGTGGGCATTCCTGCAGGTCGACCAGGTCGCCCAGCGGGGTGCGCACCACCGCCGCGCCGCCGCCGCCGGCGACGATCTGCGCCGGCGCGAAGACGCCGTGACCGATGAAGTCCGCCACGAAGCGGGTCGCCGGGCGGTGATACAGCGTGTAAGCGTCGTCCCACTGCTCGAGCCGGCCCTGGTGCATCACGCCGATCAGGTCGCCCACCGCGAAGGCTTCCAGCTGGTCGTGCGTCACCATCAGCGCGGTCGTGCCCGAGAGCTGCAGGATGCCGCGCAGCTCGTGCGCGAGGCGCTCGCGCAGGTCGACGTCCAGGCTGGAGAAGGGTTCGTCCAGCAGCAGCAGGCGCGGGGAGGGCGCCAGCGCGCGGGCCAGCGCGATGCGCTGCTGCTGGCCGCCGGAGAGCTGGTGCGGCGCGCGCTGGGCCGCGTGGCCGAGGCCGACCAGGTCGAGCACCTCGGCGGTGCGGCGCCGGCGCTCGGCGGCCGCCAGGTGGCGGATGCCGAAGGCCACGTTGGCCTCCACGCTCAGGTGCGGGAACAGCGCGTAGTCCTGGAACACCATGCCGATGCGGCGCTGCTCGGGCGGCACGTGGCGGCCGCCGGTCGCGTCGGCCAGCAGTTCGCCGTCGATCGAGATGCGCCCGTGCGCCAGCGGCTCCAGCCCGGCCACGGCACGCAGCAGCGAGGTCTTGCCGCAGCCCGAGGGGCCGATCAGCACACCGAGCTGGCCGCGCGGCAGGCCGAGCGTCACCGACGCCACCGCGGCGCGCGTGGCGGCGCTGCCGGGATAACGCACCGAGGCTTGGTCGATCTGCAGGAACATGGACCTATCATATCGGCGCGATCGATCAAACGAGAATCGTTCGCACCATCATTGACCTACGGCAAGGCCCGACCGCGCCGGTGACGTTCTGATCCCGCCGCATGTCGCGCCTGCTCCTCGTCGTGTGCCTGCTGCTCGCCGTGCCGGTGCTGGGCGTGCTCGGCTCCTGGCTGGGGCTGGACGCCGGCAGCCTGGCCGTGCTGCGCCACCAGGCCGAGACGGTGCTGCCGGGCTACGTGGCCCAGTCGCTGCTGCTCGCGCTGGTGGTGGCGCTCGGCGTGGCGCTGGTGGGCGGGGCCTGCGCGGCGCTGGTCGTGCTGTTCGAGTTCCCCGGGCGGCGGCTGTTCGAATGGGCGCTGCTGCTGCCACTGGCCATGCCGGCCTATGTGCTGGCCTACGCCGCAACGGACTTCCTGCAGTACAGCGGGCCGCTGCAGACCGGCTTGCGCGCGCTCACCGGCGCCCAGGGGGCGCTCTGGCCCGATGTGCGCAGCCTGGGGGGCGCGGCCGCGCTGTTCGTGCTCTGCCTGTACCCCTACGTCTACCTGCTGGTGCGCACCGCGCTGGGCGAGCGGGCCGTGCCGCTGATGGAGGCGGCACGCCTGCTCGGTGCCGGGCCGGGGCGGCGCGTGCGCGAGGTGGCGCTGCCGCTGGCCCGGCCGGCACTCGCCGCCGGCGTGGCGCTCGCGCTGATGGAAACCCTGGCGGACTACGGTGTTGGTGCCTACTTCGGCTTGCAGACTTTCACCACCGGCATCTACAAGGCCTGGCTGGTGATGAACGACCGCGATGCCGCAGCCCAGCTCGCGTCGCTGCTGCTGCTGGTGGTGGCGGTGCTGCTGTGGCTGGAGCGGCGCGCGCAGCGCCGCCTGCGCTTTGCGGCCAGCCGCCGCGGCGCCGCGCATGGCGCCGAGGCACGCCCGCTGCAGCTGCGCGGCGGCGCAGCCGCGCTGGCGCTGGGCGTGTGTGCGCTGCCGGTGCTGCTCGGCTTCGTGCTGCCGGTGGCGGTGCTGCTGCGCCTGCTCTGGCAGGAGGCGCTGCACGGCGAGATGGGGCTGCCGCTGGCGCGCTTTGCGCAATGGTGCTGGACCAGCTTCAAGCTGGCCGGCATCGCCGCGCTGCTGACCACCGCGGTGGCGCTGGCGCTCGGCTTCGCCCTGCGCCTGCGCGACAGCCCGGCGCTGCAGGCCGGGGCCCGGGTCGTCTCGCTCGGCTACGCGGTGCCGGGGGCGGTGATCGCGGTGGGCATCCTGCTGCCAGTGGGCTGGCTGCAGGCCCGCTGGCCGCAGGCCGGGGCGGCGGCGCTGGTGACCGGCACGCTGTTCGGCCTCATGTACGCCTATCTGGTGCGCTTCTCGGCCGTCGCGCTGCAGTCGGTCGAGGCGGGGTACGCCCGCGTGCCGCCGGCCATCGACGAAACCGCCCGCATGCTCGGTGCGACCCGCCGGCGCCTGTTCAGCGAGCTGCACATGCCGCTGCTGAATCGCGCGGCGCTAGCAGCGCTGCTGCTGGTGTTCGTCGACGTGATGAAGGAGCTGCCCGCCACCCTCGTGCTGCGCCCGTTCGACAGCGACACGCTGGCGGTGGTGGCCAACCAGCTGGCACGCGACGAGCGCCTCGGCGAGGCGGCCCTGCCGTCGCTGGCCATCGTGCTGGTGGGCTTGCTGCCGGTGCTGCTGCTGTCGCGCTCGCTGCGCGCCGAGCCCGGCTGAGTCAGCTCTTCGGCTCGTCCTTCTTGTCGGTCTTGAAGAACTCGTCGATCAGCTCGCCCGGCAGGGTTTCCATCGGGGTCTCGCTGACGCGCACGCCGCCGAGCAACTCGAGCGAGGAGCCCAGCCAACTGCGCTCGCGCACCTCGTCGCCTTCCGCCTTCGGCCGCTTCGCCCGGGCGGCGATCTTCGGATCGACGTACTCGCCCAGCGGCGCGTCGGCGGTGATCCGCCAGACGAGCCGCGGTGCTTCCTTGTCGTCCTTGCGACGTGCCATCCTGTACCTCTTCGTCACACTCGGGCGGATCATGACCCCGGCGCCCCGGTGCCGCAAGCCATCCGCTCCGGTCCTAGGGATACCTCAGATCAAGGCGGCGACCGCCTCGCCCATCGCCGTCGTCGAGGCCTGGCCGCCCAGGTCCGGCGTGCGCGGGCCCTCGGCCAGCACCCGCTCGACGGCGCGCAGGATCGCGTCGTGGGCGGCGCGTTCACCCAGGAAATCGAGCATCAGCGCGCCCGACCAGATCATCGCCACCGGGTTGGCGATATTGCGGCCGTAGATGTCGGGCGCCGAGCCGTGCACCGGCTCGAACAGCGACGGGAAGCGCCGCTCCGGGTTCAGGTTGGCCGAAGGCGCGATGCCGATCGTGCCGGTGCAGGCCGGGCCGAGGTCGGACAGGATGTCGCCGAACAGGTTGCTCGCCACCACCACGTCGAAGCGCTGCGGCTGCAGCACGAAGCGGGCGCTGAGGATGTCGATGTGCTGCTTGTCGACCGTCACCTCCGGGTAGCCGGCGTGCACGGCGTCGGCGCGGCCGTCCCACCAGGGCATGCTGATCGCGATGCCGTTGCTCTTGGTGGCCACGGTCAGGTGCCGGCGCGCGCGCTGGCGCGCCAGCTCGAAGGCGTAGGTCAGCACCCGGTCGGTGCCGTGGCGCGAGTAGACCGATTCCTGGATCACGATCTCGCGCTCGGTGCCGGCGTACATCACGCCGCCAAGGTTGGTGTACTCGCCCTCGGTGTTCTCGCGCACCACCAGGAAGTCGATGTCGCCCGGCTTGCGCCCGGCCAGCGGGCAGGGCACGCCCTCGAACAGGCGCACCGGGCGCAGGTTGATGTACTGGTCGAACTCGCGCCGGAACTTCAGCAGCGAGCCCCATAGCGACACATGGTCGGGCACCGTGGCCGGCCAGCCGACCGCGCCGAAGTACAGCGCGTCGCGCCCGGCGAGCTGCTGCTTCCAGTCGTCGGGCATCATCTGCCCGGCGCGCTGGTACCAGTCGCAGCTGGCCCAGTCGATCGGCTGCAGGTCGAGCCCGAAGCCGAAGCGCCGCGCCGCGGCCTGCAGCACGCGCAGGCCCTCGGGCATCACCTCCTTGCCGATGCCGTCGCCCGGAATCACGGCGATGCGATGCGTGCGGCCCATGGCCCCCTCCTGTGCTGAACCGGAACCGCGTAGGTTAGCGCGGTGCGCTCGGGCGGGCGTACCTCTCGGTCAGCCGCGTCTGCCGGTTGCCCATGTCGAGCTCGCGGCCGGCGATGAAGACACGCTCGATGCGCGTGCCGGCCTCGAGCGGGTCGCCGTCGGTGACGATGACGCTGGCCAGCAGGCCGGGCGCCAGCGCGCCCAGCCGGTCAGCCACGCCGAGGATGCGCGCCGGGTAGAGCGTGATCGCCTTGAGCGCCTCGTCGCGCGGCAGGCCATGGGCCGCGGCACTGGCGGCCTCGTAGGGCAGGTTGCGCTCGTGCGCTGCGGCGAACACGTCGCCGTTTCGCGCGATGCAGAACTCGACGCCGGCCGCGTGCAGCCGCGCGGCCAGCGCGAAGCGTGCGTCGATGTCCTCGTCGCGCCGCGTCGGCAGCTCGAGCACGCCGCCGATCACCACCGGCACGCGGCGCTCGCGCAGCACGTCGGCGATGCGCCAGGCGTCCGCACCGCCGACGATCACCAGCTTCAGCCCGTAGCGCTCGGCCAGCCCGAGCGCATGGCGGATCTGCGGCAGCTCGTCGGCCGCCACGAACACCGGGCGCTGCCCGGCGAGGTAGGGACGCATCGCCTCCCAGCGCTGGTCGGCCGGCAGCTCGGGTGCTGCGGCGCGTGCGCGCAGGTAGTCCTGCGCGGCGCCGAAGGCCTCCTCGATGCGGCGCAGCCGCTCGGCGACGAAGCGCGCGTACTCCTGCTGCAGCGGCTCGGCCAGCGCCGCGAGGCGCTCGCGGCCCAGGCGCATGGTCGGCAGCACCACCTGCAGCGCCGCCTCCGGCTCGAGCGCGAGTTCCTCCCAGCTGCGCCCGGCGAGCTGGATCAGCGCCGCGCGTCCGGCGATCGAACCGCCCGGCGCCCCGCCCGGCAGCACCAGGGCGCTCAGCACGCCGTTGGCGCGGGTCACCGGCAGCAGCTCGCTGTCGGCGTTGATCGCCACCACGGCGCGCGCATGCGGGTTCACCGGGCCGGCCTCGGCAAGGTCGACGGTGGCGGCCACCGAGGCCACCTCGGTCAGCCCGAGCGCGGTATTGGCGGCGATGAAGCCGGGGTAGACATGCTTGCCCGTCAGGTCGATCACCCGTGGCGCCGGGCCGCGCCCGGCCGGCAGCGGTGCGTCGGCGGCCAGCACGGCCGTGATGCGGCCGCGCTCGACCAGCAGCCGGCCACGCTCGATCACCGGACCGGAGACGGTGTGCAGGGTCGCGCCGCTGAGGAGCAGCGGCGCCTCCTCGGCCGGGGCCTGCGCCGCCGCCAGGCGTGCGGCCAGCAGTGTGGCGAGGAGCAGTGCGGTGGCCTTCATGGTGCGTGCCCCGTGCATTCGTTCCACCCGCCCTGCTCGGCATAGGCCTCGCGCAGCATCGACAGTTCGGCCCAGCCGCGCCGCCAGGCCAGCGCACCGAGGTGCTCGGCGGCGATGGTCGATGCCGCTGCAGCGCCCGGCGCAGCACCACCCGGCGGGTTGGCCGCCCGCGCACGCAGTGCCAGCGCGCTCAGGCGCGCCCGCTCGGCCGCGGCGCGTTCGCGCAGGCGGCCGTCCTCGTCGCGGTCGAAGCGGCGCCGGCCGTCGACCCAGGTCTGCTCGACCCGGGCATAGGTCGACAGCGGCGGGCCGTTCCAGATCACGAAGTCGGCGTCCTTGCCCGGCTCCAGCGAGCCGACGCGCTGCTCGATGCGCAGCTGGCGCGCCGGGTTGATCGTCACCAGCGCGAGCGCCTCCTGCTCGGACAGCCCGTGGCGCAGCGACTTCGCGGCCTCGACGTTCAGGCGCCGCGCCAGCTCGTCGCTGTCCGAGTTCAGGCTGGTCAGCACGCCGGCGCGTGTCAGCAGCGCCGCGTTGGCGGGCACCGCGTCGAGCACCTCCATCTTGTAGGCCCACCAGTCGGAGAAGGTCGAGGCGCCTGCGCCGATCGAGGCGATCGCGTCGGCCACCTTGTAGCCCTCCAGCACATGCTGGAAGGCGGCCACCGTGAAGCCGAGCTCGCGCGACAGCCGCACGAACATCAGGATCTCGTCGGCGCGGTACGAGTGCACATGCACCAGGCGCTTGCCCTCCAGCACCTCGACCAGCGCCTCCAGGCGCAGGTCGCGGCGCGGCTCGGGGCGGCCGCTGCCGGCACGCCAGCTGCTGCGTGCCTGGCGGTAGTCGCGCGCCTGCGCGAAGGCGTCGCGCAGCACCTGCTCCACGCCCATGCGCGTGGCCGGGTAGCGCGCGGCGCCGGGTGTGTTCCAGCCGCCCTTGACGTTCTCGCCGAGCGCGAACTTGATGGTCGGCACCGCGCCCTCGAAACGCAGCGCGTCGGCGTCCTCGCCCCAGCGCAGCTTGAGCAGCTGGTTCTGCCCGCCGATGGTGTTGGCCGAGCCGTGCAGCACATGCGAGACGGTCGTGCCGCCGGCCAGGATGCGGTAGATGCCGATGTCGGTCGGGTCAATGATGTCACCCACCCGCACCTCGGCCGTGACCGAGTGGCTGAACTCGTTGTAGCCGAAGTTCATCGCCACGTGCGAATGGGCGTCGATCAGCCCGGGCGTGACATGCTTGCCGCGCGCGTCGATCACCTGCGCGCCGGCACCGGCGCGCAGGGCCGGGCCGACCGCGACGATGCGGCCGTCGCGCACCAGCAGGTCGGCCTCGGCCAGGCGCCCGGCGGGCCCCTGCGTCCACAGCGTTGCGCCGCGCACCAGCAGCTCGGCCGGGCGCGGCGCCGGCAGCACGCCGTAGGCCC